>NZ_CP065410.1:3695000-4310833 GCF_020544405.1 Pseudomonas sp. IAC-BECa141 | reverse complement strand
CAAAGGGCCGAGCAGTGTTCCTGCATATCTGCGGGCAGGCGGCGCTTGAGCCATTCGCTTTGCAGCTTGGCGGCGGTCAGCAGCTGGCCGATATCGTCATGCAGTTCACGACTCAGGCGATGGCGCTCGTTTTCCTGGACTTCCAGCAAACGGTCGGCCAGTTCCTGAGGCTGGAACTTGATGGATTTGCGCGACAGACGATGTTGGGTCCAGACACAGCCGGCAGCCGCCACGTTGATCAGCAGCAGGCCGAGCGGCAACGGCGCAGAGAAGCCATAGCACAACAGGCTGCCCAAGGCCGAAGCCGTGCACAACAGGAGTGTGAACCTGCGGGCATTTTCTCGGGAGGGAGGCCATGTGGTGATTGACTTGAGGCTGGCGTACATAGCGGATGGAGCCAATGGATGTTCGCTGCGGGCAGACCGGTCAGAAGGGCTGGCGGTCTCTGTCTGGAAAACTGTCATTCAGGTTGTTGATTTCAAAGACGGTTCAGTGATCGATAATTGAGCGCCAATTTCGCTGGAGACCGATCATTGAAGTCACATTGCCATTAACTGAAACAACTAACGGGCGGCATAATACCACTTAACATACCGTTGGTCGCGTTTGCCCTATATGTCCAAAGAGTCAGGAAACAGGCCATGTTGGACGACGGTTCCATTATGGAAAAGTTGAAGTACCTGACTCGATAATTAGCGATGCAACCGCAAGTTTTCTTTTACACAGGAAAACCCTGACATCCGTAGAGGATAGTCCGCATTCATCGCTCGTAATTATTTATTGGAAGAGGTCGCGGGCAGGTATGAACTATTCAATTGCGACATACGACTGCGAGAACTGACGGGCCTGAACAACCCATGGTGTATCTCGTTACGCCTGGTGCTCCGACCAGGTGACGAGGGACATCGGCTTGCCATTGAGCGGCAATTGGAAGTGAGCCTGTCCGACCTGACAGGCAAAGGCTTCTATGAGCGATGCCTGTTCGCTTTCATCCAGTGCAAGCTGGCCGGTGCGTGGGTCAACCAGTTCCAGTTGCCAGGCCATCAGGGTGAAGCACTCTTTCAGTGCTTCCAGGGCCTGCGCATGCAAATCCACGTGATCCTGTACCTGGGTGAGCAAGCCATGCAGGTGCAGGGAAAATCCGGACACCGCCTCCAGTGACAGGGCATCGGCCTTGTTCGCAAGCTTCAGGAGGGTGCTGAGCATGCAGTCGATGGCGTCCTTGTCATTGCTGATCAACTGCAGGTGGCTGAGGCATTCTTCAGACTTGGCCAGGAGCGTTTCGGCCTCGACAAGGAATTCGGGGAACCGCTGCGCCCAATCACTACGGTCGTTCGGCATGCTTATCTCCACCACGTCATGTCTGATGAGGGAATGCCGTGTGTGTCGACGATCATGAACCGTCGCGAGACCGCGCCCCGGTGTGCATCCGCACGGACCTGGGGTTTCAAGAGGATGTGTTTCCACTGAACTGCGATCGCACACAATAGCCTGACTCCGTTCATGCAATGAGAATGGCGTCACATTAATGGCTATTGGATATCGCGAACATCAGGTTGGGCCTGATTGTTACTAGGGGATTCCCTTAGGCACGGGAACCTGTCGCGCAAACCGAGGTCGCGCCGAAGAGAATGTAGCAGATGATTTCACCGGGCCAGTAAAGCATGATGTTAATGTGACATCAATGCCCGCTCGTGGCATTTTGTTGGTGATTTGTGACGGGATCAAGATCCGCCAGATTCAGCCGATAACCCCCAATAGTGAATTCATCAGAACAAGCCCAGGAGTCATTGATGGCCGGCATTCTCGACACGGTAGACCAACGCACGCAACTGGTGGGTGAGAATCGCCTGGAAATTCTCATGTTTCGACTGGCCGGACGCCAATTGTTCGCGATCAACGTGTTCAAGGTTCAGGAGGTTCTGCAACTGCCGAAGCTGACCCTGATGCCCCAGCGTCACCCGTTTGTCTGCGGTGTGGTCAACCTGCGTGGCCAGACGCTGCCAGTGATTGACCTGTCCCAGGCGATCGGCATGCGCCCGCTGGTGCCGGGCCCGAACAGCACGATCATCGTCACCGAATACAACCGTTCGGTGCAGGCGTTCCTCGTCGGTGGCGTGGATCGCATCGTCAACATGAACTGGGAAGCCATCCTGCCGCCGCCGACCAGTGCCGGTCGACAGCATTACCTGACCGCCATCAGCAAGGTCGACGACCAATTGGTGGAAATCATCGACGTCGAGAAGGTCCTCGCCGAAATCGTGCCGTACAACGCCAAGGTTTCTCGCGACAAACTGGACGATCCGGTGCTGGAACGCGCCCGTGGCCGCGAAGTGTTGCTGGTGGACGACTCCAACGTGGCGCTCTCGCAATTGCGCGACACCCTCGGCCAGTTGGGCGTGAAGATGCACATCGCCAGCGACGGCCTTAAAGCCTTGAACATGCTCAAGGCCTGGGCGGACACCGGGGTGAACATGACCGACAAACTGCTGATGGTGTTCACCGACGCCGAAATGCCGGAGATGGACGGCTATCGCCTGACCACCGAAATCCGCAACGACCCGCGCCTGCGTGGCCTGTATGTGGTGCTGCACACTTCGCTGTCCGGCAGTTTCAACGATTCGATGGTGAAGAAGGTCGGTTGCGACAATTTCCTCTCCAAGTTCCAGCCGGACAAACTGGTCGACGTGGTGCGCCAGCGTCTGATGCTCGACGAAGTACCGGCCTGATCAACCTTTCGAGGCTGACCCCGCGTCAGCCTTTGATTCGCTGACAAAGCTCGTATAGGGTGGCGTTTTTGACCCACCAGGGAGCTGGCCATGCTGCGTCTGAGCGCGCTTTATCGTTACCCGTTGAAATCCGCAAAGGGCGAGGTCCTGCAAAGGATCGGCCTGGACAAACTGGGGCTTGAGGGCGACCGACGCTGGATGCTGGTGGACGAGGCCAGCGGGCGGTTCCTGACCCAGCGTGCCGAAGCGAAAATGAGCCAGCTGTCGGCGCTATGGAATGCCACTGGCGGCCTGACGCTCAGCGCGGCGGGGCATTCGGCAATCGATGTCGCCTTGCCCGGCGGTGACGACGACCTGCGTGGCGTAACCATCTGGCGCGATACCTTGCGCGTACCGGATGCCGGCGAGGAAGCGGCCCGCTGGGTCAGCGAATTCATCGGCAAGCCGACGCGTCTGGTGCAAGTGCCGCTGGAGCGCGCCCGTGCGACGCAGGCCGGCTATGGCAAGGACGACGATCAAGTGGCATTCGCCGACGGCTTTCCGCTGCTGCTGATTGGCGAGGCCTCGCTGCAACACTTGTCGCAGGAAGTCGGGCGACCTTTGGAAATGCTGCGGTTCCGGCCGAATCTGGTGATCGAAGGCAGTGACGCCTACGCCGAGGACGGCTGGAAGCGGATTCGTATCGGTGAGGTCGAGTTCCGCGTGGTCAAGTCCTGCTCGCGATGCATTCTCACCACCATCGATCCGCAGACCGGTGAGCGCAGCGCAGACCGCGAACCACTGGCGACCCTGCAGAAGACCCGTGCCCAGGCCGACGGCGCGATGTTCGGCCAGAACCTGGTCAACGACAGCAACGGCCGGCTTGAAGTCGGCATGCCGGTGGAAATCCTCGAATAACCCGCCGGAAACGAAAAATGCCCGTGTCCTTCGACACGGGCATTTTTCATGAGCGCAGGAAACCGGTGTTTCAGCCGCGGTATTCGCACAAGTAAGCGGTGTCGACGGCCACCTTCAGCTGGAACTTGCTGTTGGCTGGCACGTTGAACTGGCTGCCCGCGGCGAAGGTTTCCCAATCGGCGCTGTCCGGCAGCTTGACGGTCAGTGCGCCCGAGACCACATGCATGATTTCACGCTGGCTGGTGCCGAATTCGTATTCGCCCGGGGCCATGACGCCGATGGTCGCAGGGCCTTCAGCAGTGCCGAAAGCGATCGACTTGACGGTGCCGTCGAAGTACTCGTTGACTTTAAACATGGGCGATTCCTCTTGAAAAGGGCTTAAAAGGGTCAAAAAGGGTCGGCCAGTATGCACAAGGCTTATGGCGCCGTCACCTGCGCTAGAGCGGCAGCACCAACGGCAATAAGCGGGCGGTATTGCGCGCATCTTCCAGCGCTCGATGCTGCTGACCGGTGAACTGCATGCCCGCCAGTTGCAACGCGCCATTGAGCCCCAGCGGCCGCTCGAGGCGTCGGGCCTTGGCGAAGCGCTGTTTGAGGTTCATGTGCGGCACCCGGCTCAGGGCACTGTCGAGTTGCAGCCGCTGCCATTCCTGAAGCAACTGCTTGCGGTCGTAATCGCCCCAACTGGCCCAGCCTTCAAGGCGCGTCCGATGCTGGCCAAGCCAACGCTCGAACGCCGGCCAGACGTCGCTCAACGGCTGCGCCGCATCGATGTTGGCCTGGGTGATGTGCGTGAGTTCGCGGCAAAACGGCGTCAACAAGGGGCGCCGCGTCGGTTTGACGAAGCGCTGAAAGTGATCCTGCTCGCGACCGGCGCGATCCACCAGGGTCGCGCCGATCTCGATGATCTCCATTTCCGTAACCGGCCAGCCACCCTCATCGGTGGTGGCTTCCAGATCTATGACCAGCCAATGGGGCATCGCAGGTTTCCTGATTTCCGCGTCCTGATTATTCAGAGCGTAGTCAAACCTTGCGGATGCGCGCGGCGACTACTCGACCTGCAACAGAACCTGACGATTTTTTACCTGATCGCCGACCTTGACCTGCACCCGCTTGAGCACGCCGTCGATGCCGGCCTTGAGCGGGTGCTCCATTTTCATCGCCTCCAGCACCACCAGCAGTTGGCCCTTGCTGACCGGGCTGCCTTCGCTGACGAGCACTTCGATGATGGCGCCATCCATCGGGGCTTTCAACGTGCCGGAACTGACGCTGGTCTGACTGTCGATCACCGCATGAGTTCGATCCACCAGATGCAGGCTGCCGGGGTGGGTGAACAGCCAGAGCTGCTCGTCGCGCAGGCGATAGGCATGGCGCTGGCGCAGGCCATCGATCTCCAGCGTCACGGCTCCGGCAGTGTGTTCGACGAGTCTGAGTTCGATGACACGTTCTGCGACCTGCACTTCAAACGCATTATTTGAACGGGTGCGAAGTTGCACGTTCCAGTCGCGGGCGTCGAGGCCGATGCGATAGAGCAACGGCGCACTGGCGTTGTTGCGCCATCCCGACAACGGGGTGCGGTGTTGCTGTGCGGCGCACAGGTAAAACAGCGCCGCCGCCAAGGCCAGCACTTCGGCACTGGGCAAACAGGCGCGTAGGCAGTCGTGGTCGGCAAAGTGCTGCGCAATGAACCCGGTGCCGAACTCCCCACTGATGAACTGCGGATGCTGCAACAGGCTGGCCAGCAGCCGCTGATTGCTCTGCACGCCCAGCAACACGCTGTCCTGAACTGCGCACAACAGTTTGCGCCGCGCCTCTTCACGGGTGGCGCCGTGGGCGATCAGTTTGCCGAGCATCGGGTCGTAGAACGGTGAGATCGACTGCCCTTCGATCAGGCCGTGATCGATCCGCGCACCGCGATCCAGCGCCGGCGCCCAGGCTTCGACACGCCCGGTCTGCGGCAGAAAACCCTGGGCCGGATCTTCGGCGTAGAGGCGCACTTCCATCGCGTGGCCATCGAGTTTCACCTGCGCCTGGGTCAGCGGCAGCGGCTGACCTTCGGCGACTGACAGTTGCCACGCCACCAGATCCAATCCGGTAATCAGTTCGGTCACCGGGTGCTCGACCTGCAGCCGGGTATTCATTTCCAGAAAGTAGAACTGGCCTCGGGCATCGAGCAGAAATTCCACGGTGCCAGCGCCCACATAGTTCACCGCACGCCCGGCCTTGAGCGCCGCTTCGCCCATCGCCTGACGCAGTTCTTCGGTCATCACCGGGCACGGCGCTTCTTCGATGACTTTCTGGTGGCGGCGCTGAATCGAGCAGTCGCGCTCGCCGAGGTAGATCAGATTGCCGTGGTGATCGCCGAACAGCTGCACTTCGACATGGCGCGGTTCGATCAGCGCCTGTTCGAGGATCAGTTCATCGCTGCCGAATCCGTTCAAGGCTTCCGAGCGTGCTGTGCGCAATTGCGCCGGCAGCTCTTCGGCGCTGTGCACCAGCCGCATGCCGCGTCCGCCACCGCCGGCGCTGGCCTTGATCATCAGCGGGTAACCGATGCGCTCGGCTTCACGGGTCAGGGTCGCGTCGTCCTGATCCGCACCTTGATAGCCGGCGATGCACGGCACACCGGCCGCGAGCATGGCGATTTTCGACTGGCGTTTGCTGCCCATCAGTTCGATGGCTTCGACGCTGGGGCCGATGAAGGTCAGGCCGGCCTGTTCGCAGGCGCGGGCGAATTCGGCATTTTCCGAAAGGAAGCCGTAGCCCGGGTGTATGGCGTCGGCACCGCTGCGCCGGGCGGCGTCGAGGATCGCCGGGATATTCAGGTAGGACTGCAGCACCGGCGCCGGGCCGATGTTCACCGCTTGATCGGCCATCTGCACGTGCAGTGCATCGGCGTCGGCATCACTGAAAACGGCGACCGTGCGATAGCCGAGGGCCTGGGCGGTGCGCTGGATGCGGCAGGCGATTTCACCGCGGTTGGCGATCAGGATCTTGTGGAGGGCGGGCATGGTGGTTTTTCCTGAATGTTGGCGGTGAATGGAAGGGCCTCATCGCGGGGTTTGCCCGCGATGTTTTTTAAGAGGCCCACCTCGGTTTGCGCTTTTGCACAAACGCCATCGTGCCTTCGATTCCTTCGGCACCGGTCACCGCTTCGCTGAACCACTGCGCCGCTTCATCCAGCAGTTCACTTGACGGCTGGCCGGCACTGGCCAGCACCAGTTTTTTCGTCACGGCATTCGCTTCGGGAGCGCAGCAGAGGACATGGTCGAGCACTTCATCCAGCCGCTCGGCGAGCGCCTGTGGATCCTGCTCGACAAAATGCACCAGCCCCAGGCGTCGTGCTTGGTGGCCGTCGAAGCGGGCGGCGGTCAGGGCCAGGCGGCGGGTTTCGGTCAGGCCGATGCGCTGCACCACAAACGGCGCGATCTGCGCCGGCAGCAGACCAAGACTGGTTTCCGGCAAACCGAACTGCGCCTGATGATCGGCGATGGCGATATCGCTGACACAGGCCAGCCCGAAGCCGCCCCCCAGCACAGCGCCCTGCAACACGGTGATCAGCACTTGCGGCGCGTGCTGTGCTTCTTCCAGCAATGACCCGAAGGCTCGGTTCAGCTCGCGATAGGCATCGCTGCCCTGGGCGCGGGCGTTGGCCATGTCCTTGATGTCGCCACCGGCGCAGAAATGCCCGCCGGCACCGCTGAGCACCAAGGCGCGCACGCTACGGTCATCGCGCACAGCGGCCAGAATTGCGCGTAGCTCGGCGACCATTTGCAGGCTCATGGCGTTGCGGCATTCCGGGCGATTGAGGGTGATGTGCAATACGCCGTTGTGCCGTTCCAGCAGCAGCGTCTGGCAATCGGGCAGGGCGCTCATTTCTTTTTCCCCGGCAGGATGCCCATCAGTTTGCAGATGATGCCCAGCATGATTTCGTCGGCGCCGCCGCCAATCGACACCAGTCGCACGTCGCGATAGGCACGGGCCACCGGGTTGTCCCACATGAAGCCCATGCCGCCCCAGTATTGCAGGCAACTGTCACTGACTTCGCGGCCGAGACGCCCGGCCTTGAGCTTGGCCATCGACGCCAGTCGGGTGACGTCCTGACCTTTCACGTATTGCTCGGTGGCCTGATAGACCAGCGCCCGCAGACATTCGATTTCGGTCTGCAATTCGGCGAGGCGGAAGTGGATCACCTGGTTGTCGATCAGCGCGTTGCCGAAGGTCTTGCGTTCCTTGCAGTACTCGATGGTGCTGTCGACGCAATATTCCAGGCCTTTGATCATGTTGGCCGCGCCGAACAGACGTTCCTCCTGGAACTGCAGCATCTGCATCATGAACCCGGCGCCTTCGTGGCCGATGCGATTGCGCTGGGGCACGCGCACGTTGTCGAAAAACACCTGGGCGGTTTCCGAGCTGCGCATGCCGAGCTTGTCGAGGTGTGAACTGAGGCTGATGCCCGGCGTGTTCATCGGCACCATGATCAACGATTTGTTGACGTGCGGCTTGTCGTCCGAGGTGTTGGCCAGCAGGCAGATGAAGTCGGCGCTGGGCGAGTTGGTGATCCACATCTTGCTGCCGTTGATCACATAGTCGTCGCCGTCCTTGCGCGCGGTGGTCTTGAGCCCGGCGACATCGGAGCCGGCACCGACTTCCGAGACGCCGATGCAGCCGACCTGCTCGCCGGTGATCGCCGGGCGCAGAAACTCTTCGCGCAATTCATCGGAACCGAAGCGGGCGAGGGCGGGAGTGCACATGTCGGTCTGCACGCCGATCGACATTGGAATGCCGCCACAGTGGATGGTGCCGAACTCTTCGGCGGCGACGATCGAATAGCTGTAATCCAGGCCCATGCCGCCGAATTTTTCCGGTTTGGAAATCCCCAGCAGACCGAGGTCGCCGGCCTTGCGGAAAATCTCGTGGATCGGAAAGCGCCCGGCCTTTTCCCATTCATCGACGTGCGGGTTGATCTCGTGCTCGACGAATTGGCGGACGGTGCGGCGCAGGGCTTCGTGTTCCGGGGTGAAGATCATTTTTATTGTTCTCCTTTAATCCGTGGCGATCAGAACCGGCTGACGCCGAAGCTGTTGGGTTGCAACGTGCGGATGTCGGCTTCGTGGCAGATGTCCAGCAGATAGCCGAGCAGGGTGCGGGTGTCACGCGGATCGATCAGCCCGTCGTCCCACAGGTTGGCGCTGCCGTAGAGGGCGGTGGACTGGCTGTCGAGTTTCTGCGCGGTGACCTGCTCCAGCATGTCGAGCATTTTCGGGTCGGGCACCAGGCCGTCCTTCAACTGCTTGGCTTCGGTGACGATGCGCAGCACCTTGCCGGCCTGAGCGCCGCCCATCACGGCGGTGCGGCTGTTGGGCCAGGCGAAGATGAAGCGCGGATCGAGACCGCGTCCGCACATCGCGTAGTTGCCCGCGCCGTAGGAGCCGCCGACCACGATCGTCAGTTTCGGCACTCGCGCATTGGCCACGGCCTGGATCAGTTTCGAGCCGTGCTTGATCACCCCGTGCTGTTCCGATTCGGTGCCGACCATGAACCCGGTGGTGTTGTGGAAAAACAGCAGCGGTGTCTGGCTCTGGTCGCAGAGCTGAATGAACTGCGCCGCCTTGCTCGCGCCGTTGGGCGTGATCGGGCCGTTGTTGCCGATAAAACCGCAGGCGCGGCCCTGAATTTTCAGGTGGCCACAAACGGTCTGCTGGTCGAACTCACCCTTGAACTCCAGGAAGCGCGATTCATCGGCGATCCGCGCAATGATTTCGCGCACGTCGTAAGGTTTTTTCGGGTCGTCCGGGATCAGCCCGAGCAGTTCGTCGATGGGATACAGCGGCTCCTTGAATTGCGGTTCGGGCAGCCACGGTATTTGCTCGTTCCAGTTCAGCAGGCTGACGATTTCCCGCACCTGACGCACGCCATCGGCATCGTTTTCGGCCAGGTATTCGGCGGTGCCGGCGACTTGTGCGTGCATCTCGGCGCCACCCAGTTCTTCGTCGGTGGCGACTTCACCGGTCGCTGCTTTAAGCAACGGCGGGCCGGCAAGAAACAGCTTGGCCTTGCCGCGCACCACCACCACGTAATCCGACAACCCCGGCTGATAGGCGCCACCAGCGGTGGCCGAACCGTGAACTACGGTGATCTGCGGCAAACCCATGGCCGACATCCGCGCCTGATTGGCAAAGCTGCGTGCGCCTTCGACGAAAATTTCCGCCGCGTAATTGAGGTTGGCGCCGCCGCTTTCGGCGAGGGTGATGACCGGCAGTTTGTTTTCCTGGGCGATCTGTTGCAGGCGCAGGGATTTCTTCAGGCCCGACGGGGAAATCGTCCCGCCCTTGATCGCGCTGTTGTTCGCCACGATCAAGGCGCGCACGCCGGACACGTAACCAATGCCGGCGATCAAGCCGCCACCGGCCGAGCTGCCGTCCTTGTCGTCGTGCAGTTTGTAGCCGGCCAGGCTCGCCAGTTCGAGGAATGGCGCGCCGGGGTCGAGCAACAGATTCAGGCGTTCGCGGGGCAGCAATTGTCCGCGTTTGTCGAATTTCGGTTTGGCTTCGGCGGCCTTGTTCAGCAGGTTCTGTTCGAGTTGCCGGACTTGCTCGATGGCGGCGAGCATCGCTGCGCGGTTGCGGGCAAAGGCTTCGCTGTGCGGGTCGAGCCGGGACTGGATCTGCGGCATGGCTTACTCCTTGTCCTTCAAAACGTCGGGCATGCAGGCCCGGTGAAAACCATTGAAGGGTTCGCTGTGGGTCGCCTTGTGCAACGGCCAGGCGCGACTGCCCAGGCTGGCCGCGCCATCGATGCGCAAGGTGCTGCCGCTGATGAATGCGGCTGCCGGGCTGAGCAGAAACACGATCGCCGCGCTGACCTCCGATTCGGTGCCGATACGCTTGAGCGGCACGTGTTCGCGCAAGGTCGGGATCACGGCTTTGAACGCGCCTTCGTAAGTGTCCATGCCGCTGGAAGCGATCCAGCCCGGCGCCACCGCATTCACCCGAACACCGGCATAACCCCATTCGAACGCCGCCGTCTTGGTGAAGTTGTCCATGCCCGAACGGGCAGCGCCGGAGTGGCCCATGCCGGGCATGCCGCCCCACATGTCGGCGAGCATGTTGACGATGCTGCCGCCGTGTTTGCTCATCGACTGGTTGAACACTTCCCGAGCCATCAGGAAACCGCCAACCAGATTGGTCCGCAGCACGGTTTCGAAACCCTTCTGATTGATCGAGGCCAGTGGCGACGGGTACTGGCCGCCGGCATTGTTGACCAGTCCGTGAATCGGCCCGTGTTCACGGATCAGCTCGCTGACCAGCGCCTTCACCGCCTCTTCGTCACGGATATCGCAGACCTGCCAGTGGGCGCGCCCGCCATCCTCGGCAATTTCAGCGGCGACGGTTTGCAGCTTTTCCGGCTTGCGTCCGACCAGCACCACGTTGGCCCCGAGCGCTGCCAGTTCGTGGGCGGTACAACGCCCGATGCCACTGCCGCCCCCGGTGACGATGACGGTCTGGCCGCTGAACAGATCGGCCCTGAAAATCGATTCATACGCCATGGTGCCAATCCTCTAGTCGAACTGTTCGGCGATGCTCTGCGGCACCGGGATCTGGATTTCCAGTAGTTGTTGGGCGAAGGCCTTGCCTTGCGGGTCGATGCGCAAACTCGCCACGCCGCCGCCACCAAGGGCATTTTCCAGCAGGAAGTTGAGGCTGTGGGTGCCGGGCAGATACCAGCGTTCGACCCGACCGTGAATCGGGTCGAGGACATGGCTCATCCAGTCGACGACCACCGCCGGGGTCAGTGCTTCGGCGATCCACGGCAGGTATTCGGGACGACGTGGCATGACGCCAATGTTGCTGTGATTGCCCTTGTCGCCGGAGCGCGCGACCGCCAGTTTGACCAACGGCACGCTCGCATCGGCGCGGCCCTGGGGTTTGGGCGTTTCGTGGGGCAGTGGCAGATCCTGGCTGTCGAGGGTGGCGGGGGCGGGCAGGGCGAACGGGTGAGATTCGCCGGCGATGTCGATCTGCAATGTGCAGGCGCTTTTGTCGATCAGGAAGGAGAACAGCCGGATCAGCGGATACACCGTCGGCCGTCCGCCGACGATGCCGGTCAGCCCCGGCGCCATGCCGGTCGCGGCCTGGGCGATTTCTCGGGAGAACAGGATCAGCGCTTGTTTGTTCGGGTGGCGCACGGCGAGTTTGATCACCACTTCGCGACTGTCCCGGCGCTGACCGTGAGGGCCGTAGGTGGCTTCGCTGCCAAGCAGTTCGACGTGGGTTTCGGTGTATGGCCCGAGGCCTTTGTGGTCGAGCATTTCCGAGGTTTTGTCGAGGATCGCCTGGCTGACGCGTCGGGCTTTTTCCACCGCGTCAATCCCGGCTATCAGGCAACTGGCGGTACACCGGAAACCGTCCGGATAGGTTGCACTGACCTTGTATTGGTCGCTGGGCGGCAGGCCTTTGGCACCGTGGACCCGCACGGCGTTTTTGCCCTGTTGCTGGAGTTTGACCTGGCTGAAATCGCAGACCACGTCGGGCAACAGATAGGCCTGCGGATTGCCGATTTCGTAGAGCATCTGTTCGCCTACGGTCAGGGGGGTGACCAGCCCGCCGGAGCCCTCGGGTTTGCTGACGATGAACTGGCCGTCGGCGCTGACTTCGACGATCGGGAAACCGATGTGCTCGTAATCCGGCACATCGCGCCAATCGGTGAAATTGCCGCCGGTGCATTGCGCGCCACATTCGATGATGTGCCCGGCCAGGGCGGCTTGCGCGAGTTTGTCGTAGTCGTGCCATGACCAGCCAAATTCATGCACCAGCGCAGCGCTGACCACTGCGCTGTCGACCACCCGGCCGGTGATCACGATGTCGGCCCCCAGACGCAGCGCTTCGACGATGCCCGGCGCGCCGAGGTAGGCGTTGGTCGACACGCACATCGGCGGCAGCGGGGCGCCGCTGAACATTTCCGTAATGCCTTGGGAGGCGAGTTGTTTGAAGTGCGGTTGCAGGTCATCGCCCGACAGCACGGCGATTTTCAGCGCCACGCCGGCCTTGTCGCAGGCCGCTTGCAGCGCGGCGGCGCAGGCCTTTGGATTGACCCCGCCGGCATTGCTGATGACGCGGATTTTCTGCTCGGCCAGTTGCGGCAACAGAGGCGCGAGGACTTCGATGAAATCGCCGGCAAATCCCGCCTGCGGGTCCTTCATGCGCGCGCCAGCCATGATCGACATGGTTATTTCAGCCAGATAGTCGAAGACCAGATAATCCAGCTGTCCTCCGGCCACAAGCTGTGCGGCGGCGGTCGAGGTGTCTCCCCAGAATGCGCTGGCGCATCCGATGCGAACCGTGGTGGGCATTTTGATCTCCGACTCAGGAACCTGTGACAGAAGTGCATCGAGGCTACCAAGCAAGCGCTTGGTTTGTAAACAGGCGAAATTATCTTCTGCCCAAGCGCTTGCTTGGTCACCGCCGGCGGCTTAAATTGCCCGCGCAACCCCGCCGTTTCTGCGGGGTATGACGCATTTGACTGATCGACTGTAGGAGAGAACGGGTGGACGAGCAAAAAGCCCTGAGGGTCATGCGTGAACTGGTCGATGCCGGCCAGCTGACCGATCCGGACAGCGCTCGCGGCAAACTGCTGCAAGTGGCGGCCCACCTGTTCCGCAACAAAGGCTATGAGCGCACCACAGTGCGCGATCTGGCCGGTGCCGTGGGGATTCAGTCCGGCAGCATCTTTCATCACTTCAAGAGCAAGGATGAAATCCTGCGGGCGGTGATGGAAGAAACCATCCGCTACAACACTGCGCTGATGCGCGCAGCCCTGGCTGACGCCGCCGATGTGCGCGAGCGGGTGCTGGCGCTGATCCGCTGCGAATTGCAGTCGATCATGGGCGGCAGCGGCGAAGCGATGGCGGTGCTGGTGTATGAATGGCGCTCGTTGTCCGAAGACGGTCAGGCCAAAGTGCTGGCGCTGCGCGACATCTACGAAGACCTCTGGCTGCAAGTGCTGGGCGAGGCCAAAGAGGCAGGTTTCATCCGTGGCGACGTGTTCATTACCCGACGTTTTCTCACGGGCGCATTGTCCTGGACCACCACCTGGTTCCGCGCCGGCGGCAGCCTGAGCCTGGATCAACTGGCCGAAGAAGCGCTGATTCTGGTACTCGAAGAGCGCTAGACGCTTTCTATCGGACCGGGAAACTGGCTAACTGGGCGAAACCGCCTAGCTTGAATGCAATGATCGGTACTTTTTCGGGGAGTGGGGTGTTTTGAAGTCTTCGCCAATTCGGACGGCCGCCGGGCTGATGCTCGCAGCGCTGGCTGCATTATGGGTATTGCCTGCTCCGGCGGCGCAAGTGGTTCGGGTGGGCGCGGCGCATTTTCCGCCCTACACCATTCGCCCGGAAAACGGCGCCGACACCGGCCTGCTGCCGGAACTGGTCGCGGCGTTGAACAGCGCCCAGAGCGACTATCGTTTCGAGCTGGTGCCCACCTCGATTCCTCGCCGGTTCGGTGATTTCAAGGATGGTCGCACCGACATGGCGATCTTCGAAAACCCGGAGTGGGGCTGGAAAGACATTCCCCACGCCACCGTCGACATGGGCCTGGAGGACGCGGAGATTTTCGTCGCGCAGAACAAGCCCGGACGCCAGCAGAATTACTTCGCCGATCTCAAGGGAAAACGGCTGGCGCTGTACAGCGGCTATCACTATGAGTTCGCCAACTTCAACGCCGATCCCAAATACCTCGCGGAGGCGTACAGCGCCACGCTGACCTATTCCCACGACAGCAACCTGCTGATGGTCTTGCGCGGGCGCGCAGACATTGCCCTGGTCACTCGCTCGTATTTGTTCGATTACCTGCTGCGCAACGAAAAAGTGCGCGACGAGTTGCTGGTGTCCCAGCGTATCGACCAGATCTACCACCACTACGCGATTCTCAGTCCGAAGGCGCCGATCACCGGCGAAGCGTTCGGCAAGCTGCTGCAGGGCCTGCGCGACAACGGGCAGATGCTGAAGATCTTCGATCCGTACAAGATTGCGGTGGTGCCGGTACCGCATCAATGACCGACGGTTTTTCGCGCCAGGCCTAAATTTCCCGCCCCGGCTCACGTCCCATCGTTGAACTGTCGACGATTACCGTGAGCCCGACCCATGTCCAATCTGAATGACCTGACTGCCCTGGCCCTGCCTTCGGGCAGCCAACTGGTAGCCGATGCCACCGAAAGCCGTCTGAGCCTGAGCCTGGACGGGCAACCGCTGATTCGCCTGCGCCTTGATCGCGAAGGCCAGGGGCCGATCCAGATCGATGAACGCTACGCGCTGCCGCCAGGCCAGGCGTTGTGGGCGGCCTGTTATTGGCTGTTTGCTCGTGATCCGGCGTGTCAGCAATTGATCTGGCAACTGGATCAGGCGCCAACCGAAGCCTTGCGCAGCGGTTTGCTGGTGGGCACTGAAGTGGCGGGTGAATATCGCTGCGAGCGCACGTTGTTCTGGCAACTGCCGCAACCGTGGCTGGGCAATTCGCTGACGGGCAGTTATCCGCAGCAGATGGTCATCAGTAACGGCAAGCGTCATCCGCTGCGACCGGTGAAGCCGCGTGGTGAGGTTTACCGGCGTTTCGATGCGCGTCTCGGTGCCTGGATTTCCCTGCGAACGGTGGAAATCGAGCAGGATCTTGCGCGTTTCAATCGCTGGCAGAACAGTCCGCGAGTCGCCAGTTTCTGGCAGGAAGAGGGCAGCCTCGAACAGCATCGCGATTACCTGAGCAAGCTTGACGCCGATCCGCACACCCTGACCCTGATCGGTTGTTTCGATGATCAGCCGTTTGCCTATTTCGAAGCTTACTGGGCCAAGGAAGACCGCATCGCGCCGTTCTACGATGCCGACAATTACGATCGCGGCATCCACATGCTGGTCGGGGAAGAAGACCATCGCGGCCCGCACAAGGTGGCGAGCTGGCTGTCGGCGCTGGTGCACTACCTGTTCCTGGATGATCCGCGTACTCAGCGAGTGGTCGCCGAACCGCGTGCCGACAACGCGAAGATGATCGGCCATATGCACAATCAGTGCTTCCATTGCGACAAGGAGTTCGACTTCCCGCACAAGCGCGCGGCGCTGATGATCCTTGGTCGCGAGCGGTTTTTCGACCGCTGCACGCTGGTGTGACATTTCCCTGAAAACAAAAAAGATCGCTGCCTTTCGACAAAGGCTGCGATCTTTTTTTGGGCCGATTTTTATCAGCGACGGTTCGCGGACATGGCCTCGGCGCGGCTGCCGGATACCTTGCGGCAGTGCACCAGCGCATCACGAATCATGAAGTTGACCAGCGTCGGCGACACACCGAGTTTCTTGGCGATGTCCTTCTGCGGCACGCCGTGCAGACGGTACATCTCGAATGCATAGCGGGTGCGGACCGGCAACTCGGTCAGTGCGTCGGCGATGTGTTCCAGGGTCGAGAAGTTGATGTGCGAGGTTTCCGGCGAAGCGCCCTGAATGACCACGTTCAACCCTTCCTCCTCGGGGCCGGCGTACTTCTGCTCCAGCGCCTGTTTGCGGTAGTGATCGATCGCCAGATTGCGCACGATCTGGAACAGATAACTCAGTTGGGCCTTGATCGACGACGTTATCGGCGGCGCCGATTGCAGTCGGAAGAACGCATCCTGCACCACATCTTCGGCGCGTGACCGGCAGCCGGTAATGCGGGCTGCAATCTTGACCAGAATCAGTCGATTGTCGACGAATGCCTGAAGTAGCGGTGAATCGCACCTGCTTGTGGATACTTGTTCCGTCATGGAAATCACCTTGCTGCCAATAGGTTAGTGGGACGCCTGGGGGACGGGGCCGTCCTACACATCGAGCGACAAATTATGTTGAATGATAATGATTGTCAATTGAGAAAGAGAACTAATGATCCATAACGGTGCGATCCGTGAACTGCGACACGCCGCCGCACTCCGCCCAAGCGCCCAGCGCCGTTGGTGATCCAGCCTGCCGACTAATTATTTCAAGACGTCATCCGTTCTCATTGGTGAATGGATCCGGGTACGCAGCCCCGGACCTACCGCATTCCAATGCCTTGCACGGTCGGCGAAGACCGTGTCCCGCATGCCTTGCACGGGCATGCCGCAGCCAACCCGATTCCATCAGCAAGCCGAATTCAGGCAGGAAACCTCATGACCGACGCGTTCGAACTCCCCAGCACTCTGGTCCAAGCCCTCCAGCGCCGCGCGGCCCTGACGCCGGATCGGCTGGCCTTGCGCTTTCTCGCCGAAACCGAGGAACAGGCTGTGGTGCTCAGTTATCGCGAACTCGATCAGCGCGCGCGCACCATCGCGGCAGCGTTGCAGGCCGAGGCCGGATTCGGTGATCGCGCGGTATTGCTGTTTCCGAGTGGCCCGGATTACGTCGCGGCGTTCTTCGGTTGCCTCTACGCGGGCGTGATCGCGGTGCCGGCCTATCCGCCGGAGTCGGCCAGGCGTCACCATCAGGAGCGCCTGCTGTCGATCATCGCCGACGCCGAACCGCGCCTGCTGCTGACCAGCGCCGACCTGGGCGACGCCCTGCAGCAAATCGAAGGCGCGCCAGCGCTGTTGTGCGTCGATACCCTCGACGCTTCGCTCGCCGAGCGCTGGGCCGAACCGACCTTGCCGCAAGACCACATCGCCTTCCTGCAATACACCTCCGGCTCCACCGCGCTGCCCAAGGGCGTGCAGGTCAGCCACGGCAACCTGGTGGCCAACGAACGGCTGATCCGCCACGGCTTCGGCATCGATGTGAACCCCGACGACGTGATCGTTAGCTGGCTGCCGCTGTACCACGACATGGGTTTGATCGGCGGCCTGCTGCAACCGATCTTCAGCGGCGTGCCGTGCATCCTGATGTCGCCGGCTTACTTCCTCGGCCGGCCGTTGCGCTGGCTTGAAGCGATCAGCCAATACGGCGGCACCATCAGCGGCGGCCCGGACTTTGCGTATCGTCTGTGCAGCGAGCGCGTCAGTGAATCGGCGCTGGAACGTCTCGACCTGAGCCGCTGGCGCGTGGCCTATTCCGGTTCCGAGCCGATCCGCCTCGACACCCTCGAGCGCTTCGCCGAGAAATTCACTGCATGCGGTTTCAGCGAAAGCAGCTTCATGGCGTCCTACGGTCTGGCCGAAGCGACCCTGTTCGTCGCCGGCACACCGCGCGGCACCGGCATTCCGGCGCTACGTGTGGACGATCAAGCCCTGGCACAGAACCGTGCCGAAGCGGGCGAGGGCAGTCCGATCATGAGTTGCGGCATCAGCCAACCCGAGCATGCGGTGCTGATCGTCGAGCCAAACACCCTCGAAGCGCTCGCCGACAACGCCGTCGGTGAAGTCTGGGCAGCCGGCCCGAGCATCGCCCACGGCTACTGGCGCAATCCCGAAGCGACTGCCAAAACCTTCGTGCAGCACGCCGGCCAGACCTGGCTGCGCACTGGTGACCTGGGTTTCATCCGCGACGGTGAACTGTTCATCACCGGTCGCCTGAAAGACATGCTGATCGTGCGCGGTCACAACCTCTATCCGCAGGACATCGAGAAGACGGTCGAGAACGAAGTGGAGGTGGTGCGCAAGGGCCGCGTCGCTGCGTTCGCGGTCAATCAGAATGGCGAAGAAGGCATCGGCATCGCGGCGGAAATCAGCCGCAGCGTGCAGAAAATCCTCCCGCCCGAAGCGCTGATCAAAGCTATTCGCCAGGCCGTGGCCGAGGCGTATCAGGAAGCGCCAAGCGTGGTGGTGTTGCTCAACCCGGGTGCGCTGCCGAAAACTTCCAGCGGCAAGCTGCAACGTTCGGCCTGCCGTAATCGTCTGGCCGACGGCAGCCTCGACAGCTACGCGGTGTTCCCGTCGGCCACCGCTGAAGCCTGCGATTCGACCGCGTCCACCTCCGAACTGGAAGCATTGATCGGCAGAATCTGGGCCGAGCAATTGAACGTCAAACAGGTCAACGCCGACGATCACTTCTTCCTGCTCGGCGGCAACTCGATCGCAGCCGCCCAAGTGATCGCCAAGGTTCGCGAAGAGCTGAGCCTGGAGCTGAATCTGCGTCTGCTGTTCGAAGCCCCGACCCTGTCCGCGTTCGCCGCCGCTGTCGCACAACAGCAACGGGACGGCGGCAGCGCCCAGGGCGAAATCACCGCGCTTTCGCGCCACGAAGCCTTGCCGCAATCGCTGGCGCAAAACCGTCTGTGGATCACCTGGCAGCTCGATCCGCACAGCAGCGCTTACAACATTCCCGGTGCCCTGCGCCTGCGCGGCGAACTGGACGAGGACGCCCTGCGCGCCAGTTTCCAGCAACTGTTCGAACGTCATGAATCTCTGCGTACGCGTTTCTTCGAGCGCGACGGCGTGGCGTTGCAACAGGTCGAAGCGGCAGGTGAGTTCAACCTGCAACTGATCGACATCAGCGATCTGCCGGCCAGCGAGCGTGAAGCCCGCGCACAACAGATCCGCGAAGACGAGGCCCGCACCCGGTTCGATCTGGAGAAAGGCCCGCTGCTGTGGGTGACGCTGGTTCGCCTCGATGACGAAGATCACCAGTTGCTGGTGACCATGCACCACATCATCGCCGATGGCTGGTCGCTGAACGTTTTGATCGACGAGTTCTCGCGCCTGTACGCCGCCGCTTCCCAAGGCCAGCGCGCCGAACTCGCGCCGCTGCCCACCCAATACGCCGACTACGGCAGCTGGCAGCGCCAATGGCTGGCCCAAGGTGAGGGCGAGCGGCAACTGGGGTACTGGAAAGCGCAGTTGGGCGACGAGCATCCGACCCTGGAACTGGCGACCGACCATCCGCGTTCTGCCAGGCAAAAACACAGTGCCGCGCGCCACAGCGTTCGCCTGGGGATCAGCCTCAGCGATGCGATCCGCCAGACTGCCCAAGCCTGTCAATCCACGCCATTCATGCTGCTGCTCTCGGCGTTCCAGAGCCTGTTGCATCGCTACAGCGGCCAGCGCGATATCCGCATCGGCGTGCCGAACGCCAACCGTCCGCGTCTGGAAACCCAGGGCCTGATCGGCTTCTTCATCAACACCCAGGTGCTGCGCGCCAACGTCGATTCGCGTCTGCCGTTCACCGAACTGCTGGCGCAAACCCGCCAGGCTGCACTCGGTGCCCAGGCGAATCAGGACTTGCCGTTCGAACAACTGCTCGAAGCCTTCCCGCAGGCCCGCGAACAAGGTCTGTTCCAGGTCATGTTCAACCATCAGCAACGCGACTTGAGCGCGCTCAAACGTCTGCCGGGTCTGCTCGCCGAAGAACTGCCGTGGCACAGCCGCGAGGCCAAGTTCGATCTGCAACTGCACAGCGAAGAAGACCGAAACGGTCGCCTGACGCTGTCCTTCGACTACGCCGATGAGCTGTTCGACGCGGCGACCATCGAGCGTCTGGCCGAGCATTTCAGCAACCTGTTGCGGGCTGTCTGCGAACGTCCGGAGCAGACCATCGGTGACCTGCCGCTGCTGACCGCCACCGAACACACTCAGCAAAACGCGTGGAGCATCGCCCCGTGCACCCCGGCGCAACAATGGCTGCCGGAACTGCTGAATGAACAGGGGCGTCAGACCCCGGATCGCACCGCGCTGGTGTGGGACGGCGGCAGTCTCGATTTTGCCGAACTGCACGCCCGGGCCAACCGTCTGGCCCATTACCTGCGTGACAAAGGCGTCGGCCCGGATGTCTGTGTGGCCATCGCCGCCGAGCGTTCGCCGCAACTGCTGATCGGCCTGCTGGCGATCATCAAGGCCGGCGGCGCCTACGTGCCGCTGGATCCGGATTACCCCGCCGAACGCCTGGCCTACATGCTCAGCGACAGCGGTGTCGAACTGCTGCTGACCCAGACTGCATTGCTCGACCGCTTGCCGGCCAGCGAAGGCGTCAGCGTGATCGCCATGGACACCCTGCACCTGGAGAACTGGCCGAGCCAGGCACCGGGCCTGCACCTGCACGGCGACAACCTCGCCTACGTGATTTACACCTCCGGTTCCACCGGCCAGCCGAAAGGCGTCGGCAACACTCACGCGGCGCTGGCCGAGCGTCTGCAATGGATGCAGAACACCTATTGCCTGAACGACACCGACGTGTTGATGCAAAAGGCACCGATCAGTTTCGACGTGTCGGTTTGGGAGTGCTTCTGGCCGCTGATCACGGGCGCGCGCCTGCTGATCGCCGGCCCCGGTGAACACCGCGATCCGCATCGCATCGCGCAGCTGGTTCAGCAATACGGCGTGACCACGCTGCACTTTGTGCCGCCGCTGCTTTCGCTGTTCATCGACGAACAGCTGAGCGCCGGATGCACCAGCCTGCGCCGTGTGTTCTCCGGCGGTGAAGCGCTGCCGGCGGAGCTGTGCAACCGCGTGCTGGCGCAACTGCCGGCGGTGCAGCTGCACAACCGTTATGGCCCGACCGAAACCGCGATCAACGTCACCCACTGGCATTGCTCCGTGGCGGATGGCGAACGTTCGCCGATTGGCCGTCCGCTGGGCAACGTGGTCTGCCGCGTGCTCGACAGCGATCTCAACCCAGTACCGGCCGGTGTGCCGGGGGAACTGTGCATCAGCGGCATCGGCCTGGCCCGTGGTTACCTCGGTCGCCCGGCGCTGACCGCCGAACGTTTTGTGGTCGATCCGCTGGGCGAGCAGGGCGCGCGTCTGTACCGCACCGGTGACCGTGCGCGCTGGACCGGCGACGGTGTGATCGAATACCTCGGCCGTCTCGATCAGCAGGTCAAACTGCGCGGCTTCCGCGTCGAGCCGCAAGAGATCGAAGCGCGACTGCTGGCTCAGGACGGCGTCGCTCAGGCCGCCGTGCTGGTGCGTGAAACCGTCGCCGGCCCGCAACTGATCGGCTACTTCACTGCAACCGACACCAGCGAAGATCAGGACGCGCAAACCGCTCGCCTGAAAACCGCACTGGCCGCCGAGCTGCCGGAATACATGGTCCCGGCGCAACTGATGCGCCTCGACGAAATGCCCCTGAGCCCGAGCGGTAAACTCGACCGCCGCGCCTTGCCCGAGCCGCAATGGCAGGTGCGCGAACACGTCGAACCGGTCACCGAGCTGGAGCAGCAGATCGCCGCGATCTGGCGTGAAGTGCTGGGCCTGAAACAGGTCGGCCTGCGTGACGACTTCTTCGCCCTCGGCGGTCACTCGCTGCTGGCCACGCAAATCATCTCTCGCACCCGTCAGGCCTGCGACGTCGAGCTGCCGCTGCGTGCATTGTTCGAGCACAGCGAGCTGGGTGATTTCGCCGAACAAATTCGCCAGATCCAGGCCAGCGGCCGCACCAACAAGCAGCCGCCGATCGACAAGGTTGATCGCAGCAAACCGGTGCCGCTGTCCTATTCCCAACAGCGCATGTGGTTCCTCTGGCAGATGGAGCCGGACAGCCCGGCGTACAACGTCGGCGGCATGGCGCGCCTGCGTGGCGTGCTGGATGTGGGGCGTTTCGAGGCGGCACTGCAAGCGCTGATCGTGCGCCACGAAACCCTGCGCACCACGTTCCCGAGCGTCGACGGCGTGGCCCGTCAGCAGGTGCATGCCGAGACCGGCGTGCGCATGGACTGGAAGGATTTCTCGAAACTCGCCGCTGATGTGCGCGAGCAGAAAGTCCAGCAAGTGGCCGACGATGAAGCGCACCTGCCGTTCGATCTGGAAACCGGTCCGCTGCTGCGCGCCTGCCTGGTCAAGACCGCCGGGCAGGAGCATTACTTCGTCCTGACCCTGCACCACATCGTCACCGAAGGCTGGGCGATGGACATCTTCGCCCGCGAGCTGAGTGCCCTTTACGAAGCGTTCGTCGATGACCGCGATTCGCCGCTGGAGCCGCTGCCGGTGCAGTACCTCGACTACAGCGTGTGGCAGCGCAATTGGCTGGAATCCGGCGAGCGTCAGCGTCAGCTCGATTACTGGACCGCGCAACTGGGCCGCGAACATCCGCTGCTGGAATTGCCGGGCGACCGTCCGCGTCCGCCGGTGCAAAGCCACCAGGGCGAGCTGTTCCGTTTCGACCTGAGCGACGATCTTGCCGCGCGGGTCCGGGCGTTCAACGCGCAGAACGGTCTGACCCTGTTCATGACCATGACGGCTGCGCTCGCAACCCTGCTTTACCGCTACAGCGGCCAGACCGATCTGCGCATCGGCGCGCCGGTGGCCAACCGTATCCGTCCGGAAAGCGAGGGGCTGATCGGTGCGTTCCTCAACACTCAAGTGCTGCGATGCCAGCTCGACGGCCAGATGTCGGTCGGCGAGTTGTTCGAGCACGTGCGCCACACCGTGATCGAAGGTCAGTCCCATCAGGACCTGCCGTTCGATCATCTGGTTGAAGCGTTGCAGCCACCGCGCAGCGCCGCGTACAACCCGTTGTTCCAGGTGATGTGCAATGTACAGCGCTGGGAATTCCAGCAAAGCCGCATGCTCGCCGGGATGACCGTCGAGTACCTGGCCAACGATGCGCGGGCGACCAAGTTCGACCTTAACCTGGAAGTCACCGACCTCGATCACCGTCTCGGTTGCTGCCTGACTTACAGCACCGACTTGTTCGACGAGCCGACGATTGCGCGCATGGCCAGGCACTGGTGCAACCTGCTGGAAGCGCTGATCGCCGACCCGCAGCAACGTCTCAGCGAACTGCCGCTGCTCGATGCGCCCGAGCAACAGCAATTGCTCGACAGCCTCGGCGTCGAGCCGGGCGAGCGCCGTCTCGACCAGTGCATTCATCACCTGTTCGCCGAACAGGCGTTGGCGCGCAAAGACGCACCGGCCCTGACTTTTGCCGGGCAGACCCTGAGCTACGCCGAACTCGACGCTCGCGCCAATCGCCTGGCCTGGGCCCTGCGTGAGCGCGGTGTCGGCCCGCAAGTTCGAGTAGGCCTGGCGCTGGAGCGTTCGCTGGAAATGGTCGTCGGTCTGCTGGCGATCCTCAAGGCCGGTGGCGCCTATGTGCCGCTGGATCCGGAATACCCGCTCGACCGTCTGCATTACATGATCGAAGACAGCCGCGTTGGCCTGCTGCTCAGCGATCGCGCAATGTTCAAGGCCCTCGGCGAGCTGCCGTCGAACGTGGCGCGCTGGTGCCTGGAGGACGACAGCGCGGCGCTTGCCGATTACCCGGCTACCGAGTTGCCATTTGTCAGCCTGCCGCAGCATCAGGCGTACCTGATTTACACCTCGGGTTCCACCGGCAAGCCGAAAGGCGTGGTGGTGTCTCACGGTGAAATCGCCATGCATTGCCAGGCCGTGATCGAGCGCTTCGGCATGCGTCCAGACGATTGCGAGCTGCACTTCTATTCGATCAACTTCGACGCCGCTACCGAGCGTCTGCTGGTGCCGCTGCTCAGCGGGGCGCAGGTCGTGCTGCGTGCGCAAGGTCAATGGGACGCGGAAGAGATCTGCGGCCTGATCCGCGAACATCGGATCAATATTCTCGGTTTCACTCCGAGCTACGGCAGCCAGTTGGCGCAGTTCCTGGCGACGCAAAACGACATCCTGCCGGTGCGCATGATCATCACCGGCGGTGAAGCGCTGACCGGCGAACATCTGCAACGGATTCGTGCAGCGTTCAAACCGAGCCTGTTCTTCAACGCCTATGGCCCGACCGAAACCGTGGTCATGCCGCTGGCCAGTCTTGCGCCTGAAAGGCTGGAAGAGGGCGTCGCCAGTGTGCCGATCGGCAGCGTGATCGGTGATCGCGTGGCTTACATTCTCGACGCCGATCTGGCGCTGGTGCCGCAAGGTGCGACCGGTGAATTGTTCGTCGGTGGCGCCGGTCTGGCGCTGGGCTATCACGATCGCGCCGGCATCACCGCCGAACGTTTTGTCGCTGACCCGTATGCCGCCGATGGCGGGCGTATGTACCGCACCGGCGACCTGGTGCGCCAGCGCGCCGATGGCTTGGTGGAATATCTGGGGCGGATCGACCATCAGGTGAAAATCCGTGGTTTCCGGATCGAACTGGGCGAGATCGAAACCCGCCTGCTCGATCACGATTCGATCCGCGAAGCGGTGGTGCTGGCGCTGGATGCCCCGAGCGGCAAGCAACTGGTCGGCTATCTCGTGACCGAGGCCGCTTCGCGAAGCGAAGCCGAGCAAGCCGAACTGCGCGAAGCACTGAAGTCGCACCTGAAGATGCAACTGCCGGACTACATGGTGCCGACGCATCTGATTCTGCTGGCGAGCATGCCGCTGACCGCCAACGGCAAGCTCGACCGCCGCGCGTTGCCGGCGCCGGATCCGGAGCTCAATCGTCAGGAGTACGTGGCGCCGAGCAACGAGCTGGAGCAGACCCTGGCGCAGATCTGGTGTGAAGTGCTCAACGTCGAGCAGGTCGGTCTGAACGACAACTTCTTCGAACTGGGCGGCGACTCGATCCTGTCGATTCAAGTGGTCAGCCGGGCGCGTCAGCAAGGCATTCATTTCAGCCCGCGTGATCTGTTCCAGCACCAGACCGTGCAGACTCTGGCCGCTGTCGCCAGTCGCAGTGAAACCGTGACGGCCGAGCAAGGTCTGGTGATCGGCGAATCGCGTCTGACGCCGATCCAGCACTGGTTCTTCGACACCGAGATTGTCGAGCGTCAGCACTGGAACCAGTCGTTGCTGCTGGAGCCGACGGTGGCGCTGGAACCGCACCGTCTGGAGCAAGCATTGCTGGCGGTGATCGAGCAGCATGACGCCCTGCGTCTGCGCTTCACCGAGGTCAACGGCGCATGGCAAGCGGCCCATCAACCGGTGACCGATGCAGCGGTGCTTTGGCAAGTTCGCGTGCCGTCGATGGACAAATGCACCGCACTGTTCGCCGATGCCCAGCGCAGTCTCGATCTCGCGCAAGGCCCGCTGCTGCGCGCCGTGCTGATCGATGGGCCGGACGGCCAGCAACGGCTGTTCATCGCAATCCATCACCTGGTGGTCGATGGTGTGTCGTGGCGCGTTCTGCTCGACGATCTGCAAACCGTGTATCGCCAGCTCGACGCCGATCAGTCGGTGAAACTGCCGGCGAAAACCAGCGCCTTCAAGGACTGGGCGGCACGCTTGCAGGCTTACGCCGGCAGTGAATCCCTGCGTGAAGAACTGAGCTGGTGGCAAACGCAACTGGCCGGTCCGAATGTTGACTTGCCGTGCGAACGCCCAGAGGGCCGTCGCGAGAATCGTCACGCACAGACCGTCAGCGTGAGTCTGGATGCCGAGCGCACCAAACAACTGTTGCAACAGGCACCGAGCGCCTATCGCACGCAGGTCAACGACCTGTTGCTGACCGCGCTGGCCCGCGTGCTGTGCCGCTGGAGCGGTCAGCCGTCGGCGCTGATTCAACTGGAAGGCCACGGCCGCGAAACCCTGTTCGACGAGATCGACCTGACCCGCACCGTCGGCTGGTTCACCAGCGCCTATCCACTGCGCCTGACCCCGCACAACATCGAAGAAGCCGCCGGGCAGGGCGCTTCGATCAAGGCGATCAAGGAACAATTGCGCGCCGTTCCGCACAAGGGGCTGGGCTATGGCGTGCTGCGCCATCTGGCTGATGACGCCGGTCGTCAGAGCATGGCGGCGTTGCCGAACGCGCCGATCACCTTCAACTACCTCGGCCAGTTCGACCAGAGTTTCGGCAGCGATGCGCTGTTCCGTCCGCTGAATGAATCGGTCGGCGCGGCCCACGATCCGCAGGCACCGCTGCCGAACGAGTTGAGCGTCGACAGTCAGGTGTACGGCGGTGAGCTGCTGCTGCGCTGGACCTTCAGCGCCGAACGCTACGACGCGCAGACCATCAATGAGCTGGCCGATGCCTACGTCGGCGAGTTGCAGAGCCTGATCGAACATTGCCTGCAAGACGAGGCTGGTGGCCTGACGCCGTCGGACTTCCCGCTGGCGAAACTGACTCAGGCGCAACTTGACGCACTGCCGGTGCCGGCGGCGCACATCGAAGACGTGTACCCGCTGACGCCGATGCAGGAAGGCATGCTGCTGCACACCTTGCTCGAACCGGGCACCGGCCTGTACTACATGCAGGATCGCTATCGCATCAACAGCGAACTCGACCCCGAGCGTTTCGCCCAGGCGTGGCAAGCCGTGGTCGCCCGTCATGAAGCACTGCGTGCCTCGTTCTGCTGGAACGTCGGCGAAGACATGCTGCAAGTGATTCATACGCCGGGTCGTACGCCGATCGAATACCTGGACTGGAGCACCATTGCGGACGCCGAGCAGGAGCCGAAACTGAAAGCGCTGCTCAAGGCTGAACGCGAGACCGGTTTCGATCTGCTCAATCAGGCACCGTTTCACCTGCGCCTGATCAAGGTCGGCGCGGCGCGTTATTGGTTCATGATGAGCAACCACCACATCCTGATCGATGCCTGGTGCCGGTCGCTGCTGATGAACGATTTCTTCGAGATCTATACCGCCCTCGGTGAAGGTCGCGAAGCGCAACTGGCGAAGCCACCGCGCTACCGCGATTACATCGGCTGGCTGCAACGCCAGAGCCTGGCCGAAGCACGTCAGTGGTGGCAGCAGAACCTGCAAGGCTTCGAGCGCACCACGCCGATCCCGAGCGATCGTCCGTTCCTGCGTGAACACGCCGGTGAAAGCGGTGGCATGATCGTTGGCGACCGCTACACCCGACTGAACGTCGAGGACGGCGCCCGTCTGCGTGAGCTGGCCCAGGCCCATCAACTGACCGTCAACACCTTCGCCCAGGCGGCGTGGGCACTGGTGCTGCGCCGCATGAGCGGTGATCGCGACGTGCTGTTCGGCGTGACCGTGGCCGGGCGTCCGGTGGAGATGCCGGAGATGCAACGCACTGTCGGCCTGTTCATCAACAGCATCGCGCTGCGGGTGCAGATCCCGGCGGACGACCAGCGCGCCAGCGTGCGTCAGTGGCTGAGCGACCTGCTCGACAGCAACATGCAACTGCGCGAGTACGAATACCTGCCGCTGGTGAACATCCAGGAACAAAGCGAACTGCCGAAAGGCCAGCCGCTGTTCGACAGCCTGTTCGTGTTCGAAAACGCCCCGGTGGAAGTCTCGGTGCTGGACCGTGCGCAAAGCCTCAATGCGACCTCGGACTCGGGCCGTACCCACACCAACTTCCCGCTGACGGCGGTCTGCTATCCGGGCGACGACCTCGGTCTGCATCTGTCCTACGACCAGCGTTACTTCGACGAGTCGACCATCGAGCGCATGCTCGGTGAGTTCAAGCGTCTGTTGCTGGCGCTGGTCGACGGCTTCCATGGCGACATGGCCGACCTGCCGCTGCTGGGCCATGAGGAACAGGATTTCCTGCTCCACGGTTGCAACCAGAGTGAGCACGACTATCCGCTGGAGCAGAGCTACGTCGAACTGTTTGAAGCGCAGGTCGCGCAACATCCGCAACGCATTGCCGCCAGTTGCCTCGATCAGCAGTTGAGCTACGGGCAACTGAACGTCAACGCCAACCGTCTCGGTCATGCACTGGTCGCGGCCGGGGTGCAGATGGATCAACCGGTGGCGCTGCTGGGCGAACGTAATCCGGATCTGCTGGGCATGATCATCGGCAGCTTCAAGGCCGGTGCCGGTTACCTGCCGCTGGATCCGGGCCTGCCGAGCCAGCGTCTGCAACGGATCATCGAACTCAGTCGCACGCCGGTGCTGGTGTGCAGCGAAGCTTGCCGTGAACAGGCGACGACCTTGCTCGACGAATTCAGCTGTGCCAACCGACCACGTTTGCTGGTGTGGGAAGAGGTTCAGGCCGGCGCTGTATCGTCGACGAATCCGGGCATCTTCAGCGGCCCGGACAACCTGGCCTACGTGATCTACACCTCGGGCTCCACCGGGTTGCCCAAAGGCGTGATGGTCGAGCAGCGCGGCATGCTCAACAACCAGTTGAGCAAGGTGCCGTACCTGAACCTGAGCGACGCCGATGTGATCGCCCAGACCGCTTCGCAAAGCTTTGACATTTCGGTCTGGCAGTTCCTCGCCGCACCGTTGTTCGGGGCGCGGGTGGACATCGTGCCGAACACCATCGCCCACGATCCGCAAGGTTTGCTGGTGCATGTGCAGCAGCAGGGCATCACCGTGCTCGAAAGCGTGCCATCGCTGATCCAGGGCATGCTCGCTTCGGATCGTCTGAGCCTCGACGGCCTGCGCTGGATGCTGCCGACCGGTGAAGCAATGCCACCGGAGCTGGCTCATCAGTGGTTGCTGCGTTACCCGGAGATCGGTCTGGTCAACGCGTATGGCCCGGCGGAATGCTCGGACGACGTGGCGTTCTTCCGCGTCGACCTGGCCTCGACTCGCGGCAGTTACCTGCCGATCGGTACCCCGACCGACAACAACTTGCTGTACCTGCTCGATGGCGCGCTGGATCTGGTGCCGCTGGGTGCGGTAGGTGAGTTGTGTGTGGCGGGTACTGGTGTCGGTCGTGGTTATGTCAGTGATCCGCTGCGCACCGCGCCGGTGTTTGTGCCGAATCCGTTCGGTGCACCGGGCGAGCGTCTGTATCGCACCGGTGACCTGGCGCGCCGTCGCAGTGACGGCGTGCTGGAATACGTCGGTCGGGTCGACCATCAGGTGAAGATTCGCGGTTACCGGATCGAGCTGGGTGAAATCGAGGCGCGTCTGCATGAGCAACCGGAAGTTCGCGATGGCGCGGTCGGCGTGCAGGAAGGCGTCAACGGCAAGCATCTGGTCGGCTATCTGGTCGCCGCAGATTCCGCACTGAATCAGAGCGAACGCCTGGAGCGGATCAAGCAGCGCCTGCGCGCCGAACTGCCGGAATACATGGTGCCGCTGCATTGGCTGTGGCTCGACCGGTTGCCGCTCAACGCCAACGGCAAACTCGATCGCAAGGCCTTGCCGGCGCTGGAGATCGGCCAGTTGCAGAGCCAGGATTACCTGGCGCCGCGCAGCGAACTGGAACAGACCCTGGCCGACATCTGGGCCGAGGTGCTCAAAGTCGAGAAGGTCGGGGTACGCGACAACTTCTTCGAGCTCGGCGGGCATTCTTTGCTCGCCACGCAGATCGCCTCGCGGGTGCAGAAAGCCTTGCAACGGGACGTACCGCTACGGGCGATGTTCGAGTGCAGCACGGTGGAGGAACTGGCCGGTTACATCGAAGGACTGGCGGCCAGCGACATTACCGAGGAGAAGGTTGATCGCCTGAATGACCTGATGGCGGAGCTGGAGGGCCTGTAAACAACAGCCCGCGACAACGGCGACAGAAAACATGGTTTTCTCTGTAGCCGTTGTCGCAGGTAAGGCTTTGTAATCCTTTCATATCATTGACTGTCGAGGCCGGCCCGCTCAGTCTTCGGGCTTCAGTTTCTTTGCCACGGGGGTTATCGATGCCTTTTTTCACGGTTGACGGACAGGCGCTTCACTACATTGATCAAGGCACGGGGCCGGCGGTGTTGCTGGCCGGTAGCTACCTGTGGGACCAGGCCATGTGGGCGCCGCAGATCGCCGCGTTGTCACCGCACTATCGGGTGATTGCACTGGATCTGTGGGGCCATGGCGAATCCGGTCATTTGCCTGAAGGCACTGCTTCGCTGGACGACATCGCGCGCCAGGCGCTGGCCTTGCTCGATCATCTGGATATTGATCAGGTTTCGCTGGTCGGGCTGTCGGTCGGCGGCATGTGGGGTGTGCGTCTGGCGTTGTCGGCGCCGCAGCGGCTCAACGGACTGGTGTTGATGGACACCTACGTCGGCGTCGAGCCGGAGCCGACTCGCCAGTACTATTTCTCGCTGTTCAAACAGATCGAGGAAAGCGGCGGAATCTCCGAGCAACTGCTGGATATCGTGGTGCCGATCTTCTTCCGGCCGGGCATCGATCGAGCGTCGGCGCTGTATCAGGACTTTCGCGCGAAACTCGCGGGTTACTCTGCTGAACGTCTGCGTCAAAGCATCGTGCCGATGGGGCGTATCACCTTTGGCCGTAATGATCTGTTGCCGCGTCTGGGCGAGCTGAATGCGGCCACCACGCTGGTGGTCTGCGGCGATCAGGACAAGCCACGCCCGCCGTCGGAAGCACAGGAAATGGCTGAGCTGATTGGCTGTCCGTGTGTGCTGGTGCCGGAGGCGGGGCATATCTCCAATCTGGAGAATCCCGAATTCGTGACGGAGGTGTTGTTCAGCTTTTTGAGTGAGCGCAATCGAAATACGCTGTAATTGCGCATGGAATTTCATTTTAAGGGTCTGGCGTGAAGCAATTCTTCTGGCGCGATCTTGAAGATCTGCAAGGACAATGGGGTGGGCTTAGCGTCGAGATAAGTGGCCCCCCGCAGGGCAAACCACAACTGCATCTGCGAACGGGTAACAATGCTCGTCTGAAACTGATGTTCAACGAGAGCCCTTTGCTTTGGGGAACGATAGCGACTTCGTATTACGGTGCCTGGCTGGTACGCAATCCGATGCCGATGTACTGGGAGTCGCCACCCGTTCCTGCCATTGACTCTGCACAGGTCGAACACCATCGCCATTTGCCTGCTGGGCAGCGGATGAAGGCCTGGAGTCGATACTTCATCAACCAACTGATGGAGTATCAGGCGGACTTTCTTTATCCCGGGCAATGGGTGGCACGGCCAATGATGCCTGTGGCCGTGCCAGGACAACGTGGCGAAGGTGTGAGCAACTGGTATTTCTCGACAGAGCAAGAGATGACCAGTCATTTACCGAGATGGTCAGCTCGTGGTGACGGCATTCTCGACAATCTTCAGCCACGATCGGTGGAGTGGCTCGACTGGGATTTGGGCAATCTGATTGGTCTGCACACGGTCGATCCGTATGCCGGGCGTATGAAGTGGTGGCGCAAGAAGGCGAGAGAGGACAGCCTGCCCCCCGTCTTGCTGTGGTACGTCGGCGCCTTGTGTTCTTACGTGATTATCGACGGTCACTATCGATTGCAGGCCGCGCTGGCTGAAGACGTCAAACCGACGTTTATCGTTTTGAGTTCAACTAAAACCCATCCATTCACGCTGAATCCCGATACTCAACAACGGGTTCTCAATTCCCTGATGCTGCAAAGCGAAAGGAATCCGGGATTTGATGTACGAACTTTGAACCAGGCGTTGATCCACAACTTCGATGATCGGCCCTGCCACTCAGCAAAAACTCATGCCTGGGCCGGCATACTATCGGACGTGGAGTGGTCGCAAGAGGTGACGCAGTTTTTGCTCAAGCGCGAAGCGACAGGCGAGCTGGATGACATCCTGGGCCGGTGTCAGCCCAGTAAGTGGTGACGGCTCCAGCAGCGTTTGCCGGAGCCGCCAATCATTATTTCGGGCCGAGAATCTTCGCCAGCTTGTCCGGCGTCGGCGCGCCTTGCTGTTGTTGCAGTTCGCCCTTGTCGTCCATGTAGAAGATCGCCGGGGTGGCCTGCAATTCCAGGTCTTCCATCAACTGCATGTTCGCCGCAAGTTTGGTCTGCACGGCAACCGGAATGTCCTTCAAGGCCTTGAGGGTGCTGGCCTTGCCGGCCTTCTCGTGATCTTCCAGAGCTTTGCTCGGGTCCTTGGCGGCGAGCAGGGCGGCGGCTTTGGCCGGGCTGTCTTCGCGGATGATGCCGACCATGATGTGTCGCAGCTGCACCTTGCCGGCCTTGACCCATGGACGTGCCTGTTCCCAGAACATGTTGCAGTACGGGCAGTTCGGGTCGCTGAACAGATACACGGTGCGCGGTGCATCCTTGTTGCCGTCCTGAATCCAGTTGCTGGCTTCGAACTTGGCCCAGACTTCCTTGGCCATTGGCGCATAGACCAGTTTTTGCAGTGGCGCGCTGCTGAGGTCATTGCCGTCGGCGTCGTACAGGTTGCCCAGCAGCACGTGCTTGCCGTCCGGCGTCAGGTACAGCGCCATGCCGCGGTTCTGGTATTGCGCGGCGTAACCACGCAAGCCGTCGGGGGCGTCGAACTGGCCGACGATTTTTGCGCCCTTGGCTTCGATTTTCTTGATCGCTTCAGGCAGTTCTTCAGCAGCCTGGACCGACGGCAAGTGCAGCAGGGCTGCGCTCATGGTCAGTGTCAGCAGGTGGCGGAGGCGGGGCATGGCAGTTTCCTTGAAGAAGAGGTGGCCGGATTCGGGCTGGAAGCCGGGGTGTCGAAGTTTTCCAGGGCGCGGGCCAGGCTGGCGTTCGACAACTCGCCCAGATGGCTGCCCAGCAGGCGACCGTCCGGGCTATAGAACAGCGTAGTCGGCAGTGCCATGGAGCCCACGGCCTGGCCGAGGCGTCCGCTGCGGTCAAACAGCACGTTGCTCAGGCTCAAGCCCTGGGTTTCGAGAAATGTGGCGACGCTTTGCATGCTTTCGGCCTGGTTGACGAACAGGAACGTCAGGTCCGGGCGTTGTTGCTGGGCGTTTTCCAGCACCGGCATTTCCCGGCGGCACGGCGGACACCAGGTGGCCCACAGGTTGATCACCAGCGGCCCGCCCTGATAGTCGGTGAGTTTCACGGTTTCCCCGGCGGCGGTGCGCAGGGTGATGTCCGGCAGGCGCGTGCCTTGCTCGTAGATGTTCAGCGACAGGGTCGCCAGCACCCAGAACGCCACACCGCTGACCACGCCGAAACCCAGCGGTCGACGCAAACCCGGCCGGTGCCAGCCGCGATACAGCGCCGCCAGCAACAGCACGATCACCCCCGGCCAGGCGAGAAAACCGCCGTCGCGCAGGTCGATGATCTGCCACAGATCGTTGCGATAGTGCCCCCAATACACCGCGACAAACGCAATGCGCGCCGCCAGCATGCCGAGCAGAAACAGGCTGAACAGCGCCGACTCGGGGTTGTCGCCGCCGCGCTTGGCCACCCGCCAGCCGACGAAGGTCGCCAGCGCCAGCGCGCTGATCAGCAGCAGGTGGTTGAGTGCGATGGCAAAGGTGCCGAGGGTGAAGGTCAGCATTAACGGGCGTCTCGGGTGGTGGTCCAGCGTTGCAGGAAAGTATCGGCATCGACCTCGCCGGTGATGCGCTGACTGCGGCGCTCTTCACCGTCGGTGCCGATCCACACGAAACTCGGTGGCCCCGGCACTTTATAACGACCGAGCAGTTCGCGGCTGGCGGCATTGTCGGCGGTGACGTCGAGTCGGAGCAAGCGCACATCACTCAAGGCCTGCATCACTCGAGCCTGGCCGAACACCTGTTTCTCCATGACTTTGCACGACGTGCACCAGTCGGCGTAGTAATCGAGCAATACCCACTGGCCCTGCGCTTTGGCGGTGTCGAGCTCGCGTTGCAGGGCGGCGGGATCCTTGATCGTCGTGAAGGCTTCGTGGCCGCTGGGCGCCGCAGATCCGGCGCGTCCGGCGCTGTACACCTGCAACGGTTGATATGGATCGTCACTGCCGCCCGCCGCACCGACCACCAGCAGACTGCCCCACAGGCCCAGCAACAGCGAGCCGGCGCCAAACAACTGCGCCACGCGACCAAAGCCGCCGGATTGTTTCCAGGCACTGTAAGCGGCGATCAACAGCAGCGCACCGCACAGGCCCAGCCACAGCGAAGGTTGCAGCACCGGACGCAGCATCAGCAGCGCGGTAGCGAGGAACAGGAAACCGAACACGCCTTTGAGCAGATTCATCCACGCGCCTGGCTTTGGCAGGAAGCGATTGCCGACCGTTACCAGCAACAGCAGCGGCACGCCGATACCGATGCCCAGGGCAAAAAGAATCAGACCGCCGTGCAGCGCGTTGCCACTTTGCGCGATGTAGAGCAGGGCACCGGCCAGCGGCGCGGTCATGCACGGGCCGACCAGTAAGCCGGACAGCGCGCCCAATACGCCCGCGCCGACCAGACTGCCGCCGCGCTGGCTGCGCGAGGCGTGCTCCAGCCGATCCCGCAGGGCCACCGGCAATTGCAGTTCGAAGAAACCGAACATCGGCAGCGCCAGAACCACGAACACTGCTGCGAACGTCCCGAGCAGCCACGGGTTCTGCAACCACGCCTGCAGGTTCGCCCCAGCAGCGCGGCGATGACGCCCATCGCCGCATACACCAGCGCCATGCAAACCACATAACTGCCGGCCAATGCGAAACCGCGACGCGGCGTTGCACCGCTGCCCACCACCATGCCCGCCAGAATCGGCAGCATCGGCAACGAACACGGCGCAAACGCCAGCAACAGACCGAGGCCGAAAAACACCAGCAGACTCCAGCCCAGCGAGTGCTGCTGCAGACCGCTGGCCAGTGCCTGATCCGGTGCTTCATCTGTCGTTGCTGCGGCTTTGCCGCCGAGATCGATCACTCGCGTCTGCGGGGGATAGCAAAGGCCGGCGTCGGCACAGCCCTGATAACTGACCTTTATCCGGCCCGTGGCGGCCGCCGGGGTTTTCAGCTCGAGGCCCTGGCGGTAAACCGGTTGTTCACCGAAATACTCGTCGCTATGGGACTCGCCTTCTGGCAGGGCCGGGACGTTTTGCGTCGCCAGCCCGTCGAACTTGAGGCGCTTCTGATACAGGTAGTAGCCGTCGGCGATTTGCCAGAACAGCTGGGTCTCACCGGATTCCAGACGTTCCGAGGTCAGCACGAATGCCTTGTCGACCGGCAGGAACTCCGGTTTTGACGCAAAAGGATCATTACCCGCTTGGGCCAGACTCGAAATCAACAGTGCAAACAGTAGAAAAAAATGACGCATGGAGGAGCCTTGTCCCTGTGCAATTGAGGGGCACAATGGGCGGCGGCGATTAACCGATGATTAACCGCGACGCCCAATCCGCTCCCCTGCGCACAGAGCAATTTACCTGTCAATCAAACAAACCGGGCCATGTTTCTTCATCGATCGGATGGGGGCCGCTGGCTTTTCGGGTCTTGAGGTCAAATCTCAGATATTCTTCGTCGGTCAAGAAAATGTAAAAATAAGTATCGAAGACCGGGTAATTATTCAGTGCGGTTGTAACGATCCGGTCTTTGTACTTTTCGAGAAAGCTCCATTCGGAATTGGCCATTGACAGTACTTTGACTTTTCTGGGGATTCCAGGGTTGTATTTGAAATAGCGTCCGTCGTTCAGTAGAACCCAGTAGGTGTGCTTGACGTCCGCCTTTTCATCCAGCATGACACCGACAATCTTGTGGAAGAAGTTTCCTAGTGGCCACCAATCGGTATCTGAAAGTTTCTTTTTGAATACCACACTTGAAGTAATCTGGGAGAACTTGCAGGCCATCGGAGTTTCGCCGTCGTAGTAAAAGAACCAGACCATGTCGCCTCCGCCGGCACTGTGCCAGTCCGGGCTTGGCACGTGAATCCGAACCTCAGGTCGTCCACGTGCTGTTCGAAATCCCCCCAGTGCCCCTTGATCAAGATGGGGTGATGTTTTTCGAGACGATTATCGCCGAGACTGAAACTAGCGAACATGTCGGTGCCTTTAAAGAAGAAAAAGATACGATCGGGGCCGTTGCGCCAATCGATAGAGACGAAGTTATCCATGGTTGTTTTTCTTTTAGTTGGTTGAAGAGTTGTTTGTGGTTGAAGCGGTTTGTATGGGTGTTGGTGAACGCCAGATATGAATTCTGTGCAGGGAGTTAATGTTGAAGGTTCTATTAATCGCGTCGCAGAAATATTCTGGCGTCCTGCATGATTTCAATCGTGTGGGAGGCCCGGCCAACTTTCATCGTCGATTTGGATCGGGCCGTGTATTTTTTTAGACTCGTGCTCATATCGCAAGTACTCATTGCCGTGCAGGAAAATATAAAAGTACCGATCGAACGTTGGATAGTCATTCAAGACTGCTGTCATCATTCGATCACTGTATTGTTCCAGGTCGGCCCAGTCGCTGCCTTCGAGGGGGATGACTTCCAGTGTCATGCTGGTGTAATCGTAGGACAGGTAATTCCCGTTATTTAAAAGTACTCGGAGTTCATCGACGGATGAAGTCGTTTGTCGCCGCATGACACCAATGATGTTTTTGAAATATGGAAGTAGTGGGGCCCATTTGGAATCGGCAACGGTGGTGTTGGAGATTACGCTGTCAGTCTGTTGAAGGAACTGGCACACACACGGAGTATCATCCTGATAGTAAAAAAGCCAGAGGTGGTCGATGCTGTTATTCCAGCTGGGTTCAGTGGTCGTAAAGCCGAAGCGCAGATCAGCGGCGGAGATGATGTGGTCGCCCCAGTTTCCTCTCACCGGTAGTGGATAGCCACTGTCGGCTTTGTTGTCGCCTAAGGAGAAACGAGAGTATAAGTTGTGCTCTTTGAAGAAAAAGAAAATTCGGTCTGGGCCAGCGCACCAGTCAACGGCGACAAAGTTGTTCATTTTTGGCATGTCTCAATTCCTTTAGATTAGATGGCGGCTTAGGGTATAAGCCTGTTTTGTTGGTTGTTTTGTGTTTGTGTTTTTCGATGTTGAGAGTATCGATGAATATTCAAATTTGGAATGGTTGCAGGTGGGAATGTATGTTTCAAGTTGATGCTTTTTTGGGGGGCGGGTAAGGATGAATATATAAGTGTTAACGTTATATGGAGTGTCAGGCACTTGGCAGATGGAAAAGGCGACACGAAATACGCCTTGCCTGAACTCAATCCCTCGTCATAATTTGACCTTAATCCTTGCCTGCTTGACTCATGTTTTTATTCAGAGAACCTCCCCATGCACGTACTGGTTTGCGAAGACGACGAGTTGATCGCCAGCGGCATCGTCGCCGGCCTGACTGCCCAGGGCCTGACGGTCGAGCACGTCAATACGGCTTCAAAGGCGCGGGCGATCCTCAAGGTTGCCGAGTTCGACGTGATGGTGCTCGATCTCGGGTTGCCGGACGAAGATGGCCTCAAACTGCTGCAGCAACTGCGTCAGCAGGGGCTGGAAATTCCGGTGCTGATCCTCACTGCGCGGGATTCTGTCACCGACCGGGTCGACGGTTTGCAGTCCGGTGCCGACGACTATCTGCTCAAGCCATTCGATCTGCGCGAATTGTTCGCCCGTCTGCAAACCCTGCTGCGCCGGGTGGCCGGGCGCAGTGTCAACCTGATTGAGCACGGTGCGCTGACCTATGATCCGAGCAGCCGCGAAACCACGTTGGCAGGCCGCTCGATTGATCTGTCCCGGCGTGAACAGTCGTTGCTGCAGGCCTTGCTGCACAACCGTGGCCGGGTGCTGTCCACCGAGCAGTTGAAGGACAGCGTCTACGGCTTCAACGATGAACTTGAGAGCAACGCGCTCAACGTGCACATCCACCACCTGCGCAGCAAACTGGGCAAGGGCATCGTCGAAACCGTGCGGGGGCTGGGTTATCGCCTGGGCCCGGCCGATGGCGGAGAACCTGACAAGTGATGAGTCTGCGCCTGCGCCTGAGCCTGACCCTCGGCGCCGCGTTCGCGCTGATCTGGGCCCTGGCGGCTGCCTGGATGCTCAGCGACCTGCGCAACCAGATGATGTTTTCCCTCGACCAGCGCCTGGTGGCGTCGGCACGCATGGTCGCCGGTTTGCTGGAGCAATTGCCGGCCATTCCGAGCAAAGGCGAAGGCACCCACTTCAGCGCCGAACAACTGAACATTCCCGGCGGCATGGCCTGTCAGGTCAGTTCGCTGCGCGGGGAAATCCTCGCCCGCAGCCACAACAACCCGGAACAGGCGCTGGAAGCCCGGAAGATGGGCTTTCACGATCAGATGATCGACGGTGCGCCATGGCGCAGCTTTACTCTGGCCCGGGGCGATGTGCGGATCACCACCGCCGACCGTGTGATCGAGCGCGAAGCCCTGAACATGTCGATCCTGCTGGCGGCCTCGGTGCCGGTCGGCGTGGCGCTGCTCGGCTGCCTGTGCCTGCTGTGGCTGGGGATCGGCCAGGGCCTGGCACCGCTCAATCGCTTGCGTGAAGCCTTGATGCGCCGCAACGCCGATTCGCTCGAGCCGTTGCAGTTGCAGTCATTCCCCAGCGAACTGAAACCGCTGCTCGAAACCCAGAACCAGTTGTTCCAGCGCATCGGCAAGACCATCGAGCGCGAACGTCGCCTGACCGGCGATGCCGCCCATGAACTGCGCAGTCCGCTGACGGCGATCAAGACCCACCTGCAAGTGGCGCGCATGACCGAAGGCAGTGCACGGGATCAGTCTCTGGCCCGGGCCGAGGAGGGCGCCGACCGCCTGCACCGGACCCTCGAGCAATTGCTGTTGCTGGCGCGGGTCGAAGGCAGTCTGTCGTTCGACGACGGCGTCCAGTGCAGTGCCGAACAGGTGGCGAAACTGGCGATTCAGGACTCGGCCAGCGACCAGCGCCAGCGCATCAGGCTGCACCTGCCTGAACGCTTGTCCGCTGCGCCCCTGCAAATGCCGGCAGTGTTGTCGATCGCAGCCTTGCGCAACCTGTTGGATAACGCTCTGCGACATACCCCGACGGACGGCGCGGTGGAACTGAGCCTGGAAACCTCCGCCTCTCATGTGCGTTTCGTGGTGCGCGATCATGGGCCGGGGATTGCGCCGGACGATCTGCAACATCTGACCCAGCGCTTCTGGCGCAACGGCCAGAGCACCGGTTGCGGACTGGGACTGGCGATTGTCCAGGCCATCGTTCAACGCTGCGCCTGCACCCTGCATTTCGACAGCCGCCCGGATGGCTTGCGGGTCGAGCTGACCATGCCGCTGCAACCGCTCTGACGTTTGCCAGGCACATCAAATGTAACCTCTCTCCATTAGTCATCTGCTGGCCGCGACGTTATTGTCGCTCCAGTCTCTGACTCAATGGATTGAGGGAAACAGCGCCATGGAAGCACCCGTCTACATCTGTCCCGCCACCCCCGCCGACGCCGGCATCATCAGCCGGATTCTCGAGCGCTCGATTCGCGTAGGTTGCGCGCTCGACCATCGCAACGATCCACAACTGGTCGACCGCTGGATCCGCCGACAATCGGCGGAACACATCAGCGCCTGGCTCGCCGATCCGCGTCTTTACCTGAACATCGCGCTGCTGCAGGACAAACCTGTCGGTGTCGGCATGGCCGCAGCCAATGGCGAGATCACGTTCTGTCATGTGCAGCCGGAGTGGTTTCGTCGCGGTGCGGGTCGCGCACTGATGGGCGATCTGGAGGGGTGGCTGCGGATTCGTGGCCAGCCTCGCGTCACGCTCGCCAGCACGCGAACCGGCGCGGCGTTCTACCGGCGCCTGGGTTATCGCGAAACGGCGTCTCCCCTCATACAACACGGCGTTGTGACTCTGCCGATGCACAAGGCGCTGGCAATCTCGGCCTGACATTCGATCAAGGGTGTAAATCCTCAACACGCTGGTGCGTTTCCAGAACAGGAAAACCTGCATGTGCGCCCCGCGACCGGAACGCGCACTGCCTGGTGTGCAGTTTTGGTCACTATCCATAGCGTATTGAGGGGTCGAGAGATGTCAGTCGCCACCAGCCTTATCGAAGAGTCGTCGGCCCGGATCGCCTCCGCGCCGGCGGAAACGCTGTATCAGTTCAATGAGTCGCCGTTGTTGGCCCGTCAGAGCCAGCAGGAATCCAATGCCCGTAGTTACCCGCGGCGCATTCCGCTGGCGTTGAAACGCGCCAAGGGTCTGTACGTCGAGGACGTCGAGGGCCGGACCTTCATCGATTGCCTGGCGGGTGCCGGCACTCTGGCGCTGGGGCATAACCATCCGGTGGTGATCGAGGCAATCCAGCAGGTGCTGGCCGATGAGCTGCCGCTGCATACCCTGGACCTGACCACACCGGTGAAAGACCAGTTTGTTCAGGACCTGTTCGGCCTCTTGCCTCCCGCATTGGCCAAGGAAGCGAAAATCCAGTTCTGCGGCCCGACCGGCACTGACGCCGTGGAAGCCGCGCTGAAACTGGTGCGTACCGCCACCGGGCGCAGCACCGTGCTGTCGTTCTCCGGCGGTTATCACGGCATGAGTCAGGGCGCCTTGAGCCTGATGGGCAGCCTCGGTCCGAAGAAACCGTTGGGCGCATTGCTCAGCAACGGCGTGCAATTCATGCCGTTCCCGTACGACTACCGTTGCCCGTTCGGCCTCGGTGGCGCGGCGGGCGTGAAGGCCAACCTGAGTTACCTGGAAAACCTGCTCAACGACCCGGAGGCTGGCGTGCAATTGCCGGCCGCCGTCATCGTTGAAGCGGTGCAGGGCGAGGGCGGTGTGATTCCGGCGGACATCGAGTGGTTGCGCGGTCTGCGCCGCATCACCAAAAAGGTCGGCGTGGCGTTGATCATCGACGAAATCCAGAGCGGTTTCGCCCGCACCGGCAAGATGTTTGCCTTTGAACACGCCGGCATCACGCCGGATGTAGTGGTGCTGTCCAAAGCCATCGGCGGCAGCCTGCCGCTGGCCGTGGTGGTCTATCGCGACTGGCTCGACACCTGGCAGCCAGGCGCCCACGCCGGGACGTTCCGTGGCAACCAGATGGCGATGGCCGCCGGTTCCGCAGTGATGCGTTACCTGGTCGAACACAAGGTCTGCGAACACGCCGCCGCCATGGGCGAACGCTTGAGTGAACACCTGCACATCCTGCAACGCGATTTCCCGCAACTGGGCGATATTCGTGGTCGTGGCCTGATGCTCGGCGTCGAGCTGGTCGATCCGAATGGCACCCCGGATGCCTTGGGCCATCCACCGGCCTTCGCACGTCTGGCGTCTCTGGTTCAGCGTGAATGCCTCAAGCGCGGGCTCATTCTGGAGCTGGGCGGGCGACATGGCGCGGTGGTGCGCTTCCTGCCGCCGCTGGTGATTACCGCCGCCGAAATCGATCGCGTCGCCGAAGTCTTCGGCCGTGCGCTGAGCGCCGCGACCGCCAGCCTGTAAATTTTTCGCCGCGTCGAACGTTCTTTCTACATACCCGGCTGCACCCGTCGTGCAGCCCACCCTTCAAGCGATGGAGACACAGCATGACGTCAGTATTCGACCGCGAGGACATCCTCTTTCAAGTCGTGGTCAACCACGAAGAGCAGTACTCGATCTGGCCGGACTACAAGGCCGTGCCGGAGGGCTGGCGCACCGTCGGCAAGAGCGGCCTGAAAAAGGAATGCCTGGCCTACATCGAAGAAGTCTGGACCGACATGCGCCCGCTGAGCCTGCGCCAGAAGATGGAAGCGCAAGCGGCTGCCCAGTAAGTCTCCAGCCAAAAAGAAACCCGCTGAACCGAGAACGGTCAGCGGGTTTTTTCATGTCTGGAAGATCGGCCTTGATGATCGTTCCCACGCTCTGCGTGGGAATGTCTCATTGGACGCTCTGCGTCCGCTTCGGGAACGATCAACGGGGGGCGACTGGCGTTACGCGCCGCTCAAGCCCTTGAGCAACACATCCACATTCCCTTCCAGCTCCCCCACCGGGTCCGCCGCATCGGTGCTCAGCACCAGCAGCTGACTGCCCGATTCGGCGATCGCCGCTTTCACCGCGTCCGACGGCTGCCGATGGTGCAGCACCACCGCTACGTCATTGTCTTTCAGTGTGGCGGTCAGTTTTTTCAGATCTTCTGGCGTCCATTCGGCATCCGGACGCGCATCCTGTCCGATCAGTTCCAGATTCAGGCTGCCGATCAGATAACCGAAGTGGTCGCTCAGGCTCATCACACTCAGGTTATCGGCACTGGCCAGACGCGCCTCGCTGTCGGCACTGAGTTTCAGCAGACGCTGTTTCAGCGTCGCCAGATTGGCCTCGATCTTCGGTTTGTCCTTCGGCGCCAGGCGCACCAGATCCGCTGCCATCACGTCAGCCATGCGCCCCATGTTGTTGCTCGCCAGCCACGGCTGGCTGTTCAGGCCGTCAACCTTGAGCCCCGGTTGTACGGCAATGCCGGGCAAGGCGCCGTCCACCGGGCGCGCCGCGTCGACTTCTACGATGCGGATATTGCTGCGGCGGGCGATCGGGTACAGCGGATCATCGGCCCACAGCGAGCGCACGCCGATCACTGCGTCGGCGCCGGCGGCCAGTTTGCTCAGCGCGGGGGCGCCGCGCCCGGTGAAGTAAGCGGTCTGACGGCTGCCCGGCAGATTGGCCGGCGCAGCGCGTTCGAGGTTGATGTCGGTGCCCTTGAGCAGGACTTCGCCCAGACCATAAGTGATGGGCAACGAAGCCAGCACCCGCAACGGTTTCTCGGCCGCCAGCAGAGGGCTCGAAACTGCGCCGCTGAGGGCGATGGCCAGGGTCAGTTGTCGCAATGAAAAAGCCATTTATCCAAGGTTCCCTTTCAGACTGGGGACGACGCCCCGGGCAATCGCAGCGATGGCGAAGGCGATACCGGCGACCAGAATGATCGCGGCGCCGGACGGAATCGGCAGGTCGAACACGATCGGTGCGAGAATCCCGCACAGCGTGCTGACCGTGGCAATCAGCACCGAACACCAGAAGAAACCCTTGAGCGACTGGCTGAGCAAGCGGGCGGCCGCTGCCGGAATCACCAGCAGGGCGCCGACCAGAATCGCGCCGATGACTTTTACTGCCGCGACGGTGATCAGCGTCACCAGGATCACGAACAGGTAATCCAGGGTTTTCACCGCGACACCGCGCACCGCCGCCAGTTGCGGGTTGAAGCTGGCAAGCATGATCCGGTTGTACAACGGCAGGGCCAGCGCCATCACCAGTGAACCGACAATCGCCAGCACCAGCAGGTCGTTGCCGTTGACTGTCAGCACCGAGCCGAACAATACGTTTTCCAGAATGTGCACGTTGATCTTGCCCGCCAGGATCAGCAGCAGGCTGGCACCCAGCGCCAGAGACACCGAAAGGAACACGCCGATCAATGTGTCCGGAGCCAGGCCGGTACGGTTGCGCAGGTAATTGAGCAGGATGCCGAACAGCAGGCAATAGCCGAACAGGCTGCCGTAAGGCCCGGTGTAGGGTTCGCCGAGCAGAATGCCGATGGCCACGCCGGTCAGCGCCGCGTGGCCGACCGCCTCGGAAAAAAACGCGAAGCGCTTGACCACCACCAGCGTGCCGAGGCCGCCGAGCACCGGGCCGATCAACAGGCCGGCGAGCAGCGCGTTGACCACAAAACCGTAGGCCAGGGCTTCCGGCAGGTAACCGGACGACGCCCAGCCCTGCACCGTCAAACGAAAGGCTTCATAACTCATCAGGCAGCGCTCCGTGGATGGGTCGAGAACAGGGTCAGCAGACGCTCCGGGGTCAGGGCCTGTTGTGGCGTGGCGTCGAACAGCACGCGGCGGTTGAGGCCGGTGACGCGATTGGCCAGGCGCCCGACCGCTTCCAGATCGTGCTCGATCCACAGCACGGTGACGCCCGTCGCGCGCCAGTCGCCGAGCAAACGCTCGAACACCTGGATCCCGGCTTCGTCGAGGGCCGACATCGGTTCATCCAGCACCAGCAATTGCGGCGCCGGAATCAGACCCTGGGCGAGCAGCACCCGCTGGCGTTCGCCACCGGACAGCGCGCCCATCCGGCGCTTGCGCTTGTCCTGCATGCCGACCCGCGCCAGTGCATCACCGATGGCGCCGGCGTAGCGTTTGCTCAATCCGAGAAACGCCGGGCGACGCTGGCACATGGCGGCCATGAAATCATCGACGGTCATCGGCAGGCCGCGATCAAACTCCAGCGCCTGCGGCACGTAGCCGATGGTGCCGGGCTCGCCGGGCCATTGCAGGCTGAGCCGGCCCTGATGGGGCATTTGCCCGAGCAGAGTCTTGATCAGCGAACTCTTGCCGCCGCCGTTGGGGCCGACCAGCGCATGCACGCTGCCGGGCTGCACTTGAAAGGTGACCTTGTCGAGGATGGTCGTGCGGCCGAGGGTCAGGCTGACGTCGGCGAATTCCAGAGTCGGGCCTGATACTCGTGGGAGCGAGCTTGCTCGCGAATGCGTTTTCTCATCCAACGGCGACGTTGACTGAATGGACGCTTTCGCGAGCAAGCTCGCTCCCACAGGGAGTTCGATTTCTTTTGAAGTCATGCGCCGGACTCCTGAATCGCCCGAACCACGGTGTCGAGGTTGCCGGTCATTTCCTTTTCGTACTTGTTGGCGGTGTATTCGCCGTAGGAAATGTGCGACAGCGGGTACAGCTTCACACCGGACTCGCGCTGGATGGTTTCGACGTAGGTAGACGGGAAGTCCATCTCGGAGAAGATCACTTTCACGTCCAGCTCGCGCAGTTGGTCAATGGTTTTCTTCAACTGGCTCGGGCTCGGCTCAATGCCATGGGCCGGCTCGACCACGGCGGTGACTTCCAGACCGAACTCGCGCAGCAGGTAGTCATAAGCGGCGTGCACCGTGGCCACTCGCAATTCGGCGTTCGGTGCCTGGGTCAGCTTGGCCAGAGCGTCGGCGCGCATCTGCCGCAAGCGCTTGCCGTAGGCGCGGGCGTTCTGGGTGTAGGTCCTGGCGTTGTCCGGGTCGAGCTTGCCCAGTTCACGGGCGATGTTGTTGACCTGGGCAATCGAGGCACTGATCGACAGAAACGTGTGCGGGTTCACCACTTTGCCGGCACCGCGCGCGGCAACCCCGGTGGCGGCCAGCAATGGCACGTTTTCGTTGGCCTCGATGGTCTTGATGTTCGGCGTTTCGCTGGCGGCGATCATACGGTCGGCGAAGTCGTCATGCCCGACTCCGTTGAGCACGATCACATCCAGCCCGCTGATGCGCTTGATGTCTTCAGCACGCGGCTCGTAGGCGTGCGGGTTGAAGCCGGCGGGAATCAGCGGCACGACCTCGGCCTTGTCGCCGACGATGTTCGCCACATAGCTGTAATACGGATGCAGGGTGATGCCGATGCGCAGGCGCTTGGCCTGATCGGCGCTGGCCAGCGGGCTCAGCAGGCAGGCGCACAGACCGATCAGCAGCAGGCGCAGGAAGGGGCGGCGTTGAGATGAACTAGGCATGGGCAAGCGGTCTTCTCTCGAATGAAGGCGAGGGTTCAATGACGATGTTCGCGGGTCACGCCGGCATCGAATTGCGCGACGATCTGTTTCCAGCCGGCAGCGGACAGCGCTGTGTCGGACAGATCTGTCGGCGCTTGCAGGTCGGTGGCGCGGTTGAGCCAGATATCCGGTGCGGCGTCGTTCAGGCGCATCAGAAACGACCCGGCCACGGCCGGAGCCTGGCTGTGGCCGAAGTAGGCGCGGTCGGCCAGCAACTGCCAGGCATGACCGCCACGACTGACCGAGCTGGCATCCTGGGCGAATGGCGCGAACCCTTCATCTGCAAGGTCCTGCGGGGTCGGCAGCGCTTGCTGTTCTTCACGCAGCAGGCGGATCTCGTCGAGGGTCACCCGCAAGTCGGCATAGATGCCTTGCTCGCTGGCGCCGAGGTCGCGGCGGGCATCCAGCTGATGGCTGGAAACCGGCTCGGGCTCGTGGGAGACGCCGCGCCATGCCACTACTGATCCGGCGACAGCCAGGATCAGCAGGCACATCAGCAGCACGTTGAGGGTTTCGTGCCCGGCACCGGCCGGGCGTACAACCTGGGTGGTCGGTGTGGTCATGGGGCTTCGATATCCGCTTGGTCGATTTCGACCACATGGCCGGGGCCGGCGTCGAACAACACGTAGAACTCGGCGCCGGGTTTCTTGAAGGTCAGGGTCGAATCGGCGCCGAGCTTGCCGGGCACCAGGATGGTTTCGTCGTAGCCGATCACATCCAGGGTCACCCCCGGCGCGCCGCTGCCGTCGGAGAAACCGCCGGTGCACTTGATCTGCTCGGCGTCGATGGCCTTGCACTCGCACATCGGGTTGTGGGCCAGGGCACTGGCGCTGAAACCGGCGCACAGCGCCAGCAGTGCAGTGCGGATGCTCAGTCGGAAAGGACGGCTCATGGTTTGGCTCCTTGTTTGTTCAACCAGGCGAGGGTGGCAGGCGAGGCCTGGCTCAGCGGGATCGAGGCTTGATGCATGCTGCCGTCCCAGCCTTCCATGGTGATCCACAGTTCGGCGTCGGCAGCGGTCTTTTCCGGCACCGGCAGCTGGGTGCCCATGCGGTAAGGCGTGCCGAAGAAAATCACCCCGGCCGCGCGCAGGCTGCGAGGTTTGCCGATGCGCAGGTACGTCGCCTTGACGTGGTCGACACAGGCATCGCAGAGGGCCGCGTTGAAATCTTTCATGTAGCCGGCCGGCCCGCTCAGGGTCGGTGCCTCGTTGCGCAGTTCGGCCAGTCGCAGGCTCCAGGGGCCGACCTGGATTTCGCCGATCTCCCTTTCACCCAATCCGCTGTCTCCGCGAAACAGCGAGGCGTCGGCGAAGTATTTGGGCATGAAGCCCAAAGGGATCAACAGCAACAGCACGTTGATGTGGAAGCGCCATTTGTGCCAGATCACGCTCAGCCGTGAAGGCTGAGCCACAGGAGTGGACTTGCTCACAGGTTGGCCTCCGACGTTTCACGGCGCAGGGCGGGTTGTGCCTGTACGCGCTGTTTCTTGTGCTCGCGCTTGAGGGCGTTGGCCGTGGCCAGCGCGGTGCGCTTGGTCCAGATCAACAACCCGCTGAGGACCATCATGCTCAGCAGCAGGCCGAAGAAGAACCAGATCAGCTTGACCCACAGACCGCCGAAGTCACCGGTGTGCAGCGGGCGCATGGATTCGGTGACGAACTCCAGCGACGTGCGATCGGACAACAGCCGCGAAGCCGCCACGTCACCGCTGTACGGGTTGAGCGTGGCGGTCTGGTACATCAGCGGATACCAGCCGCGCCCGCCGATATCCAGATGCGCGTAGGCATTGCCCGGCAGGCTGATGAAGCTGGCTTCGAAGCCGGGGATTTTTGTCCGGGCGATTTCGATGGCGCGGTCCAGGCTGATGCGCGGCGGGGGCAAACCATCGCTGGACTGCGGAACGGCTTCGCGAGACATGGCCGGAATGATCGGCTCGCTGGAGATGGAAATCTGGTTGTCAAACAGCAGCGCCTGGATCAGGAACCAGGTGCCGGTGATCGAAATCACCGCGATGAACCAGATCGACCAGATGCCGCTGAGGCGGTGAAAGTCGCCCCAGAAAATCCGCGCGCCGTGGCGAATGCGTAGGGTCGGGCGGAAGAAACCTTTCCAGAAACGCTTGTACACCACCAGTCCGGTCACCAGCGACGCCAGCAACGGCAGGCCGAGGAACGACACCAGGTACCAGCCCCAGCTGAAACCGTTGGTGAACGGCACCAGCCACCAGCCATGCAGTGCGCGGGTGAACGCCTTGAAGTTGAAGCTCGGCGCCGTGCCCTGGATCACGCCGGTGTACGGATTGACGTAGACCGTCAAGGAACGCCCGTCGGGGTAGCTGACGTCGACGTCGAGGGCAAAGTGCGATTCGTCCGGGCGGTTGATGCTTTGCACCACCGTCTGCGGTTCGGATTTTTTAATTTCGGCGAGGATCTGGTCGTAACTCAGGCGCGGTGCATCATCCGACGGTGCACTGGCGCGCATTTGCGGGTTGGCCAGCCAGACGATCTCCTGGCTGACCACCGCCAGCGTGCCGGTGACGCAGACGATCAGAACGAAAAACCAGATCGGCAATGCCAGCCAGCTGTGTACCAGGAACCACAGTTTCGAGCGGGATTTCTTCGACATGATGACGGGTCTTGATTCAGTGAGAGGACTTGACGCTACGGGCTTCGCAGCGCGGCAGTCCCTGAAGGGCCGGTCGTGGCTTTTGCCTACGCGACCGGCCCGCATTTCTATAAGACGGATGACCGAAGCAAATCCCGATAAGCGATATGAAAGTAAATGTTTCGCGATTGCAGGTGGCGGCTGCGCGGGGCGGATTTGCGAGGAGGAGGGCTAAGCAGTCCGGCAGCGCATGCCGCCGGATTGGAGGAGGGAAATCAGCAGAGAAAATCGAGCGCTTCGACGAGCAACAGCTCAGGGACTTCTTCGGCGAGGTAATGCCCGGCAGGCAGGGCCTTGCCCCGTACGTTGGTGGCCACCTGTTCCCATTCCCTGAGCGGATCGAAGCACCGACCGACGGTGCCCTCGGCGCCCCACAGCACCAGCAATGGCAGGTTCAAGTGACGACCGGCCGCGAGGTCGGCGCGATCATGTTCCAGGTCGATGCCGGCACTGGCCCGATAATCTTCACAAATTCCGCGAGCGCTGCCGGGACGTTCCAGGCAACGCCGATATTCGCTGAACGCCTCATCGGTAAAGGGTGCCAGCCCGGCGCTGCGGCTGCCCATGACACTGCGCAGGTAACTTTCGGGATCGGCTTCGATCAGGGTTTCCGGCAGCGGCGTCGGACGGATCAGGAAGAACCAGTGCCAGTAGGCCCGGGCAAAGGCTTCGTTGGTCTGGGCGTACATCGCCAGCGTGGGGGCGATGTCGAGCAGGATCATGCGCTGCACAACCTCGGGATGATCGAGAGCCAGGCGATGGGCGACCCGGGCGCCACGGTCGTGGGCAAGGATCGAGAAATGCTCGAAACCCAACGCTTTCATCAATTGCACGCCGTCGCTGGCCATCTCGCGCTTGGAGTAATTGAGGTGAGCCTCATCGGCCGGCGGGCGACTGCTGTCGCCATAACCGCGCAGGTCTGCAGCGACCACGGTGAAATGTTCGGCCAGTTGCTCGGCGATCTTGTGCCAGATGACGTGGGTCTGCGGGTGTCCGTGCAACAGCAGCAGACCCGGGCCGCTGCCTTTGATGCGGTAGCTGATGTCCACGCCGTTGACGAGGCGCTGGTCTTTGACGAATCCGGCAAACATCTGGATGTGATCCTTTATTCAGGCGAGTGGCCTGCATCCTGAAATCGCCGGGCGTTCATGACAAGACGTGAAGCGTGGTTCGACGGTTCATGAATCGTGTTTGCCGATCCCCGCGCGCTGCGCGGGAATGGACACTCGGCGTTGCTAACCCTGCTGGAACATTTCCTTTGCCCGCTGCTCGATCTGCGCCTGCGTCAGGTCCTCCTTGCGCGTGGCCAGGAACCACAGATGCCCGTACGGATCTTTCAATGTCCCGCTGCGGTCGCCGTAGAACTGATCCTTGACCTCGGACACCGAGGTCGCGCCGGCATCCAGCGCGCGCTGGAAGGATTTGTCGACATCGGTCACGTACAGATGCAAACCGACCGACACCGCTGTGTCCGGATTGCTCAGCGGTCCTTGATCGCATGGCGAACCGAGCATGATCGCGCTGTCGCCGATGCGCAGTTCGGCGTGGCCGATGCCGCCGTCGGGCATGCTCAGGCGCATCACTTCGGTGGCACCGAACGCTTTTTTATAGAAGTCGATGGCTTCGGCAGCTTTGTGAATGCCGAGGTACGGGGTAATGCTGTGGTACCCCTCGGGAATGGGTTTGACGCTCATGGCGGTGCTCCCTGTTATTTGTTGCCTGGTTTTTATTAGAGGTTGAAGGTGTGCCTTCGCCGGGGTTGCCGGTCGCTCAACTATAGATCCGTGCCGCCGCCGTGACCGGGCAGCCGACGAGCAGCCCGCAACGCCGGAACGGAGCCCAAATGCCGACCACAAAAATCGCCGCTGGCGCTGGCGTTCCTGTTCGCTGACTACGCGCGGGAAGCCGAAACCCGTGGCGTGGGAACCTTCACTTTGGAACGTCGAGAAAATGCGCTCCGGGCCCCTGTTCGCCCAGCACATCGCCCTGATTGCGCAGCGGGCAGGCCTCCATAGACAGGCATCCGCAACCGATGCAACCGGTCAGCCGATCACGCAGCAGCACCAACTGATTGATCCGCTCGTCCAACTCCCGCCGCCACTGCTCCGACAACACTTTCCAGTCCGCCGCCGTCGGCGCGCGGTTATCCGGCAACTGTTTCAGCGCCTCGCCGATTTCCGCCAGTGGAATGCCCAGCCGTTGCGCCACCTTGATCAACGCCACCCGCCGCAGCACCTCCCGAGGATAGCGGCGCTGGTTGCCGGCATTGCGCTGGCTCTTGATCAAACCCTTGGATTCATAAAAGTGCAGGGCGGTAACCGCCACGCCGCTGCGGGCCGCGACTTCGCCGACGGTCAATTGCTTGTGCAGATTTTCCGCAGTGATCATTTGAAAATTGCCCCTTGACCTCTAGTTAACTCGAGGTTTTACCCTGCACGCCTTCGAATCGCAAGATTCGTCTGACAGAGTGGGGATGTCATGCAAGCACCAGCGAAAAACCGCAGCTTTACCCAATTGATCGAATTTGAAATCGAACCCGGCCAGCAACCGGCGCTGGTCTCGGCGCTGGCGGTGCAGACCGAACGCCTGGCCCAGCGTTACCCCGGCTTCGTCAGTGCCAGCGTCCAGGCCAGCGACGATGGCCGGCGAGTGTTGAGCTTTCTGCAATGGCAGTCCCGCGAGGCGGGAGAGGCCGCGTTCCAGAGTTTCGAGACCGGCGAGCAGGACTTCTGGCAACTGATCCGTACTCATCAGGCGCGCACCGTGACCTTCGGCTCATTCCAGGTACTGAGCAGCATCGCCCGCAGTCACGACGATGGCTTGCACTGCCAACTGGTCGGCTAGATCGGCAGCTGGATAAGGCGCTCGTCTTGCGGGTTGGCCACAGGGCGCTACTTGTTCACCGCCAACTCGCCGATCTTGATCAGCCGCGTGCGGGTCACATTGCGGCTCCGCCTCGCAACACGCGGCGCCAGATCTTGAGGAATTCGTCGGTGACTTCGTAGCGCGCTGTGGCCGAGGAAACTGCCGTCACGAAAATATGAAATCAACCCTGTCCAAATTCCGATAGCCACTATTGAGAGCGTTGATTTCTGCCAAAGCGTGCCCGGGCGTAGCCTTTCTCCACCGACACACACCGCTCGCCAGGACACTCCCATGAATCGTTTACTGACTGTTTCGCTGATGCTCGCTGTCTCTGTTCTCGCCGGTTGCGCGAGCCACGTTTCCCCGGAATTGCGGCCTTACACTGCGGAAGAAACCCGGGAACTAGCCCTCGAAACCTTGAACCGTCGCGGTTTGTCCTTCGAGGAATACCACGCGAAAAAAGCCGAATTGCTCGGCCAGCCGCAGAAGACATTCGGTTTCGACAACAAGGGTGAAATGAGCGCCGAGCGGGCCGTACAGCTGCACGGTCGTCCTAGCTGATTCGCAACTGTACTGCTCGAAGTTTTACCCAACTGTCCGTGGGTTTGCGCGGCGCCGTGGGATAGGGTCAACACCTGAATGACCCCTGACGGACTGCCTGCCATGACCCTCTCGCTCGACCTGCTGCTGGGCTTCGCCCTGTTTGCCCTTGTCACCTCGATCACACCGGGACCGAACAACACCATGTTGCTGGCATCGGGCGTGAACTTCGGTTTTAACCGCACCATCCCCCATATGCTCGGCATTACCTGCGGCTTCTTCGTGCTGGTGGTAGCAGTGGGTTTTGGTTTGGGCGCGGTGTTCCAGACTTATCCTCTTCTTTATACGGCTCTGCGTTACGTTGGCGCGGCGTACTTGTTGTATCTGGCGTGGAAAATCGCCCATTCGGGCCCGGTCGGCGACAGCGAGCAGGGCGAAGCAAAACCGATCAGCTATCTCGGCGCGGCGGCTTTTCAGTGGGTCAATCCCAAAGCCTGGATCATGGCCATCGGCGCCATCAGCACGTACACGCCGATGCAGGGTTACTTCACCAATGTGATCGTGATTGCCGCGGTGTTTGCCATCATCAACCTGCCGAGCGTCGGTGTCTGGGCGGCGTGCGGAACGTTGCTGCGTAACGTGCTCAAGGATCGTCGCTGGCTGCGGGTGTTCAACTGGGGCATGGCGGCGTTGCTGGTGATTTCGCTGTATCCGTTACTCCTTGAAAGCTTTGGCTGACGCAGTGCTACAACCGCCGCCCCGATGCCTGTTAAAGTCGCGCTCAGGAGCGTTCCTACGCACTTTTAAATGAAGTTGTTCTTCTTTAACGGCATCCGATCAGGTATTGATGGCGCTCTCGAACCCGGACGCAGCTCACAAGGCTGCGCCGTGCCGTTTGTAGACACGAGCTTCCTGATCCCGGAACACGCTCTGCGAGTCTTTTTATGAACACACGTCCGCTGTATTTCGATTACGCCGCCACCACCCCGGTGGACGAGCGGGTCATCCAGGTGATGATCGAGTGTCTGGGCTTCAACGGTAACTTCGGCAACCCGGCCTCCAGTTCCCACGCCTTCGGCCAACAAGCCCGACAAACGGTCGAGAACGCTCGGCGACAAGTCGCCGAACTGGTTGGCGCTCAGGCACAGCAGATTGTCTGGACCTCCGGCGCTACCGAATCCAACAACCTTGCCCTTAAAGGCGTGGCCCAGGCCCGTGGTGTGTCCGGCGGGCACATCATCACCAGTCAGATCGAACACAAAGCCATTCTCGATACCGCCCGGCAATTGCAGGACGCCGGTGTCGCCGTGACCTATCTGGTGCCGGACGCCGAAGGCCTGATCACCCCGCAAGCAGTCAGTGAAGCGATGCGCGATGACACCTTTCTGGTATCGCTGATGCTGGTCAACAACGAGCTCGGCACCGTCAACGACATCCCGGCCATCGGCGAAGTGGTGCGTGGGCGCGGGGCCTTGTTCCACGTCGATGCGGCTCAGGGCGCGGGCAAGGTCGCGATCAATCTGGCGCAATGGCCGGTGGACCTGATGTCGTTTTCGGCGCACAAGCTCTACGGCCCCAAAGGCATAGGCGCGCTGTACGTCGGCCCGCGTGCGCAACAGCGCTTGCAGGCGCAGATTCACGGTGGTGGCCACGAGGGCGGCTTGCGTTCCGGTACGTTGGCGACTCACCAGATTGCTGCCATGGGCTCGGCGTTTGCCTTGGCTGCCGAAGCTTTTGATGACGAGAAGAAAACCATCGTCGCGCTGCGCGAACGTCTGCTTGAACAACTGTTGAGCCTGCCCGGCGTGCGCCTCAACGGCAGCAGTACTCAACGTATCCCGCACACCTTGAGCCTGACCTTCAGCGAAGGCGAGTTCAACCCGGCGGCGTTGAGTCATTCAATTGCGTTTTCCGCGACTTCGGCCTGCAATTCCGCGAGCAACGCGCCGTCCCACGTCTTGCTGGCACTGGGGCACGATGCGCATCTGGCGGGGCGCACGATTCGCCTGAGCCTCGGCCGTTTCACCACTGCCGAAGACGTCGACAAGGCTGTAGAACTGATCAAGACCGCCTGCGCCAGTGCTCCGGCATTCTGGGCGACAAGGCTTTAACTCGCCGTCTTGGAACGGCACCGAACAATAACGATGAAGTGATTGGCAGGAGACATGATGAGTACCCAGACTTTGACCGATGGAACGGTTCCCCAGCGCCTCGCGCACACCCGTGAACTGATGCGCCGCGAAGGTATCCACGCGTTGCTGGTGCCGTCCGCCGACCCGCACCTGTCGGAATACCTGCCGGGTTACTGGCAGGGCCGGCAATGGTTGTCGGGTTTCCATGGCTCGGTGGGTACATTGATCGTCACCCCCGATTTCGCCGGGGTCTGGGCCGACAGTCGCTACTGGGAACAGGCGACCAAGGAACTCAAGGGCAGCGGCATCGAACTGGTGAAACTGCAACCGGGTCAGCCGAGCCCGCTGGACTGGCTCGCCGAACAGACGCCGGAAGGTGGCGTGGTCGCGGTTGACGGTGCGGTGATGGCCGTTGCGTCGGCGCGTACGGTGGGCAGCAAGCTCGAAGCGCGGGGCGCCAGTCTGCGTACCGACATCGACCTGTTGAAAGAAGTCTGGAGTGATCGCCCGGCGCTGCCGAATGCGCCGATCTACCAGCACCTGCCACCGCAGGCGACAGTCAGCCGTGGCGAGAAACTCGCCAAACTGCGCGAAACCCTGCAGGAGCGCGGCGCCGATTGGCATTTCATCGCCACCCTCGACGACATCGCCTGGCTGTTCAACCTGCGCGGCGGCGATGTGTCGTTCAACCCGGTATTCGTTTCTTTCGCGCTGATCAGCCAGCAGCAGGCCACGCTGTTTGTCGCACTGAGTAAGGTCGATGCAGAGTTGCGTGCCGTGCTGGAAAAAGACGGCGTGACCGTGCGTGACTACAGCGAAATCGCTGATGCCCTGCGTGCGATTCCGAGTGGCGCGAGCCTGCTGTCGGATCCGGCGCGGGTGACCAGCGGTCTGTTGGACAACCTCGACAGTGGCGTGAAACTGGTCGAAGGCCTGAACCCGACCACGCTGGCCAAATCGCAGAAGAGCCTGGCAGACGCCGCCCATATTCGTCAGGCGATGGAGCAGGATGGCGCGGCGCTGTGCGAGTTTTTCACCTGGCTGGAATCGGCCTGGGGGCGCGAGCGCATAACCGAGCTGACCATCGATGAAAAACTCACGGCAGCCCGTGAGCGACGTCCGGATTATGTGTCGCTGAGTTTCAACACAATTGCCGCATTCAACGCCAATGGTGCGATGCCGCATTACCACGCCACCCCGGAAGAGCACGCGGTGATCGAGGGTGACGGCTTGTTGCTGATTGACTCCGGTGGCCAATATCTGGGCGGTACTACCGACATCACGCGGATGGTGGCGGTCGGTACGCCAACCGAAGAGCAGAAACGCGACTGCACCCGCGTCCTGAAAGGTGTGATCGCGTTGTCCCGCGCCCATTTCCCTAAAGGCATTCTGTCGCCGCTGCTGGATGCGATTGCCCGCGCGCCGATCTGGGCCGAGAACGTGGATTATGGCCACGGCACCGGCCACGGCGTGGGTTACTTCCTCAACGTTCACGAAGGTCCGCAGGTGATTGCCTATCAGGCGGCGCCAGCACCACAGACTGCCATGCAACCGGGGATGATCACCTCCATTGAACCGGGCACGTATCGTCCGGGCCGCTGGGGTGTGCGGATCGAGAACCTGGCGATGAACGTTGAAGCGGGAAGCAGCGAATTCGGCGAGTTCCTCAAGTTTGAAACCCTGACCCTGTGCCCGATCGATACCCGTTGCCTGGAACCGTCGTTGCTGACGCAGGAAGAAAAACAGTGGTTCAACGCCTATCACGCCGAAGTGCGCGAGCGTCTGAGCCCGCTGCTTGATGGCGCGGCACTGGAGTGGTTGAACACGCGTACTGCCGCTATCTGATCGGTTGAAGCTCGGGCGCTGCAGCCAGCGCCCGGGTCATGAAGTCGACAAACGCGTTGACCCTGGCGGACTGGCGACGGTTCACCGGGGACACGGCGTGTATCGGCAATGATCGGGTCTGGTAGTCCTGCAACAGGGCGATCACCCGACCGGCCTTCAAATCCTCGCTGAACAGCCAGACCGGTGACAGCGAAATCCCCAGTCCTCCCAAGACCATTTCGCGGATCGCTTCGGAGTTGTTGCTCTGGGCATTGCCCTGGATACGTACGTCGTGATATTGGCCATCCTTCTCGTAGGTCCACAGGTTCTGAGTGCTGAGCAGGTTGAATTGCAGGCAGTTGTGCTGCGCAAGATCCTGAGGTGATTGTGGGTGACCTTGGCGTCGCAGGTAATCGGGCGTCGCCACTGTGAGCCGGTGGGTGGTGCCGATGCGTCGGGCGATCATGCCGCTGTCGTTCAAATCGCCGATGCGCAGGCTGACGTCCAGGCCTTCACTGACCAGATCCAGATTCTGATCGCTCAATTGCAGGTCGACCTGCACCTGAGGGTAGCGTTGCAGAAAATCCGCCAGTCGCGAGGCAATCTGCAAACGGCCGAAACTGACGGATGAGCCGATTCGTAGAGGACCGGCCACGGTTTCCCTGCCGGACTGGAAACGCTGCTCGGCGGCATCCACGGCTGCGAGGATGTTTCGACATTCGTTGTAGTACCGCTGACCTTCATCGGTCAGTGACAACTTGCGCGTACTGCGGGCAATCAGCTTGCCGCCCAATTGATTTTCAAGGGCGCGCAGAACTTTGCTGATAGTCGGCTGGGTGGTGTGTAGTTCCCGGGCAACGGCAGAGAAACTGCCGCGTTCGACTACCCGGACGAAGATGGCCATTGCGTTTAGCTTGTCCATAAAGCGCCTCATTCATGCCAATTCGGCATGCTCACTATAGTCATTTGGCTTCTTATCGGCATAGGCCTGTTGCGGGAACATGGTTTCACTTTCTCCGACAGGAATGACCGAAATGACTGACTCACTGAACATGAAAGCCCTGATGGTGGACCAGGCCAATGGGCCGTTACGCTTGGTTTCCCTGGAACGGCCTGTGGCTGGGGCTGGACAGGTACTGGTGCGGATCAAGGCCAGCGGTGTGAATCCGCTCGATCTGAAAATTCGTGCGGGGCAGGCCGCCCATGCCCGGCAACCGTTGCCGGCAGTGTTGGGACTGGATCTGGCTGGTGTGATCGAAGCAGTGGGTGAGGGCGTGCAGGGATGGGCGCCGGGCGATGAGGTGTATGCGTTAGCCACGGGCATTGGCGGCGCGCAAGGATCGTTGGCCGAGTTTGCAGTGGTGGACGCACGACTGCTGGCGCGTAAGCCTTTGAACCTCAGCTCACGTGAGGCCGCAAGCTTGCCATTGATACTGATCACCGCTTGGGAGGGTCTGGTGGATCGGGCTCGGGTGGGGGCGGGGCACAACGTGTTGATTCACGGTGGTGCGGGCGGTGTCGGGCATGTGGCCATTCAACTGGCTCGTGCATTCGGTGCTGAAGTCTATGCCACGGGTTCTGGAGGACAACGCTCGATCATCGAGGGCTACGGTGCGACGTTCATTGATCATCGAGAGAACTCGGTGGAGGACTATGTCGCCAGGTTCACGGCGGGGGAAGGGTTCGATATTGTCTATGACACGGTCGGCGGCGAGACGCTGGACGCATCCTTCAAAGCAGCACGGATCTATAGCGGGCATGTGCTGAGCTGTCTCGGTTGGGGGCAGCACAGTCTGGCGCCGTTGTCGTTTCGTGGGGCGACGTATTCGGGAGTGTTCACCTTGCTGCCGTTACTGACCGGCCGAGGCTGTGAGCATCATGGCGAGATCCTGCGACAGGCTGCTGCCTTGATTGAGTCCGGCCAATTGCGCCCGTTGCTCGATCCGCGTCGGTTTACGCTGGAAACTGCCGGGGAAGCCCATGAGCTGCTGGCAACGAAGGCAGCTCAGGGGCGTCTGGTGGTGGAGATTTAGCGAAGGGCTTGCGCCACGAAGTCCAGCCGGTCCTGACCGAAGAACAACTGGTTGTCGATGAACATGCTCGGCGCACCGAAGACGCCACGCTTCACGGCGGTTTCGGTATTGTTCTTGAGTGCAGCCTTGACTGCTTCATCATTGGTCAATGCCAGTACCTCTTCAGGCTGGAAGCCATGTTCGGTCAGCACGGCGGCAACGGTTGCCGGCTCATCGATAGGACGGCCTTCAACCCACAGCGCTTTAAACAGGCAATCGATGAATGTCTGGAAGCGATCGGGATGACGCAGTTGAATACCGGTGACTGCGCGCATCAACATCAGGGTATTGATCGGGAAATGCGGGTTGAATTTCAGGGGCACGCCGTAGCGTTTGGCGTAGCGGTCCAGGTCCTGAAACATGTAAAGACCCTTGGCCGGGATCATTGCCGGCGATGCGTTGCCGGTGGCCTTGAAGACGCCGCCCAGCAACATCGGAATGTAGATCAGATGAGCGCCGGTTTCGGCGCAGATCCTTGGTAGCTGGGTATAGGCCAGGTAGGTGGCGGGGCTGCCGAGATCGAAATAAAACTCCACGGTTTTGCTCATGTTCGCTGCACTCTGTTTTTGTTATCGGGGAGGGGAATTACCAGCGCTCATTCCATGGACGCAGATCCAGTTCGAACGTCCAGGCGTCCCGGGGTTGGCTATGCAGATACCAATAGTTCTCGGCGATATGGTCGGGATTGAGAATACCGTCCTGATCCTTGGTGGCGTATTTGTCGGGGAAGTTGTCGCGGATGAAGTCGGTATCGATGGCGCCGTCGACCACGACATGGGCGACGTGGATGTTCATCGGGCCAAGCTCCCTGGCCATGCTCTGTGCCAGAGCCCGAATACCGTGCTTGGCCCCGGCGAATGCGGCAAAGCCTGAGGCACCGCGCAATCCTGCAGTCGCGCCGGTGAACAGGATGGTGCCACGGTTACGGGTCACCATCCGTTTGGCGACTTCGCGGGCATTGAGGAATCCGGAAAAACAGGCCATTTCCCAGATCTTGAAATACTTGCGGGCGGTTTCTTCGAGGATGCTGCAAGGAACGTTGGCGCCGATGTTGAAAACGAATGCTTCAATCGGGCCCAGGCGGGTTTCGATATCTACGATCAGCGCTATCACGTCTTCTTCCTGACGTGCATCGCAGGCAAACCCGTGGGCTTCCCCGCCGTCCGCCTGAATGGCTTCCACCAACGGCTGCAATTTGTCGGCGCTGCGGCGCGTGACGCAAGCGATGAAACCTTCCTTGGCGAAGCGCTTGGCGATGGCGCCACCTGTGGCATCACCTGCACCGACAACCAATACGACCTTCTTGTTATTCATGGGTGGATCCCTTTAGTAAACGATCGTTAAGTGAACGAACGTTATGCTAGGATCCGCTGAGCGTCAAGGCACTCAATTGTGGGGACAAACACATGCGGTACTCCGCCGGTCACAAGCTGGAAACGAAAGAGAAACTCCTGCAAAGCAGTTCGCTTTCTGCGAAAAGAAACGGGTTCTCATCAATGGGTGTCGATGGACTGATGAAGGCGATCGGCCTGAGTGGAGCGGCGTTCTACAGCCACTTCTCGTCCAAGGACGCGTTGTTTGCGGCTATCGTCGAGCGCGAGTTGTGCCAGAGTCTGGAACGCTTGGGCGGGCAGGGTCCGCAAGATCGGGAACGGCTGGAGCGATGCCTGAAACTGTATCTGAACATGGCTCATGTCGAGCAACCTGAGCTGGGCTGCGCATTGCCTGCACTGGGCGCCGAGATTGCGCGATCGGATGTTGTTGTGCGAGAACAGGCCGAACTGTGGATTTGTAAGCTTCAGGAAAGTTGGGCGCAGATTCTGGAAAGCGACAGCCTGGCCTGGGCGATTCTGTCGCAATGTGTCGGGGCGCTGGTGGTGGCGCGTATGCTGGCGTCGCCAAAAATTCAGCAGCGGGTGCTGAGTTCCTGTCATGAAGAGATCGGGAACCAGCTCGCCGCTACGCGAGCGCAATAGTGGCGGCCTATTTGCAGATGACGATCATGCTGCGGCTGGTGTAACCGGCAGGATTGAGGCCGAAGGGGTAATCACCCGGCTCCTCCACGGCATCACCTGATTTTGCGATGACCTTATAGCCTTTCGGTGCACAAGAGTTTGCGGCGCTGGTGTAGCACTTGTCCCAAGAGGAGGATAGCCCCGAACAGTTGATGTGCAGCCCCTTCTTGCCATGCTTGACCTGGGTTTTCGACGTCGCCGCACAGCCTGCAATGGCGAGTATGGCGATCAGTATCAAAATTCGTTTCATTACCGTCCTTATGGCGGCCTCGAGTCTGGCGCTCGGGTCTGCCTGTATGCGCTCTCGCTTGAAGCGTTCTGATGTCCCTATCCGAAAAAATCCATGTCTGGCATTGGGTTGCGAGGCTAAACATGGCCTAAATGAGCGCCAAATGCCAGATCTTCGTTCAATCCCGTTTCAATCTGCCGCGATCGCGGGTTTGGCAGTGCTGCCCATAGTCATGGTCGCACCGACGGAGGCCAGAATAATGCACAGGATCGCCATCCATTGTGACAAAGAAAGGTATTCCTGAAGGAATAGCAGGCCCGACAGTGCGCCAAAGGCCGGTTCGATGCTCATAAGCGTGCCGAAGGTGCGGGCGGGCATGCGGGTGAGAGCGATCATTTCCAGTGTGTAGGGAAGGGCTGTGGACAAGATCGCGACCCCGATCGCGATCGGGATCAATGCGGGTGTCAGCAGTGCGCTTCCGGCATGGACGATGCCGATGGGGGCGACGAACAGGGCTGCGATCATCACGCCAAGCGCCGCAGTAGTCACGCCGTTATCTGCGCCGGCCTTTTGACCGAACAGAATGTACAGTGCCCAGCAAACGCCGGCTCCCAGCGCATAACCTGCACCGATCAGATCGATACCCGCTTCGGTGGCGCTGGTCGGTATCAGTAACAGCAATCCGATGGCCGCCAGAACTATCCAAAGAAAATCGATCGCGCGACGTGAGGCATAGATGGCGACTGCCAGCGGGCCAGTGAACTCCAGGGCGACGGCGATGCCGAGCGGAACAGTGCGCAATGACATATAGAACAGGAAGTTCATGCCGCCCAGGGCCATCCCGTAGACAATCACTGTGCGTAGCGACTTTGCCGTCAGCTTCGCTCTCCAGGGTTTGAGCAGTAACAGCATGATGATGCTGGCGAAGATAAGGCGCAGAGTTGTCGTGCCTTGAGCGCCAACGATGGGGAACATGCTTTTCGCCAGCGAGGCGCCGGACTGGATTGATGCCATGGCTATTAATAGAAGGCCAACCGGGAACAGGGTTGAGGCAAGGCTGCGGGGTTGGTCGTTCATTTGCGAGGCATCATCCGAGAAGGTAGCTGGTGTATTGGGCAATATAGTGCGCACTCACTGCGTTCGCGTCTATATAGAAGCGACGTTTTCCTAAGGTTGATAGAAAACTCAAATTAAGTGTTGACGGCAGATTCTGAGTCTCTATAATTCGCCCCACTTCCGGCGCAGTCGAAACGGAAAACTCCTTTAAATTCAATGATTTAGTAAGTTTCGAAGGCGGGCCGCTTCAGTTCATCGAAGCCTGGAAGGCGTTGGAAATGCCGGTTTGTTGGGCGCTTTCAGCGATTTGATCTTCTCGGTCGAAAGCGAAGAAAAAGAGGTGTTGACAGCAGCGTGTAACGCTGTAGAATTCGCCTCCCGCTAACGAGAGATCGGAAGCGCAAGTGGTTGAAGTTGTTGAAGAAATCTTCAAAAACTTCTGTAAATAATCACTTGACAGTAAATGAGGCTGCTGTAGAATGCGCGCCTCGGTTGAGACGAAAGATCTTAACCAACCGCTCTTTAACAACTGAATCAAGCAATTCGTGTGGGTGCTTGTGGAGTCAGACTGATAGTCAACAAGATTATCAGCATCACAAGTTACTCCGCGAGAAATCAAAGATGTAACCAACGATTGCTGAGCCAAGTTTAGGGTTTCTTAAAAACCCAAAGATGTTTGAACTGAAGAGTTTGATCATGGCTCAGATTGAACGCTGGCGGCAGGCCTAACACATGCAAGTCGAGCGGATGAAGGGAGCTTGCTCCTTGATTCAGCGGCGGACGGGTGAGTAATGCCTAGGAATCTGCCTGGTAGTGGGGGACAACGTTTCGAAAGGAACGCTAATACCGCATACGTCCTACGGGAGAAAGCAGGGGACCTTCGGGCCTTGCGCTATCAGATGAGCCTAGGTCGGATTAGCTAGTTGGTGAGGTAATGGCTCACCAAGGCGACGATCCGTAACTGGTCTGAGAGGATGATCAGTCACACTGGAACTGAGACACGGTCCAGACTCCTACGGGAGGCAGCAGTGGGGAATATTGGACAATGGGCGAAAGCCTGATCCAGCCATGCCGCGTGTGTGAAGAAGGTCTTCGGATTGTAAAGCACTTTAAGTTGGGAGGAAGGGTTGTAGATTAATACTCTGCAATTTTGACGTTACCGACAGAATAAGCACCGGCTAACTCTGTGCCAGCAGCCGCGGTAATACAGAGGGTGCAAGCGTTAATCGGAATTACTGGGCGTAAAGCGCGCGTAGGTGGTTCGTTAAGTTGGATGTGAAATCCCCGGGCTCAACCTGGGAACTGCATCCAAAACTGGCGAGCTAGAGTATGGTAGAGGGTGGTGGAATTTCCTGTGTAGCGGTGAAATGCGTAGATATAGGAAGGAACACCAGTGGCGAAGGCGACCACCTGGACTGATACTGACACTGAGGTGCGAAAGCGTGGGGAGCAAACAGGATTAGATACCCTGGTAGTCCACGCCGTAAACGATGTCAACTAGCCGTTGGGAGCCTTGAGCTCTTAGTGGCGCAGCTAACGCATTAAGTTGACCGCCTGGGGAGTACGGCCGCAAGGTTAAAACTCAAATGAATTGACGGGGGCCCGCACAAGCGGTGGAGCATGTGGTTTAATTCGAAGCAACGCGAAGAACCTTACCAGGCCTTGACATCCAATGAACTTTCCAGAGATGGATTGGTGCCTTCGGGAATATTGAGACAGGTGCTGCATGGCTGTCGTCAGCTCGTGTCGTGAGATGTTGGGTTAAGTCCCGTAACGAGCGCAACCCTTGTCCTTAGTTACCAGCACGTTATGGTGGGCACTCTAAGGAGACTGCCGGTGACAAACCGGAGGAAGGTGGGGATGACGTCAAGTCATCATGGCCCTTACGGCCTGGGCTACACACGTGCTACAATGGTCGGTACAAAGGGTTGCCAAGCCGCGAGGTGGAGCTAATCCCATAAAACCGATCGTAGTCCGGATCGCAGTCTGCAACTCGACTGCGTGAAGTCGGAATCGCTAGTAATCGCGAATCAGAATGTCGCGGTGAATACGTTCCCGGGCCTTGTACACACCGCCCGTCACACCATGGGAGTGGGTTGCACCAGAAGTAGCTAGTCTAACCTTCGGGAGGACGGTTACCACGGTGTGATTCATGACTGGGGTGAAGTCGTAACAAGGTAGCCGTAGGGGAACCTGCGGCTGGATCACCTCCTTAATCGACGACATCAGCTGCTTCATAAGCTCCCACACGAATTGCTTGATTCATTGAAGAAGACGATAGAAGCAGCTTTAAGCTCCAAGCTGATAGCTCTGAGCTAACAGTTACAAGCTCGAAATTGGGTCTGTAGCTCAGTTGGTTAGAGCGCACCCCTGATAAGGGTGAGGTCGGCAGTTCGAATCTGCCCAGACCCACCAATTTTGTTATGGGGCCATAGCTCAGCTGGGAGAGCGCCTGCCTTGCACGCAGGAGGTCAGCGGTTCGATCCCGCTTGGCTCCACCATAAACTGCTTCGAAGTTTGAGAGTTTAGAAATGAATATTCGATTTGAATATTGATTTCTAGTCTTTTGATTAGATCGTTCTTTAAAAATTTGGGTATGTGATAGAAAGATAGACTGAGATCCACTTTCACTGGTGGTGATCAGGCTAAGGTAAAATTTGTGAGTTCTCTTAGTTGAGAAATTCGAATTTTCGGCGAATGTCGTCTTCACAGTATAACCAGATTGCTTGGGGTTATATGGTCAAGTGAAGAAGCGCATACGGTGGATGCCTTGGCAGTCAGAGGCGATGAAAGACGTGGTAGCCTGCGAAAAGCTTCGGGGAGTCGGCAAACAGACTTTGATCCGGAGATGTCTGAATGGGGGAACCCAGCCATCATAAGATGGTTATCTTGTACTGAATACATAGGTGCAAGAAGCGAACCAGGGGAACTGAAACATCTAAGTACCCTGAGGAAAAGAAATCAACCGAGATTCCCTTAGTAGTGGCGAGCGAACGGGGACTAGCCCTTAAGTGGCTTTGAGATTAGCGGAACGCTCTGGAAAGTGCGGCCATAGTGGGTGATAGCCCTGTACGCGAAAGTCTCTTAGTCATGAAATCGAGTAGGACGGAGCACGAGAAACTTTGTCTGAATATGGGGGGACCATCCTCCAAGGCTAAATACTACTGACTGACCGATAGTGAACTAGTACCGTGAGGGAAAGGCGAAAAGAACCCCGGAGAGGGGAGTGAAATAGATCCTGAAACCGTATGCGTACAAGCAGTGGGAGCAGACGTTGTTCTGTGACTGCGTACCTTTTGTATAATGGGTCAGCGACTTATTTTCAGTGGCGAGCTTAACCGAATAGGGGAGGCGTAGCGAAAGCGAGTCTTAATAGGGCGTCTAGTCGCTGGGAATAGACCCGAAACCGGGCGATCTATCCATGGGCAGGTTGAAGGTTAGGTAACACTGACTGGAGGACCGAACCGACTACCGTTGAAAAGTTAGCGGATGACCTGTGGATCGGAGTGAAAGGCTAATCAAGCTCGGAGATAGCTGGTTCTCCTCGAAAGCTATTTAGGTAGCGCCTCATGTATCACTGTAGGGGGTAGAGCACTGTTTCGGCTAGGGGGTCATCCCGACTTACCAAACCGATGCAAACTCCGAATACCTACAAGTGCCGAGCATGGGAGACACACGGCGGGTGCTAACGTCCGTCGTGAAAAGGGAAACAACCCAGACCGTCAGCTAAGGTCCCAAAGTTATGGTTAAGTGGGAAACGATGTGGGAAGGCTTAGACAGCTAGGAGGTTGGCTTAGAAGCAGCCACCCTTTAAAGAAAGCGTAATAGCTCACTAGTCGAGTCGGCCTGCGCGGAAGATGTAACGGGGCTCAAACCATACACCGAAGCTACGGGTATCACGCAAGTGATGCGGTAGAGGAGCGTTCTGTAAGCCTGTGAAGGTGAGTTGAGAAGCTTGCTGGAGGTATCAGAAGTGCGAATGCTGACATGAGTAACGACAATGGGTGTGAAAAACACCCACGCCGAAAGACCAAGGTTTCCTGCGCAACGTTAATCGACGCAGGGTTAGTCGGTCCCTAAGGCGAGGCTGAAAAGCGTAGTCGATGGAAAACAGGTTAATATTCCTGTACTTCTGGTTATTGCGATGGAGGGACGGAGAAGGCTAGGCCAGCTTGGCGTTGGTTGTCCAAGTTTAAGGTGGTAGGCTGAAATCTTAGGTAAATCCGGGGTTTCAAGGCCGAGAGCTGATGACGAGTTGCCTTTAGGCGACGAAGTGGTTGATGCCATGCTTCCAAGAAAAGCTTCTAAGCTTCAGATAACCAGGAACCGTACCCCAAACCGACACAGGTGGTTGGGTAGAGAATACCAAGGCGCTTGAGAGAACTCGGGTGAAGGAACTAGGCAAAATGGCACCGTAACTTCGGGAGAAGGTGCGCCGGTGAGGGTGAAGCACTTGCTGCGTAAGCCCACGCCGGTCGAAGATACCAGGCCGCTGCGACTGTTTATTAAAAACACAGCACTCTGCAAACACGAAAGTGGACGTATAGGGTGTGACGCCTGCCCGGTGCCGGAAGGTTAATTGATGGGGTTAGCTAACGCGAAGCTCTTGATCGAAGCCCCGGTAAACGGCGGCCGTAACTATAACGGTCCTAAGGTAGCGAAATTCCTTGTCGGGTAAGTTCCGACCTGCACGAATGGCGTAACGATGGCGGCGCTGTCTCCACCCGAGACTCAGTGAAATTGAAATCGCTGTGAAGATGCAGTGTATCCGCGGCTAGACGGAAAGACCCCGTGAACCTTTACTATAGCTTTGCACTGGACTTTGAATTTGCTTGTGTAGGATAGGTGGGAGGCTTTGAAGCGTGGACGCCAGTTCGCGTGGAGCCATCCTTGAAATACCACCCTGGCAACTTTGAGGTTCTAACTCAGGTCCGTTATCCGGATCGAGGACAGTGTATGGTGGGTAGTTTGACTGGGGCGGTCTCCTCCTAAAGAGTAACGGAGGAGTACGAAGGTGCGCTCAGACCGGTCGGAAATCGGTCGTAGAGTATAAAGGCAAAAGCGCGCTTGACTGCGAGACAGACACGTCGAGCAGGTACGAAAGTAGGTCTTAGTGATCCGGTGGTTCTGTATGGAAGGGCCATCGCTCAACGGATAAAAGGTACTCCGGGGATAACAGGCTGATACCGCCCAAGAGTTCATATCGACGGCGGTGTTTGGCACCTCGATGTCGGCTCATCACATCCTGGGGCTGAAGCCGGTCCCAAGGGTATGGCTGTTCGCCATTTAAAGTGGTACGCGAGCTGGGTTTAGAACGTCGTGAGACAGTTCGGTCCCTATCTGCCGTGGACGTTTGAGATTTGAGAGGGGCTGCTCCTAGTACGAGAGGACCGGAGTGGACGAACCTCTGGTGTTCCGGTTGTCACGCCAGTGGCATTGCCGGGTAGCTATGTTCGGGAAAGATAACCGCTGAAAGCATCTAAGCGGGAAACTTGCCTCAAGATGAGATCTCACTGGAACCTTGAGTTCCCTGAAGGGCCGTCGAAGACTACGACGTTGATAGGTTGGGTGTGTAAGCGCTGTGAGGCGTTGAGCTAACCAATACTAATTGCCCGTGAGGCTTGACCATATAACACCCAAGCAATCTGTTGACTCGAAAGAGACCAGATTGCGGTGTGTGAAGACGCAATGAACCGAAAGTTCGACGCTCACAAAACACCGAAAGCTGTCACATACCCAATTTGCTGAAGCGAGGCCGTCTGGTCACGAGTCAGTACCCGAATTTCTTGACGACCATAGAGCGTTGGAACCACCTGATCCCATCCCGAACTCAGAAGTGAAACGATGCATCGCCGATGGTAGTGTGGGGTTTCCCCATGTGAGAGTAGGTCATCGTCAAGATTAAATTCCGAAACCCCAATTGCGAAAGCAGTTGGGGTTTTGTTTTGCCCGCAGGAAAGTGCTCGACCGTCGTAACAGCAACCATTGGGGAAATCCCTCTGAAATGACCGCCCGGTTTTTGGTATGGTGCAGCTCGTTTTTTAACGGACTGATGTCACGCCCAAGGATCGGCGCTCATTTTTGTCAAAGAGTGGCTGCAGAAATGCCCGAACCCATCCCTATCAAGGATCACGAAAAAGAGACACGACTGGTCAACAAACGCCTGATCGCCTGTGCCTTGTTCGTCTTCGCCGTCAGTTGCGCCCTGGTTGTGCGCCTGTACATCCTGCAAGTCGTCGAGTTCGACTATCACTCGACCATCTCCGAAAACAACCGCGTCCATGTCCTGCCGATCCCGCCGACACGTGGCCTGATCTACGATCGCAATGGCGTGTTGCTGGCCGATAACCGTCCCAGCTATAACCTGACGATCACAAGAGAACGTGCGACTGACGTCAACCAGGAGCTGGACGAGGTCATTAGCCTCCTGCACCTGCCACCCGAAGACCGAACAGTCTTCGACAAGGCCATGAAGCAGTCGCGCCATCCGTTTACACCCGTAACGCTGTTCTATGAACTGACCGAAGAACAAATCGCCGTGCTGGCAGTCAACGAGTTCCGTCTGCCAGGCCTGGATGTCGAGCCGCAATTCGTTCGTAACTATCCACTGGGCGCACACTTCGCACACTCGATTGGCTACGTCGGCCGCATCAACGAGAAAGAATCCAAGACCCTCGATTCCGTCGAATACCGTGGCACCCAATCGATCGGCAAGACCGGTGTCGAACGCTTCTACGAGCCACAACTGCACGGCCACGTCGGTTACGAGGAAGTGGAGACCAATGCTCAAGGCCGCGTTCTGCGGGTCCTGAAACACACCGACCCGATACCCGGCAAAAACATCGTCCTCAGCCTTGATATCAAGCTCCAAGAAGCCGCCGAAGCCGCATTGGGCGACCGTCGGGGCTCAGTGGTTGCGCTGGACCCGTCGACCGGCGAAGTGCTGGCCATGGTCAGCAACCCGAGCTTCGACCCCAATCTGTTCGTGACCGGTATCAGCTCCAAGGAATATTCCGCGCTGCGTGACTCGATCGACCGTCCGCTGTTCAACCGCGTGCTGCGAGGCCTGTACGCGCCCGGTTCGACGATCAAGCCGGAGGTGGCCATCGCTGGCCTTGACGCCGGTGTCGTCACGCCACAAACCCGGGTCTTCGATCCTGGCTATTACCAACTGCCGGACTTCGATCATAAGTACCGCAACTGGAACCACAGTGGCGATGGCTGGGTGGACATGGATGCAGCGATCATGCGCTCCAACGACACTTACTTCTACGACCTGGCGCACAAGCTCGGCATCGACCGCCTGCATGACTACATGGCGATGTTCGGCCTCGGCGAGAAAGTCTCGCTCGACATGTTCGAGGAGTCGCCCGGTCTGATGCCGTCCCAGGCCTGGAAGCGCGCCACGCGTCGGCAAGCCTGGTTCCCCGGCGAAACCGTGATCCTCGGCATCGGCCAGGGCTACATGCAAGTCACGCCGCTGCAACTGGCTCAAGCCACTGCGCTGATTGCCAACAAGGGCATCTGGAACCGTCCGCACCTGGCCAAGACCGTCGACGGTGTGGCGCCGGTGGACGAACACCCGATGCCGAACATCCTGCTCAAGGATCCGCGTGACTGGGACCAGGTCAACCACGGTATGCAGATGGTGATGCACGACGCCCGAGGTATCGCACGTGCGGCGGCGGCCGGCGCGCAATACCGCATCGCCGGCAAGAGTGGTACGGCGCAAGTGGTGGCGATCAAGCAGGGCGAGCGCTACAACCGCGAGAAAACCCTTGAGCGCCATCGTGACAACGCCTTGTTCGTCGGTTTTGCCCCGGCCGAGCATCCGAAAATCGCGATTTCGGTGATGATCGAAAACGGCGAGGCCGGTGGTCGAGTCGCAGGCCCCGTGGTGCGGCAGATCATGGACGCCTGGCTACTCGATCAGGACGGCCACCTCAAACCTCAATACGCTGCGCCGACCAAGGCGCCGGGCGATCCCCACGTGTAATCCATCGCAGCTTCACAGCACAGGCTCACGCAAGCTGAGCATGTGCTGGAAGCTGTCGAGGAACACCGTTTCCGCCTGGGTCATCTTCTGTTCGCGATTCCACAGCAGCTGGATATCGAAATCCACCACTCCGTCTTCCGGCGGCAAGCGCCATAGCAAACCTTGTTCGACATCCCTTCGTACCAGGTGGGTCGGCAGACAACCAATCCCGAACCCTGCGCAGATCAAACGATAAATCTCTTCGAAACTGGTGGAGGAAGCGACGATCTTGCCGGTAAATCCTTGCTGGTCACGAAACAGCGTCAACGGTGAAAGATTGCCGCCGAGCTGATCGCTGGTGAAGCTGACAAAGTTCTCCGCCGCCAATTGCTCCAGCGTCAGATTCTGCTGCCCGAACAGTCGATGGCGCTGCCCGCAAAAGTACGCATAGCGCTCACGAAACAAAACCCGTTGTTCCAGCCTCGGCTGCGGTAAACGACACAATCCCACTCCCACCGTAGCGGTCTTCTGCAGCAGCGAACTGATGATGTTCGAACTGCCCATCACCTCGACTTCCAGCTCGATTTTTGGATGAGTCTCGTGGAAGTCCGCAAGAAACTCATCGTAATGCCGCGCCTGGACACCACTGACGGTGAGGATACGGATCTTGCCCACCACGTCGTCATGGCGGTTCTCGACCACGGTGCCCAAACGGGAGATGTCACCGTAGATATCCGTCGCAATTCGCAGGACTTCTTCCCCGGTTTCCGTCAGATCAAAGCGCCGTCCGCTGCGCGCAATCAGCACACAATCCAGTTGTTCTTCGAGACGTTTCAATGCCTGACTGACCGCCGATTGGGTGATGTGCAATCGGGCGGCGGCGCGGCTCATGCTGCCTTCTTGCCCGATCACCAGATAGGTGCGAAGCAGGTTCCAGTCCAGCCGATCATTGAGAAAACGCCGTCCGACCCAGGGATTAGCGGAAGAAGTCATGTAGTAGCCACGCTAATAGTAAAGATAAGTTATTGAAAATTGACTAATCCTGTCACGGAAGCGATAAAGCCCACAAGCGCCACAGAGCGCGACTGTCACCCGCCTCGACACCTGCCTAAAACTATAAATACACAGGGTTCTTGCATGCACTCCACCGCTCAGCCGCGTCGCGCCGCGGCCGCTGCCTTCATTGGCACGACCATCGAATTCTACGATTTCTATATCTACGCCACCGCCGCCGCGCTGGTGCTCGGGCAAGTGTTCTTTCCCAGCAGCGACCCGGTGACCAGCACGCTCGCCGCGTTCGGCAGTTTCGCTGTTGGCTTCATCGCCCGGCCGATGGCCGGTATGGTGTTCGGTCATTTGGGCGATCGTCTGGGCCGCAAGAAAATGCTGCTGGTCACGATGGCGCTGATGGGGCTGGCCACCGCCGGAATCGGTCTGTTGCCGAGCTACGCCAGCGTTGGCATCTGGGCGCCCATCGGTCTGATTGTTCTTCGTCTGATTCAGGGCATCTCCGTCGGCGGCGAGTGGGGCGGAGCGGTGTTGATGGCCAGTGAGCACGCTCCGGCCAAACGCAAAACCTTCTATGCCTCGTTCGCCCAGCTCGGCAGCCCGGCAGGCTTGCTGCTGGCGTTGATCGCGTTCCGACTGGTGACGTCGCTGTCGCCGGAAGACTTTCTCGCCTGGGGCTGGCGTCTGCCGTTTCTGGCCAGCGGCATGTTGATGATGGTCGGTCTGATGATCCGCTCCGGGGTGCATGAATCGCCGGAATTCGCCAAGGCCAGGGACAACAACGAAACCGCCAAATACCCGGTGAAAGACGTGATCCGCCAGTGCTGGCGGCAGATCCTGTTCGCGGCCGCCGCCGTCACCATCGGCTCGGCAGGATTCTTCTTCACCAACACCTTCATGATCACCTACGTCACCCAATATCAGGGCATTCCGCGCTCGACCATTCTCGACTGCCTGTTCCTGGTGACGATCATTCAATTGCTCTCGCAACCGTTGTCGGCGCTGCTCGCCGAGCGCATCGGCGAAGGGCGATTCCTGATGTTGGTGGCGCTGCTGTGCATGGTCACGCCGTACCCGATGTTCCTGCTGGTCGGCACTCAGAACATCCTGTTGATGACCCTCGGCATCGCCGTCGCGGTGGTGATCCTCTCAGCCCTGTACGCGGTGATCGCCGGGTACATGACCCAGGCCTTCCCGGTGCACCTGCGCTATTCGGGCATCTCCATCGCTTATCAACTGAGCTGCGCGGTCGCTGGCGGTACCACGCCGCTGATCGGCACGCTGTTGGCCAGCAAGTTTTCCGGGCAGTGGCTGCCATTGGCGGTGTTCTTCACGCTGCTGTCGGCCCTGTCGCTGATCGGTGTCTGTGGCCTCGCTCGTCTGCGGGCCAACCCGGTCGTCCTTCATACCAACAAAGAGGTGTATTCGTGAGTAAACCCGCCCACATTGACCCGATCGAATGGCAAGCCCGTTGCGAGCTCGCTGCGCTGTACCGCTTGATTGCGCACTTTCGCATGACCGACCTGATCGACACGCACATCACCCTGCGGATTCCGGGGCCGGAGCATCATTTCCTGATCAATCGCTACGGCGTGATCTTTGACCGCATGCGCGCTTCCGATCTGGTGCGCATCGATCAGGACGGGCGCATCGTCGACCCTGAATACGCCGGGCATCGGGTCAACGCCGCCGGGTTCGTGATCCACTCGGCGATCCACATGGCGCGCCCGGATCTGAACTGCGTGATCCACACCCACACCGCCGCCGGCATGGCCGTCGCTGCGCAGAAACAAGGCCTGCTGCCGATCAGTCAGCATGCATTGAAGTTCTACGGAAAACTGGCGTATCACACCTACGAAGGCATCGCGCTGTCGCTGGATGAACGTGAGCGGTTGATCGCCGACCTCGGCCCACATCGCGCGATGATCCTGCGCAATCACGGCTTGCTGGTCGGCGGATCCGGCGTAGCCCAGGCATTTCAGGAAATCCACTTTCTGGAGCGTGCCTGCCAGGCGCAAGTACAGGCGCTTGCCGGCGGTTGCGAGCTGCATTTCCCGTCGCCGGAAGTCTGTGCCCACACCGCCGAACAGTTCGACCGCGATGAACAGGACAACATCATCGACCTGGCCTGGGAGGCCGCCTTGACCCTGATCGAATCCCAGCGCGAGTCCTATCTGTCATGAACACCGTTGCACTGATGTCCCGCGACTCGCTGTTGCTCAAGCAATTGCAGGAAGCCTTTGCCCGCCGTGCGCCGCAGCTCTCGGCGGTGCTGGCCGATGATCCCCGCGCGGTGAATGCGCAGATCGCGGCGTGCTGGTTTCCACTGCCGGGCAGTCTTGCCGCGTTACCCAACCTGCAAGTGATTCACTCGGTTGCAGCCGGTATCGATCACCTGGAGCACGATCCCTCGTGCCCCGATCTGCCGGTATGCCGGGTGGTCGATCCTGGTCACCGCCAGGGCATGACCGAGTACGTGCGCTGGGCGGTGATTCACTATCATCGCGGCTTCGATCAAGTCCTTGAGCAGCAGCGCCAACAGCATTGGGAACGACCGCTGCAACGCCCGGCCCATCAGTTCCGAATCGGCGTGATGGGGCTCGGTTCGCTCGGCAGCGCGATTGCCCAAGACCTGGCCAGCGCCGGATACGAGGTGCGTGGCTGGGCGCGCAGCAAAAAGGACTTATCGGGCGTGCAGACCTTCGACGGCACTGAAGCTTTCAATTCATTTCTCGACGGCGTGGAGTTGCTGATCAACCTGTTGCCACTCACCCACGAGACGCGCGGCATTCTCAATCGCCAGACCTTCGAGCGTCTGGCCAACGGCGCGGCACTGGTCAACGTCGGGCGCGGCGGGCACCTGAACATCGACGATCTGCAACAGGTGCTGGCCCGTGGAAAACTGCGCGGTGCGCTGCTCGATGTCTTCGAACAGGAACCGCTGCCCGCTGACCATCCATTGTGGAAAACCCCGGGCGTGACCATCACCCCGCACATGGCTTCGGCGGCGTCTCATGACTGCATCGCCGAACAGATCGCCGAGAACTTCCGCCGTCTGAATTCCGGTGAACCGCTGCTCAACCGCGTGGATCGACTGCTCGGTTACTGATCCGCCAGACAGGCCTGCAATCGCTCGATGAACAGCGTCTCGGCGCGGCTCATGCGCTGGTCGCGGTTCCACAACAGATGAATGTCGACATCGGCAATCCCCTCGTGCGGCGGCAGGCGCCAGAGCAATCCGGCCTCGACGTCTGCTGCTACCACGTGCTCCGGCAAACAACCGATTCCGAACCCGGCGATCACCAGTCGCCGCACTTCTTCCAGGCTCGGCGATGAAGCAACGATTCGTCCGCTGAAGCCCTGTTGATCGCGGAAAATCGTCAGCGGCGAAAGCATCCCGCCAATTTGGTCACTGGTGAAACTGACGAAATTTTCCCGCTGCAAATCGCCTTCACCGATGTCCTTTCGGCCGAACAGCGCGTGGTGTTTGCCGCAGAAAAATGCATAACGCTGACGCAGGAACAGACGCTGTTCCAGTCGCGGTTGCGGGCGGCGATTAAGGCTCAGGCCGAGGGTCGCGGTTTTCTCCTGAAGGGCACTGACGATGTCCGAACTGCGCATCACATCCACCTCCAGATCTACCCGTGGATACTGCCGATGAAAGTCAGCGAGGAAGTCATCGAAGCGCTCGGAAAAGATCCGGCTGATTATCAGCAGTCGAACCTTGCCGATCACTTCATCGGCCGGTTGTTCCAGCAGGCTGCTGACCTGGGACATCTGCCCGTAGATCTCGCCGGCCAGTTCGAAGATCTGCTCGCCGACTTCAGTGAGGGCAAATCGCGGGCCGCGCCGGGCGATCAACTGGCGACCCAGTTGCTCCTCCAGGCGCTTGAGCGCCTGGCTCACCGCCGGTTGGGTCAAGTGCAGGCGCGCGGCGGCGCGGCTGATGCTCAGCTCCTGGCCGATCACCCGGAAGGTGCGCAAAAGATTCCAGTCCAAGCGGTCGTTAAGCAGGCGTTGTACGTCGCGTTCGGCCATGGCGGTTCTCGATTATAAGGTGAGGTAATAATCGGAATAATAAATAGAAAATTGACTAATCATAGCCCCGGGACGATAAATCACCCCACGACAGGCACCGCCAGAGTGCCCTGGAATCAGCGTTTTCCTCCTGCCAAAAAAACAATCAAAGGAGCCCGACCCCATGAAGCCCCACGCTTCGAACCAGCCGCGCCGTGCGGCGGCCGCAGCCTTCATCGGCACCATGATCGAGTGGTACGACTTTTACATTTACGCCACCGCCGCCGCACTGGTGTTCGGCGCGCTGTTCTTTCCCTCCGACGATCCGCTGTTCAGCACCATGGCCGCGTTCGGAACCTTCGCCGTGGGCTTCTTTGCCCGACCATTGGGCGGGATCATTTTCGGCCACATCGGCGACCGCATTGGCCGCAAGAAATCGCTGATCATCACGCTGCTGATGATGGGCGTGGTCACGGTGTGCATCGGTCTGTTGCCGACTTACGCGCAGATTGGCGTGACGGCGCCGGTGCTGCTGATTCTGCTGCGCATCGTCCAGGGCATCGCCGTCGGCGGCGAGTGGGGCGGGGCGGTGTTGATGGCCGGCGAGCATGCGCCGAAGGGCCGGCGCAACTTCTTCGCGTCGTTCGCGCAACTGGGCAGCCCGGCGGGTTTGATTCTGTCGCTGCTGGCCTTCAGCGCGGTGACCCGCTTGCCCGAAGCAGACCTGATGAGCTGGGGCTGGCGTCTGCCGTTCCTCGCCAGTGCGCTGTTGCTGCTGGTAGGCCTGGCGATTCGCCTGGGCGTGAACGAGTCGCCGGAATTCCTCGCCAGCCGCGAGCAGGCCAGCAAGCAAATCAAGAAAGAGCAGGCACCGGTGATGGAAGTCCTGCGTACCGCGTGGCGCCCACTGTTACTGTGCATCGGCGCCAACACGCTGGGCATTGCCGGGGTGTATTTCACCAATACCTTCATGATCGCCTACACCACTCAGCAACTGGCGCTGCCACGTTCGCTGATTCTCGAATGCCTGTTCTTCGTCGCGATCATCCAGTTCTGCATTCAGCCGCTGGCCGCATGGACGGCGCAGAAGATCGGCGCGACGCGTTTCCTGTGCCTGGTTTCGCTGCTGGCGATGGCCTCGCCGTATCCGATGTTCGTGCTCGTCAGTTCGGCCCAGGCGCCGCTGATCATCTTCGGCATCGCGCTGGCGGTGGTGTGCATGGCGTCGTTCTACGCGGTGATCGCCGGGTACGTCAGCGGCATGTTCGAGACCCGCGTGCGCTACACCGCAATCTCGCTGGCCTATCAGATCTGCGGCGCGGTGGCCGGTGGTCTGACGCCGCTGATCGGCACGATGCTCGCGCACAAGTTCATCGGGCAATGGTGGCCGATGGCGGTGTTCTACAGCCTGATCGCCGGTATTTCGCTGGTCTGCGTGCTGTCTCTCGCCCGTCGTCACGCCAGTGCCCATCGCGCGGAAATGGCCCGTGCCTGACCCGGAATTTCAGGAGAACCTTATGTTGAAAATCAATGGCGAACGCCTGTGGGCGAGCCTGATGGCCATGGCCGAAATCGGTGCGACAGCCCGAGGCGGCAGCTGCCGTCTGGCGTTGAGCGATGAAGACAAGGCCGGCCGCGAACTGTTCGCCCACTGGTGCCGCGAAGCCGGCATGACCTTGAGTGTGGATGCCATCGGCAACTTGTTCGCCCGACGCGCCGGCACCGATCCGGACGCCGCGCCGGTGATGATGGGCAGCCACCTCGACACCCAGCCCGAAGGCGGACGTTTCGATGGCGTCTACGGCGTGCTCGCCGGGCTGGAAGTGGTGCGTTGCCTCAACGACCTGAATATCCAGACCCGCAAACCGCTGGAAGTGGCGGTGTGGACCAACGAAGAAGGTGCGCGTTTCACCCCGGCCATGTTCGGCTCGGCAGTGTTCACCGGGATCATGGATCTGAACGCTGCGCTGGCGGTGCGCGATATCGATGGCATCAGCGTTGCCGAGGCTTTGCAGCGTACCGGTTACGCCGGTGAGCGTCCGTTGGGCGGCGCGGTGGATGCGTATTTTGAGGCGCACATCGAGCAAGGTCCGATCCTTGAAGACAACGCCAAAAGCATCGGCGTGGTCACGGGCGGTCAGGCGATCCGCTGGCTCGATGTGTGCGTGGAGGGCATGGCCGCCCACGCCGGCACCACGCCAATGCCGTTGCGCAAAGATGCGTTGTACGGTGTTGCGCGGATGATCCAGGCAATCGAAGGTCTGGCCACGGATTTTGCGCCGGAGGGCCTGACCACGGTCGGCGAGTTGAGCATCAACAAGTCCTCGCGCAACACCATTCCGGGGCTGGTGAATTTCACCGTCGATCTGCGTCATCACCGTGACGAAGCGATTGCTGCCATGGAGCAACAAGTCCGCGCCCGCTTGCAGGCGATTGCCGATGGCCGAGGCCTGAACCTGACGATTACCCCGCATTGGATCAGCCCGGCCACGCCATTCGACGCCGAATGCGTCGCGGCGGTGCAGGAGGCGGTGGATGCGCTGGGCTACGCTCAGCAGTCGATTGTCAGCGGCGCCGGGCATGACGCGATTCACCTGGCGCGTTACTGCCCGACGGCAATGGTGTTCATCCCGTGCGTGGGTGGCCTGAGCCACAACGAAGCCGAAGATGTGTTGCCCGAAGACGTGAAGCAGGGCACTGATGTATTGCTCAACGCCGTGCTGGCCCGCGCCGGACGAATCGAACAGGGAGCCTGAACCATGCGCAGTTTTTTCCACCCCGAACAATTGCTCCACCATCCACGCAGCTATTACTCGCGCGGGCAGATGCGTACGCCGCAGGAAGTCCCCGAGCGTGCGCAGCGCCTGGTGCAGGCCGCCCACGGTCTGGGATTCAGTGTCGAGCAACCTGCCGATGCAGGCCTTGCGCCGTTGCTGGCGGTACACGGTGCGCCGTATTTGACCTTTCTTCAGGAAGCCCATGCACGCTGGAAGGAAATCCCCGAAGACTGGGGCGATGAGGTGATGTCGAACATTTTCGTCCGTGAGCCCAACGCACTGCGCGGCATCCTCGCCCAGGCGGCGCGCTATCTGGCGGACGGCAGTTGCCCGGTCGGCGAACAGACCTGGCGCTCGGCCTACTGGTCGGCGCAAAGCGCAGTGGCGGGGGCTCAGGCATTGATCGATGGCGAGCCGGCGGCTTATGCGCTGTGCCGTCCGCCGGGGCATCACGCCCGGGCCGAAGCAGCGGGCGGTTTTTGCTACGTGAACAACGCGGCGGTGGCGGCGCAGGTGTTGCGCGACAAGTTCGATAAAGTCGCCGTGCTCGACACCGACATGCACCACGGCCAAGGCATCCAGGAAATTTTCTACGACCGCGATGACGTCCTTTACGTCTCGGTGCATGGCGATCCGACCAACTTCTATCCGGGCGTCGCCGGGTTCGCCGACGAACGCGGCAGCGGCGCAGGAGCGGGTTTTAACCTCAACCTGCCGATGGCTCATGGATCAAGCGAAGCGGATTTTCTTGGCCAACTTGAAGTCGCATTGACGGCGGTGCGGGAGTTCGGCGCCGAGGTGCTGGTGCTGTCGCTCGGCTTCGATATCTATGAGCTGGACCCGCAAAGCAAAGTCGCCGTCACCCGTGAAGGCTTTGCAGCATTGGGTGAGCGAATCCGCAGCCTGGGCCTGCCATGCCTGATCGTGCAGGAGGGCGGTTATCACCTGGAAAGTCTCGAAGACAATGCCCGGGCATTTTTCGTGAATGCCGAGGTCTGGCAACCCTGATAGTCGAGTTGATTGATCAATTGCTTTCGCGAGCAAGCTCGCTCCCACAGATGACCGATTTGAATTCAGTATTTGTGTTCAATGCCAGTCCCTGTGGGAGCGAGCTTGCTCGCGAAGAATATTGAGCCGGTCCGCCTGCTGGAACACTAGCGCCCTGCGGTGCTTGCCATCGCCCTGACGTTAACGTAAACATTGGCGTCAGGGCGCTGATATAAAGAAGCGCAAAGCGGACCGCTCCGGAGCGCTTGATGACTCTTATAAAAACAACCGATCCCAAGTCTCACCACGAAGCCCGGCTGGCCCGGGAAAAACTCCATCTCGAAGGGCAAGTCCCGGATGGCGTGTTGCGTGCGGAGATCGATGCTTCGTGGCGGCGCAGCCTGAGCCACGGCGTGCATTTCAATGGCAAGCATGAGCTGGCGCTGGAATCGAGCGCCAGTCTCGATGTATTGCTGGCGAGCAATCGCCTGCTGATCGATGCGGCGATACCGGCCATCGATTACCTGGCCGAACGTCAGGGCAAGGAAGGCCTGATCATCCTCGCCAATTCCGACGCCACTATCCTCGCCGTCGAGGGACGGGCCGACCGGCTCAAGGGCAGCGGTCTGCAGGACATCACCCTCGGCGCCTGCTGGAGCGAAGCCGCTCGTGGCACCAACGCCCTCGGCACGGCGCTGGTCGAGGCGCGCCCCACCCTGATCGATTGCGGCGAACATTACCTCGACCGTCTCACCGATTTTTCCTGCACCTCGGTGCCGATCCATTGCCCTCAGGGCGAAATTCTTGGCGTCCTCGACCTGACCCGCGAAGGCCCCCTCGGCCGCGTTCACGACAGCACCGCGCTGCTGAGCATGGCGGTCAGCCAGATCGAGAGCCGGGTGTTCAACAACAGCTTTCCCGATCAGATCGTCCTCGCCTTCCACAGTCGCCGGCAGTATCTGGAATCGCCGTGGCAAGGCCTGCTGGCAGTCAGTCTCGGCGGGCAGATTCTGGCGGTCAGCGCCCAGGCCTGCCAGTTGCTGCGGGCCGAGCGTTCGGCACTGGTCGGCAAGCGCTGCGAGGAATTTCTCGGGGTCGATGGCGTGCAGTTGCTGACCCGTCTGCAACAGGGCGGTGTCGGCAGTGTGCAGACCGCCAAGGGCGAATTTTTCTACAAGACCCTGCGAGCCCCGGCGCGTTCGGTCAACCTCGGCGGCCCGCCGCGCAGCGTGGCGAAAACCGCCAAGGCGCAACCCGATCTGGAAGCACTGGCCGGCAACAACGTCCGTTATGCCCGTGCCCTGCGCATGGCCCGCCAAGGTCTGGCCAATGAATTGCCGGTGTTGCTGCTTGGTGAGACCGGCACCGGTAAGGAAGTGATCGCCCGCGCCCTGCACCTGGCCGGCAGCCGCAGCGACAAACCGTTTGTGGCCGTGAACTGCGCAGCAATTCCCGAAGGCCTGATCGAGTCGGAACTGTTCGGCTATCGCGAAGGTGCCTTCACCGGATCGCGTCGGGGCGGCATGATCGGGCGCCTGCAACAGGCCCACGGCGGCACACTGTTCCTCGATGAGATCGGCGACATGCCGCTGGCCCTGCAGGCGCGTTTGCTGCGCGTTCTGCAGGATCGCAAAGTCGCGCCGCTGGGGGCCGGGGAAGAGCAGGATATCGACGTCGCGCTGATCTGCGCCACCCACCGCGACCTCAAGCGTCAGGTCGAGGACAAACAGTTTCGCGAAGACCTGTTCTACCGGGTCAACGGCATCAGCGTGATGCTTCCGGCCCTGCGCGAGCGCGATGACTTCAGCGCGCTGGTCACTCGGCTGCTGAGCAAGCTCGACGCACCGAACGCCGTGCTGCACGACGACCTCAATCGCCTGCTCGGCGCGTATCACTGGCCGGGCAACATCCGCCAACTGGAAATGGTGCTGCGTACCGCGCTGGCGATGCGCGAGCCGGGGGAAACGCTGCTGACCCTCGATCACCTGCCCGACAGCATGCTCGACGAACTCTGCGCCACCGAGAAACCCCAGACCGGCAGCATTCGCGAGAACGAACTGGAGATGATCCGCCAGTCCCTCGACACCCATCAGGGCAATGTCTCGGCTGCGGCCAACGCTCTGGGCATCAGCCGCGCGACCCTGTACCGCAAACTCAAACAGTTGCGCCCGTGATGCAGCGCCTGTTCGTGCGGCTGATCGACAGCCACAACCCCGCCGCGCTGCAAGCGGCGTTGCGTTGGTTGTATGGGTTTGTGCGGCCGCAGCGGCTTGCGATTGTCGGACTGCTCGGACTGTCGGTGTGCGCGTCGCTGCTGGTGCTGGTGCAGCCGTGGCTGGTCAAACTGCTGATCGACGACGGCTTGCTGGCGCGCAACTTTCCGATGCTGGTCATGATCGCGGTGCTGATGATCATCGCCGGCCTGCTCGGCACGGCGTTATCAGGGATCAACCGCTATCTGCACACGCGGCTGTCCGGGCGGATTCTGTTTGCCCTGCGCGATGACCTTTACCGGCATTTGCAGAAGCTGTCGCCGAGCTTCTACGGCCAGCGGCGGATCGGTGATTTGATGTCGCGGCTCGACGGCGATGTGGCGGAGATTCAACGCTTCGCCGTGGACTCGTTGTTCTCGGCGGTATCCAGTGTGATCGGCCTGGTGGTGGCGATCGCGATGCTGTTCACCCTGTCGTGGAAACTGTCGCTGCTGGCGCTGGTGCTGATTCCGCTCGACGTGCTGTGGCTGCGCTGGATGCGGCGCAAGGTCGAGCGTGATGTGCGGCAGTTGCGTGAGCGTTCGGCAGACATGTCGTCATTTATGGTCGAGACCCTGCCGGTGATGAAATTCATCCAGTCCGCCGGCCAGCAGCAGCGTGAAGCGCGGCGCCTGGAAAACCTCGGGCAGGGCTATATGAATCAGTTGCTGCGCCTGCAAGTCACCGAATTTTTCACCCAGGCCGTGCCCGGCACGTTGACCTCGCTGTCCCGTGCCTGCGCGTTTTTGATCGGTGGTTATTGGGTGGTGCAGGGTACTTGGCAACTCGGCGCGCTGATTGCGTTTTCCACCTATCTGGGGATGGCGGTCGGACCGGTGCAGAGCCTGTTGGGACTGTACGTGGCGATCCAGCGCATGACCGTCAGCCTCGGTCGGGTCATGGAGTTGCGCGGCGAAGAACCCACGGTGTTTTCACCGGTCACGCCGAAACCGTTTCCGACTTCGGGGGCGCTGCGTTTCGATGCGGTGCACTTCAGCCATCCGGGCCGTCCAACCACGTTGAGTGGCATCGAGGCGACGATTCCCTACGGTTTGAAAGTCGCCTTGAGTGGCGCCTCCGGCGTCGGCAAATCGACGCTGATCGATCTGCTGCAACGGCATCACGATCCGCAATCCGGACGAGTGCTGCTCGGCGAAGTGGATCTGCGTGAACTGGAGCTGTTCGAACTGCGTCGACGCATCGCCGTGGTCAGTCAGGACATCGTGCTGTTTCGCGGCAGCCTCGCCGACAACCTGGCTTACGCGGTGCCGGACGCCAGCCGCGAAGCCATCGCCGAAGTCGCACGGCTGGCGCAACTCGACAGCCTGATCGCGTCATTGCCCGAAGGCCTCGACAGCCCGTTGGGCGAGCGCGGTCAGCAGTTGTCCGGCGGGCAGAAACAGCGCATCGCGATTGCCCGGGCGCTGTTGCAGGATCCGCTGATTCTGGTGCTGGACGAAGCCACCTCGGCAGTCGACGAAACCACTGAACGCGAGGTGATCGAAGCCATCGACCGCTTGTTTGCCGGGCGCACGCGGATTCTGATCAGCCATCGTCCGTCGACCCTGGCCGATGCCGACCTGCGCTTTGAATTGCTCGACGGTGTGCTCATTTCGAAAACGGTGCTGCATGAAGCCTGAGTTGCGAATCGGTGTGGTCGATAGCGGGCACTCGGCAGCGCAACGGGTTCAGGTGATTGCCGGGCGGCGATTCTCATTGCTGGAGGACGGACTGGCGGAATCGGAGTTGCGCGATGATCCACTCGGGCATGGCAGCGCGGTGATCGAGGCGATCAGCCGTCGGGCACCGGCGGCGCGAATCTGCGTGGCTCAGGTGTTCGATCAGCGCGGCGTCACCAGTGCCTTGCAGATTTCTGCGGCCATCGATTGGCTGGTGACGCAGAACGTGCGGCAGATCAATCTGAGCCTGGGTTTACGCCAGGATCGCAGCCTGTTGCGCGAGGCCTGCGCAGCGGCGGTGGCCCGCGGTGTGTTGCTGTGTGCGTCGAGCCCGGCGCAGGGGGCGGCGGTGTTTCCGGCGAGTTATCCGCAGGTGCTCCGGGTAACTGGCGACGCGCGTTGCACGGATGAGCAATGGTCATGGCTCGACAGTGCGCAGGCGGATTTTGCGGCGTGTGTACGCGGCACTTATCCGGGACAGTCGGGGGCCAGTCTGGGGTGTGCAGCGTTGAGCGGGCATATTGCTGGCTATCTGCTGGAGCATCCGCAGGCGAGCAATGCCGAAGTGATCGACTGGCTGAAACGGCACGCTGGTTATCGCGGCGCTGAACGGCGTTTCGGTCCATGACTGCGATCCTGATTCTCGGTGCCGGGCCGGCCGGTGCGGCGGTGGCGTTGGGGCTGCGACGGCTGGGTTACGCCGTGACGCTGATCAGCGAATGGCGCCGGTTTGCGGCGCTCGAAGGTGTGTCGCAACGGGTACTGGAGGCGTTGCGCGGTGCCGGGTTGAATCACGCGCTGGCGGATGCCACGTTGCCGTCCCAGCGACAGGTTTCATGGAACGGCCAACAGCATGCGCAGAACATCGAGTTTTTGTTGGATCGCCCGACCTTTGATCGCGGTTTGCGGGAAAGCTTGCGGATGGCCGGGGTCGAGGTGATTGAAGGGCGAGTCCTGAATGTTCAGCCTTCGGCGGACGGTCATCGGGTTGAACTTGATGGCGGTCGGACGCTAACGGCGGATTTTCTGGTAGAAGCCCGGGGCCGACAGGCGCCGGCGTCTGGCAAGGGGCTGCGCGGGCCGGAGACGGTCAGCCTGCTCAATCGCTGGCAAGGCGCGCCGGGGGTGACGGCCAGTGCCGTGGAAAGCCTTGAAGACGGTTGGGCGTGGATGGCGCGGCAGGACGACGGCCAGTGTTATTGGCAATGGACCGTGGACGTAGCCAGTGCCGCGTTGCCGAGCAAGGCGCAGTTGCTCGATCACTGCCGCGCGCGACGGCAGGCCTCGGATTTTGCTCAAGCGTTCTTTGCCGGCGGGCAGGAATCGGCGTTGCAACTGCATGCCCGCAGCAGCACGGCGATTCTGGCGGCGCAGGTTTGTGGCGATAACTGGATTCGCGTTGGCGATGCCGCGATGGCGGTGGACCCGCTGTCAGGCAATGGGATTTTTCAGTCTCTGTCCTCGGCGTTGCAGGCGCCGGTGGTGATCAACACGTTGTTGCGCAAACCTGAACGGACGGCACTGGCCCAGCGTTTTCACCGTCAGCGAGTCGAGCAATTGTTCTTGCGATTTGCGCGAATTGGCCGGGACTTTTATGCCGATGAACAGCGCTGGCTGGATCGACCGTTCTGGCAGGCGCGGCGGCAATGGCCCGACGCCGAAGTGGCCCATGCTGCAGTGGATTTTTCCGCGTTGCGGATCGAGCGGATGCCGGTGCTGCGTGACGGGTTTGTCGATGAGGCCGAGGTGGTGATTACGGCGGATCAGCCGCTGGGGATCTGGCATGTGCAAGGCGTAGAGCTGGCTCCGCTGGTGCGGCGCTTGCGCGATGAGCCGGCGGATCAGGTGCTGGCGGGGTTGACGCTCGAGCAGGGGCGAGCCGTTCGCGGGTGGCTGTTGGCTCAGGGTTTCAGACCCTGAGCCATGAGCCCAGTCATTACAACTTGATCAACACCGACTTCAACTCGGTGTAATGCTCGATCGCCGCATACCCCATCTCGCGCCCGACGCCGGACATCTTGTAGCCGCCAAACGGCAGCGCCGGATCCAGCGCGCTGTGGCAGTTGACCCACACCGACCCTGACTTGATCCGCGGAATCATCCGGTGCACCGCCGCCAGATCGTTCGACCAGATGCTGGCACCCAAACCGTAAGGGCTGTCATTGGCCATGCGCAGCGCATCGGCTTCGTCATCGAACGGAATCGCCACCAGCACTGGCCCGAAGATCTCTTCCTGCACCAGCGAATGCTGTTGATCGAGATCGACAATCACCGTCGGCTTGACGAAGAATCCCGGCCCGAACTGCTCGCCGCCGCAGGCAATGGTCGCGCCGCTTTCGCGGCCCATTTCGATGTAGTTGTAGACCCGCTCCTGCTGGCGCGCGGAAATCAGCGGGCCCATATCGATGCTCGGGTCGAGTCCGTTGCCGAGTTTCATCGCGTTGGCAATATCGCTGATGTCGGCCACCACATTGTCGAAATGCTTGCGCTGCACGTACAGGCGCGAACCGGCGCAGCACACCTGGCCCTGGTTGAAGAAAATCGCACTGGCCGCACCCGCCGCAGCGGTTTTCAGGTCGGCGTCGGCCATGACGATGGTCGGGGATTTGCCGCCCAGTTCCAGGGTGACCCGGGTCATCGAATCCATCGCGATCTTGCCGATCTGCTTGCCGACAGCGGTGGAGCCGGTGAAGGTCAGCTTGTCGACCAGCGGGTTGTGGGTCAGGGCGGAGCCAGCCGTGATCCCGGTGCCGGTGACCACGTTGAAGACGCCTTCCGGATAACCCGCCTCCAGCACCAGCTCCGCCAGTTTCAGCGCGGTCAGCGGGGTCTCGTCGGCGGGCTTGAGTACCACGGTGCAACCGGTGGCCAGCGCCGGGCCGAGCTTCCAGCAGGCCAGCAGCAGCGGGAAGTTCCAGGCGACGATGGCGCCGACCACCCCCACCGCTTCGCGACGGATGAAACTGTGGAACTGATCGCCGGGCATCAGCGGCAACGAGACATCCACGCTGGAACCTTCAATCTTGGTCGCCCAACCGGCCATATAACGCAGGAAGTCGATGGCCAGTTGTACGTCCATCACTTGCGCCACCGCCGCGCTCTTGCCGTTGTTCAGGCATTCCAGTTGCGCCAGCAGTTCGGCGTCGCGCTGCATCAGGTCGGCGAGTTTCCACAACAGATTCTGCCGCTCGCGCGGGCGGGTGCGGCTCCAGGTTGAATCATCGAAAGCTTGTCGGGCGGCGAGCACCGCGCGGTCGACATCTTCCGGCGTGGCGCGTGGCACTACGCACAGTACTTCTCCGGTGGCCGGGTTGTGCAGCGGCATGGTCTGGCCGTCGGCGGCTTCGACCCAGTCGCCGCCGATCAGCATGCGCGGCGGACGCTGGATAAAGGCCGAGGTGGCAGGAAGCAGGTAGGGCAGGGGCATGGCGAAACCTCTTGTTGTTCGATGGGGATCGAGAGGGGCTTTCGCAATGGTTGTGCCAAATGCTGGAGGGTGGCGTACAGCCCGGTTGCACGGGGGGAAGGAGGAAGAGTTTCAGTGGAAGTGAGGGTGAATTTGTCTCAAAACGCGACACCCATTGAGAAGCAAGATACGCGTCCTACAAAGCCAATGCCGCTGCGACGGGGCCTGAGCAAAATCGGGCCTTTTCTGGAGTAGGAAAAGTCGCGCGTCTGACAGTTTCTACCGACTGGTGGAGGCATGAGGTACGAGCTAAGTTGCTTGGTGTATAGGGTTTTCCTGCCATGGATTTGGCGGGTCAGTGTCTTCACAGGGATGTCGATGAACAACTTAACCATTCGATGGCTAACCAATTTCATGATAGGCGTGGGGACTGGATTTCTGGTGACAGGGTTTGCGGCGCTGTTGATCGGCGATCTGACCGATGTTGATACGATTCGGGCAGGTGCCTTGATGGCTACAAGCAGTATTTTCTTGATCGCCACCTCTTTCGCAGTTGCCATGCTCGAGGATAAATCATGACGGCTTTAATTCTGTGTTTTTGGTCATTGGGCTTTAGTTTGCTGATCACGTATGCGTTTTACCGCGAGCGTCGAATTCAAGCTGCCCTGCGTGATTCCGGGTCATTGGCAGCCAAGGCCGACACGCAAGCTGAATGTTCGACGGTTTGCGAGTTTTGTGGGCGTTACAAGGTTCACCCGGACAATTCCGTTCGCTAGGATCATGTCAACAATCCAATACAGGGCCCCGTCATGTGCGGGGCTTGTTTATCAGTCACCTGGAGATTTCATCGCAGGTGATGCTGTCGGTTCCGGACGAACTGTCGCGCGACGCAATGTCGCCGACGCCGTAACAACTATGCTTGTCTCAGACTGCAACAGCTGTCGCGAAATGGGACGCCGGCCAGCACCGCCGGCACCGCCATTTCGCCATGATCTTCACGTAACTGCTTGATTGAAAAGCTTATCGGCAAGCTGGCACGCTCCGTGTATTGCTCACAGCAGACGTTTCGCTTGCCTCCGTTCGTGCAGCGCCACGAACGGCAGAAACCATAAAAAACGATAAGCCACAACAATAAGAAAGCACCGTGCGAGGTTCGACGTTGATGAAGAGAAGACTCCGATCAGGCATGAGCGCCAGCCTGCTGGCCGTGGCCGCTTGCGTGGCCCTGCATTCGCCGTACAGCCTGGCAGCCCGCGATGCCCAGACCATCCTCAAGGAAACCTGCCAGGGCTGTCACACCCCTGAAGCCGGCGACCAGTTGAGCCGTATCAGCCACCAGCGCAAGACCCCCGAAGGCTGGCTGATGAGCATTGCCCGGATGCAGACCATGCACGGTCTGCAGATCAGCGATGACGATCGACGCACACTGGTCAAATACCTCGCCGACACCCAGGGCCTGGCGCCCAGCGAAACCGATGGCGTGCGTTACGCGCTGGAACGGCGGTTGAACACCGTTGAGCAGTTCGACGAGAAAACCGCGCAGATGTGTGGTCGCTGCCATTCCGGTGCCCGGGTCGCTCTGCAACGGCGTCCGGCCCAGGAGTGGGAACGTCTGGTGAATTTCCACCTCGGCCAATGGCCGTCGCTGGAGTATCAGGCGCTGGCCCGTGATCGTGACTGGTTCGATATCGCCCGCAAGGAAATGGTCCCCCTGCTGGCCAAACGTTATCCGCTGGATAATCCGGCGTGGCAGACGTGGGTCAAAACCGCACCGAAAGCCGAGGCGCTGGTGGGCGACTGGAGTTTCAGCGGTCACCTGCCGGGCAAGGGTGAACTGGCCGGCACCATGAGCGTCACCGCCGATGGCAGTGACACCTTCAAAGTTACCGTCAAAGGTCAGTACGCCGACGGCAGCCCGTTCAACGGCGACGGCAGCGCAATCCTCTACAGCGGCTACGAATGGCGCGGCAACGTGACCGTCGATGGCGTGACCATGCGTCAGGTGTTCGCCGCGCAAGGCAACGCCATGCAGGGCCGGATGTTCGAGGCCGAGCACGATGAGCGCGGTCTGGATTTCGTTGCGGCCAAACAGGGTTCCCAGCGCCTGCTGGCGGTACAGCCTGGTTATGTGAAGGCCGGCAGCGAAACTGAAGTGACCCTGATCGGCAGCGGTCTGAGCGGCAAGCCGAATTTCGGCAAAGGCGTGGACGTGGTCGAAGTGGTCGAGCAGAGCGCCGATCGGATCAAGGTCAAAGTCAAAGCGGCAGCCAATGCCCGACCGGGGCTGCGCGCAGTCAGCGTCGGCAGCCTGAAAGGCCCGAGCCTGTCGGTGTACAGCAAGATTGCCTCGGTCAAAGTGGTGCCCGAGTTCTCGGTGGCACGGATCGGCGAGGGCGGTGGTTCGACGCCGAAAGTCCAGGGCCGCTTCGACGCCGAAGCGTGGGGTAAGGGTGCCGACGGCAAGCCATATCGCATCGGCGTGTTCCCGGCGCAATGGAAAGTCGAAGCCTTCGACGAGCGCGCCAAAGAGGACGAGGACGTCAAGTTCGCCGGCACCATGCAGGCCGACGCGGGCGTGTTCACACCGGGCGATGCCGGGCCGAATCCGGCTCGCAAGATGTCCACCAACAATGCCGGCAACCTCAAGGTGATTGCCGCCGTCGACGACGCAGGGAAATCCCTGACCGGCGAAGGCCACCTGATCGTCACCGTGCAACGCTGGAACAATCCACCCATTCCCTGATGTTAAAACGTGAGTTGAGCTGAGCGACAGCGATTCAGACACTTTTCGGAATGACCGCAAGTCCCGCCAGGCGGGGGGGCTTGCACAGGAGGTTTGCAATGGGCGCTATCTTGAATCTGGTCGAACGTAATCTGCACGAAGTGCACGTCGACGCCGACCGCATGCTGTTTCATATCCCCAGCAGTTCGCTGTTCGCCAGCGATGAACTGACCGGCACCATCATTGATGCACTGCGCGGCCCTGGGTGCTCCTCAGAGGATCTGGTCCAGCGCCTCGGCGCGCGGTTCAATGGCGAGGAAATCAACGAGACACTGCGCGAGCTGATCTCGCTGGAACTGGTCAGCGACGGCTCGCCGCTGACGCCGGACATCGCCGTAAAACGCGTCGAACGCACGGCGATCAACACCGTGGTGCTCAACGTCAACACCGGCTGCAACCTGAGCTGCACCTACTGCTACAAGGAAGACCTCGACAAGCCGTCCGCCGGCAAAAAGATGGACGTCGAAACTGCCATCGCCTCGGTCGAAATGCTGCTACGCGAATCCCCCGACGAAGAGCGCTTCACCGTGGTGTTTTTCGGCGGCGAACCGCTGAGCAACCGCAAGCTGATCGAGTACATGGTCGATTACTGCGAGAAGCGGTTTGCCGAGGCCGGCAAGTTCGTCGAGTTCGTGATGACCACCAACGCCACGCTGCTCACCGAAGAAACCGTGGACTACCTGAATGCCCACCGTTTTGGCTTGTCAGTGAGCATCGACGGGCCGAAAACCGTGCACGACCGCAACCGCATCACCGTGGGCGGGCAGGGCACTTATGACGTGGTGCGGCGCAAAGCCGAAATGTTGCTCTCTCGCTACAACAGCCGTCCGGTCGGCGCGCGGGTGACCCTGACCACCGGCGTCACCGACGTTGAAACCATCTGGGATCACCTGTTTAACGAACTGGGTTTTGCCGAGGTTGGATTTGCTCCGGTAACGTCCGGCGATATCAGCAGCTTCAATCTGACCAACGACGAGTTGATCGAAGTGTTCGCCAGCATGAAACGTCTCGGTCGGCGTTATCTGGAGGCTGCGCTGGAACACCGCAATATCGGGTTCTCCAACCTGCATCAGTTGATCACCGACATTCATGAAGGCCACAAAAAGGCCCTGCCGTGCGGCGCCGGGCTGAAGATGCTGGCGGTCGATCACAAAGGCGAACTGAACCTGTGCCATCGCTTCACCGGCTCCTCGCTGCCGACCTTCGGCAACGTCCACAGCGGCGTCAAGCAGGTCGAGTTGAATGACTTCCTGTCCCTGCGCCTGGATCGCACCAACACCGGTTGCCATGACTGTCAGATTCGCAACCTGTGCTCCGGCGGTTGCTACCACGAGAGCTATGCCCGCTACGGTGACCCGGCCCACCCGACGTATCACTACTGCGAATTGATGCGTGACTGGGTCGACTTCGGCATTGAGGTCTACACCCGGATCATGGCCGCCAACCCCGCGTTCATCAGCAGCTACATCACTCCGCGCAAGGCTCACTGATATGAAACATCTCAAGGCAATCAATAACAAAGCGTTGAAGCTGGATCAGGCCGCGGACGAGAACCGCATCGAAGAAGTGGTGGCGATGAGCTCCGTCGCTGGCTGCGCCTCGACCACCGACCCGGGCTGGGAAATCGATGCGTTCGGCGGGGTGTCGTCGCTTTGTCAGCCGATGGAAGCCGACCTGTATGGCTGCTCCGACCCGTGCTGGTGGCCGGCCCAGGTGCCGGACATGATGAGCACCTACCCGGACTGGAACAAGGATGCCCAGGCGTCCAACGACAACTGGCGCAACCTCGGCACTGTCTTCCCGAAAGACAAGTAACTGCCCGGACAAGAAGAAGGATTCCAGCATGCCTAGCCTCAACAAAGCCTGCGGCCTTGCCGCACTCGCGGTTCTGAGCGCCTGTTCGCTCCCGGTTCTGGCCGATGAAAACGCCGCGCTGCAAGACGGTCACGAGTACATGTTGACCACCAATTACCCGAACAACCTGCACGTCATCGACCTGGCGACCGACAGCCTGTACAAGACCTGCAAGATGCCCGATGCCTTTGGCCCCGGCACCGTACAGCTTTCGCCGGATCGCAAGACCGCGTACGTATTGAACAACCATTACGCCGATGTCTACGGTGTCGAGCTGGACAGCTGCAAGCAGGTGTTCCATGCCAGCATCACCCAGCAGCCTGGGGAGAAGGCGCGGTCGATGTTCGCCTTTACCGTCAGCCATGACGGCAAGGAGTTGTACACCATCGCCAACCCGACCCAGATGCTCAATGACCGCTATGAGGTCAAACAGCCGCGGCTGGACGTCTACGCCACCGATGCCGGGATGGACGCCAAACCGTTGCGCAGCTTTCCGGCTCCACGGCAGTTGACGATCATGCAGAGCGGCGATGACGGTACGCTCTATGTGGCCGGCGCCGATGTGTACAAGGTCGATGTAAAGAGCGGCAAGTTCGACGTTCTGATCCCCAGCCGCCACTGGAAACGCCCGAACTACAGCGCGCCGGACGTGCTTTACGTATGGAACCAGCAAACCTATCGCCACGATTTCTCGCTGCTGTACACGGCGGCGAAGTTCAAGGACAAAAAACAGGACCCGGCCACCGCCGAATACCTTTATGGCTTGTTCAGCGTCGATCTGAAAACGGGCAAGACCGAGACCACTGACTTCGGCCCGTTGACCGAGATCTACTTCAGCGGCATGCGCTCGCCGAAGGATCCGAACCTGATGTTCGGTGTACTCAATCGTCTGGCCAAGTACGACATCAAGCAAAAAAAGCTGATTCAGGCGGCGACACTGGATCATTCCTACTACTGCATTTCGTTCAACAAGGACGGGAGCAAGATCTACCTGGCCGGGACCTTCAACGATGTGGCGATCTTTGATGCCGAAACCATGAAGCAGACCGGCAGCATCAAACTGCCGGGTGGGGATATGGCGATTACTACGGCACAGATCTTCGTCCGGTAATTAGCGACGTCAGGGATGACGCCCTCGCGAGCAAGCCTGCTCCCCCATTGAAATGCAGTTCAAATGGGGGAGCAGGCCTGCTCGCGAAGAGGCTCTCCAAATCCCTGAAAAGTCAGGCCCCCGGCACCGGGCAGCTCATGTCACCTTCCTCACATTTCAAATACTGTTTGAGCGCTTCGGTTCGCGTCTTGGTTATTGAGGCGATGCAATTGTTGTAGATCAGCGGATAAACACTCCCGCTTGCCACTCCGGATGCGGAAAACTTGCACTCGGCATCGCGAAAGCCGATCCACGCCCGTTGCGCGCTGACCAGCAGTTTCTTGCCATCAGGGTTGTTCTTCAACCGGGCGGTGATCTGTTGATAAACCGTATTCAACTCCTTGTCCGCCGCCTTGTTCTCTTGTGCGGCGCACTGATTCATCGTCGCTTGATCGCTGGCATTGGCGCAGTCCACGGCAGCGTGAGCAACAGAAGTGAAAAGAAAGGGTGTCAGGGCCAGAAGCAGGCGTGGGGACATGAGTCATCTCGCTTTGATGAGTGAACGTGCCGGGCAGTTTAGCGACTTCGTGGCGCTAACAAGGTGCACGGTGTCTGGAGGCGTTGAGCAACCGCTCCGCTGTCGCGGCAATTTCCTCTCCGTCATGCAGCTTTTCCAGCCACCCGAACGGGATTCCCTGCACGCCGTAGTGGGCGCCGGCCAACTGGCCGACGATGGCAGCCGTGGTGTCCGCGTCATCGCCCAGATTCGCCGCTTGCAGGACGGCGGCGGCAAAACTGTCGGTGTTCTGGAAGCACCATAACGCCGCTTCCAGGGATTCGACGCAGTAGCCACTGCCGCGAATGTCGCGCTCGGTCTTGTGCAGGTACTCGCCCCGGGCAATCGCCGCCACCTTGGGCTGGCTGAAGATTGTTTGCGGCTGAGTGCGCAGTTGCGCTTTCGACTCGCCTTCCAGAGCCCTGCAGAGCAGTTCGGCAAACAGCTGGCAGCATTCGATGGATTCGGGCGCCGAATGCGTAGTGCGTGAACTGTCGGCGGCGAATCGCCTGATTTGCCGGGCATCCGGGAAGTAGAACAGTACAACGGGCACCAGACGCATCAGCGACCCGTTCCCGGCGCTGTGGGGATCGGTGGAGCCGGCAAACGGCTCACCGGTTTGTTGAAAACGATCCAGCGCCTGACTCACGGTCATGCCGATATCGAAACATTCGCCGGTCGAACTCAAATAACCCCATTGCCACCAGTTCAGATAGCGGCCCATCTGGTCAGCGGCATCGAAGCCGTTTTTGTTCAGCAGACTTTCCGCCAGGCACAACGCCATCGAGGTGTCGTCGGTCCATTGGCCGGGCTTCAAGTGAAACGGCCCGCCACCCATCATCTCGGTCAGGGGCTGGAAGCTGCCGCGAGGCTGGAATTCGACGGTGGTTCCCATGGCATCGCCACAGGCCAGACCGAGCAGGGCTCCACGGTAACGTTCGGGGAGGGAGGGCTGCATGATGACGTCCTTGTGTCGTTCAATTCGTTGCGAACGTTATCAGTTTCACGGTGCTGATCCGTCCGCATTCTGACGAACCGGTGCCCCAAAATACTGCCGGATATTTCAATCAGCCCGACCGTTGCACCGGATTGATACAACTTCGGATTGGACATGTGGTCATACAAGCCTACTGTTCAAAACAGGAGGTGACGTATGAAACCAGTACCCAACAGCTTTGAACGTAAAATCATGCTCAGGTCGCCGCGCTCGCATGTCTGGCGTGCCCTGGTCGATGCCGAGGCGTTCGGCCAGTGGTTCGGCGTTGCGCTGGAAGGCCGGCGGTTTATACCGGGCGAATGGACGCAAGGGCAGGTCACGTACCGCGGTTATGAACATGTGCTCTGGAATGTGTTGGTGGAGCGGGTCGAGCCGCAACAGCTGTTCTCCTTCCGCTGGCACCCGTACGCGGTGAACCCGAAAATCGACTACTCCCAGGAACCGACCACGCTGGTCAAATTCGAACTGCAGGACTACGAGAACGGCACGTTGCTGAAGGTCTCCGAATCAGGTTTTGCGCACATTCCCGACGTGCGCCAGAAAGAGGCCTACTACATGGACAGTCGGGGCTGGGAGGAGCAGTTGAGTCGACTTGAGCACTTCCTGACGGAAAGCGACCGTTCCCGCGAGCGTGAAGGTAGCTGATCTCGACCTGTTCACGCCGTGGCTGGGACGCTGTGCGCTGGTATTCGCCGGACTGTCTGCCGCGTGGTTCATGGAGGATGACGAGCAAAAAGCCGCCGCCGGACAGCTGAAATTCGCCGGATTGGCGGCTTCTGCACTCGATGTCTGACACGCCTAAGGGTTTTCGGAAGGCCTGCTATGGCGAATGTCTTACACGCGATGGTAGCTATTTCGACTATTGCCGATTGGATCCAGAGCGTAACCTAGCCTCATCAACTGAAACACAGGGAGTGTTTCAGGATCACGGATGATCGACCATTAGCAAGGATCGCTGCCGACAGGGAGTCGATAATGGTCTTGGGAAAAACCCGCTTCGGCGGGTTTTTTTTCGCCCGCAGAAAAGTGCGCTGCCCACACAGAAACACCGCCGATCTGGCGGTGTTTCTGCATCTGCAGGTGTTACGAGGCGATCAACTGCCGCAACACGTAATGCAGGATCCCGCCGGACTTGAAGTACTCCACCTCGTTCAAGGTGTCGATGCGGCACAGCACTTCGATTTTTTCCTGACGTCCGTCTTCACGGGTGATAACCAGCGCCAGGTTCATCCGTGGTGTCAGCTCGACGCCGCTCAGGCCCTGAATATCCAGGGTTTCCTTGCCGGTGAGGTTCAGGCTCTTGCGGTTCTGATCCAGTTTGAACTGCAACGGCAGCACGCCCATGCCCACCAGATTGGAACGGTGGATCCGCTCGAAGCTTTCGGCGATCACCGCTTTTACCCCCAGCAGGTTGGTGCCCTTGGCGGCCCAGTCACGGCTGGAACCGGTGCCGTATTCTTGCCCGGCAATCACCACCAGCGGCGTGCCCGAGGCCTGATAACGCATGGCCGCGTCGTAGATCGCCAGTTTCTCGCCGGTCGGAATGTAGATCGTGTTGCCACCTTCTTCGCCGCCAAGCATTTCGTTGCGGATACGGATGTTGGCAAACGTGCCGCGCATCATGACTTCGTGGTTACCCCGGCGTGAGCCGTAGGAGTTGAAGTCCCGTGGCTCAACGCCTTGCTCGCGCAGATAGCGCCCGGCCGGGCTGTCGGCCTTGATGTTGCCGGCGGGGGAGATGTGGTCGGTGGTCACCGAATCGCCCAATAGCGCGAGCACTCGCGCGCCTTTCACATCGGCGATCACCGGCAAAGGCCCGGCAATGTCGTCGAAGAACGGCGGGTGCTGGATGTAGGTCGAATCCGCCTGCCAGACATACGTCGCAGCTTGCGGTACTTCGATGGCTTGCCACTGTTCGTCGCCGGCAAACACTTCGGCGTACTCCTTGTGGAACATCGCCGTGTTGACCTGATTCACAGCGTCAGCGATTTCCTTGCTGCTCGGCCAGATGTCGCGCAGGTACACCGGATTGCCCTGCTGGTCATTGCCCAGCGGTTCGCTGCTGATGTCGGTGCGCACACTGCCGGCCAGGGCATAGGCGACCACCAGCGGCGGCGAGGCCAGCCAGTTGGTTTTTACCAGCGGATGCACCCGGCCTTCGAAGTTGCGGTTGCCGGACAGCACCGACGCCACGGTCAAATCGGCTTTCTGGATAGCTTTTTCGATCGGTTCCGGCAGCGGGCCGGAGTTGCCGATACAAGTGGTGCAGCCGTATCCGACCAGCGAAAAACCGAGCTGATCGAGGTATTGCGTCAGTCCGGCGGCTTTGTAGTAATCAGTGACCACTTTTGAACCCGGTGCCAGCGAACTTTTCACCCACGGCTTGCGGGTCAGGCCTTTTTCCACGGCTTTTTTCGCCAGCAGGCCGGCAGCCATCATCACGCTGGGGTTGGAGGTGTTGGTGCAGGAAGTGATCGCGGCAATCACCACCGCGCCGTTTTTCAGGCGATAGGTGTGGCCGTCGTACTCGTAATCGGTTTCGCCGACCAGATCGGCATTGCCCACAGCGACACCGCCGCCGCCTTCGCTTTCGAGGCGTCCTTCTTCCTTGCTGGTGGGTTTGAATTGCAAGTCGAGGAAGTCGCTGAACGCCTGACCGACATTCGGCAGAGACACCCGGTCCTGCGGACGTTTCGGCCCGGCGAGGCTGGCTTCGACGCTGCCCATGTCCAGCGCCAGACTGTCGGTGAACACCGGCTCCTGACCGGGCAGGCGCCACAGCCCTTGAGCTTTGGTGTAGGCCTCGACCAGTTTGACCACTTCTGGCGGACGACCGGACAGGCGCAGGTATTCCAGCGTCACGTCATCGACCGGGAAGAAGCCGCAGGTCGCGCCATATTCCGGGGCCATGTTGGCGATGGTGGCGCGGTCGGCCAGCGGCAGGTCGGCGAGGCCGTCACCGTAGAACTCGACGAATTTGCCGACCACGCCTTTCTTGCGCAGCATCTGGGTCACGGTCAGCACCAGGTCGGTGGCCGTGATGCCTTCCTTGAGCTTGCCGGTGAGTTTGAAGCCGATCACTTCCGGAATCAGCATCGACACCGGTTGCCCGAGCATCGCCGCTTCCGCCTCGATCCCGCCGACGCCCCAGCCGAGTACACCGAGGCCGTTGATCATGGTGGTGTGGGAGTCGGTGCCGACCAGCGTGTCGGGGAAGGCGTAGGTGCGGCCGTCTTCATCCTTGGTCCAAACGGTGCGGCCAAGGTATTCGAGGTTGACCTGGTGGCAGATCCCGGTGCCCGGCGGCACCACGCTGAAATTGTCGAAGGCGCTCTGGCCCCAGCGCAGGAAGGCGTAGCGTTCGCCGTTGCGCTGCATTTCGATGTCGACGTTCTGTTCGAAGGCGCTGGCGCTGGCGAACTTGTCGACCATCACCGAGTGGTCGATCACCAGATCCACTGGCGACAGCGGGTTGATTCGCTGCGGATCACCGCCGGCCCTGGCCATGGCGGCGCGCATCGCGGCCAGATCGACCAAGGCAGGAACGCCGGTAAAGTCCTGCATCAGCACACGGGCAGGGCGGTACTGGATTTCTCGGTCGGAGCGGCGCTCTTTGAGCCACGCGGCAATCGCCTTGAGGTCGGCGCCGGTAACGGTTTTTTCATCTTCCCAGCGCAGCAGGTTTTCCAGCAGGACTTTCAGCGACATCGGCAGCCTGGCGAGATCGCCCAAGGACTTGGCGGCATCCGGCAGGCTGAAATAGTGGTAAGTCTTGTCATCGACTTTCAGGGTCTTAAGGGTGTGCAGGCTATCGAGGGACGGCATTACGATCACTCCTTTGAATCCGCACGGCTACGGATTGAGGGGACGAATAGAGCTTAAAACTTAGCCCTGTTTTAGGTAGCTGGCTAATAACTGGACTCTATGACAGGAACCAAGGTTCCGACATCGGCTATCATGCGCCGGTTTTCGTGACAGGCTTTGCTTCAACGCAGGGTCTGGGCATCGCGCAGGGGATGAATGATCGCCCTCTGCCCAGGAGTAAGAATGAACACCCTATTCATGCATTGCCGGCCAGGCTTCGAAGGCGAAGTCTGCTCGGAAATTTCCGACCTCGCCGCTCAGCTGAACGTGGCTGGCTACGCCAAGGCCAAACCGGCCACCGCTTGTGCCGAGTTTGTCTGCACCGAAGAAGACGGCGCCGAGCGCCTGATGCGCGGTCAGCGTTTCGCCGAGCTGATTTTCCCGCGCCAGTGGGCGCGCGGGTTTTTCATCGATCTGCCGGAAAACGACCGCATCAGCGTGATCCTCGCGCACATGGCTGAATTCCCGGTCTGTGGCAGCTTGTGGCTGGAAGTCGTCGACACCAACGACGGCAAGGAACTGTCGAATTTCTGCAAGAAGTTCGAAGGCCCGCTGCGCAAGGCCCTGACCGGCGCCGGCAAGTTGGTGGAGGACGCCGGCAAGCCGCGCCTGCTGCTGACCTTCAAAAGCGGTCGTGAGGTGTTCCTCGGTCTGGCCGATGCCGGTAACTCGGCGATGTGGCCGATGGGTATTCCGCGTTTGAAGTTCCCGCGCGAGGCGCCAAGCCGTTCGACCCTGAAGCTGGAGGAGGCCTGGCACCATTTCATCCCCCGCGATCAGTGGGAAGATCGCCTGCACAGCGACATGACCGGCGTCGATCTCGGCGCGGCGCCGGGCGGCTGGACCTGGCAACTGGTCAATCGCGGCATGCTGGTGACGGCCATCGACAACGGCCCGATGGCCGAAAGTCTGATGGACACCGGTCTGGTGCAGCACTTGATGGCCGATGGTTTCACCTTCAAACCGAAGCAACCGGTGGACTGGATGGTCTGCGACATCGTCGAGAAGCCGGCACGCAACGCCGCGATGCTTGAAGAGTGGATCGGCGAGGGGCATTGCCGGGAAGCGGTGGTCAACCTCAAGTTGCCGATGAAGCAGCGTTACGCGGAGGTGAAGCGCTTGCTCGAGCGCATCGCCGACGGGTTCAAGGCCCGCGGGATCAAGGTCGACATCGGCTGCAAGCAGCTGTATCACGACCGCGAGGAAGTGACCTGCCATTTGCGCCGCCATGATGTGAAGAAAGCCAAAGCCCGCTGAGCGCGCGACAGGTGACCGAACACCCGGCCTTGGGCGACAATGCCGGCCAGTTTCAGGAGTGAATCATGAGTGAAATGATCAATATGCCGGTCGACGGCACCCTCGACGCTACGGGCCTCAACTGCCCGGAGCCGGTGATGATGCTGCACCAGCACATCCGCGACCTGGTGCCCGGTGGCCTGCTCAAGGTGATCGCCACCGACCCGTCGACCCGCCGCGACATCCCCAAGTTCTGCGTGTTTCTTGACCATGAACTGGTGGGGCAGCACGAAGAGGCCGGGACCTTTCTGTACTGGATCCGCAAGAAGTCCGGTTGATCGGAAAGCAAAAAAAAGACCTGCATGTGCAGGTCTTTTTTTATGCCCGGTCAGCCCATCGAGCGGCTGATGCGAATGCGTGTGCGTGCACTGCGCGTCAGGCGGATCGATAGCATCAGCGCCGCGCAGCTGAGGCCGACGATCAGGCCTTCCCACAAGCCGCTCGGGCCGCGTGGTTCACCGAGCCAGTCGGTCAGGCCGAGGGCGTAACCCACCGGCAGGCCGATGCCCCAGTAGGCGAACAGGGTCAGGATCATCGTCACCCGGGTGTCCTGATACCCACGCAGTGCGCCGGCGGCGGTGACCTGGATCGCGTCGGAAAACTGGAACAGCGCCGAGTACACGATCAGCATCGCGGCGATGTGAATCACCATCGGATCCGACGTGTAGATTGCCGCAATGTGTTCGCGCATCAGCAGCATCATGCTCGCCGACAGGCAAGCGTAAGCCAGCGCGGTGCCCATGCCGACACCTGCCGCGAAACGCGCTTCGCGGGGCTCTTCACGGCCCAGAGCCTGGCCGACCCGCACAGTCACGGCCATGCCCAGCGAGTACGGAATCATGAACACCAGCGAGCTGACGTTCAGCGCAATCTGGTGCCCGGCCACCACCGTGGCGCCGAGGCTGCCGATCAACAACGCAATCACCGCAAAGATGCTCGACTCGGCAAACACCGCGACGCCGATCGGCAGACCGATGGCCAGCAAGCGCTTGATCACCGCCCATTGCGGCCAGTCGAAACGGCTGAACAGTTCGCTCGACTTGTAGGCCGGCGCCCAGCGCTCGTAACCGGCCAGACCCAGTGCCATCACCCACATCACGATCGCCGTGGCCCAGCCGCAACCGACGCCGCCCATGGCCGGTACGCCGAGGTGACCGTAAATGAACACGTAGTTCAGCGGAATATTCAGAGCCAGACCGCACAGGCCCAGCACCATCGCCGGGCGGGTGCGACCGAGACCGTCACTGGTGCAGCGCAGCACATGGTAGATGGCCACGGCCGGCAGACCGCTGGCGATGCCGTGCAGGTACTGCATGCACGGGCCGATCAGTTCCGGATCGACTTTCATCAGGTGCAGGATCGGTTCGGCGCTGAACAGCATCGTGGTCGCCATCAGGCCCACCACCAGTGCCAGCCACAAGGCCTGACGCACGATCGGGCCGATTTCGCTGTGGGTGCCGGCGCCGAAGCGCTGGGCGACTTTCGGTGTGGTGGCCAGCAGAGTGCCGGTCATCAGCAGGAACACCGGCACCCAGATCGAGTTACCCAACGCCACGGCCGCCAGATCCTTGGGCCCGACGCGCCCGGCCATCACCGCATCGACGAAGCCCATGGCGGTGGTCGCCAGTTGCGCGATCATGATTGGCAGGGCCAGGCCGAGCAGATTTTTCAGCTCCAGGCGAACCCGGGCAGGGCGGTTGAGGGAAACGGCAGCGGGGCGGTCAGTCACGGAATTCACAGGCAAAGCGTCCACAGGGGTTGATGCGCAAGGCCGGGCATTCTACGCCGTTGACGTTATGGTCAGGAAAAATCCTCTGTTGCGGATTTGTAATCGCCCCGCCTCATCAAGAAGTCAAAGCCTGCTGGCTCATCGCAGCCCCAGCGCCTACACTGCCGATCCGCCCAAGGAGCCCCGCCATGCTGATTGTTGCCGACGAAAATATCCCGCTGCTCGATGCCTTTTTTGCCGGTTTCGGCGAGATCCGCCGGGTGCCGGGCCGCTCCATCGACCGGGCCACGGTCGAACAGGCCGATGTATTGCTGGTGCGCTCGGTGACCAACGTCAACCGCGCACTGCTGGAAGGCAGCAAGGTGCGTTTTGTCGGCACCTGCACCATCGGCACCGATCACCTGGATCTCGATTACTTCAACGAGGCCGGCATCACCTGGTCCAGCGCGCCCGGCTGCAATGCCCGGGGCGTGGTCGATTACGTGCTCGGCAGCCTGATGACCCTGGCCGAAATCGAAGGCGTCGAATTGAGTGAGCGCACTTACGGCGTGGTCGGTGCCGGTGAAGTCGGCGGGCGCCTGATCAAGGTGCTCAAAGGCCTGGGCTGGAACGTGAAAGTCTGCGACCCGCCGCGTCAGGCGGCGGAGGGCGGCGATTATGTCAGCCTGGAGCAGATCATCGCGCAGTGCGACGTGATCAGCCTGCACACCCCGCTGACCCGCAGCGGTGATGGCGCGACCTGGCATTTGTTCGACGAGCAGCGTTTGCAGCAGCTCAAGCCCGGCGCCTGGCTGATCAACGCGGCTCGCGGTCCGGTGGTGGATAACACCGCGTTGCGCGAAGTGCTGCTGGAGCGTGAGGACCTGCAAGCAGTGCTTGATGTCTGGGAAGCCGAACCGCAAGTCGATGTGGCGCTGGCAGAACTTTGCGTACTGGCGACGCCGCACATCGCCGGTTACAGCCTCGATGGCAAACAGCGCGGCACGGCGCAGATCTATCAGGCGTACTGCGAATTTATCGGTGAGCCCGCCAGCATTCAGCTCGGTGATCTGCTTCCAGCACCTTGGCTTTCGGAAGTTTCCCTGCATGCCGACAGCGATCCGGCCTGGGCGCTGGCGATGTTGTGCCGTGGCGTGTACGACCCGCGCCGGGACGACGCGGATTTCCGTCGCACCCTGCTGGGCAGTGTCGGTGAGCAACGCGCCGCGTTCGATGTGTTGCGCAAACAGTATCCGGTAAGGCGCGAGATCGAAGGCTTGAAGGTGCGAATCGAAGGAGACTCGCCGACCTTGCGCCAGATCGTGACGGCGCTGGGTGCTGTGGTCGTATAAAAAACGGGCAGAAAAAACCCGGCCTGCAGGGGCCGGGTCAGGAAGACGGTGGCGATATCACTTTTGTTCGGCAGGCTTGACCAATCGCTGTTCCAGTTCGCGGCATGCGTCCTGGATCATGTCTTCAGTGATCTCAATTTCACGCCCGTTTTCGTCGATGATCGAGCAACCCAGAGGTTGGCCGGGCTTGGTGCGGATCACTTCAATCTTGTCATCGCTGCTGTTTTGCAAGGACATGGCCTGTCTCCTCATCAGGTTGTGCGCCTAAGTTAAATCCGTCAGGTGACCAGGCTGTGACAACTCCCTGCGGTCGGTCCGGAACGGCATCTCCACTCAAACAGAAATGACCGTCCGTCTCAACCCGGACCTTAGACCAATAGCCTCTAGGGGGTAGTCTTGCCGGTCATAATTAACCTGACTCATTGTGATTTGCAGAGTTCCACCCCATTTGACTCTGTAGGCCGGCCCTATCCATCAGCACACGACGTGAACCTGAATGATCCCGATGCTCTCCTCGCGCCACCGCCGGGCCCTGCGCCTGACCATTCATTTCCTTACGCCCTATCGCTGGCCGGCATTCGGCGCACTGCTCGCACTGATCGTCACGGCGGGCATCACCCTGTCGATGGGGCAGGGCATCAAGTTGCTGGTCGATCAGGGTTTCATGACCCAGTCGCCGCACTTGCTCAACCAATCCATCGGCCTGTTCATGCTGCTGGTTTTCGGCCTGGCGCTCGGCACCTTTGCGCGGTTTTATCTGGTGTCCTGGATCGGTGAGCGCGTGGTGGCGGACATCCGTCGGCAGGTGTTCAACCATCTGGTGTACCTGCATCCCGGGTTTTACGAGGACAACCGCAGCTCGGAAATCCAGTCGCGGCTGACCGCTGACACCACGTTGCTGCAATCGGTGATCGGCTCGTCGCTGTCACTGTTCCTGCGTAATTTGCTGATGGTCATTGGCGGTGTGGTGCTGCTGTTTATCACCAACGCCAAACTCACTAGCATCGTGGTGATCGCGCTGCCGCTGGTGATTGCGCCGATCCTGATCTTCGGCCGCCGCGTGCGTAACCTCTCCCGGCTGAGTCAGGACCGGATCGCTGACATTGGCAGCTACGTTTCTGAGACCCTCGGCCAGATCAAGACCGTGCAGGCCTACAACCATCAGGTGCAGGACGAACAGCGTTTCGCCAGCACCGTCGAGCAGGCGTTCGAAACCGCACGCAAACGGATTTTCCAGCGAGCCTGGCTGATCACTCTGGTCATCGTGCTGGTCCTCGGCGCCGTTGCGGTAATGTTGTGGGTCGGCGGTATGGACGTGATTGCCGGGCGGATTTCTGCGGGTGAACTGGCAGCGTTCGTTTTCTACAGCCTGATCGTCGGTAGTGCTTTTGGTACTTTGAGCGAAGTGATTGGCGAGTTGCAGCGAGCGGCCGGCGCTGCCGAGCGCATCGCCGAATTGCTGCGCTCGGAGAACATCATCCAGCCACCGACCACGGGATTGGTGACGCTGCCGGAGCGGGTCAAAGGTGAGCTGGAACTGCAGGATGTGCGTTTTTCCTACCCTTCGCGTCCCGAAAACCTTGCCGTCGATGGCTTGAGTCTGACGATCAACGCCGGCGAAACCCTCGCCCTCGTGGGCCCGTCCGGCGCGGGCAAGTCCACGGTGTATGACTTGCTGCTGCGTTTCTACGATCCCCGGGAAGGACGGATCCTGATTGACGGCGTGCCGCTGACGAGCCTTGATCCGCTGGACCTGCGTCGCTGCTTCGCGCTGGTCTCGCAAACCCCGGCGCTGTTCTTCGGCAGTGTTGAAGAGAACATCCGTTACGGCTGCCCGACCGCCACGCTGGAGCAGGTCCAAGAAGCTGCGAAAATCGCTTATGCCCACGACTTCATCGAACAAATGCCCGACGGTTACCAGACCCATCTGGGTGACGGCGGCCTCGGCCTGTCAGGCGGACAACGCCAGCGTCTGGCCATCGCCCGGGCGCTGCTGGTCGACGCGCCGATCCTGCTGCTCGACGAAGCCACCAGCGCCCTCGATGCCCAGAGCGAACATCTGATCCAGCAAGCGCTGCCGAGCCTGATGCAAAACCGCACCACACTGGTCATCGCCCACCGGTTGGCCACAGTGAAAAACGCCGATCGGATCGCGGTGATGGATCAGGGAAAACTGGTGGCGATCGGCACGCATCAGGAGTTGATTGCCAGTAATCCGCTGTATGCGCGGTTGGCGGCGTTGCAGTTCAGTGATGGTCAGAAAACACATTGAATAAGGCTGCCAAGCTCGATGGCATCGGGCACTATGGCGACCATTGAGATGCCTTCGGAAGGGATATGAGCCGCTACCAGCCCCCATTGACCCTGACGCCTCGAATGCTCGGACTGATCGCGGAGATCAGTGAGCAGATCGGTCGGCTTTCGGCTGCCGACAGCGGGCGACAGACACCCCAGTTGCGTCGTGGGAATCGTATTCGAACGATCCAGGCTTCTCTGGCAATTGAAAACAACACGCTCAGCGTCGAGCAGGTGACTGCTGTATTGGCCGGGCAACGGGTGCTGGGTTTGCCTCGAGAAATTCAGGAAGTGCGCAATGCTTTTGCCGCTTATGAATGCCTGATTGACTGGAAACCCGGTAATCGATCGGATTTGCTGCGCGCTCACGAGCTTTTGATGCAGGGGCTGATTGACGAGAGTGGGCGCTTTCGGCGAGCAGGTGTCGGTATCTATCGAGGTGAGCAACTGGTCCACATGGCGCCGCCGCCGAGCCGGATTGCCCAATTGGTGGACGACTTGCTGGCGTGGCTCGATGCTTCGGACTGGCATCCGTTGATTACCAGTTGTGTTTTCCACTATGAGTTCGAGTTCATCCATCCTTTCGCTGATGGCAACGGGCGAATGGGACGGCTCTGGCAAACGTTGATCCTCAGCCAGTGGCGGCCGGTGTTGGCGTATTTGCCCGTTGAGGCGGTGATTCGTGAGCAGCAGGATGATTACTATGCGGCGTTGTCGGCCGCTGACCGACTGGCAGAGTCAACACCGTTCGTGGAGTACATGTTGAATGCGTTGAATCTGGCGTTGCGTGAGGCTATCGAAAGCGAGCCTTCTACCGACCTAGTAAGCGACCCAGTAAGCGACCCAGTAGCGAAGCTCTTGCGTGTTCTTCAAGGTCGGTCACTGAGAATCAGCGAGTTGATGGCTGAAATGGACTTGTTGCACAAGGCAACCTTCCGGGCCAACTACCTTAATCCTGCGCTGGCCGATGGAATGATTGAAATGACAGTTCCCGAAACGCCAAACAGTCCGACACAAAAGTATCGATTGACCGATCTTGGCAGCGCGGCAGTTGCAAAGTTGATGTGACGGAAGGTTCAAAGGCGCAATAAAAATGCCCGCATCTCTCGATGCGGGCATTTTTGTTTACGTCGATCTATCGGCGATACGAGCTTCAATCACTGATCGTCGAAATACCGCTCATGCCAATCCACCAGCGGTTGCGGCGAGTTGAGTTTCTGACCGTATATCACTGAGTAGGACAGCACGTTCTGCACGTACTGGCGGGTTTCGTCGAACGGGATGCTTTCCACCCACACATCGAAGCTCAGGTGGTCGGCACCGCGCAGCCACTGACGCACGCGGCCGGGGCCGGCGTTGTAGGCGGCGGAGGCGAGCACGCGGTTGCCGTTGAACTGGCTGTGCACCTGGCTCAGGTAGGCGGCGCCGAGCTGGATGTTTTTATCCGGATCGAGCACCTGCTGCGGCGAGGCCAATGGAATGCTGAACTTGCGCGCGGTTTCCTTGGCGGTGCCGGGCATCAGTTGCATCAGGCCGCTGGCGCCGACGCTGGAGCGGGCATCGTCCATGAACGCACTTTCCTGACGGGTGATGGCGAATACCCAGCTGGAATGCAGGCCGCGCACCTTGGCTTCGCGTACCAGGGTGTCGCGGTGGGCCATCGGGAAACGGATGTCCAGGTCGTCCCAGTACTGCGCCTGACTGATGGTGCGGATGGCCGGGAAGTACCATTTCAGGTCGTAGGCCAGTTTGGCCTGGGCGACCATTTCGTCACGGTTGAAATGCCGGCTGACGTGGTACCACTCGCGACGTCCGTCGACGATCTGCCCACGGGCGTGGAACTCCAGTGCGCGGCGCACGCCGGGGGTGTTGCGCACCTTGTTGATCAGCGCCTGACTAAGCACCAGCGGTTTGTTGTTCAGCGAATACGGCGATTGCGAGCGGTCGGCGGCGAGGAAACCGTAGAAATCACGCTCCCGCGACAGATTCTTGTACAGCGTCTGCGCTTCCGGGTTTTGCGGTTGCGCCAGTTCCAGACTGCGGGCCTGCCAGTAACGCCAGCGGTTGGTGGTGGCCAGATCCTGCGGCAGACGGCGGGTCAGTTGATAGGCGTCGTCCCAGCGCGCCAGACGCAGCAGCAGGCGCAGGCGCCATTCGGACACGGTGTTGTCGCGCAGTTCCGGGTCGTACTTGGTCATCACATCCAGCGCGCGGCTGTCGAAGCGGCGGGCCAGAGTCAGACCGATTTCCCGGGCGATCGCGACTTTTTCATCGCGGGAGAAATGCATGCTGCTGGCATATCCGTCGAGCAGGGCCATGGCCTTGTCCGGGTCCTGGCGCGCGAGGCGGCGCAGGCCGAGGCTGACCACGTCCGACATCGGCTCATCGGCTGGCGTGAATCGCGACGGCTGGTTGAGCAGTTCCGGTTTTTGCGCCACATCCACCAGCAGGCGGCCGCGCGGGGCGAGGGTGGTCAGGCCGTTGACCAGGCTGTTGGCCAGCGGATAGTTGCGGTGCTGGGCGGCGAGTTTGGCGCGTTCCCAGCGTTTCTGCTCGGTCAACTGACCTTCGGCGGCCCACATGCCAAACAACGCATCGCAGGCGGCGGGCTGGGATTTGCCGGTCAGCCACAGCTTCTCGGCGTTGGCATAGCCCTCGGCCTTCTTGTCGTGGCTGATCTGGTACTGCGCGTTCAGGCAGTCCAGTTCGGTGAAATTCAGTTTGGGGTCGTAATACTTGACGAACGTCGCCCAGTCGCCGCGATCGGCCAGCCAACGCAGCCAGCGCAACTTCATCCAGTTGGCTTGGGGCAGGTCACCGTGTTCGGCCAGGAATTTTTCGATCTCCGCGTTGCTGGCGGTTTTCAGCCGGGCGGTCAGCTCGTCATAAGCCAGGTATGGCTCCAGCGGATAGTCGGCCAGAGCCTGGCTGTAACGGAAATACGGGCCGGTGTCGCCCTTGGCGAGGGCACGCTTGGCTTCATCGTAATACTGGCGTTGGGTGGACAGGTCCACCGCCTGGGCGGATTGAACGGCAGCGGCGGAAAGCAGCAAACATGACAAAACACTGAAGAGGCGACTGCGCATGAGACATCCGGGCAGAGAAATCATGACAAGTGCCGGCCCTAAACCTGCACTGAATTGCCTGTAGCTTAGCCTTTTGCCAGCAAGGGGCGAAAGCTTTGCCGGCCTTGCAGCACAAGTTCGCAACAATTGTTGTGCAGAGTGCGTCAGCGGCGAAATTGCCGGCCTGCTCGGGTCCCGATTCAGGTAGAATGCGCGCCCGGTTTTTGGAGAAGCTCATGACCCTGCTCAAATTCAGCGATGTGTCCCTTGCATTCGGCGCGATGCCGTTGTTGGACAAGGTGTCCTGGCAGATCGCCCGTGGTGAGCGGGTGTGCATCATCGGCCGCAACGGCACTGGCAAATCCAGCATGATGAAACTGGTCAAGGGCGACCAGAAGCCCGATGACGGCTCGGTGTGGCGTGCCCCCGGTCTGAAAATCGGTGAATTGCCGCAGGAATTGCCGCTGGCCGACGAGCGGACCGTGTTCGATGTGGTGGCCGAAGGCCTCGACGGCGTGGGTGCGCTGCTTGCCGAATACCATCATCTGAGCCAGAACATCGTCACCGACGCTGATCTGGAAAAACTGATGCACGTCCAGCACGATCTCGAAGCCCGTGACGGCTGGCGCCTGCAGACCCTGGTCGACAGCACCCTAAGCCGTTTGCAACTGCCGGCCGACAAGACCCTCGCCGAGTTGTCCGGCGGCTGGCGTCGTCGCGTGCTGCTGGCGCAGGCGCTGGTGTCCGAGCCGGATCTGCTGCTGCTCGACGAACCGACCAACCACCTGGACATCGGTGCGATCGCCTGGCTCGAAGAAGCGCTGAAGGATTTCCAGGGCGCCGTACTGTTCATCACGCACGACCGTTCCTTCCTGCAAAACCTTGCTACCCGCATCCTCGAACTGGATCGCGGTGGCCTGATCGACTGGAACGGCGACTACGCCAGTTTCCTGGTGCACAAAGAAGCCGAGCTGGCCGCTGAAGAAACCGCCAACGCGCTGTTCGACAAGCGTCTGGCTCAGGAAGAAGTATGGATTCGTCAGGGCATCAAGGCCCGTCGTACCCGTAACGAAGGCCGCGTGCGTGCGCTGAAGGCCCTGCGTGTCGAACGCAGCGAGCGACGTGAGCGCACCGGCAAGGCCAACATCCAGCTCGAAACAGCGGAGAAGTCCGGCAAGCAGGTGATGGTGCTGGATAACGTGAGCTTCGCCCACCCGGGCGGTCCGTTCCTGATCCGCGATTTCTCCATGGTGCTGCAGCGCGGCGATCGCATCGGCCTGCTCGGCGCCAACGGCACCGGCAAGACCACCCTGCTGAAACTGATGCTCAGCGGTCTGCAACCGACCAGCGGCAAAGTGGAGGAGGGCACCAAGATCGACGTGGCCTACTTCGACCAGTTGCGCCATCAGCTGGATCTGGAAAAAACCGTGGTCGACAACGTCGCCGAAGGTCGCGATTTCATCGATATCAATGGCCAGAGCCGCCACGTGCTGAGCTATCTCGGCGACTTCCTCTTCAGCCCGCAGCGTGCCCGCACGCCGGTGAAGGCGTTGTCCGGTGGCGAGCGTGCGCGTCTTTTGCTGGCCAAACTGTTCAGCAAGCCGGCGAACCTGCTGGTACTCGACGAACCGACCAACGACCTCGACGTGGAAACCCTCGAGTTGCTCGAAGAGGTGCTGCTGACTTTCAACGGCACCGTACTGATGGTCAGCCACGACCGGGCATTCCTCGATAACGTGGTTACCAGCACCCTGGTCTTCGAAGGCGAGGGCAAGGTTCGCGAATACGTCGGTGGCTATCAGGACTGGATCCGTCAGGGCGGTTCGCCGCGTCTGTTGGGCGTGACTGAAAGCAAATCCGGCAAGGCTGACCTGAATTCGGCGGTGGTCACTGCCGAACCGGCTCCGGTTGCCGCGCCGGTTGCTGCGGCTCCTGCTGCGAAGAAGAAGCTGAGCTACAAGCTTCAGCGCGAGCTGGAAGCCTTGCCGGGAGACATCGACGCCAAAGAGCAGCAGATTGCTGCTGTTGAGGCTGAAATGGCTGAAGCTGGCTTCTACCAGCGCCCGCCAGCCGAGACGGCCAAGGTGATTGCCTCCCTGGAGCAGATGCAGGCTGAGCTGGATGCGCTGGTGGAGCGTTGGGCGGAGCTGGACGCCTGATTGTTTCCAGGCATTAAAAAGCCCGGCGTCCAGTGATGGGCGCCGGGCTTTTTTGGTTTTTCATAAGTGAGTGGGATCAGCGTTTGACCAGATGCACCGCCAGCACGTCGCAAGGTGCGCCGTGCAGCACGTCATTGGCGGTCGAACCCAGCAGCAGTGCCAGACCGTGTCGGCCATGGCTGCCGACCACGATCAGGTCGCAGCCCTGTTCCTTGGCGAAGTGGTGGATCTCCTGACGCGGCTGGCCGTAGGTCAGGTGGCAGTTGGCGCCTTCGAGCTCGGTGTACTTGTGTTTCAGGCGTTCCAGGCGTTCCTTGGCTTGATCGAACTGCTGTTGTTGCAGTTGTGACAGATCCATCGGCACGTCGCCACCAAAGGCCATGGCCATCGGTTCGACGATATGCACCAGCGACAGCTTGGCGCCATTGCTCACCGACAGCTCTCGGGCGCGGTGGATCACAGGGTCGCACTCTTCGGTCAGATCTACGGCGACCAGAATATGGTGGTAGGGCATGAGGTGCTCCTCGTGAGGGATCAATATTGTTAAGTATGGCTGGTTTCAAGCGCATTGGTTCCAAAGTGACGCAATGGGCTCGTTCAAATTCGGGAGTAGAGATATGACGGTCTGGCTGGTGGTGTCAATCCTGCTGGTGGTGTTGAGTCCGCTGGCGTGGTTGCGTCCGTCCCGTGCACAAAGTGGACGGATAGCCTTGCGCACGGAGGCCCGACGTATCGGGCTGGCCATGCAACTGGCGCCGCAGGAGTGGCCACATTGGCTGAGCCAGGAGCCGCCAAACCCGTGTGCGCAATACCATCGGCCACGGCGTGGCAAGCAGCCGGTGTGCTGGACCTATTGGCAGAAATCTCCGGGCGTGTGGGTCAATCAGTGGCAGGAAGTCTGTGAAGATCCGCTGCTGATGAATCATTTCGAAAAATTGCCGGGCAACGTTTTCAAGGTCGAAGCCGACAAGCAGATGATTGCGCTCTATTGGGGCGAGAAGGGTGACGCGTCGGTTTTGCTGGAAATCGATGCAACGCTCAAAGCGCTGGCATGACTCTCGGACTTTTCGCGCTGCAACGGTGCGAAACGTCTGGCAGACGCGCAATAAAAAGCCCGACATGATTCATCGGGCGGGGTTGGCCAGGCAGGCCGGAAATTCTTTTTGGCGTTGATCCGGTGTGATCCGGTCAGCAAACGTGCGCCCGTTTTCCTTCGTAGTCCAGCCAGCGTAGCCTGTTAAACAAGGCTTGCGGTGAATTAGGGCGAATTTTCTAACTATTAATCTTATGAATGCCCTCACATGCGAGCGTGTGTGGCCGGGCTGCGTCCTACGGAAATGACCGCAAAGTCGCATTTCAACCCGTATTTAGGGCGATTGACAATTGTCGGAAATTCCGTGAAGGTGGCGTACCCAAATCAAACGGGCGTATGAATTGAGCGTTTGTATTGCAGACTGCTCCTACAGAATCCCGACTATCGCGTTGGCGGGTGTGCCGGGTGGATGGGTGTCAGCATCGACGAAAAAACGTCCTGCCGAGCCATTTGCCTGCGTCCGACGTGTACTGTTCAGCTTCCATATCGTGGAGATCAGTTGATGATTTACGAAGGTAAAGCCATCACGGTTAAAGCTCTTGAAAGTGGCATCGTCGAATTGAAATTCGACCTCAAGGGTGAGTCCGTCAACAAGTTCAACCGTCTTACCCTGAACGAACTGCGTCAGGCCGTAGACACCATCAAGGCAGATGCTTCGATCAAGGGCGTGATCGTCAGCAGTGGCAAGGACGTGTTCATCGTCGGCGCCGACATCACCGAATTTGTCGACAACTTCAAGCTGCCGGATGCCGAGCTGGTTGCTGGCAATCTCGAAGCCAACAAGATCTTCAGCGATTTCGAAGACCTCAACGTTCCGACCGTAGCCGCGATCAACGGCATCGCCCTGGGTGGCGGTCTGGAAATGTGCCTGGCAGCGGACTACCGCGTCATGTCGACCAAGGCCAAGATCGGTCTGCCGGAAGTCAAGCTGGGCATCTACCCGGGCTTCGGTGGTACCGTTCGTCTGCCGCGCCTGATCGGTGCCGACAACGCCATCGAGTGGATTGCCGCCGGCAAGGAAAACCGTCCTGAGGACGCGCTGAAGGTCGGCGCCGTCGATGCCGTGGTTGCTCCTGAAAAACTGCACGATGCCGCCCTTGAGCTGATCAAGCGCGCCGTCTCCGGCGAGTTCGACTTTAAGGCCAAGCGCCAGCCTAAGCTGGAAAAGCTCAAGCTGAACGCCATTGAACAAATGATGGCCTTCGAAACTGCCAAAGGTTTCGTGGCTGGCCAGGCGGGTCCGAACTACCCGGCCCCGGTTGAAGCGATCAAGACCATCCAGAAAGCCGCGAACTTCGGCCGCGACAAGGCGCTGGAAGTCGAAGCAGCAGGTTTCGTGAAGCTGGCCAAGACCTCTGCCGCGCAGAGTTTGATCGGTCTGTTCCTGAACGATCAGGAGCTGAAGAAAAAGGCCAAGGCCTACGACGAAATCGCCAAGGACGTGAAGCAGGCTGCCGTACTGGGCGCCGGCATCATGGGTGGCGGTATCGCCTATCAGTCGGCTTCCAAAGGTACGCCGATCCTGATGAAGGACATCAACGAGCACGGCATCGAGCAAGGTCTGGCTGAAGCCGCCAAGCTGCTGGTTGGCCGCGTTGATAAAGGCCGCATGACCGCCGCGAAAATGGCTGAAGTGCTCAACGGCATTCGTCCGACCCTGTCCTACGGCGATTTCGGGCACGTCGACCTGGTTGTTGAAGCCGTGGTCGAGAATCCGAAGGTCAAGCAAGCCGTTCTGGCGGAAGTCGAAGAGAAGGTCAAAGAGGACACCATCCTCGCGTCCAACACCTCGACCATTTCCATCAGCCTGCTGGCCAAGGCGCTCAAGCGTCCGGAAAACTTCGTCGGCATGCACTTCTTCAACCCGGTGCACATGATGCCGCTGGTGGAAGTGATCCGCGGCGAGAAGTCCAGCGAGCAGGCGATTGCCACCACCGTTGCCTACGCCAAGAAAATGGGCAAGAACCCGATCGTCGTCAACGACTGCCCGGGCTTCCTGGTCAACCGCGTACTGTTCCCGTACTTTGGTGGTTTCGCCAAGCTGGTCAGCGCCGGTGTGGATTTCGTCCGTATCGACAAGATCATGGAAAAATTCGGCTGGCCGATGGGCCCGGCGTACCTGATGGACGTGGTCGGCATCGACACCGGTCACCATGGTCGTGACGTGATGGCCGAAGGCTTCCCGGATCGCATGAAGGACGACCGTCGCTCGGCCATCGACGTGCTTTACGAAGCCAAGCGTCTGGGCCAGAAGAACGGCAAGGGCTTCTATGCCTACGAGGCCGACAAGAAAGGCAAGCAGAAGAAAGTCGCCGATCCGTCGGTGCTGGAAGTGCTCAAGCCGATCATCTACGAGCAGCGAGAAGTCACTGACGAAGACATCATCAACTGGATGATGATCCCGCTGTGCCTGGAAACCGTGCGTTGCCTGGAAGACGGCATCGTTGAAACCGCCGCCGAAGCCGACATGGGTCTGGTTTACGGTATTGGTTTCCCTCCATTCCGTGGCGGTGCGCTGCGCTACATCGACTCGGTCGGTGTTGCCGAGTTCGTTGCCCTGGCCGACCAGTACGCTGATTTGGGCGCGCTGTACCACCCGACCGCGAAGCTGCGCGAAATGGCCAAGAACGGCCAGAGCTTCTTCGGTTAAGCGCCCCCAACTAGAGTGAGAGTGAACTTATGAGCTTGAATCCTAGAGACGTCGTGATTGTCGACTTCGGTCGTACTCCGATGGGCCGCTCCAAGGGCGGCATGCACCGCAACACCCGCGCCGAAGACATGTCGGCGCACCTGATCAGCAAACTGCTGGAACGCAACACCAAGGTCGATCCTGCAGAAGTCGAGGACGTGATCTGGGGCTGCGTTAACCAGACCCTGGAACAAGGCTGGAACATCGCGCGCATGGCGTCGCTGATGACTCAGATCCCGCACACTTCGGCCGGCCAGACCGTCAGCCGTCTGTGTGGGTCGTCGATGAGCGCCCTGCACACCGCTGCGCAAGCGATCATGACCGGCAACGGTGACGTTTTCGTGGTTGGCGGCGTCGAGCATATGGGTCACGTGAGCATGATGCACGGTGTCGATCCGAACCCGCACATGTCTCTGTACGCGGCGAAAGCCTCGGGCATGATGGGCCTGACCGCCGAAATGCTGGGCAAAATGCACGGCATCACTCGCGAACAGCAGGACGCCTTTGGCGTGCGTTCCCATCAGTTGGCCCACAAGGCGACTGTGGAAGGCAAGTTCAAGGACGAAATCATCCCGATGCAGGGTTACGACGAGAACGGTTTCCTGAAAACCTTCGACTACGACGAAACCATTCGTCCGGAAACCACCCTGGAAAGTCTGGCGGCTCTCAAGCCGGCGTTCAATCCAAAGGGCGGCACCGTGACTGCTGGTACTTCATCGCAGATCACCGATGGTGCTTCGTGCATGATCGTGATGTCGGCACAGCGTGCACAGGACCTGGGCATCCAGCCTATGGCGGTGATTCGTTCGATGGCGGTAGCTGGTGTCGACCCGGCCATCATGGGTTATGGTCCGGTACCGGCAACTCAGAAAGCACTGAAACGTGCGGGCCTGGGTATCAACGATATCGACTTCTTCGAGCTCAACGAAGCGTTCGCCGCACAGGCCCTGCCAGTGCTGAAAGACCTGAAAGTGCTCGACAAGATGAATGAGAAGGTTAACCTGCACGGCGGCGCGATCGCCCTGGGTCATCCGTTCGGTTGCTCCGGTGCCCGTATTTCCGGCACCTTGCTGAATGTGATGAAGCAGAATGGCGGCACCTTCGGGGTGTCCACCATGTGCATTGGCCTCGGCCAGGGCATTTCCACCGTCTTCGAACGCGTTTAAGCGTCTCGTCGATGGAAGCCGGGGCCAAGTGCCCCGGTTTTTGTTTTTGCGGACTTATTTTTGTTTTTATTTTGAAAAAATTTGAGTGAGGGCCGAAGCATGCCGATACAACCTGGGCTCTACCAACATTACAAAGGTCCGCAGTACCGCGTATTCAGTGTCGCGCGGCATTCGGAGACCGAAGAAGAAGTGGTCTTTTACCAAGCCCTGTATGGCGATTACGGCTTCTGGGTACGTCCCTTGAGCATGTTCCTGGAGTCGGTCGAGGTTGACGGGGAGCAGGTCCCACGCTTTGCTTTGGTGCAAGCCGAACCGAGCCTTTTTTCGAAGCCGTAAGGCGAGTGCGCGCAAAACCCTGCGCTTGACCTCACCTTGTAGCCACTATATATAGCGGTGCCGCGTCAGGCGCCAACCGCCTTTCACTTCTAGAATTCAGGAATTTTCTGATCCATGGGCAAATCGCTGGTCATTGTGGAATCCCCGGCTAAGGCCAAGACCATCAACAAGTATCTGGGCAACCAATACGTGGTGAAGTCGAGTATCGGCCATATCCGAGACCTGCCCACCAGCGGTTCGGCTAGCGCCAGCAAGGAGCCAGCCGCCAAGCGCGGCAAGGCTGCTGCGGGCGAAGCGCCAGCGCTGTCGCCGAAAGAGAAGGCACGCAAGCAGCTGGTCTCGCGCATGGGCGTCGATCCCGAGCACGGCTGGAAAGCCAAGTACGAGATCCTCCCGGGCAAGGAAAAAGTCATCGAAGAGCTGCGCCGGCTCGCCAAGGATGCTGACACCATCTATCTCGCAACCGACTTGGATCGCGAGGGGGAAGCCATTGCCTGGCACCTGCGCGAAGCCATCGGTGGTGATGACAGCCGCTACAAGCGTGTGGTGTTCAACGAAATCACCAAGAAGGCGATTCAGGAAGCCTTCTCGGAGCCGGGCGAACTCGACATCGATCGAGTGAATGCACAGCAGGCTCGTCGCTTCCTCGACCGCGTCGTCGGCTACATGGTCTCGCCGCTGTTGTGGGCGAAGATCGCCCGTGGCCTGTCCGCCGGTCGCGTGCAATCGGTTGCCGTGAAACTGGTGGTCGAGCGTGAGCGTGAGATCCGCGCGTTCAACCCGGAAGAGTACTGGGAAGTACATGCCGACCTTGGCACTGCCAAAGGTTCGACCGTGCGTTTCGAAGTCGCTCGCGAGAAAGGCGAAGCCTTCAAGCCGTTGAACGAAGCGCAGGCGACGGCCGCGCTGGAGAAGCTCAAGTCCTCGAGCTACAGCATCGTCAAGCGTGAAGACAAACCGACCAGCAGCAAGCCGTCGGCACCGTTCATTACTTCCACACTGCAGCAGGCCGCGAGCAATCGGCTGGGCTTCGGTGTGAAGAAAACCATGATGATGGCCCAGCGTCTCTACGAAGCCGGCTACATCACCTATATGCGTACCGACTCGACCAACCTCTCGGCCGATGCCGTGGCGATGGCGCGCGATTACATCGAAACCGAGTTCGGCAAGAAATACCTGCCGGAGTCGCCGAACGTCTACAGCAGCAAGGAAGGCGCACAAGAGGCTCACGAAGCGATTCGTCCATCTGACGCCAACACCACGCCAGCCAAGCTGGCCGGCATGGAGCGCGACGCTGAGCGCCTTTACGAGCTGATCTGGCGCCAGTTCCTGGCTTGCCAGATGCTGCCGGCGCAATACCTGTCGACCACCGTCAGCGTCGCTGCCGGCGACTTCGAGCTGCGCGCCAAGGGCCGCATTCTGAAGTTCGATGGTTACACCCGCGTGCTGCCGCAAATCACCAAGCCTGGTGACGATGACGTTCTGCCGGACATGGCGCAGGGCGACGTGATGAAGCTGATCAAGCTCGATCCGTCCCAGCACTTCACCAAGCCGCCGGCCCGTTATTCGGAAGCCAGCCTGGTGAAGGAAATGGAAAAGCGCGGCATCGGTCGTCCTTCGACTTACGCAGCGATCATCTCGACCATTCAGGATCGCGGCTATGTGACCCTGCACAACCGTCGTTTCTATTCGGAAAAGATGGGCGATATCGTTACCGAGCGTCTGTCTGAAAGCTTCTCGAACCTCATGGACTACGGTTTCACCGCCGGCATGGAAGAGAACCTCGATGACGTGGCGCAGGGCGAGCGCGATTGGAAGAACGTGCTGGACGAGTTCTACGGCGACTTCAAGAAAAAACTTGAAGTGGCGGAGAATCCGGAAGCCGGCATGCGTGCCAACCAGCCGGTGATGACCGATATTCCGTGCACCACCTGCGGCCGTCCGATGCAGATTCGTACTGCGTCGACTGGCGTGTTCCTCGGCTGCTCGGGTTACAGCCTGCCGCCGAAAGAGCGCTGCAAGGCCACCGTCAACCTGGTGCCGGGCGATGAAATCGCTGCGGATGACGAGGGTGAGTCGGAATCCCTGGTACTGCGCGGCAAGCATCGTTGCCCGATCTGCAGTACAGCAATGGACGCCTACCTGCTCGACGAGAAACGCAAGCTGCACATCTGCGGTAACAACCCGGATTGCGCCGGCTACGAAATCGAAGAAGGCAGCTATCGCATCAAGGGCTACGAAGGCCCGAGCCTGGAGTGCGACAAGTGCGGCAGCGAGATGCAGCTCAAGACCGGCCGTTTCGGCAAGTTCTTCGGTTGTACCAACCCGACGTGCAAGAACACCCGCAAACTGCTGAAAAGCGGTGATGCGGCGCCGCCGAAGATGGATCCGGTGAAGATGCCCGAGCTGAAATGCGAGAAGGTCAATGACACCTACATTCTGCGCGACGGTGCGTCCGGCCTGTTCCTGGCGGCCAGCCAGTTCCCGAAAAACCGCGAGACCCGTGCTCCGCTGGTGATCGAGATTCTGCCGCACAAGGACGAAATCGATCCGAAGTACCACTTCCTGTGCGAAGCGCCGCAGAAGGATCCGGATGGCTTGCCAGCCGTGATCCGCTACAGCCGCAAGACCAAGGAACAATACGTTCAGACCGAAGTCGACGGCAAGCCAACAGGCTGGAAAGCGTTCTTCGATGGTGGCAAGTGGACGGTCGAAGACAAGCGTCCGGCAAAAGCCAAGGCTTGAGCAAACGCTGAACTGAAGGTGCGCTGATCGGGCATCTTCAATTCAAAAGGCCGCATGACAACCTTCGGGTTTTCATGCGGCCTTTTTGTTTAATGCTTGCGGTCGGATCGGCTGATCCATGACACTGTCCGGCCTGTGTGAAGCAATTATTTCGTTGTGGAGAGTGCCGACATGGCCCACGAACTCTATACCCGTACCAATCAGAAGATCTATTTCGCGGGTTTGTCGCTGGAAGCGCTGGCCAGGGCCGAAGAGGGGCGGGCGATGAATTCGCTGGCGCTGATTCAGGCCGGGCGCGAGTCCGCACTGTTTCATCTCTATGGTGCATTGTTGGGGTTGTGTCATGAAATCGCGGGCTTCTATCGTCTGCCGCAAGCCAATGCGTCGCGGGCGGAAGCCTTGTTGACCCGCGAAGTGCTGGAGTCGATTGCCATCCCTGAGCTGGCAGAGATGATTGAGCTGGCAAGCAATTCAGAGACCTGGCTGGCTAAATTGCTGGCTGCGCACTCGGCGCTGTTTCAGCCTCCTCGGGTTCCACATAAACCGAAAGGTGATGTGACGCAGCCGTTGATTCAGGCGGTGAGTCTGGATGAGGAAGAGGCAGTTGAAGAGCTGAGCCGCGAAGAGCTCGAGAGCTGGCGGCAGAACCTCAAGGGGCTGGCGATCCGCTTCCGTGAAGGCTTGAACGAGTGCTGAGGGGCTCTGGACTGGCGGCGACGAGAGGCGTGCTGCTGGTCAAGATCCCGAGCGAAGCCTGAATGATGTCTATATAATCCCTGCCTTTCGTGGAGAACAGACCTATATGCCAACGTCCTTTCTAGAAATTGTCGAGCTACCAGACGGCCGAATCGAACTGCGCAGGGCTGAGGACGAGGGTTCTCTGGTGACTCTGGATTTCTCCGAGGATGCCAAGGCGTTTCTGCAGGGCCAGCACGTTGAAATTGCCAAGGCGATGTTGAGCGTCGGTGTGCAAATGGCGGGGCGTATGGTTGAAGGCGAATTCGACAAGGATGAGGGACCGCGCGTTCTTCACTGATCTGCTGTCTGTCAGTTACTGCTACAGATCGGCTTCTCTATCCTTGGAGAAGCCCTGCGCTTTACGTGGCGCGCGTTGTTGCTGAATCACCCCAAGCGAATATTCAGGCTTTGAGCGTCACCGGTGCGGGCGGCGCTGATCAACTGTTGCCGTGCGCCTGCGCTCAGTGGATTCAACCATGTGACGACCGTGTGGCTGCGACCCAGGCGTAATGCTTCACAGGCCAGTTGCTGAGCGCTTTGAGCGCCACGGGGTTGTAACAGCAGGATGCGTTCGCGATTCAATCCGGCATCCCGCAGCCAAGTCTGGGTCAGGCTGGCAGGCGGTGCAATCAGGGTCAGCCAGCGTGCGTCCTGATCGTCGCTCAGTTCGCGAAGAATCGGGGCCAGCAGGCTCAGGCAGTTCCCGGCCGCGCCGCGCAGTGAAAGCTCGCTGAAGGCTTCGGGTTCGGTATTCCACGGACGTTCGACGACATCCTTGAGGATGGGGGCGAGCGGTTGCCCCAGAAACGCTTCGAACAACGGCAGTTGTGTTTGCTGAGGTGCGTGTGGGAACTGCATAAAGCCTCCTTTAGCGGCGGATGACGCCGACACTCAAGCCTTCGATGACCAGTTCCTGGTCTTTCAGGTTGACTTCGATAGGGGCAAACTCGGGGTTTTCGGCAATCAGCCAGACTTTGCTGCCGTCACGCTTGAAGCGTTTGACGGTGACTTCGTCGCCGATCCGTGCAACCACGATCTGACCGTTGCGTGCCTCGCGGGTGGTGTGAACCGCCAGCAGGTCACCGTCGAAAATGCCGATGTCCTTCATGCTCATGCCATGGACGCGCAACAGATAGTCGGCGCGCGGATGAAAGAAGGCCGGATTGATGTTGCAGGATTCTTCGATGTGTTGCTGGGCAAGAATCGGCGCACCGGCAGCCACTCGGCCGATGATCGGCAGGGTGGATTCGTCGACCTTGGCTTCGAAGCCGGGAATGCGAATACCGCGAGAGGCGCCTGGTGTCATCTCGATCGCGCCTTTGCGGGCGAGCGCCTTGAGGTGCTCTTCTGCCGCGTTCGGCGATTTGAAACCCAGTTCCTGAGCGATTTCCGCGCGGGTCGGCGGGTAGCCGTTGTCTTCGAGGCAGCGTTTGATAAAGGCCAGAATCTCGGCTTGGCGTGGCGTCAGCTTAAGCATATTGATCGCTCTGTCTTTTTATACAGTGACTGGGATTATATACAGTGAAGCGGGCTTGGCAATGATCCTTTTTTGCCATGCCGCCGGACGGTCAGTGACGACGCTGATTAATGTGGCGTCCTTGTTGTGGTTAAATATCTGACCGACCATTCCCAAAACGAACTGGCAGGCTTGACAAGGCATAGGCTGAAACGTATGTTTCAAACAAGTGTTTGTCAGGCGGAGTAGCCATGGCCCAGTCGGAAACCGTTGAACGCATTCTTGATGCTGCAGAACAGCTGTTCGCGGAAAAAGGTTTCGCTGAAACCTCATTGCGTCTGATCACCAGCAAGGCAGGGGTCAACCTCGCTGCGGTGAACTATCACTTTGGGTCGAAGAAGGCGCTGATTCAGGCGGTTTTCTCGCGCTTCCTCGGTCCGTTCTGCATCAGCCTCGACAAAGAGCTGGAACGCCGCCAGGCCAAGCCAGAGAACAAGCCTTCGCTCGAAGAGCTGCTGGAAATCCTCGTCGAGCAAGCACTGGTGGTACAGCCACGCAGCGGCAACGATCTGTCGATTTTCATGCGTTTGCTGGGGCTTGCATTCAGTCAGAGTCAAGGCCACTTGCGTCGGTATCTGGAAGACATGTACGGAAAGGTTTTCCGTCGCTACATGTTGCTGGTAAACGAAGCTGCCCCGCGTATTCCTCCGATCGAACTGTTCTGGCGCGTGCACTTCATGCTCGGTGCCGCAGCATTCAGCATGTCGGGGATCAAGGCCTTGCGCGCGATTGCCGAGACCGATTTCGGTGTCAACACTTCCATCGAGCAGGTGATGCGTCTGATGGTGCCGTTCCTGGCAGCCGGCATGCGTGCCGAAACCGGCGTCACTGACACTGCAATGGCTACCGCGCAGTTGCGACCACGCAGCAAGTCTGCGCCGACACCTGCCAAGGTTTAACCGTCCATGGGTGGGCGCGGCAGCTGACATCCGCTAAGCTAGCCGCCCATGTCGACTCTCGTCCTGAACCCGTTTCTCATTGAAATCACCGATCCGCCGGGCCATGCCTCTGGCGGTGATTTTGTGGGAGACGGGTTTTTCGTTTTCAAGGAATTTCTATGACTGCTGGCCTGCAAGGCTCGTTGATGGTGGACGTCGCCGGTACCTGGCTGACGGCCGAAGATCGCCAATTGTTGCGCCAGCCCGAAGTGGGCGGCTTGATCATTTTTGCCCGCAATATCGAGCATCCGCGCCAGGTGCGCGAGCTGAGCGCCGCAATCCGTGCCATTCGTCCGGACTTGCTATTGGCGGTGGATCAGGAAGGCGGTCGCGTCCAGCGTCTGCGTCAGGGCTTCGTACGCCTGCCGGCCATGCGCGCCATCGCTGACAATCCAAATGCCGAATACCTGGCCGAGCAATGCGGCTGGATCATGGCTACTGAGGTTCTGGCCGTTGGCCTCGACTTGAGCTTCGCGCCGGTGCTGGATCTGGATTACCAGCGCAGTGCCGTCGTCGGTACCCGTTCATTCGAAGGCGATCCGGAGCGTGCCGCGCTGCTCGCCGGTGCGTTTATAAAAGGCATGAACAGCGCCGGCATGGCCGCCACCGGCAAGCATTTTCCCGGCCATGGCTGGGCGGAAGCCGATTCCCACGTCGCAATCCCCAACGACGAGCGTAGTCTTGAAGAGATCCGCGCCAACGACCTCGTGCCGTTCGCCAGGCTCAGCAAGCATTTGGCCGCCGTCATGCCGGCCCACGTTATTTACCCGCAAGTCGACGCACAGCCCGCCGGATTCTCCCGGCGCTGGTTGCAGGACATCCTGCGTGGCGAGTTGCAGTTCGACGGCGTGATCTTTAGCGATGATCTGTCGATGGCTGGCGCGCATGTGGTCGGCGATGCTGCCAGTCGTATCGAGGCGGCGCTGAGTGCCGGTTGCGACATGGGTCTGGTTTGCAATGACCGCGCGGCCGCCGAGCTGGCCCTTAGCGCCGCGCAGCGCATGAAGGTCAAGCCGTCGCCGCGTATCGCGCGCATGCGCGGTCAGGCGTTCGCCAGCACCGAATACCGTCAGGATCCGCGCTGGCTGACCGCTGTCGGCGCGCTCAAAGACGCTCAACTGATCGATTAAGGATTTTTTCGCTATGACGGTTTACGCAATCATCGGCGGCACTGGCCTGACCCAGCTGGAAGGCCTGAGCATTCGTCAGTCGCTGGCGGTGGATACGCCTTATGGTGCGCCATCGGCCGAGGTTCAGATTGGTGAATACGCCGGCAAGGAAGTGCTGTTCCTCGCTCGCCACGGCCATCCGCATCGCTTTCCACCACACAAAGTCAATTACCGCGCCAACCTGTGGGCGTTGAAGCAGGCCGGGGCCGAGGCGATCATCGCGGTCAATGCCGTGGGCGGGATTCATCCTGCAATGGGCACCGGACATTTCTGCGTACCGCATCAGATCGTGGACTACACCAGTGGTCGTGAGCACACCTATTTCGCTGATGACCTGGAACATGTCACACACATCGACTTCAGCTTTCCCTACAGCGAACCGCTGCGTCAGCAACTGATTGCTGCATTGGCTGCCGAAGGTTGCGAGTACAGCGATCAAGGCGTTTACGCCTGCACTCAGGGCCCGCGTCTGGAAACCGTGGCCGAGATCGTACGACTGGAGCGTGACGGCTGTGACATCGTCGGCATGACCGGCATGCCGGAAGCGGCGCTGGCTCGCGAACTGGATCTGGATTACGCCTGCTTGTCGCTGGTGGTGAATCCGGCAGCGGGCAAGACCACTGAAGTGATTACCATGGCTGAAATCGAACAGGCGTTGCACGACGGCATGGGCAAGGTGAAGTCGACGTTGGCGCGGGTGCTCAAGGGCTGATTCGGGCTCAAAACCGAGTCGAGTCATTTGCGGGCAAGCCCGCTCCCACAGGTTGAGCGCTATCTCTGTGGGAGCGGGCTTGCCCGCGAATCGATCTGCAAGCCGACATGGATCTCAGCGCTTGTCGAACTTGTCCGGCAACGGCGCAAACAGCGCCTCGATATCATCACTCTGCAACTTCCAGTCCCCGGCCTTTCGCCCGTCCAGCACGCCAGCCGCCAGGTCGGATTTTTCCCGCTGCAGATGCTGAATTTTCTCCTCGACCGTGCCTCGGGCAATCATCTTGTAGACGAACACCGGTTTCTCCTGGCCAATGCGATACGCGCGGTCAGTTGCCTGATTCTCGGTCGCCGGGTTCCACCACGGATCGTAATGAATCACCGTGTCCGCTTCCGTCAGGTTCAGACCCACACCGCCAGCCTTCAGGCTGATGAGAAAGATCTGACGCTTGCCGCTCTGGAATTCCTTCACTGGTGTGCGCCGATCCCGGGTCTGTCCCGTCAGCAGCGCATAGGAGATATTGCGTTTTTTCAGCTCGTCCTCAATCAATGACAGCATCGAAGTGAACTGCGAAAACAGCAGAATCCGCCGGCCTTCCTCAAACAATTCCTCAAGCATCTCCATCAGGCTGTCGAGCTTGCCCGAGGTGCTGCCGCGAGCGGGCAGGGTGGCGTCGTTGACCAGGCGCAAATCGCAGCAGACCTGCCGGAGTTTGAGCAGTGCTTCCAGAATGATGATCTGACTGCGCGCCACGCCTTTGCGGGTGATCTCGTCGCGCACCTTCTTGTCCATGGCCAGACGCATGGTTTCGTACACGTCGCGCTGAGCCTCGTTGAGCTCGACCCAATGGATGATCTCGGTTTTTGGCGGCAACTCGGTCGCGACCTGTTCCTTGGTGCGGCGCAACAGGAACGGTTTGATCCGACCGTTGAGGTGCTGAAGTCTGACTTCGCTCGCGCGCTTTTCGATCGGCACGCGGTAATCGGCGTTGAAGCTTTTGACGTCGCCGAGCCAGCCAGGCAGCAGAAAGTGAAACAGCGACCACAGTTCGCCCAGGTGATTTTCCAGCGGCGTCCCGCTCAGGCACAGGCGCTGACGAGCGTTCAATTCTCGGGCTGCCTGCGCGGCTTTGCTGTTCGGGTTCTTGATGTACTGCGCTTCATCCAGCACCAGTACATGCAGCGGCTGTTGCGCCAGGCGTTCGACATCCTTGGGCAGCAATGCATAGGTCGTGAGGATCAGGTCGTATTCGGCCAGATGCTCGAAATGCTTTTTACGGCTGGCACCGTACAGGGCGACAACCTTGAGCTGCGGCGTGAAGTGCGCCGCTTCGTCCAGCCAGTTGGGAATCAGGCTGGTAGGCATCACCACCATGCACGGCCGATCCAGGCGCCCGGCGTTCTTCTCGCTGAGAATGTGCGCCAGAGTCTGTAGGGTTTTGCCCAGTCCCATGTCATCCGCGAGAATCCCGCCGACTTCCAGTTGCCGCAGCGACTGCATCCAGCTCAAGCCTTCGACCTGATAAGGACGCAGTGTCGCATTCAGCCCCTTGGGTGGCTTGGCGCTGTAATCGCGGATGTCACGCAAGCGCTGGGCGAAGCTGCGAATCTGCTCGCCACCCTCCCACAGCAGCGGAATGCCTTCCAGCGAATTCAGGCGCGTGGCGTCGGCCTTGCTCAGGCGCAGGGTGGTTTCGCCCGGTTCCTGCAAATAGAACTCGCCAAGGGTCGCCAGCACCGGCTTAAGCCGGCCGAGGGGCAGGGCGACTTGCAGCGGTCCATGCTCGCTGTTGCGTTGCGGGATGTTCACCAGAATCAGTTCATCGTCGCGACGGCGGGCGAGACGTTCCGGATTGAGGATTTCCGTATGCGAGCGCATCAGGTTGAGCAAGATCGGCAGCAGGCTCAGGCGCTCACCGTTGACGATGATTCCCAGCTCCAGATCGAACCAGTCCCGCTCCGGCGCCTGCTCGACGGTGGCGTACCAGTCGTCGACGGCGGTCAGGTCGAAGCCGAACTCATCGTCGACCAACAGCTCCCAGCCCTGGGTGCGCAGCTTCGGCAGATCATTGAGAGTGAACGTCAGCCAGGCGCTGTCGTTGACCATCTCATAAAGTTCGCCGGCGCTTTCCGGCAGAGCCTTGCTCTGCCGGGTGGCGATGCGAAAGCCGAGGATTCGCAGCTGCTCGCGGTAGCTTTGTTCAATGTCCGGATGGCGTTTCACCCGCAGGGTCTGGGCTTCCTGGCGAATCAGGATGTCGCTGTTCTTCTGGCCGCTGACGTATTCGTCGAGGTAACTGAAGGACAGCGCTGCGCGATGCTGGATGTAGCGCTGCATCTTGCCGTTGCGTGGTTCGAACGCGCTGAACTCGACACTCGCCAGCCACAGGCGTGGCACCGGTTGCACGTTATCCACCAGCACTTGCGGCGGTGCCTTCGGGCTGCGGTTTTCCAGCACGGCCTGGAGTTTTTCCAGCAGTTCGGCGTCTTTGGCGGCGGCGGGGTATTCGAGGGTTTCCTGCACTTGCAGCAACACCGCCGCGCAATGTTTGCAGTTGCTGTGTACCGGGCAGGTGCAGGTCGCGTCGACCATCAGCAGGGTGCCTTTGGCCGACTCACGCAGGTGAATCGTCTGACGGTAGACGTTACCGCCAGAGCCTTCGCAACTGGCGGTGATGGTCGCGTCGCCGACCTGCACGAATCGCACCCGGTTTTCCAGCGCGTAGCGGCGGCCACGCTCCAGGCTCTGTTCCTTGAATCGGCTGACCCAGGAGGAGGCCAGCGGTTTACTCAGGGGCGGGGGCATAAGGACTTCGATCAGTCCGGAACGACTTCAGGCGCTTCCCGAGGCGCGGGTGCCGTCAGTGAAGTGATCTTGATCAGCAGGGCCAGGTGGCCGTTGTCGAGGTAGTTGAGTTGGCCGTTCTTGGTATGGCTGTTCTGTTTCAGGCGCTCGCTGGCGGTGACCATGCCGTTGGCGTCGATCTGGTTGACCCAGAAGTCGGCGTTCACGTCGGTAAAGCGCCCGAGCTTCATTTCTATGGTGCCTTCGATAGGGAATTGGCCGAACTGCTCCTGACCTTCGCTGACTGCGACCTTGGCTGGAGTCTCGCCCAGCGTCTGCTGCCAGGCTTTGTGCATCAGCACGCTGTACTCGCCGCTGGCGTTGAGTTTGCTCACAACATCGTTCAATGCCGGGGTGCGTTTGCTGTCATCGCCTAAGCGTTGGGCGCCGGCTGCCCAGTCTTCCGGTGCGGCGCGGCTGACTATCGCCGGCACGGCGTTCTGACGTACCAGAATCATTTCGACCTGATACAGGTCATCGGCAAACGCCGTCGGTGCTACAAGTGTCAGTAGCAAGGTCAATGAGCGAAACAGGCGCATGCGGCGTCCTTCAAGCAGTTTTCGGGATGAGGCGCTCGAACAGCGCCTCCACAGTATTAAAGCGCTCTTCCGGGCGCTCCATCGGCACCTGGAACTTGAACACGGTGGCGCCTTCGAATTTGTAGCGTTTTGGCTGGCTCTGGATCAGTTTGATCAGGGTCATCGGGTCGACCGGCGTCTGCGCCGCGAACTCGATGCGCCCACCTTGCGGGCCGCCATCGACTTTCTTGATGCCCAGCTGCTCGGCCTGCAATTTCAGCGCCGTGATGCGCATCAGATTCTTGGTCGGCTCCGGCAGCAGACCGAAGCGATCGATCATCTCGACTTGCAGATCTTTCAGGCCTTCCTCGTCGGTGGCCGAAGCGATGCGCTTGTACAGGATCAGGCGCGCGTGAACATCCGGCAGATAATCTTCCGGAATCAGCGCCGGCACCCGCAGGTTGACCTCCGGGCCGCCGCCGAGCGGTTGATCGAGGTTCGGCTGCTCGCCCTTGCGGATCGACTTCACTGCGCGCTCAAGCATTTCCATGTACAGCGTGAAGCCGACAGCCTGAATCTGCCCGCTCTGACCGTCGCCCAGCAATTCGCCGGCGCCACGGATTTCCAGATCGTTGGTGGCCAGCACGAAGCCGGCACCCAGATCCTGAGTATTGGCAATCGCCTCCAGACGTTTTTCCGCATCACCGGTAATTTGCTGGCGTGGCGGGGTCAGCAGGTAGGCGTAAGCCTGGTGGTGACTACGACCAACACGACCGCGTAACTGGTGCAACTGCGCCAGGCCGAACTTGTCGGCACGCTCGATGATGATGGTGTTGGCGCTCGGCACGTCGATGCCGGTCTCGATGATGGTCGAGGCGATCAGCACGTTGAAGCGCTTGTGGTAGAAGTCGCTCATCACCTGTTCGAGTTCGCGTTCGCGCATCTGCCCGTGGCCGATGCCGATCCGCGCTTCCGGCACCAGTTCGGCGAGTTCGGCGGCGCACTTCTCGATGGTCTTCACGTCGTTGTGCAGGTAGTAAACCTGGCCGCCACGCAGCAGCTCACGCAGCAAAGCCTCTTTGACTGTGCTCTTGTTCTGCTCCATGACGAACGTGCGCACCGACAGGCGTCGCGCCGGCGGCGTGGCGATGATCGACAGGTCGCGCATACCCGACACTGCCATGTTCAGCGTGCGCGGAATCGGCGTGGCCGTCAGCGTAAGAATGTCGACTTCGCTGCGCAGGGCCTTGAGCTGTTCCTTCTGACGGACACCGAAGCGGTGCTCTTCGTCGATGATTACCAGCCCGAGGTTTTTGATTTTGACGTCGTCCTGCAGCAACTTGTGGGTGCCGATGACGATGTCGATATTGCCTTCGGCCAGCTCGGCCACCGCAGCGTTCACTTCCTTGGCCGACTTGAAGCGGCTCATCACTTCCACGGTCACCGGCCAGTCGGCGAAGCGGTCGCGGAAGCTGTTGTAATGCTGCTGGGCGAGCAGGGTGGTCGGCACCAGAATCGCCACTTGTTTGCCGCCGTGTACAGCGATGAACGCGGCGCGCATGGCCACTTCGGTCTTGCCGAAACCGACGTCGCCGCAGACCAGGCGATCCATCGGTTTCGGCGCAAGCATGTCTTCACGCACGGCTTCGATGGTGGATTGCTGGTCCGGAGTCTCCTCGAACGGGAAGCCGGCGCTGAAAGTCGCGTAATCGGCCTTCGGGTCGGCAAAGGCATAACCTTCGCGGGCGGCGCGGCGGGCATAGATGTCAAGCAATTCGGCAGCGACGTCACGCACTTGCTCGGCGGCCTTGCGCTTGGCTTTCTGCCAGGTCTCGGAGCCGAGGCGGTGCAGCGGGGCCAGCGCATCGTCGCTACCGGTGTAACGGGCGATCAGATGCAGGTTGGCCACCGGCACATAGAGCTTGGCGTTCTCGGCGTATTCGAGGGTCAGGAATTCGGCAGCCTGATTGTCGATTTCCAGAATCGTCAGGCCGAGATAGCGACCGACACCGTGGTCGATGTGCACCACCGGCGCGCCTTCGCGCAGCTCGGTGAGGTTCTTGATCACCGCATCGTTGTTGGCGTCGGCGCGTTTTTCGCGGCGACGACGCTGCATCACCCGTTGGCCGAACAGCGGGCTTTCCGCGACCAGTGCCAACGCCGGGTCATCCAGCATCAAGCCTTCGTCGAGCGGGGCGATGGTGATCGCCAGGCGATCCTTGCTTGCAACGAAGTCCGGCCAGCTGTCGACGGTTTTCGGGCGCAGCTTCAGGCGATCCAGCAACTCCAGCAACACTTCGCGACGGCCTGCGGATTCGGCGGTAAACAGCACGCGCCCCGGGAATTCGTCGAGGAATGCCGAAAGCGCGGCCAAAGGTTGCGTGGCCTTGGCTTCGATCGCCAGATTCGGCAATGCCTGCGCCGGGAAGCGCTCCCGGCCGGCACCGGTTTCCACATCCTGCTGACTGGCGACCACGCGCGGCCAGTTCTTCAGGCGGGCGAAACAGTCTTCCACCGGCAGGAAAAGTTCGGCCGGCGGCAATAAAGGACGCGATGGGTCGACGCGGCGCTCTTCATAACGATTGCGTACGTCGTTCCAGAAATTTTCCGCCGCTTGCTCGATGCCTGGCAGCGAGAACACTTGAGTGTCCTGCGGCAAGTAATCGAACAGGGTCGAGGTTTCTTCGAAGAACAGCGGCAGGTAGTACTCGATGCCGGCCGGCGTGATGCCGCTGCTCAGGTCCTGAAAGATCGGGCAGCGACGGAAGTCGACGTCGAAACGCTCGCGAAAGCGTGCCTTGAAGCGAGTGACCGCTTCTTTCTGCAGCGGGAATTCCTTGGCCGGCAGCAGCTTGACCGAATCGACCTTGTCGATGGAACGCTGGGTTTCCGGATCGAAGGTGCGCAGGGTTTCGATTTCATCGTCGAACAGATCGATGCGATACGGCAGTTTGCTGCCCATCGGGAACAGGTCGATCAACGCGCCACGCACCGTGAACTCGCCGTGTTCGTAAACTGTGTCGACGTAGCGATAGCCGCTGGCTTCCAGGCGCGAGCGCATTTGCTCGACATCGAGCTTCTGCCCGACATCCAGCACCAGACTGCTGCCGAGCAGGAATTTGGTCGGCGCCAGACGATGCAGGGCGGTGGTGATCGGCACCACCAGCACGCCATGTTCCAGTTCAGGCAGTCTATAAAGGCTGGCAATGCGCTGGGAGATGATGTCCTGGTGTGGCGAGAACAGGTCGTAGGGCAGGGTTTCCCAGTCCGGGAAATGCAGCACTGGCAAATCCGGGGCGAAGAAGCTCAGCTCCTGTTCCAGCCGTTCGGCACTCTGGCTGTCGGCGGTCAAAAGCAGCGTGAAGCGCTTGGCAGCGCTGGCAGCCTCGGCAATTGCCAGGCTCAGGGCGGCACCGGGGAGGTTGCCCCAGTGCTGTTTACCTGCCGCGGCAGGGAGAAGCGGTAGACGCAGAACAGGCACGGAAGGTTGAGCTCCAGGCGTTGCGACAAAGTCGGTAATTGTAGCGGCGTCCGGTGCCGCCTGTCAGTTGCAGGATGCGTCTATCTGCGCTGTTTGGGAAAAATGTAGTGGTAACCATAAAAACCAGCGCTTTTTTTACGGTTATGTAGTGCCAAAAGTCGGAGGTGTTACGGAGGGTTACAGACATCGTCTAACAGTCGTCGAAAAACTGACTGCGCTGGAAGCCCCGGTTTTACTGGGCTGGCGCAGAGCGTTATTTTTTTGGACGGGATTTTGTTACCGATTGCGCGACAGGCGCGCATTGCTACGAGAGGTTCTCGGCGGCATAATGTAGCCCCTTTTTTCTGCCCCTACATGTGGAAGGTTACCGTGACTCAGAAGCCCGACCAGTGTCTTGGTGAATGGATCGACCGTGAAGCACTCGCGGAAGCGATGATTCCGCTTATCGGTCAGCTCTACCGCAACAACAACGTGGTGAGCTCGATCTATGGCCGCAGCCTGATCAACCAGTCTGTCATCGCGATTCTCAAAGCCCACCGCTTTGCTCGCCACCGCTCTTCCGACGACAGCGAACTCTCCGTCCACGAAACATTCCCTCTTCTCAAGGCCATGAGCGAGCTGAAGCTCGGCGCGGCTTCGGTGGATATGGGCAAGTTGGCGTTCAAGTTCCGCGCTGAAGGCAATGGCCGCACCGCTGAACAATTCGTTCGCGAAGAACTGGCCGATGTCGTTGGTCAGCAGAACGCTTCGGCGCGTAAAGGCACTGACGTCGTGCTGTACGGCTTCGGTCGTATCGGCCGTCTGCTGGCGCGCATCCTGATCGAAAAAACCGGTGGTGGCGACGGCTTGCGTCTGCGCGCCATCGTGGTACGCAAGGGCTCTGAAAACGACCTGGTCAAGCGTGCCAGCCTGCTGCGTCGTGATTCGGTTCACGGCCCGTTCGATGGCACCATCACCATCGACGAAGAAAACAACACCATCACCGCCAACGGCAACCTGATCCAGGTGATCTACGCCAAGAGCCCGAGCGAAGTCGACTATACCCAGTACGGCATCGAAAACGCTCTGGTCGTGGACAACACGGGTGTATGGCGTGATGCCGATGGTCTGGGACAGCACCTGGCTTGCCCGGGCGCTGCCCGCGTGATTCTCACCGCTCCGGGTAAAGGCGCGTTGAAGAACATCGTTCACGGCATCAACCATGGCGACATCACGCCTGACGACAAGATCATCTCGGCGGCGTCCTGCACCACCAACGCCATCGTGCCGGTGCTCAAGGCTGTCAACGACCAGTACGGCATCGTCAACGGCCACGTTGAAACCGTTCACTCGTTCACCAACGACCAGAACCTGATCGACAACTTCCACAAGGGCAGCCGTCGTGGCCGCGCCGCGCCGCTGAACATGGTAATCACCGAAACCGGTGCTGCCACTGCAGCTGCCAAGGCGTTGCCAGTGCTCAAGGGCAAGCTGACCGGTAACGCGATTCGCGTTCCTACGCCAAACGTGTCGATGGCCATTCTGAATCTGAACCTGGAAAAGGCCACCACTCGCGAAGAGATCAACGAGTACCTGCGCCAGATGGCCATGCACTCGGATTTGCACAAGCAGATCGACTACGTCAGCTCGCAGGAAGTGGTTTCCACTGACTTCGTGGGCTCGCGTCACGCTGGTGTCGTGGATGCCGAGGCAACCATTACCCAGGACAACCGCGTTGTTCTGTATGTCTGGTACGACAACGAGTTCGGTTACAGCTGCCAGGTGGTTCGCGTGATGGAAGACATGGCCGGTGTAAATCCGCCAGCGTTCCCGCGCTAAGCCTTAGCCGCAAATGAAAACGCCCCGACTCTGGTCGGGGCGTTTTTGTTTGTGCGCGATTTGCCTTAGCGGGGGATAGCGGCTTGTGCCGTGCGCAATTCGTGCTTGTTGCCACGGAACAGCACCAGTGTGGCGATCAGGCCCAGTACCGCTGCACCACTGAGCCAGATCCCCGGTGCCGCCTTGTTGTCCAGCACATGGATCAGATAAGTGCAGGCCGCCGGCGTAAAACCACCAAAGGTTGCGGTGGCCAGGCTGTAGGCCAGCGAGAAACCGGTCGTACGAACTTCTACCGGCATGATCTCGGTGAGCGCCACCACCATTGCCCCGTTGTATGAGCCGTACAGAAACGACAGCCACAATTCGACAACCAGGAGATGGCTGAAGCTCGGGTTCGCTACCAGCCACGACAACGCCGGATAAGCGGTCAGGATCGCCAGAATCGTCGCCGCCAACAGTAGGGGTTTGCGCCCCACCTTGTCAGACACTGCGCCCATCACCGGCAGCCAGAAGAAGTTCGACAGACCGATGCACACGGTCACCAGCAACGCATCGAAGTCAGACAGGTGCAATTCCGCCTTGCCGAACGTCGGCGTGTACGCCGTGATCAGGTAGAACGACACCGTCGTCATGACCACCAGCGCCATGCCGGCGATGACGATGCCAAAGTTCTGACCGATCGAACGGACGATTTCCTGCAGGGTAGGGCGATGTTTGCGCGCCTGGAACTCCGGGGTTTCCTCCAGCGAGCGACGGATGACGAAAATCACCGGGACGATCATGCAGCCGATCAGGAACGGCACGCGCCAGCCCCATTCGCCCATCTGTTCCGGGCTCAGCCAGTGGTTGAGGCCTACACCGAGCAGGCCGGCGAACACCACGGCGGCTTGCTGACTGGCGGACTGCCAACTGACGAAAAAGCCCTTGCGGCCCGGCGTGGCGATTTCCGCCAGGTACACCGACACGCCACCTAATTCGACGCCAGCCGAGAAGCCTTGCAGCAAGCGGCCGAACAGCACGATCAGCGGCGCGGCCACCCCAAGGGTGGCGTAGCCCGGCACGCAGGCAATCAGTACGGTGCCGGCCGCCATCAGGGCCAATGTGATGATCAGGCCCTGACGTCGGCCGTGCCGGTCGATGTAGGCGCCGAGAAAAATCGCCCCCAGCGGACGCATCAGGAAGCCGGCACCAAAAGTGGCCAGGGAAAGCATCAAGGAAGCGAAGGCACTGTCGGTGGGAAAGAAGGTCTTGGCAATGGCCGTGGCATAGAAGCCGTAGACCATGAAGTCGAACATCTCGAGAAAGTTGCCGCTGACAACGCGAAAAATCGCCTTGCCTTTGCCGGTCGTGGAAGACATGGGTAGGTACTCGCTCTAAATCTTGTAAGAAAGCGTTGCGCTCGTAGCCCATAATGGCCGGCGCGGTTTTGCGGGGAGATGAAGAATTGTTAACTGGACGGTGGGGGATTCTCGTGCTGCTGGCCGGGGTTTTATCCGGCTGCGGCAACGGCGATTCCCTCGAGACTATTGGTGGCCCGACGATGGGCAGCACTTACTCGATCAAGTACGTGCGCCACGCCAATCTGCCTGCCCCGCAGGAAGTGCGTGTCGAAGTGGAAAAAATCCTCGCGGATGTCGACCGGCAGATGTCGACTTATCGCGCGGACTCCGACATCTCGCGCTTCAATGAGTTGCCGGCTGATCGCTGTCAGGTCATGCCCGCGCCGATCCTGGAAATGGTCCGCATGGGCGAACAGCTGTCGCAGCAAAGCGAAGGCTCCTACGACCTCACGGTTGAGCCGCTGATGAATCTATGGGGTTTCGGCCCGCAGGGGCGCGAAGAAAAAGTCCCGGACGCGGCGGCACTGGCCGAGGTTCGCCAGCGGGTCGGTCATCAACATCTACGTATCGACGGCGATCGGTTGTGCAAGGACGCGGCGGTCGAGGTGGATTTCAACAGCATCGCCGCCGGTTACGCGGTCGATGCCATTGCTGCGCGACTCGAAGCCCTGGGCATCCATGACTATCTCGCGCAAGCCACCGGCGAGCTCAAGGCGTCCGGCAAGAAACCCGACGGTTCGCCATGGCGTGTCGCACTGGAAGAACCGCGAGATGATCAGCAGGTGGCAGAGCGCGTCATCAACATCGATGGCTATGGCTTGTCCACCTCCGGCGACTATCGCAACTATTTTCAGCAGGATGGCCGGCGCTATTCCCACACCTTCGATGCCCGGACCGGTGCGCCGGTCCTGCACGATCTGGCGTCGGTCACGGTCATTCATCCTTCAACGCTGATGGCCGATGGACTATCGACGCTGTTGCTGATTCTCGGGTCTGAAAGGGCCTGGGACTATGCCGAAAAACACGACATTGGTGCATTCTTTGTGATTCGTGCCGATACAGGTTTCGTCACACGCACCAGTCACGCTTTCGAACGGCTCAGTGACGCAAAAGTTGACTGAGAACAGTACGAAAGCTGGCGTTGTAGTGCAGGCAAAAGTAGCCTACGACGCGACCAAGGGTTAATGTGCGCGGCGTTGACGCTTCTATAGACTGTGTCCGGGTTTTCTACTGGCCCCCAATTGTTCCTTCGCGCCGTCGTTCGGCGTGATTTAGCCGCCGGTGCTGCTGGCACCGCGGCCTGTTCTGAGGAGTACGCATGGCTGTCTACAACTACGACGTGGTGGTGCTGGGTTCCGGCCCGGCGGGAGAAGGCGCGGCAATGAACGCCGCCAAAGCAGGGCGCAAGGTGGCGATGGTCGACAGCCGTCGCCAGGTCGGCGGCAACTGCACCCACCTGGGCACCATCCCGTCCAAGGCACTGCGTCACTCGGTGCGGCAGATCATGCAGTTCAACACCAACCCGATGTTCCGTGCGATCGGCGAGCCGCGCTGGTTCTCCTTCCCGGATGTGTTGAAAAGCGCCGAGAAAGTTATCTCCAAGCAAGTCGCTTCGCGTACCGGCTACTACGCCCGTAACCGCGTCGACGTGTTCTTCGGTACCGGCAGCTTCGCCGACGAGCAAACCATCGAAGTGGTCTGCGCCAACGGCGTGGTCGAGAAACTGGTGGCCAAGCACATCATCATCGCCACCGGTTCGCGTCCTTATCGCCCGGCGGACATCGATTTCCACCACCCGCGTATCTACGATAGCGACACCATCCTCAGCCTCGGCCACACCCCGCGCAAACTGATCGTTTACGGCGCCGGCGTGATCGGTTGCGAATACGCTTCGATCTTCAGCGGTCTGGGCGTGCTGGTCGAGCTGGTGGACAACCGCGGTCAGTTGCTGAGCTTCCTCGACTCGGAAATCTCCCAGGCGTTGAGCTACCACTTCAGCAACAACAACATCACCGTGCGTCACAACGAAGAGTATGACCGCGTCGAAGGCGTGGACAACGGCGTGATCCTGCACCTGAAGTCCGGCAAGAAGATCAAGGCCGACGCCTTGCTCTGGTGTAACGGCCGTACCGGTAATACCGACCAGTTGGGTCTGGAAAACATCGGGGTCAAGGTCAACAGCCGTGGCCAGATCGAAGTCGACGAGAACTACCGCACCTGTGTGCAGAACATCTATGGCGCCGGTGACGTGATCGGCTGGCCGAGCCTGGCCAGTGCCGCCCACGACCAGGGCCGTTCGGCCGCTGGCAGCATCGTTGACAATGGCAGCTGGCGTTTCGTGAATGACGTGCCGACTGGCATCTACACCATTCCGGAGATCAGCTCGATCGGCAAGAACGAGCAGGAACTGACCCAGGCCAAAGTGCCGTACGAAGTGGGCAAGGCGTTCTTCAAGAGCATGGCGCGTGCACAGATCGCCGGCGAGCCGCAGGGCATGCTGAAGATCCTGTTCCACCGTGAAACCCTGGAAGTGCTGGGCGTTCACTGCTTCGGTTATCAGGCGTCGGAGATCGTGCACATCGGTCAGGCGATCATGAACCAGCCGGGCGAACTGAATACCCTGAAGTACTTCGTCAACACGACGTTCAACTACCCGACCATGGCCGAAGCCTATCGGGTAGCGGCGTACGACGGCCTCAACCGGCTTTTTTGACGGGCTCCGGCCGGTGGCCTGAGCCGGCCGGGGAGACCGATTTCAGCAATTCCCGAGGGTGGCAGTGGCCAAACCGGGAAAGTCTGTAATCAGGCTGTCAACGCCGAAGTCGGCGAGTCTGCGCATCAGCGCAGGCTCGTTGACGGTCCACACCGACACATGCAGCCCTTGACGTTGCGCCTTTTGCAGGCGTTCCGGCGTACACAGCGTCCAGTTCAAGGCCAGAATATCGCAGCCGTAGTTTGCGGCGACCTTCAGCGGGTCGAGCCAGGCATATTCCGCCACCAGGCCCCGTGACACGTCCGGTACCAGATCCAGCGCCGCCTTCAACACTTCCCGAGAGCTCGAGGTGATCGTCACCTTGTCGAGCAGTCCGTGCCTGACCGCCATTTCACGAATGGCCAGAACGGTGGTGGCTGCGCGGGTGCGTGAAGCGCTTTTGACTTCGAGCTGCCAGTGATCGAAATCACATTTCTCGAACAATTCTTCCAGGGTCGGAATCGGGCACGGCTTGATCCAGCCGGGGCCGCCCTTGCGGGCGTCGTAGGTCACCAGATCGGCGGCGGTGTGCTCGGCCACCTTGCCGCGCCGGTCGGTGGTGCGCTTGAGGGTCGGGTCGTGGATGACCATCAGCTCGCCGTCCTTGGACAGGTGTAGATCCAGTTCGCAACGGCGTACGCCGTGCTTTAGACATTCCTGAAAACTGGTCAGGGTGTTTTCCGGTGCTTCGCCCTTGGCGCCGCGGTGGCCGTAGATGAGGGTCACGGTTCTTCCTTAATTAAATGCCTGATTCATTTTGTTCGCGGGCCAGGCGTCGTTCCTGGGCCTGCTTCTGCAAGATATAGCGGGCAAGCAACTGGCGCTGGGCGTCGGTCAGGTGTTCGAACTCGGTGCCGACGTCGTAGCCGTCGCCCTTGCGGTCGCAATGGGTGACGCGGGCGCGCAGCAACAGGCCAAGCGCCTGGGGCATCAGCACCAGTTTCACCGACAGGTGAGCGCCGGTGGCGATCGGGGTCGGGTGCTGAAAGTCGACCCCGCCCTCGGAGATGATCACCGGTTGCGGCTCGCCGATATGGCCGAGCACGGTCAGGGCGACCACCTGGCTGAGCAGGTCGATGCGTTTGTTCTGGGATTTCAGGAACGCCGAGATGGCACGGTCGCGTTCACTGATCTGGCGCAGCAGGTGCTGCGACTCGAATTCGCTCAGGTGCAGTTCGCTGAGCAGGTTGAACAATGGGGAAGCATCCTGCAACACTTCCTGGCCTGCAGCTTCGGGAGCGGACAGGGGCCGAATTTCCAGTGCGATCATGTCCTCGATACGGTAGTATTCGCGGCGATCTTCTTCATCTAATGTCGACATGGCGAACCCATGGTAGCGGCGGTGGTCTGAGTGTAAAGCTGGTTATCGACCCCCGCCACAAGGACGTTCCTTTTCCCTCCGAACAAGCCCCGACATGTTCAGACCTCTCTTCGTATTTATCGGCACGCGTTATACCCGTGCAAAGCGTCGCAATCATTTTGTGTCATTCATTTCCCTGACTTCGATGATCGGGCTCGCCCTTGGCGTGGTCGTGATGATCGTGGTGCTTTCGGTGATGAACGGCTTCGATCATGAGATGCGCACCCGCGTGCTGGGCATGGTGCCCCACGCGACCATCGAGTCCGGTGAAGCCATCAACGACTGGCCGAGCCTGGCCGCCAAGGTCAAGCAGAACCCGCAGGTGGCGGCCGTTGCGCCGTTCACCCAGATGCAGGGATTGCTGACCAATAACGGCCAGGTGTCCAAGGTGTTGCTCAATGCCATCGACCCGGCGCTGGAGCGCAACGTCTCGATCATCGACAACTTCATGAAACAGGGCAAACTTGACGACCTGACGCCGGGCAGCTTCGGCATCGTGATCGGCGACAAGGCCGCGACCAAGCTCGGCGTGGGCCTCGGTGACAAGGTCACCTTCGTCGCGCCGGAGGTCAGCGTGACCCCGGCCGGCATGTTCCCGCGCATGAAGCGCTTCACCGTAGTCGGCATCTTCCATGTCGGCGCCGGTGAGCTGGACGGTTACCTGGGCGTCACCAACCTGCAGGATCTGGCGAAAATGCACCGCTGGAAGCCCGATCAGGTGCAAGGTCTGCGCCTCAAGTTCGACGATCTGTTCCAGGCGCCGCGTGAGGCGTGGAACATTGCCCAGCGCCTCGGCGAAGACCGTTACTACGCCCGCGACTGGACCCGTACCCACGGCAACCTGTATCAGGCGATCCGCATGGAAAAAGCCATGATCGGTCTGCTGTTGCTGCTGATCGTCGCCGTGGCGGCATTCAACATCATTTCCACGCTGGTGATGGTGGTGAACGACAAGAAGGGCGACATCGCCATTCTGCGCACACTGGGCGCCACGCCGGGCACGATCATGCGCACATTCATGGTGCAGGGCACGGTGATCGGTGTGGTCGGCACGGCCATCGGTGCCGTGGTCGGGATCTTCGCCGCGCTCAACGTCAGCGCCGCGATTTCGGCCCTCGAAGGCGTGATCGGACACAAATTCCTCAACGCCGATGTGTATTTCATCGATTACCTGCCGTCGCAGGTGCAGAGCCAGGACGTGGTCATGGTCTGCGCCGCTGCGTTGGTCCTGAGTTTCCTCGCCACCCTGTATCCAGCCTGGCGTGCAGCGCGCACCCAGCCGGCGGAGGCGCTACGTTATGAGTGAGTCGGGCATGAGTGAAAAAGCAATCTTGAGCTGCCGCAACCTGGGCAAATCCTACGAGGAAGGCCCGGAGTCGGTGGAAGTGCTGGCCAACCTGCAACTGGAACTGCATCCGGGTGAGCGGGTGGCGATCGTCGGCAAATCCGGTTCGGGCAAAAGTACCTTGCTCAACCTGCTGGGCGGTCTCGACACGCCGACCAAGGGCAGTGTCTGGCTCGACGGTGAAGAACTGTCGGCGCTGAGCGAGAAGAAACGTGGTCTGCTGCGTAACCGCGCCCTCGGGTTCGTGTACCAGTTCCACCACCTGCTGCCTGAATTTACCGCGCTGGAAAACGTCTGCATGCCGCTGCTGATTGGCAAGACCGCGATACCGGAAGCCCGTCAGCGTGCAACGGCGTTACTGGAGCGGGTCGGTCTGGGCCATCGCCTGGAACACAAACCGGCGGAACTGTCCGGTGGCGAACGTCAGCGTGTGGCCATTGCCCGGGCGTTGGTGAACAATCCTGGGCTGGTGATGCTCGACGAGCCGACCGGCAACCTCGATTCCCATACCGCCGAAGGCATTCAGGATCTGATGCTGGAACTCAGCACTTCGATGCGCACGGCGTTTCTGGTGGTGACTCACGACATGAACCTGGCTCGCCAGATGGACCGCGTCCTGCACCTCAATGAAGGCTGCCTGACGCCAATCTGACGCGTTGAAACCCGATGCCTGAAAAGGCGTCGGGTCTTTTATTTTTATACGGTGCCCCAGCGAATGTTCAGACCGTTATCGATCTTTATAGGCACGCGCTATACCCGCGCCAAGCGCCGCAATCGCTTTGTTTCGTTCATTTCGATGACCTCGATGATCGGCCTCGCCCTCGGCGTACTGGCGATGATCGTGGTGTTGTCGGTGATGAACGGCTTCCAGCGCGAAATGAGTTCGCGCATCCTCGGCATGGTGCCTCACGCGACCATTGTCGGCGTCAAGCCGATCGATGACTGGCAGCCAGTCGCCGCCGCTGCGATGAAAAACCCGGAAGTGACGGCTGCGGTGCCGTTCACCGAGATGGAGGGCATGCTGTCCTACAAGGGCATGATGCAGCCGATCCAGATCAGTGGCGTCGACCCGGCCCAGGAAGGCAAGGTGTCGATCGTTGCCCAGCACATCGTTCAGGGCCGTCTCGATGCCTTGAAACCGGGTGAGTTCGGCGTAGTGCTCGGCGAAATCACCGCCCGGCGTTTTCGCCTCAATGTCGGCGACAAGATCACCCTGATTGTCCCGGAAGTCAGCACCACACCGGGCGGCATCACCCCGCGCATGCAGCGGCTGAACGTGGTCGGCGTGTTCAAGGTCGGTGCCGAACTCGACGGTTCCATGGGCCTGATCCACGTCTCCGACGCCGCGACCATGCAGCACTGGGAGCCGAATCAGGTGCAGAGCGTGCGTCTGGCGGTGAAGGATCTGTACGCCGCGCCGAAAGTTTCGTCGGACATTGCCAGCGGCCTCGGCGCCGACTTCAAGGCCGATGACTGGACCCACACCCAGGGCAGCCTGTTCAGCGCGATGAAGATGGAAAAAACCATGATTGGCCTGTTGCTGCTGATGATTGTCGCGGTGGCAGCCTTCAACATCATCGCGACCCTGATCATGGTGGTTAACGACAAGGGTGCCGACATCGCGATCCTGCGCACTATCGGCGCCACACCGCGCCAGATCATGGCGATCTTCATGGTGCAGGGCACGGTGATCGGCATCGTCGGCACCATTATCGGTGGCGTTCTGGGCGTGATTGCCGCGCTGAATGTCAGTGAGATGGTGGGTTGGATCGAGCGAGTGACCGGGCAGCACATCTTCAGTTCGGACGTCTACTTCGTCAGCAACCTGCCATCGGAGTTGCAGGGCGGCGATGTCCTGCTGATCTGCTCGGCAGGCTTCATCCTCAGCTTCCTGGCCACCGTTTATCCAGCGTGGCGGGCGGCGAAGATCGAACCGGCGCACGCCTTGAGATATTCGTAAGCTTCAAGACCGCCTTCGCGAGCAAGCTCGCTCCCACAGTGTTATGGAGTGCTCACAAAATTGTGGTGCGACTCGGTACTTGTGGGAGCGAGCTTGCTCGCGAAGGGGCCAGCACTGCTGGCCTCAATCCTTGGGCAACTCAATCACAAACCGCGTCCAGCCCTGATCCGATTCGCAATGAATCTGCCCGCCATGGGCCCGGATGATCGACTGAGTAATCGCCAACCCCAATCCCGCATGCTCGCTAGTGCCTTCCTGGCGCGCCGGATCCGCCCGGTAGAAGCGATCGAACAAGCGCGGCAACAACTCTGCAGAAATCCCTTCGCCACTGTTCTCCACCGTCACCCTCAAGGATTTCGCCTGCTCGGCCACCTTCACACGCACTTCGCCGGCGGCCGGGGTGAAGCGCAACGCGTTATCCAGCAGGTTCGACAGCGCCCGGCGCAACATCGCGCGATCACCCGCAAACCGCCCCGCACCATCACGGCTCAGGCTGACCTGAGCGTCTTCGGCCAGCGGCGCAAAAAACTCCAGCAATGCATCGGCTTCTTCCGCCAGATCCAGCGGTTCACGTTTGGGCACCAGCAAACCGTGGTCAGCCTTGGCCAGATAAAGCATGTCGTTCACCAACTGCGCCATCCATTGCAGCTCTTCAAGGTTGCTGTGCAGTGCTTCGCGATAGTCTTCGAGGGGGCGAGGGCGGGTGAGAGTGACCTGGGTGTGGGTCAGCAGGTTGGACAGCGGTGTGCGCAGCTCATGGGCGATGTCGGCGGAGAACGCTGACAGCCGCTGAAAGGAGTCATCGAGACGTCCGAGCATGGCGTTGAAGCTGTGGGCCAATTCCGCAAGTTCTGCGGGCATCCGCGCTTCCGGCAGTCGGGCATTCAACGATTGCGCCGAAATCCCACGGGCCACCGCACTCATGCGGCGTAACGGGCGAAGACCGCTGCGGGCGGCCCAGGCGCCGAGCAGCGCGGTGGCCAGCGCCGAAAGGCCGACGGTCAGCCAGATCAGATGCTGCATGCGTTGCAGGAAGTGCTGGTGGTGGGTGATGTCCAGCAACAAGGTCAATTGCGGGGAATCAGGTTTTCCCGGTTCAAGCGCAGCGTTGAGCAGGCGATAGTCGGTGCCGTTGTCGTTGATGGTGGCCAGGCCAGGCTGTTGCGGCAGATTCGCCGGGGCATGCAACGAGCGGCCGAACCAGCGCTGCCCCTCAGGGCTACTGATGCGCAGTGAGACATCGCCCTGCTGGCTCAATTGATCGGTGATGTGCGTGGCGTCGCTACCACTCAACAGCGTCTGACGCACGCTGAGCAGTTTTCCTTCGAGCAGTTGCTGGTCGAGTTCGATGAAGTGGCTTTCGCTGGCCCGATTGAATACCACCCCCGCAACCAACGAAACCGCAGCGGTGCAGCCAGCGAACAACAGCGCCAGCCGGCCGCTCAAGGACAGTCGGCGCATCAGTCGGCACGCTCTTCCAGGACGTAACCCATACCGCGCACGGTGTGAATCAGCTTGTTCGGGAAGTCGTCATCGATTTTCAGACGCAGTCGGCGAATCGCCACTTCGATCACATTGGTGTCGCTGTCGAAATTCATGTCCCAGACCTGTGAGGCGATCAGCGATTTGGGCAGCACTTCGCCCTGGCGGCGCAGGAGCATTTCCAGCAGGGCGAACTCCTTGGCGGTGAGGTCGATGCGTTGACCGCTGCGTTCGACCCGGCGGCGGATCAGGTCCAGGCTCAGATCGGCCAGGCGCAGGCTGGTTTCCTGAGGTGTGGAACTGCCGCGACGCAACAGACTGCGCACCCGCGCCAGCAGTTCAGAGAAGGCGAACGGTTTGACCAGATAATCGTCGGCGCCCAGTTCCAGGCCGTGAACCCGGTCTTCCACGGTGTCCTTGGCGGTCAGAAACAGGATCGGCGTTTCCAGACCGGCGCTGCGTACCGCTTGCAGGATCTGCCAGCCATTGCGACCCGGCAGCATCACGTCGAGGATCAGCAACGCATAGTCGCCGCTCAACGCCAATTGCTGGCCGGTGGTGCCATCGGCCACCAGTTCGGTGTTGAAACCGGCTTCGGTCAGGCCCTGGCGCAGGTACTGGCCGGTTTTCGGTTGGTCTTCGACGATCAGCAGTTTCATGGGCGACTCGGGTTGCGGGAACGAGGACGTTATACCGTGGGCTCACGCTGTGAGCGCCAACCTGACAAAGTTGTAATCTGCCTGTCAGGTCGCTGCCAGCGCAGGCGGGCTAGAGTTTCCCACAGGCTGAACCTTGATTTGTTGGAGTACGACTATGTTTTTGCGCAACCGTCTGGCCCTTGCCGCGTGTCTGCTCGCGCTGAGTTCGCCGCTGTGGGCATCACCGGCGCACACTTATGACTTCGGCCAGCCGGCCCCGGCGGCCAAGGCCACCCGCAGCATTGAAGTGGTGATGGGCGATATGAGCTTCGATCCGAAGGCGATCGAGATCAAGGCCGGTGAGACCGTTCGTTTTGTGCTGGTGAATAAAGGCCAGTTGCTGCACGAATTCAACCTTGGCGACGCGGCGATGCATGCAAAACACCAGCAGGAAATGTTGCAGATGCAGCAAAGCGGCATGCTCACGCCGACCAGCATGAAGGAAATGTCCCACGATATGGCGGGCATGGATCACGGCTCGATGGGGCATGGAATGAAGCACGACGACCCCAACAGCGTGCTGGTGGAGCCGGGCAAGACCGCCGAGTTGACCTGGACCTTCAGCAAAGCGGTGAACCTGGAATTTGCGTGCAACATTCCCGGGCATTACCAGGCCGGAATGGTCGGCAAACTGACTGTCAGTCAGTAAGCACTCAAAGGCGGGAGCAAAGGCTGATAGAATCCGCTGATTCTTCAGTCAGGTTTCCGCCATGCATCCCGCAGCCGAACATTCGCCGCTGGGCAAGTCCAGCGAATACATCGCCACGTACACACCGTCCCTGCTGTTTCCGATTCCGCGCACCGCGAAATGGGCCGAGCTGGGCCTGACCGCCGAAACCCTGCCGTATAAAGGCGTGGATTTCTGGAACTGCTTCGAGCTGTCGTGGCTGCTGCCGTCGGGCAAACCGGTGGTGGCAATCGGTGAATTCAGCATTCCGGCGGATTCGCCGAACATCATCGAATCCAAGTCGTTCAAGCTGTACCTGAACTCGCTGAACCAGACGCCGTTTGCCGATATCGAAAGCCTGGAAGCAACGCTGGTCAAGGATCTGTCCGCCGCCGCCGGCAAACCGGTGGGCGTGCGGGTTCGCAGCCTGAAAGATGTCGAAGCTGAAGGTGTTGTCGCGCTGCCGGGCGTGTGCATCGACGATCTTGATATCAGCGTCAGCAACTACGAACATCCGCGTCCTGAACTGCTGCGCTGTGACGATTCGCGTGTGGTCGAGGAGAGCGTGCACAGTCATCTGCTCAAATCCAACTGCCCGGTGACCAGCCAGCCGGACTGGGGCAGCGTGGTGGTGGAATACAGAGGCGCGGCGCTGGATCACGCCAGCCTGCTGGAATACATCGTCAGCTTCCGTCAGCACTCGGACTTCCACGAGCAATGCGTGGAGCGGATCTTCCTCGACCTGCAACGCCTGTTGAAACCGGAAAAACTCACCGTGTTCGCGCGTTACGTGCGTCGGGGCGGGCTGGACATCAACCCGTACCGCAGCACCGAAAGCGTGCAACTGCCGAACCACCGTCTGGTTCGTCAATAACCCGCCTCGCGGACATGAAAAAGCCCTGCCAGTGATGGCAGGGCTTTTTTGCATTCGCGGGTTTCAGATGCCCATGCTGACCAGGGAATTCATGATGTTGCGCAATGTGCCGGCGATGGCAGGGTGTTCGAGTTCGAAGCGATCAACTGCCAGATTGACACCATCGGCGATGCTGGAATCTTGAGTCGCGGTCTCCAGTTTTATTTCGGATTCGATCTGTGCCATCAGCGCATGTAGATCAGCGCGCTCGGCTTCGGTCAGCGGAGGATTTTGATCCAGTTGCTCGCGCAGGGCATTGAGCTGTTTTTGCAGTTCTTGAGCGGGCATGGTTGTTTCCTTTTATCGAGAGGCACTGGCATAGACCGCAGCCGTGCGCCAAAGGTCTATGGCTCTCCTTAAGACTAATCCACTCTTGGCCAACCTGCATGATCCCGGTCAGGGCTTTTCGCCTTTGAGGCGACGCAGGCTGATGTCCGCCAGACAGGTGTCGAGTTCGCCCAGATGATCGATCACCGAGTGCACGCCGAGGCCGAACAACTGCACCGTCGCCTTGCCGCGCAATTGTTCGCGTTCCTTCTGGCTCAGGGCCTGCCATTCGCTCGGCGCCAGGCCGCACAGTGAACCGCAGGACGCCAGGCCAATGGTCCACAGCCCGGCATTGAGGCCCGATTGCAGCAGGCGCGGTTCACCGCTGACCAGCACGCAACCGTCGAGACGATCGACATTCAAGCCCATCAACGCCTGCCAGCAGGCATTGGGCGCCGGCCATGGTTTGATTGTTGCCGAATGTTGCGACGGTTTGATCCAGTCCGGCAGCGCCGATGACAGCACTTGAGTGCAGGCCGTGGACAGCTCGTCGAGCCAGGCGCAGGGAATTTGCTGGTGCTGAAGGCTGCGCAGGCTGTCGAGGGCGCCGGGTGTGGTATCGGCGTGTTCCGGGCCGATACTGGCGTGATGACGGGCGCGGGCACCGAAGTCCACCAGACAGCCGCTGAGTCCGAACAGCACCGCGGTCAGCGTCGGGGCCGTGAGGGGCAAGGCTTCGGCTTGAGGCATGGAAAACGTCCCTGAAATAGCGATCAGGCTAGGCACTATCGGTGACAGTTGCATGACAGGCCAATGACGAAGTGTCCTACGGAGGGATTTACCGGGGAACTGCCTAAAGTAGCGTTTCCGTCTTATACTGACGCACTTATCGCCGCGGCCCAGGTGCTGCGTCCGTACTATCCAAGGAGTTTTCTATGCGCTTGAGTCATCCTCTTGCTCAGCTTTGTGTATGTGCCAGCGTGATGCTGGTGCCGTTCGCCGCTCAGGCTGCAACGGAAGAAGACCCTTGGGAAAGCGTCAACCGTCCGATCTTCGAGTTCAACGATTTCGTCGACACCTATGCGCTGAAGCCTTTGGCGCAGGGCTACGAATTTGTTACTCCGCAATTCCTGGAAGACGGCATCCACAACATGTTCCGCAACGTCGGTGATGTCACCAACCTGGCGAACAACATTCTTCAGGCCAAACCGGCTGCCGCTGGCGTCGACACCGCTCGCCTGATCTTCAACACCACCTTCGGCCTGCTTGGTTTCTTCGATGTCGGCACCAAAATGGGCCTCACCCGCAGCGACGAAGATTTCGGCCAGACCCTCGGCTACTGGGGCGTCGGCAGCGGTCCTTATGTAATGCTGCCGCTGTTGGGCCCGAGCACCCTGCGCGATGCACCGTCCAAATACGTCGACAGCTTTACCGGCCCGTACCGCTACATCAACGATGTGCCGGTGCGTAACTCGATTTTCGGCCTGAACATCGTCGACACCCGCGCCAGCCTGCTGTCGAGCGAGAAGCTGATCAGCGGCGACAAGTACACCTTCATCCGCAACGCCTACCTGCAGAACCGCGAGTTCAAGGTCAAGGACGGGCAGGTCGAAGACGATTTCTGATCTCGATTGATCGGCAGAAAAGGGCGACCGCGAGGTCGCCTTTTTTGTGGGCGCGTCCAATGATTGGGTTACGGTTGAAGCTGTTCTTATAACTGCGAGTGATTTGACAAACAAAGTCTCCAAGCGACCATCGGCGCATGCTTGAAACGGTCGAAGGATGGGAGTACCGTCTGCGCCTTAGAAGGGCACCTCTGGTGCAATCGTGTGCGGGGCAAACGCTCCGAAGCGGTGCAGCAGAGAGGCTAGAAAGCGAATCCAGTAGTCTGCGCCGGGCCGTTGCCCCGCCTGCTACGCCAACCTAATTCTGGCGCCGTTTGCCCACATGCCAAAAACCAGTGCCACGCTGCTGATAATCGATGATGACGAAGTAGTGCGCGCGAGCCTCGCGGCCTATTTGGAAGACAGTGGTTTCAGCGTCTTGCAGGCCAGTAACGGCCAGCAGGGTCTTCAGGTATTCGAGCAAGACACGCCCGACTTGGTCATCTGCGATCTGCGCATGCCGCAGATGGGCGGTCTCGAACTCATCCGTCAGGTCACTGAGCGGTCGCCGCAGACACCGGTGATCGTGGTTTCGGGTGCCGGGGTGATGAACGACGCAGTCGAGGCCCTGCGCCTGGGCGCGGCGGATTACCTGATCAAGCCTCTCGAAGATCTGGCGGTGCTCGAGCACTCCGTGCGCCGGGCGCTGGATCGTTCGCGTCTGCTGCTGGAAAACCAGCGCTACCGCGAGAAACTGGAAAAGGCCAACCGCGAACTCGAAGCCAGCCTGAACCTGCTCCAGGAAGACCAGAATGCCGGTCGCCAGGTGCAGATGAACATGCTGCCGGAAAGTCCGTGGGCCATCGACGAATTCAGGTTTGCGCACCAGATCATCCCGTCGCTGTACCTGTCGGGTGATTTTGTCGATTACTTCCGGGTAGACGAGCGCCGGGTAGCGTTCTACCTGGCGGATGTCTCGGGTCATGGCGCTTCTTCGGCGTTCGTTACCGTGCTGCTGAAGTTCATGACCACGCGCTTGCTGTTCGAATCCAAGCGCAACGGCACGCTGCCGGAATTCAAGCCTTCGGAAGTCCTCGGTCATATCAACCGGGGGCTGATCAGTTGTAAGCTGGGTAAACACGTCACAATGGTCGGTGGAGTCATCGACGAGGAGACCGGTTTGTTGACCTATAGCATCGGCGGCCATCTGCCGTTGCCTGTGTTGTACACGCCTGACAGTGTTCGCTACCTCGAGGGGCGCGGTCTGCCCGTGGGGCTTTTCAACGAAGCCACCTACGAAGACCACGTGCTCGAGCTGCCACCGACGTTCAGCCTGACGCTGATGTCTGATGGCATTCTGGATCTTTTACCAGAGCCCACACTCAAAGAGAAAGAAGCCGCTTTACCGCAAAAGGTGAAGTTGGCGGGCGGCAGCCTGGATGGTCTGCGGCAGGTTTTTGGATTGGCCACGCTAGGGGAGATGCCGGATGATATCGCCCTGTTGGTGTTGAGCAGGAATCTTTAATGAGTACCGGTAGAATCCAGTTCGCCGAGCAGGATGGCACCTTCGTCCTGAAGTTCGTCGGTGAAGTTCGCCTGACCCTGTGTTCGGCGTTGGATGCGACTATTGAAAAAATCTTCACCGCGCTGAATTTCAACGCGATCGTGATCGATTTGACCGAAACCCGAAGCATCGACAGCACCACGCTGGGCCTGCTGGCCAAACTGTCGATCCTGTCGCGGCAGAAGGTCGGCCTGCTGCCGACCGTGGTCACCACCCACGAGGACATCACGCGTCTGTTGCAGTCGATGGGTTTCGAGCAGGTGTTCAATATCGTCAACCATCCCGTGCCATGCCCGGAATGCCTCGATGACTTGCCGGACCAGGATCAGTCTGAGGAGGTAGTGCGGGTCAAGGTGCTCGAAGCGCACAAGATCCTCATGGGGCTGAACGACTCCAACCGCGAAGCCTTCCATGACCTGGTGAATGCCCTCGAACGGCACTGATCGGCCAGACCGCGAGACACAAAAAAGGGCGAACCTGTGAGGGTTCGCCCTTTTTGCGTTCGCGCTCGGCCGATTACAGCTTGGCTTGCAGCAGCGCCTCGAGTTTTTCCTGGTCGCGGGCAAACTGACGGATGCCCTCGGCCAGTTTCTCGGTGGCCATTGCGTCTTCGTTGGACAACCAGCGGAATTGCGCTTCGTTGAGGCTCAGGCGCGCTTCGCCGGCATGGCCCGGAGCGAGTTTGCGTTCCAGCTTGCCGGTGTCGGCCGCCAGTTTCTCGATCAGGTCCGGGCTGATGGTCAGGCGGTCGCAGCCCGCCAGTTGCTCGATCTGATTGAGGTTACGGAAGCTCGCGCCCATGACCACGGTCTTGTAGTCATTGGCCTTGTAGTAGTTGTAGATGCGCGTCACGGACTGCACGCCCGGATCGTCGGCACCGGTGTAGTCGTTGCCGTTGGCCTTCTTGTACCAGTCGTAGATGCGGCCCACGAACGGCGAGATCAGGAACACACCGGCATCGGCGCAGGCAGCGGCCTGGGCGAAGGAGAACAGCAGGGTCAGGTTGGTCTGGATGCCTTCCTTCTCGAGGATCTCGGCGGCTCGAATGCCTTCCCAGGTCGAGGCAATCTTGATCAGTACGCGGTCACGGCCAACGCCGGCCTTGTCGTACAGCTCGATCAGGCGATGGGCACGCTTGAGGATCGCGTCCTTGTCGAACGACAGGCGCGCATCCACTTCGGTGGAAATGCGGCCCGGAATGACCTTGAGGATTTCCTGGCCGACCGCGACGCCGAAACGGTCGCTGGCCAGGCCGACATCGCCCTTGCAGTCGCGCACGCTGGCGTTCAGCAGTTCGGCGTAGGCCGGAATCGCCGCTGCCTTGAGCAGCAGGGATGGGTTGGTGGTGGCGTCGACCGGTTTGACTCGGGCAATCGCTTCGAAGTCGCCGGTGTCGGCCACGACGGTGGTGAACTGTTTGAGTTGTTCCAGCTTGGAAGTCATGAGCGTGCTCTGTCCTATGGGTCTGGTGACATTACCCGAGCGTCGACAGCCACTCAAGGGCATGTCGGCGTATCGAGCGCCCCGGCGGCAACAACCTGAAAACGGCTGTTTGAAAGGCGGGGCGCGTTATCGATCAATACGATGCCAAAACAGACGACAGGTTCAAAGCAACTGACCTGTTGCAGCGCCTACTCGAGCTCCAATTGTGTCCTGACTGCCGTTTGAGCAGGTTTCGGTTGGCCGTCTGAGGTCAACAGACCAAAATTCTTCTCGCGATCATCTTTTCCCGAGTCGCTGTTCTTCCATTCGTAGATGGAAGTCAGCGGGATCTTGAGCCTTTTCACATCGGCGATGAACGCAGAGATTTTAGTCGCCTGGCCGTCCGGCCCACCGTTGGAGGCAAGCGCCGAAATCCCCCATTCACTGATCACACCCGGTAAGTGGAAGTTCTGCTGAATGAAATTCTGGGCATTGCTGATCTGCGTGGCTGTCATGCCGTAAGGGTGATAGGAAATGGCATCAAGGCAATTGGGGTAAGCCTCGATGAGGCTGTTGAGCGCAACGGTGGATGCCGATCCCGCGGTGGGCGGCCGGGCGAAGCCAAAGCCGACCAGAGGCGTGGATTGAGGTTGCCCCTGCAGGGTTTTGCACATGGCGCTCATGAACGGCACGAACGTGGTGTTGAAGTTGCCGGTCGGCCAGTAGGTGCCCAGATCCGGCTCGTTCCAGATTTCGATGGCGACCAGTTGCGAACTCCAGGTTTTTTCCAGCCCGCTGACGGCGTTGGCAAAGGCTTCGCCGGCAGTCGTGAGGTCTCCAGTCAACGGTTTAGTGGCGCGGACGGTCATCAAAACCGGCAGGCTTGCGGATTTCGCCGCCGCGAACGCATCGCTGATCTGTTTCTGATAGGCCTTGGCGCCGAGGCTGTCGCTCCAGACGCCGAAACGGACAAAAGTGAATCCTGCGGCTTTGATCTGCTCGGCGTCGGTCGCCGTGAAATTCTGAATCTTGACCTGAACGCCGATGGTTTTCGCTGGCAGCGCCGGGAACAACTCACTGGCCTGAACCTGAGCGGCTGCTCCAAGCATCAACAAGGCTGCCCCTAGATGTTTGAGATGTGCTGATTTCATGTCTGCTCTCCTGATGAGAATGACATCTAGCTGAGGGTTATCTCGTTACATAAGTTTCGAGAGCAACAGGGGCACTAAGTGCACGAATGTTATTTTTTGTCGGAAAACTTTCGCCTGAAAATCACAGTTATTTTTAGTCCGGTAATTCTGGTTGGGGGACTTTTAAAGGCCGTGGTACTTAATGCACCGGTATTAACGGGTGAATCTATTTCCGAGTGAAGGAAGGTCTTGCGGGTTCATTCGAATGTGCAAGGCATGTTGGCCGATTGACATTACACGGGAAAGTAAACCTTGTTCAAAAAGATTCTTGTCGTTTGCGTAGGCAATATCTGCCGAAGTCCGACAGCGGAACTTCTGTTGCGCAATGCACTGACACCCTCGGCGATCAGCGTGACCTCAGCAGGTCTGTCTGCGCGGGTCGGCGAAGGCATGGAGTCGACCGCGCGCCAGGTGCTGGAAGAACGCGGCCACAGTGCCGAAGGGTTCAAGGCGCGGCAACTGACAGCGGACATCGTCAATGAATCAGACCTGATTCTGGTGATGGAAAAACAACATGTTAATCAAGTACTGAAGATTGCCTCTCACGCCAGGGGCAAAGTGTTTCTGCTGGGCAAGTGGCAGAGCGAACGAGAAATACAGGACCCGTATCGCCAGGGGCAAGCCGCTTTTATTCATGCCCATGCATTGATTGAAGATGCTGTTAGCTCATGGGCGCAACGCCTGGCGCGTTGATGAATATTCTTCAGTTCAGTGAATGGTAAGAAAGACTTATGCAGTTACCGTCAGTAATCGGCACTCGCGACAACGATCAAGACAGTATTGATCTTCTCGGCATCTTCGGCAGCCTGATCGACCAGAAGTGGTTGATCGGTGCGTTCACCGGCGCATTCATGATGACCGGTGTGGCCTATGCGATTTTGGCCACGCCGGTGTATCTGGCCAACGCGCTGGTGCAGGTCGAACCGAAGAAGAACGACATGCTCGGTTTTTCCGACCTCAACAGCATGCTCGGCGGGCAATCGCCGTCGGTGACCGAAATCGGCATCATCAAATCCCGCGCGGTGATCGGCAAGACGGTCGACGACTTGCGCCTGGACATCGACGTCACCCCCAATACCTTTCCGCTGATTGGCGGCTTCCTTTCCCGACGCTATCGCGGTGAGACCGAACTCAGCGTCGCGCCGCCGCGTTTCGGCCTGAGCAGCTACGCCTGGGGCGGTGAACGCCTGGAGTTTGCAAAGCTCAATCTGCCCAAGGAATTGCTGGGCAAGAAACTCACCTTGATCGCCGGCGAGCAACATCGTTTCCAGTTGCTGGACGACAACGACAACCTGCTGGTCGACGGCGTGGCGGGCGAGGCTTTCGCGCAGGACGGCGTGGAAGGGCAGGTCGCGCAACTGTTGGCCAACCCCGGGACCCGTTTCGAGGTGGTGCGCTACCCGCGAATCGTGACCATTCAGGGCTATCAGGACGCGCTGGACATCTCCGAGCAAGGCAAGGAATCGGGGATCATCCGTCTGGCCCTGGCCAGCAGCGATGCCGCCGAAGCGGTGAAGATCCTCAACAAGATCGCCTCGCTGTACGTGGATCAGAACGTACGCCGCACCTCCGCCGAAGCGGCGCAGAGCCTGGCCTTCCTGCAAAGCCAGTTACCGCAGGTCAAACGCGATCTGGCCAAGGCCAGCGATGCGCTCAATGCCTACCAGACCCACGGCAAGACCGTGAACATCTCGCTGGAAACCCAATCGGTGCTGGGCCAGTCCGTGGCGCTCGAAACGCGGATTTCCGAGCTGAAACTGCAGCAGGCAGAGATGGATCGCAAGTTCACCAAACAGCACCCGGCCTACCGTGCGCTGATGACCCAGATCGGTGAATTGACCCAGCAACAGCGTTCGCTGGAAGGCAAGGTTCAGGACCTGCCGGCCACGCAGCAGGAACTGCTCAACCTGACTCGCGACGTCGAAGTCGCCTCGCAGATCTACACCCAGTTGCTGAACAAGTCCCAGGAGCTGGACATCATCCGCGCCGGTGCCGTGGGCAACGTGCGTCTGGTGGATACGGCGGACGTCGACCTGACCAGCCCGGTCAAACCGAAAAAAGCCCTGATCGTGTTGATCGCCACTTTCCTCGGCGCCTTCGTCGGCGTGGCGCTGGTGCTGTTGCGCAAATCCCTGAGCAAGGGCCTGGAAGGCCCGGAAGGCATCGAGCAGCTCGGCTTGCCGGTCTACGCTTCGATTCCCTACAGCGCCCTGCAACAGGAAGAAGACAGCAAAAAAGTCCGGGCCAAAGTCGCGGCGGACACGCCGGCGTATCTGTTGGCCCTGCGTAACCCGACGGACCTGTCCATCGAATCGATCCGCAGCCTGCGTACCTGCCTGCACTTCGCAGCGCTGGATTCGACCAACAACCGCATCATGATTTCCGGGCCGAGCCCGCAGGTCGGCAAGACCTTCGTCTCTTCCAACCTCGCGGCGGTCATGGCGCAGAGCGGGCAGCGCGTGGTGCTGATCGACGCCGACATGCGCAAAGGGCATCTGCACAAAACGCTGAACACGCCGATCACCAACGGTTTGTCGGATCTGCTGGTCAAGCGCTGCACCCTCGATCAGGCGATCAACAAGGTCGAGGTCGACAACCTGCATTTCATCAGCCGTGGCCAGGTCCCGCCCAACCCTTCCGAACTGTTGATGCACGCCAATTTCCGCGAACTGCTGGCGCAACTCAGCGAGCGTTATGACGTGGTGATCATCGACACGCCACCGCTGCTGGCCGTGACCGATGCGGCGATTGTCGGTCGCGAAGCCGGCATCAGCCTGATCGTCGCGCGGTTCGGGGTAAACCCGGCCAAGGAAATCGAAATGACGATCCGGCGTTTCGCCCAGAACGGTATCGAGTTGAAGGGCGCGGTGTTCAACGGCGTCGAGAAGCGCGCGGCCAGCTATTACGGCAACGGCAGCTATTACAACTACGAATACGCGTCCGACCAGTCCTGAATCTCGGGGATGGTCCTTACAGGCATGAAAGTGGGTGGGTTGTGAAAAAAATACTGCACGTGGCGGAAACGATCAAAGGCGGGGTGGCGACGGTCATCCGCACGATTTCGGCGGCGCCGGAAGACGGGCGCTATGAGCTGGTGTATCTGGTCCCGCTCGACCAGAAAAAAGAACTGCACGGCATCGATGAACAGCAGATCCGCACCTTCGCCCGCAGCGGGCGGAATGTGCCGTCGCTGCTGCGTTTTGCCTGGCAACTGGCGCGGGTCCTGCTCAAGGAAAAACCCGATGTGGTGCATTTGCACAGCACCTTTTCCGGGGTGATCGGGCGTTGCGTGTGCGTGCTTCTGCGACCGTGGCGCAAGCCGAAAATCGTCTACTGCCCGCATGCGTTTTCGTTCCTGATGGAAAGCTCGCCGATCAAGCAGAAAGTCTATGCCTGGATCGAGCGGGTGCTGCAGAAGGTCACGGACAGGATCATCTGCGTCAGCCAGTTCGAGCTGGACAAGGCCGCGAAATTTGGCATCGAGCGCAAGCGCATGACGCTGATCTACAACGGCATCGATCACAAGAATGACGAACGCAAGGTCAACGATCCGGCACCGATTCATCTGCTGTTTGTCGGCCGCCTCGACTATCAGAAAGGCTTCGACGTGTTGCTCAAGGCCTACACCGAAGCACAGCGCAGCGACCTGAAACTGACGGTGGTGGGCAGTGCGGTGAACGAGGACGTCGTCGAGTGTCCGCCGCTGGATGGCGTGGAATATCTGCCTTGGGTGACGCCAACCGAGGTGCACGCGCTGTATCAGAAAGCCGATGCGCTGATCGTCCCGAGTCGCTGGGAAGGCTTTGCCATGGTGCCGCTGGAAGGCATGGCGCTGGGCCTGCCGGTGATCGCCAGCGACTGCACGTCGTTGCCCGAACTGGTCACCCATGGCGTGTCCGGTTACGTGTTCCCCGCCGGGGATCACCAGGCGCTGGCCGATCGGCTGAAGCAAATCCAGAAGCCTGCATTGTCGGCCCTCGGCATCGAAGGTCGGCGCATCGTCCGCGAGCGTTTCAGCGCCGCGTTGATGATCCGTCAGACCTACGACGTGTATTCCGCTCCCTCTTATTAAGTAGAACTCCGCTCATGAACGTAACGATTTTGCATGGCTACAGTGCCTCCAATTCCGGCGACGGTCTGCTGGTCGATCTGGCCATTGCGCTGGTGCAGCGCAACTTTGGCGAAGACACCGCGATCAGCGTCGTGGCTTCCGATCCGGATTCCTTCAAATACCTGCCGCACCCGCGTTTTGACGCGCCGGTCATGGCAGCCAAGGGCCTGGGCCGGGTCAAGCAGGCGGTATTCCTCAATCAGTCCTACGCCGGGTTGGCGGATCTGTTGAAGAAAACCGATCTGATCGTCGGCGTCGGTGGCGGCTACATGCGCTCGAAAAGTGCCTTCGAACACATCAAGCTGAAACTCGGCCACGCCAAGCAACTGGAAACCGCGATCCTCAGCAAAGTGCCGTCGGTGTACCTGCCGCAAAGCATCGGGCCGTTCCACGGCGACAGCGACAAGATCGTCGGCCACTACGCCAGCGCCGATGCAGTGTTCGTGCGCGATAACCGCTCCTCGGCGCTGTTCGATGCCTGTGAAAATGTCTACCGCGCTCCGGATCTCGCGGTGCAGGCGCTGGCCGGCAAGATTCTTCAGCAACCCAAGTTCACCCGCTGCGCCTCGACACCGGCGACGGTGTGCGTAGTGCTGCGCAAACCGCCGGCGTGGAGCAAGGAAAAGAAGCTCGCCTACGTGGCCAACCTGAAGGTGCTGCTGCAGCGTTTGAAGAACAAAAGCAAAGTGGTCTGCGCCGTACAGAGCGCCGTGCGGGGTAACGATGACGGCGCGTTTTATCGCGAACTGGGCATCACCGAAGACCTGTTGCCGCTGAAGGCGACGCTGGCCAAATACCAGCCGGACCTGGTGATTTCCGTACGCCTGCACGGCGCGATCGAATCGTTGCTTTCGGGTGTGCCGGCGTATCACATCAGCTATGAACGCAAAGGCTTCGGCGCCTATCAGGACATGGGCGTCGAGGACTGGGTCATCAATGGCGGGGACATCAATGTCGACACCATCATCGACACGGTTTACGCACCCGATGCGCTGTCGAATTTCGGCAAACGCCTGACCGACACCTGCCGCGAGATCGAGGCGAAAACCGTGGCCATGGACGACATCATCAAGGGCGTCATTCGATGATATTCCGGCTGTTGCTGCGCGGCGGGGCACTGGGCGCGAAGTTCTTGCTGGTGCTCGCCATCACCCATTACCTCGGTTACGAGGCGCTGGGCTTTTACGGCGTGGTGGTCGCGGCGTCGTTGATCGCATCGAAGTTCTACAGTGTCGGTTTCAGTTCCGAGATCAACCGGCTGATCAGCGTGGGCGGCAGTTCGCGCCGGGTCGTGGACAAGGTGCTGTTGCTGTACCTGGCCGTGGGCCTGGCGTTGTCGGTGCTGACGGTGGTGATTTATTCACTGTTCCAGTCGGTTGAGGCGACGACCGCGCTGATCGCCTGCGTGACGCTGGTGCTGCTCACCGAACATCTGTCGTTCGAGATCAACTCGTTCGTGTTTTCCGCGCAGAAAGCCACGGCGGGTGCGCTGCTGTTTTTCATCAAGACCGGGCTCTGGGCGCTGCTGGCCGTGGGCGCAATGGCGCTCGGCTGGGTGTCCGCAATTGCCAGCGTGTTGTGGCTGTGGGTCATCGCCAACGTGCTGGTGATCGTCGCCGGTTACCTGATCGTGGTGAATGTTCATCGCGGGCGGGAGGAGGGAACGCTGGCGACGGCGGCGGTTTGGAGAGCCGGGTTGCCGTTTTACCTGGGCACCGGCCTGATCGCCCTGAGTCAGTATGCCGAGCGCTTTCTGATCATCGACCTCGAACCCTACGCCAGCCTCGGTAAATATGTGTACGCGTGGTCGGCGGCCAACACCTTGCAGGCGTTGTCTTACGCGGTGGTAGCGGTGGTCGGCATTCCGCTGCTCGCCAAGCGTTATCAGGCCGATCAGCAACCGTTCACGGTCAGGCAGTTGTTCGTGAACAAATGGGTCGCGCGGTCGCTGGCGGTGTCGGCGGCGGTCGCGGTGGGCATTTATCTGTTTTTCAACGTGGTGCTTGATTACGTCGCCACCAGCGTTCCGCGTCCGGACAACGGCATCCTCGGCGTGCTGATTTTTTCCTTCGCCCTGCGTGCCATTGGCGACATCGTCTGGGGCGGGTTGATTGCGTCGAAAAACAGTCGGGTGTCCCTCGCCAGCGCGGCCATTTGTCTATTGGTTTCAGTGCCGGTCAGTTACCTGCTGATCAAGCACTATTCGATTTACGGCGCGGCCTGGGGCAACGTTTTCGCGATCATCGTGCAGCTCGGCGTGATTGCGCTGCTGACTCGCGCCACGCGTGCGAAAAAGGCTGTCGCGTCATGGGCCTGAAACTGCCGTGCATCGAGTTTCGCGGCCGCCGTCTCGATTCGTCGCTGTCGTTCCTGATCCTGTTCACCGGGCTGTTTCTGTCGGTGGCCATGCCGCTGCTGATTCCCCGCGATCCGGGCCCGGACGCGATGACCCTGTGGTCGTCCTACGCCCGGGCCGACAACTGCAATTTCTGGAACCCGTTCTCGCCGGATCGCTCGTCCTACGAGTGTTCGGCATTCCTGCTGCGGCCCACCGGAATCAACCTGACCAACGCCTGGGCCTACGGAATGTTCTGCAACTTTTTCCTCACGGCCATTCCCGTGGTGGTGTTCCGGCGCATGCCGTTGGCCATCTTCGGCACCCTGTGCCTGTGGGGTGTCGTCCGTTCGTTTTTCCTGGAAAACCTGACCAAGGAAATCATCGTGTCGGTGGCGGTGCTGAGCATTCTGTTCAGCTCGCTGACGCGCAAATATCGCGGCGGATTTTTCCTCTCGGCGGCGATCTACGGCGTGCTGATCCGGCCGTACTGGATTCTGTTTTCGCTGTCCTGGGTCGGCGTCTGCGTGATGAAGAAGTATGTGTCGCGCACGACATTCTTCCTGATGCTGTTCCTGTTCTACCTGGCGGTTGCGATGGCGATCCAGCTGGCGCTGGGCTTTCCGGTGTCGTCGATTCGCGCCAGCAACAACGAATTGCGCACGGCGGGCGAGGAGGGTTCCAAATCGCTGATCGTCTCATGGCTCAGCGGCAGTGACTTCGTCTCGCAGGCCCTGGACTCGATGATCATTTTCTTTCGGTTGTCGTTCCCCGTTGAGCTGATCCTGCTGTCCGGGCCGGGTCAGGTGATCTTCGTGGCGTTGATGATCATGACCGCGCTGCTGCTGTTCAAAGTCATCACCTCGACCGATTACAAGGGTGCGCCGATTCAGACCAAACCCAAGGAACTGATCGCGATTCCGCTGGCGTTCCTGTTGGTTCAAGGCTTGTTCGAGCCGGACTTCGGCTCGTTCGCCCGGCACTTTTCGATGGTGGTGCCGGTGTTGTTCGTGGGCCTGGGATTGATGCTGCGGGCGAACAAACCGGTGAAGGTTGAATCCAGAATCCTGAATTGAGGCGGGTGCTTTATGTCGAGCAAGAAAAAGTCCCTGGAGATCGAAACCCTGCGTGGCCTGGCGTGCCTGTTGCTGGTGCTCTATCACGTGATCGGGCCGTTGGGCGGTGGTTTGAAAATCGACATCGGCTCGCCGTTCCGGGTGATCGCCGATTCGATGGTGTACGTGCGCATGCCGCTGTTCACCTTCATCTCTGGCTACATCTATTCCATCTACAAGATTCGCAACAATGACTTTTCGGCGTTCTTCAGCGGCAAGGTGCGGCGCCTGATCGTGCCGCTGTTTTGCGTCGGGGTGCCGTTCTCGGTGCTGCAGGCGGTGGGGCCGGGCGTGAACAAGGACGTCAGCGTGATGGATGCGCTGTTGTCGTTTTACGTGCCGATCAACCACTTCTGGTTCCTGCAGGCGGTGTTCATCATTTTCATGTTTGTCGGCCTGCTGGAATGGCGCGGTTTGCTGCGCACGCCGACGCGTCTGTACCTGTTGTTCGCGTTTGCGGCGGCGGTGTTCCTGTTGCCGCCGTTCGCGCTGGACGCGTTTGGCATCAACGGGGCGATTTATCTGCTGCCGTTCTTCGTGGCGGGCATGATCGGCCAGGAGAAAGTCAGCGAGCTGAAGCAGACGTTCAAGGTGATCGGTCCGCTGGTGTTTGTGCTGATCTCGTTGACGCTGCTGTACGTGGCGGCGGTGGACCGCGAGCTGATCGTCGACCGCCGCAGCCTGATCGGTCTGACGGTGGGCTGCGTGTCGTGCATTGCGTTGCTGTCCAGTGACATGCGCTCGAAGGCGCTGACCTGGCTCGGCGGTTATTCCTACTCGATTTTCCTGTTTCATGTGTTGTTCGCCGCTACTTCGCGCTCGATCCTTGGCCGCCTCGGTGTGAAAGACGAAAGCGTGCTGGTGTTCTGCGGCGTGATGTGTGGCTTGCTCGGGCCGGTGCTGTTGTCGATGATTTTCAGCCGGTTCAACTTCACCTCCGTGCTGTTCCTCGGCGAACGTGCCGCGACGAAAAAGAAACCGGTGGCGACCATTGCCCCGGTGGCGCAGACCCGATGAAGGAAGCGATCCATGCTGGCTGTTGATGATGTTCCGCCGGTAGCGGCGTCGGTGGTGCAAGTCGGCGACGCTCGCCAGCGGTTTGGCCAGTGGCGTGAAGGCAAGGCCGGCAAGGTGTTGTCGATCTCGGTGATCGGCGACAGCTACAGCGCCGGGCAGGATTTCTACCTGAACAGACTGGTGCAACGCGTGGCCGGGGAGGTCGGGTTTGCCGGGCCGGGTTATGTCGGCTTCAACCACGGCGCAGCGCTGGGCGGCACGCATTTCAAGTACACCCGCAGCAGCGAGAAGTATTTCGGCGGCGACTGGCAGGTCTCCGGCCTCGGCCAGGCCAGCCCCGACAGCCGCACCGTGACTGGCCGGCCCGGCGCCTGGCTGCAAGTCGAGGCCAGCCCGACGCCCGCCATCAACACCGCCGTCACTCAGGCCAAACTGCTTTACCTCGGCAACGGTGAGTCCAGTGAATTACGTTATCGCTGGTCACCTTCCGCCGACTGGCAACCGTTGAAACTCGCAGGCGAGGGCGTTCAGGAAGTCCCGCTGCCCGGCACATCGGCGGCCACCGATTGGGCTTTCAGACTGGAAGTGCTGAAGGGCGCGCCGACCTTGTTCGGCCTGTGGCTGAGCAACGATCAGAACGGAGTTCGGGTATCGAAACTGGCCGCGTCCGGCGCGGCGTCCGCTGATTTCTACCACGACGATGCTCGCTGGCAGGCGCAGTGGAAAGCCGTGGTCTCGAAGATTCCCGCAGACATTTACCTGATCATGCTCGGTGGCAACGATCAGGGTTTTGGCGTGAAGCCCGAGCAGTATCTGCACAACGTTCAGGGTCTGGTCGGCATGCTCCGCGAGATTCAACCGGCGGCGAGCATCAACCTGATCCTGCGTCAGGACACCACCCGCTCCAGCGCCTATCCGATGTCGGCGTATGCGCAGGTCATCGAGCCCTGGGCCCGTGCGCAGCACCTGGGTTATGCCAATCTGCAATGCGCGTTCGGCACCGACGTCAAACGCTACGCGGCGGCCATGATCGGGCCCGACAAGATTCATCCGCTGCCGGCCACCGGCGGGCGGGTGATTGCCGATTACTTCTATCGTTGGGTCGTGGGCGGACAGCAAAAAGTCTCGCCACAGGACAACTGTGGCGAGACTTCGAAATAGCCGTCAGTTGTCGAACAGATCCAGATGACTCAGCAGCTCTTCGGTTTTCTGCGGCATCAACTGCGTCACGCAACGGGTTTCCACGTTGACGATGATCGCTGGGTCGTTGCAGCAGATCCGCACGCGAAAACGCCAGTCGCTGAAAATCACTTTCAGGCCGTCACGGTCATCGACCTCCAGCGCCTGTTCGCTGTAGATCCGTTTCAGGTGGGCGAGCAGGGGCCAGGGATCGCGCATCGGTCGGCGAATGTCCCCGGAGGAGGGAAACACGCCGATGCGATCGACCAGCAGCAGAGTGCCCAGCCACGGTCCATTGGCGCTGGGCAATGGCTGATGGCGGGATAACCAGCTCATCACCCCGAGGTTGTCCACCTCACGTTCAATCTCTGCGGAATGTTGTGCAATGTTCATGGTTGCCTCGTTGGATGTGCGTGCCGCGATGGATCAATGGGGGCCGCTCAGCGGCCCTTCAGGTAAACGTTCTCGTAGCAGAAGTTGGTCGCCTGCAGGTAACCCTCGGCGTCGCCGCAGTCGAAGCGCAGGCCCTTGAACTTGTAGGCCAGCACGCAACCGTTCTGCGCCTGTTTCATCAGGGCGTCGGTGATCTGGATTTCGCCGCCCTTGCCCGGCTGGGTGTCGGCGATCAGGTCGAAGATGTCCGGCGTCAGGATGTAGCGGCCGATGATCGCCAGGTTTGACGGTGCGTCTTGTGGTGCCGGTTTTTCCACCATGTGGTTGACCCGGTAAATACCGTCGGAAATCGCTTCGCCGGCGATCACGCCGTACTTGTGAGTCTGGTCGCGCGGGACTTCCTGGATGGCGACGATCGAGCAGCGGAATTTCCTGTACAGCTCGATCATCTGGGTGAGAACGCCGTCGCCTTCGAGGTTCAGGCACAGGTCGTCCGCCAGCACCACGGCGAAGGGCTCGTCACCGATCAACGGCCGACCGCTGAGAATCGCGTGACCCAGGCCTTTCATTTCCACCTGACGGGTGTAGGAGAACGTGCAGGTGTCGATCAGCTCGCGAGTGCCAGCCAGGAATTTCTCTTTCTCGGTGCCGCGAATCTGGTGTTCGAGTTCATAGCTGATGTCGAAGTGGTCTTCCAGTGCGCGCTTGCCCCGGCCGGTGACGATAGCCATGTGTTGCAGGCCGGCGTCCCGTGCTTCTTCCACGGCGTATTCGATCAACGGTTTGTTGACGATCGGCAGCATTTCCTTGGGCATGGCTTTGGTGGCCGGCAAGAAACGCGTGCCATAACCGGCAGCGGGGAACAAACATTTACGGATCATAAAAGTTTCCTGGTCATTCATGGCGCACTGCCATCGTTTATTGCAATAACGAAAAGTTGCAAGTTATTGAAGCTGTACTTTAATACCTGACTCGGGAGAGAAGTGGCAAATAGCAATGAGTGTAAAACACGACAATGTTATGAGATGTCGGTTTGACAGTTATTGGTTATTTTTAGTCGGCATCCGTTGATAGTGATGAATGCGCGGGAGTGCTAATAAGTACCAGGCAATACAGTTTGGCTTGTAAAAATATTTATAGCCAGTGATTGAACTGTTTTTGTTTCTGGTTGTTGTCGCCCTGTTTGTGTGAATCAAGGCACACATTAAACAAACAGGGCTTGACACGCGAGTTGGCACTTTTCCCACTATGGACCGCGCTATGAAGATTCTGGTAACGGGTGGCGCCGGCTATATCGGCTCGCACACCACACTTGCACTACTTGAAGCAGGTTATGAAGTTGTAGTTCTGGATAATCTTTGCAACAGCAGCGACGCGGCATTGCACGCAGTGGAAGCCATTTGCGGCAAAAGTGCGCTGATGATTCGCGGGGATGTCTGTGACCGGGCCCTGCTGGACCGGATTTTCCAGCAGCACGCCATCGATGCCGTGCTGCATTTCGCCGGGCTCAAGGCCGTGGGCGAGAGCGTGCGCAAGCCGCTCGAATACTACGAAACCAACGTCAGCGGCAGTATCACGCTGTGCCAGGCGATGGCGGCGGCGGGGGTGTTCCGGCTGGTGTTCAGCTCGTCCGCCACGGTCTACGGCGAGCCGGCGCAGATGCCGATCCGCGAGGATTTCCCAACCGGCAATCCGACCAATCCCTACGGCCAGTCCAAACTGATCGTCGAGAACGTGCTGCGCGACCTGTGCCAGTCCGAACCGCGCTGGAGCATCGCGCTGCTGCGCTACTTCAACCCGATCGGCGCACATCACAGCGGGCAGATGGGCGAAGATCCCAACGGCATCCCCAACAATCTGGTGCCTTACATCAGCCAGGTGGCGGTCGGCAGCCTGAAGGAATTGTCGATCTTCGGCGACGATTACCCGACGGTCGACGGCACCGGCGTGCGCGATTACATCCATGTGGTGGATCTGGCGGACGGGCACTTGAAAGCCCTGCAAACCATCGCCGACCGCACCGGCATTCATACCTGGAACCTCGGTACCGGCGACGGCTACAGCGTGTTGCAGGTGTTGCGGGCGTTTGAGAAGGCGTGCGGGCAGCCAGTGCCGTTCCGGGTGATGCCACGGCGTTCCGGGGATATTGCCGAGAGCTGGGCCGACGCCTCCAAGGCGGCGAAGGAACTCGGCTGGAAAGCCACCCGCAACTTGCAGGACATGGTCACCGACACGTGGCGCTGGCAATCGAATCATCCCCGGGGTTATCAGGGATGATGGCGTTTTAGTGCAATGTTAGTTTCAGTCAGGTTGTTAGATATCGTCGGGAAATTAGACTGGCAATGCCTATTGCAAGTCCGTAGATATAAACCTGCCGTTCGACTTTTATCAGTTGGGTAAGACTGTGAAAGAACAACGGATCTTGTTCGCGCTTTTTGCGACTTGAACTCTACCACCTCTAACGAACACCCGATGTTCAGGTGCGATGTTAGAAAGGAGTTGATATGAAAAAAGTGATGGCGATTGCCCTGTTGACGATGTTGAGCAACTGGGCATCCGCAGCTGAAGCGCCGCTTACAGCAGTGACCAATGTATCTGGCAGTGTCGCGGCTTCTACAGCGCCTGCTGCCAGTACTGCCATGGTCGCCAGTGCTGTAGCGGCGTCCAACAGTGGTGGAAGTGCCAACGGCGGTACAACGGGTACCACCGGTACCACGGGTACAACCGGCACGCACAACTAACTGAAGTATCTGTTGGTGCAGTACAGGGTCGCCCGACGAAAGTCGGGTGACTTTGTTTTGGATTCGCCCTTGAATAGCGTAGTGCCATTATGAACCGTCGTTTTTCTCTTTTATTGTTGGCAAGTATCGCTTTGCAAGGTTGCATGTTCTCCCCCGGCCAGTACCTGAGCACCAGTAGCATCACGCGCCAGGGCGCCAGCGAAAGCAGCCGGGTCGAGCTCATTCAGATCACCCCCAAGCTCATCGCCATGAACCGCGCCACGCACAAGCGGGAGTCGGTGCCGGCGGAGTTGTTGGCGACCCCGGCCGAATATCGCATCGGCAGCAATGATGTGCTGTACATCACGGTCTGGGATCATCCCGAGCTGACCGCCCCTTCGGGTGCGCAACAGCAGATCGATGCCAACGGCCGTCTGGTGCGCTCCGACGGCACGTTGTATTACCCGTACATCAAGGAAGTCCAGGCCGCGGGCAAAACCATCCAGCAACTGCGTTCGGACATCGAGCAACGTCTCTCGGCGTTCATTGCCGAGCCGCAAGTGGATGTCGCGGTGCTGCGTTTCGCCAGCCAGAAAGTCGTGGTCTCGGGCGCCGTGACCAAGGCCGGCCCCCAGGCGATTTCGACCAACCCGCTGAGCGTGGTCGAAGCCCTTGGTTCGGCCGGTGTCGATACCAACAATGCCGATTTGTCCGGGCTGATGCTGACGCGCAACGGGCGGGTCTATCCGCTCAATCTCGACGCCCTCAATCAGCAGGATTCCGAATTGCAGAACGTCTACCTCAAGGGAGGCGATCAGCTGTATCTGCCGTACAACGACAACAAGCGCATCTACGTGATGGGCGAGGTCAACCAGCCCCGTGCGCTGAGCTTCAAGACCGCCACCATGAACCTGTCCGACGTGCTCGGCTCGGTTGGCGGCTTGAGCCAGACCACCTCCAACGGCAACGCCGTGTATGTGATTCGCGGGGTGGAAAACCTCGACGTCGAGCCGGCAAAAATCTACCAGCTGGAAGCCGAATCGCCGACCGCCATGGCGCTCGCTTCGCACTTCGAAGTCCGGCCTCAGGACGTGGTCTATGTCGGGCCTGCCAACGTGACTCGCTGGAATCGCCTGATCAGCCAGTTGGTGCCGTCGGCATCGATTGTCGGGACGGGGGCTTCCGCTGCGAAGAACTGGAGCGAATACAGTAACAACAGCAAATAAGGCCGCCGACTGTGAAAACGTTGAAAGTGGGCGTGTGCCTGATGGCGGCCGTCTTATTGAGTGGCTGCAATCCGTTGATGAGCGCTTCGTTGAACAACCTCAAGGCGTCGGTCATCGGACCGGATGAACTCGATGTGTCGGCGCAGCAGGTGGCCGGGGTCAAGTATCCCCAGCTCAAACTGACCACGCCGTCCGGTTCCGGGGTGCTGGCGCTGGTGCGTGAGCGAGAGGATCTGCAGTTCTGGGTCGCCTCCGGCAAGCAGGTGCTGCTGATGCGCGACGGCCTGGCGATGCGCAGCATCGGCCTGGGCGTGGAGGGCGATCTGGACGGCACGCGCCTGTCCGATGACTCGCCGTTCAAACAGGGTCTGCACCAGATCACCGACGGCTACACCAGCCGCCGCTGGATCGACCTCTACAAGGGCCAGGAAGTCGGGATCATCCTCAACAGCCGCTTCTCCCGAAAGTCCCTGGAAACCCTCGAGATTCTCGACAAGCAATACACCGTGCTGCGTGTCGACGAGCAGATTGACGCGCCGGCCATCGGCCTGCGCGCGACCAATCGTTACTGGGTCGATCCGGTGGACGGCTTCATTGTGCAGAGTGAACAGCAACTGACCTCGCAGTTGCGGGTCAGGATCCTGCAACTGACCCCTGACCGCAGGCATGTCCCGTGAAGCGGCTCAGAGCGCTTTCGGCGTGCTTGATGTTGCTCACCGGGATCAGCGAGGCAGCGGTCATCGTCAGCGGTGATGTCGCCAACCCGGGTCCGATCGAATTGCCGGCGGGCGGGCGTTTGCGCGATGTGATCGGCGAGGCCGTACCGAACGCCGAAGGCTACTGGCTGGCGGGCGTTCTGTTGCGTCAGTCGCTGCTCGAAGAACAGACGCGACTCAAGGTCGGCGTGCTGTTCGATCTGGATGTGTTGCATCGAATGGCGATGCTGTTTGACAAGCCGAGTCGTGCGGCGCTGGCCCAGCGCCTGACCGAGCAGGTCCGACAGATGCCAGTGACCGGACGGCAGATCGCCGATCTCGATCCGGTGGCGGTGGAAGTCGGTTTCGCCCGCAACATCCGTCTCGACGATGGCGATCAACTGATCTATCCGAAACGGGTCGATGAAGTCGAAGTGCTGGGCGCCGTCGCCGAGCCGTGCCGCTTGCCTTATCAGCCGTTGCAGGAGGCCCGCGAATATCTGCAGGGCTGCACGTTGCTGGAGGCCGACGCCGATGCTGATTATCTGTGGCTGATCCAGCCCAACGGTGAATCGCGGCGGGTCGGTATCGCCCACTGGAACCGCGAGAGCGGGCAGATGCCCGTGGCCGGCAGCAAGATTCTGGTGCCGGTGAAAAACGATGATCTGGATCCGCCTGTCCCTGAACTGAATCAGCAGTTGGCCGAATTGATTGCCACGCAGTTGGCTGAGGTGGTTCGTTGAATTTGCGTTTTGCAGCTGTGTTGTTACTGCCGTGTGGCCTGGTGCATGCCGAGCCACGCATTACCCAGAATGACTTCGGCGGCGCCGGTCTGTTGCAGACCCCGACCGCGCGCATGTCGCCCGCCGGTGAGTTGAGTGTCAACGCCAACCGCACCGAACCGTACAGCCGATACAGCGTTTCGTTGCAGCCGCTCGACTGGCTGGAAGGCTCGTTTCGCTACACCGCCATCACCAACCGTCCGTACGGTTCCGAAGCGCTGAGCGGCAGCCAGAGCTATAAGGACAAGGCGGTCGACGCCAAGGTCCGGCTGTGGCAGGAAAGCCACTGGGCGCCGGAAGTGGCGCTGGGCTTTCGAGACATCGGTGGTACCGGTTTGTTTGCCAGTGAATTCTTCGTCGCCAACAAACGCTATGACAATTTCGATTTCAGCGCCGGCATCGCCTGGGGTTACATCGGTAATCGCGGCGATTTCGACAACCCGCTGGGCTGGGCCAGTGATCGCTTCAAAACCAGACCAGACCTGGAAGGCACCGGTGACGTCAACGCCGGGTCGTACTTTCGCGGCAAACCTGGGTTTTTCGGCGGCGTGAGTTACCAGACGCCCTGGGATCGCCTCAGCCTGAAACTCGAATACGATGGCAACGACTACAAGCACGAGCCCAAGGACAACATCATCAAGCAGGACTCGCCGATCAACCTTGGCGCGGTGTTCAAGGTGACCGATTCCGTCGATGTGAGCGCGGCCTGGGAGCGGGGTAACACGGCGATGTTCGGCATCACGTTCCACACCAATTTCGTCAGTCGCAAGGCCCCGGCCAAAACCTTCGACCCACCGGCCGAACCGCTGCCGGCGAAAGCCCCGAGCACGACGATGGAGGAGGTCAACTGGGCCGACGTGTCGCGCCGCTTGCAGCAGAACGCCGGCTACAAGGTCGAGCGCATCACCCAGCGCGATTCCGAACTGATCGTCTACGGCGAGCAGCAGCGTTATTTCCATTCGCCCAAGGCCGTCGGCCGCGCGAGCCGGATTCTCGACAACAGCGTCAACGACGACATCGACTGGTTCACCGTGGTCAACAAGCGCTACGACCTGCCGCTGGAAGAAACCAGCGTGCCCCGGCAGACGTTCCGCGAAGTGATCAACAACGAAGAGCCGCTGGAATCGCTGCACCGCACCACCGAGATCAACCCGGCGATGCCGCGCAACGAGAAAACCCTCTACAGCGAAGCGCCGCAGCACTTCAATTACGGCGTCGGCCTGGGCTTCAAACAGAACGTCGGCGGCCCCGATGGCTTGCTCTATCAGTTCACAGCGGATCTGGACGCCGAGTACCGCTTCAACCGCAACACCTGGTGGAACGGTTTGCTCAGTCAGAACCTGATCAACAACTTCGACAAGTTCAAATACGACGCACCCAGCGGCCTGCCCCGTGTGCGCACCGACTTGCGTCAGTACCTGACCACGTCGGACACCACCATGCCGCTGTTCCAGGTCAGCCACGCCGAGCAACTGGACAAGGATTTGTACGGCATGGTCTACGGCGGTTATCTGGAGTCGATGTTCGCCGGGGTCGGGGGCGAGGTGCTGTTTCGTCCGACCGGCAAGCGCTGGTCGATCGGTGCGGACCTGAACTACGTGCGTCAGCGTGAGTTCGACCAGGGTTTCGGCCTGCGTGATTACTCGGTCTGGACCGGCCATATCACCGGCTACACCGATCTGCCGTTCGACACGCTGGCGGCCGTCAGCGTCGGGCGTTATCTGGCCGGCGACTTTGGCGGCACGGTGGATATCTCCCGCGAGTTCTTCAACGGCGTGCGCTTTGGCGCCTGGGCGACCATCACCACGGCTGGCAGCGCCGAGTATGGCGAGGGTAGTTTCGACAAGGGGCTGTACCTGTCGATCCCGTTCGACGAAATGATGAGCATGTCGACCATGCGCCGCGCCAACCTGGTGTGGGCACCGCTGACCCGTGACGGTGGTGCGCGGCTCAATCGCAGCTTCCAGCTGCACTCGATGACGGACAGTCGGGAAGGGGACATGTTCTACCGCAACTTCGGGAAGATTACCGAGTAGGTTCGGGGGAGCGGGGAGTTAAAGCGGGAGCCTGTAGGCTCCCGTTTTTGTTTGTGGTGAAGGGGAATCTTGATACAGCCACGACCAACCCCCAAATCCCGCCCACAAAAAAGGGGACTCTCGTCCCCTTGCGGTGTTGCCTTCTCAAGCCCTGCGTCTCAGTAAATATCCTTCGATAGCAGGGTGAACGGAGTCTTCACCAGGATCTTCACATCCAGCCACAGCGACCAGTTGTTGATGTACTTCAGATCGATCTCGACGCGCTTTTCCATCTTGTCGAGGGTATCTGTCTCACCCCGGCAACCGCTGATCTGCGCCAGACCAGTGATGCCCGGTTTGATTCGGTGACGGGCCATGTAGGCGAGGATTTTGCCCGAGTAGTAGTTGTTGTGCGCCACGGCATGCGGACGTGGGCCGACCAGTGCCATGTGGCCTTGCAGCACGTTGAACAGTTGCGGCAGCTCGTCCAGTGACGTGCGACGGATGAAGCGACCGACCGGAGTGATGCGCGAATCGTTGCGGCTGGCCTGTTTGACTTCACGGTCATCGTGCACGCGCATCGAGCGGAATTTCCAGACCTTGATCACCTTGCCGTTCCAGCCGTGGCGATCCTGCTTGAAGAACACCGGGCCGGGCGAAGTGAGCTTCACCGCCAGCGCCACGGCCAGCAGCACCGGGCTCAACAGAATGATGGCCAACAGGGCGACGGCTTTTTCCACCAGGCTCTTGCTCAGCGCAGCGGTCGGGCGACTGGTCAGCGGGCTTTCGTTGAGGTAGATCGCCGGCAGACCGTCCACGACTTTCACCGAATGGTTGAGCAGCGTCAGGCTGTTCAGGTCTGGCACCCAGACCACGTCCACGTTGGCATCCAGCAGGTCGACGTACATCGCTTCGATTTTGGCAGCCTCCGACAGCGGCAATGTGATGTACAAGCGGCGGATGTCGTGAGCCTGGATCAGTTCGAGCAGTTCGTCCTGAGCGCCGACGACGCGTGGGGCGTCCGCTTCCAGGCCAGGGGTATCGCCGTTGCTGACCAGGCCGACCAGCGGCAGGTTTTCGTGCTGGCTCAACTTCTTCGCCAGGCCCAGAGCCAGTTCGCCGGTGCCGACGATCAGGGTCTTGTGTTCGCTTTTGCGCGAACGCTGGTAGAACTTCGAGAACGCATGCAGCGGTGCGTAAAGCAGCGCCTGGCCAAGGAAACCGTACACCGCCCATTCAAGGATGACTTGGCGGGAGAACAGTGCATCGGCCTTGCAGATGAAGGCGATGAACGCCAGCCCGGCCATGGTCATGAACCAACCCATGAACAGCCGTCCCAGCCCGGTCAGATAGTTGTCTCGTTTTCGATACGCGCCGCTGAATGTATAGGCCGGAACCGACGCCAGAACCGCGAGGATCGTGCACATCCGGTAATAGAACTCGACGGTTCCGGTGTGCTGTTCAGCCAGAAAGAACAACAGTGAAACAATGAAACTCTGTGCCAGCGCCCATTGGCCCCAAAAGGTCAGTCCCTTGAGGCCGGTGTTTCGATTGATACGAAGAGAAAGATCCATACGATATCCCCAAAAGACGTCCATTCAGGTTTCGACAGTAGAAAGCCGAGTTGTTAAGCAGACTTGTTATTGTTGTTTGAGCCAGTGTCCTGAGGTAACAACGCCGGTATGCGGAACTGTCATCAGTCAATAGACTAAGTTATTGCCGGGGATGCTGTCTGACGAGTTCTAACAAGATGGCACAGTGCCAACTTATTTGAAATTTCAATATTCAAACGTTAGAAAAGGTCGAAAGGCAGGGGGTGAATAATCAATCTTGTGTTTGCTATCGTAGGTGGGGTCAGGCGGCGGGTATAACCAGGGAGGGGTGAAACCAAACAGAGTGCTTTTTTATTTTTGTAATCGCACTTGTATCTGTTTGTCTTGGCGTGAGGAATATTGTTTAGGCAACAACTTCCTGGATCAGGCAGTAACCGCGATTGCGCACGGCGCGAAACAAACGTTCACCGTTGCTGGCGTTCTTGAACTTGTCTTGAAGACGGCTCAGGCACATTTCCAGTCCCCGGTATTGTTCCGGCTCGCGGCCGATACTGAGGATCAGATCGTCGCGACTGACAACACGCTCTTCGTGGTGAAGCATCTTGCGGACCAGTGCGGTTTCAAGCCCGGTGAGACTGATTTCGACGCCTTCTTTCGTCAATGCACCCTGATCATTGTCCAGATGCCAGGCTTCGGTGCACGGCGTGTCGGATTCGATCGTGCGGGAAGTATCGGTGGGGTTTTCGGACATGGCCGTGGAACTGTGGAATGAATGCGCCGATTGTGCGGCCAGCCATTCCGATTCGAGGGTGGCCAATATGCGCTGGGTATCATGTTCGATGCTGCGTGCGACATGCTTCCTTGTGCCGCGTGGGTAAGTGAACTCCATCAGCATCGGAGTGGAAGAGGGCGAAGCAACACCTTCAATAAACATTTGTGCCTGAGACGTGCCAAACGAATTGAAACGCTCGCTGGAGAGGATGTTCTCAAGTTCACGTTGCGACGCCGAGCTATTAGTCACGACAACAAAGTATTTTCTTGGGAGGGTTGTGCTGGTTTCCATGTCTCTCTCCTAAAGTACACACCAAATTTGGCGAAAAAAATAATGGGCAGGCGAGCAATGTTTTCCTCGGAAATAATCGATAGGCAGGGTCTGGGCCCAATAATGGCCCTCGATAAGTTCCACTCGGTCTGCTTTTAGAGTAATGGTTTATTGTTATGTTTAAGTGTTGCAGCGCTCATGCAAATGACAGCTTTTTATTAGATATGTGACGCAGTTAAAACAGTGAGACATCGGATTTTTAGTGCGTTGCATCAGACGTTCCCTCGTAAGCTGCAAAAAGAGTGATTCCCTGAATCAGGCGGTCGAGATCAACCCCCGCATCAGACGATAGCCATACCCGCGAATGCTCTGTATGGCGTTCGTACCGTACACGTCCTTGATTTTCCCACGCAAGCGGCTGATGGATTTTTCCAGCGCCCGAGGATCGTAGAAATGGGTGTTGAGCCCCATGATGCTGGCGATTTCATCATGGCTGAGAATGTGATTGCCGGTCTGCGCAAAGGCTTGCAGGATCTTCATTTCGGCAAAGGAAATATCGAGTTTCTTGCTGGTGTCCGAGAGGCAAATGCGGGTAGGGTCCAGCACCAGGCTGGTATCGCGTTGCCATTCTTCACTGTTGAAGAATTCGCCCAGCAGTTCGCCGCTTTCATCGGACAAGGTATTGAGTTTGATACAGAAGTCGGCACCGGCCAGGAAATACTTGATCTTGTTGAACGCGCCGCGCCCGGTGATCACCGCACAAATGATCGGCTTCAAGTTATCGCTGCGCAGGCTTTCCACCAATGCCAGGTTGTCTTCAAGCGCCTGAGGGCTGTCGATGACAATGAATATGGCCCGATACAAGCCGTGATATTCATTTTGCTGATATGAACTAGCGTAAGAGTCGGCCTCAATGGCCAGATCAGACTGCACGTGCTTGGCGATTAGCGCGCTAAAGTGTTCAGCCACGCCACGGGTACGACCCAGAGTGAGAACACCTGGTTCGTCGCTTGTGCGGCGCGGGCTTCTAGTCGCTAAGTTACCTGTGAGCATCATGCATTGACTCGAATAAGGTGCTGACATCGGGATGTTAAAGCACCGGTTCTCGTCTGTGACTGACAATTGGTAACATTTGCGCGGATTTTAGACGTGGCTCCCGAGTTTTCTAACAATAATTAAGCGATTCAAGCTTTTAGTTGATTTTTTCGGGGCTGTTAACTAACGAAATTGGGGGCTTTAGATGGTGGCAATATGGAATGGTGCCACTATTTTGTAATTATCGCGACCTGTTTTTATGTCCCTTGGCCACCACTCAACTGCATACGTATCAGAGCAGTGTGAGCTGGGTCACATTTTATGTGGCGGCCCGTCTTTTGGCTATAACGTCGACAAGTTCACATACGGACGTTTATTAACATGCCTTGAGTGTGGCTTTTGATAAGACATATTCTCCGTCCCCGAGTCGGGCAATGGGTATGCATCTGCCAATTGTTTTACTTCAGATACTCAATGCCTGAATGCATTTAACGGCGCGCCGTAAAAGAGCGTGCCGACGGAGGATTAATGGATTTACTGACCTTGTTCAAGGTGCTGATACTCGGGGCGGTAGAAGGCCTGACCGAGTTCCTGCCCATTTCCAGTACGGGCCACCAGATTATTGTTGCCGATTTGCTGGAGTTCGGCGGCGAACGCGCCATGGCGTTCAACATCATTATTCAACTGGGCGCTATTCTGGCCGTGGTCTGGGAATTTCGCCCGAAGATCTTCGAGATCGTCAAAGGCCTGCCGACCCAGAATAATGCGCAACGTTTTACTCGCAATCTGCTGATCGCCTTTTTCCCGGCGGTCATTCTCGGCGTGTTATTCGCCGACACGATTCATGAATACCTGTTCAACCCGATCACCGTTGCCGTTGCCCTGGTCGTGGGCGGTATCGTGATGTTGTGGGCCGAGCAGCGCGATCATGCAGTGAGTGTCGACCATGTAGACGACATGAAATGGGCTGATGCGCTGAAGATCGGTTGCGTGCAATGTCTGGCGATGATTCCGGGCACGTCGCGCTCCGGTTCCACTATCATCGGCGGTCTGCTGTTCGGCCTGTCACGCAAGGCCGCCACGGAGTTCTCATTCTTCCTGGCGATGCCGACCATGGTCGGCGCTGCGGTGTATTCCGGCTATAAGTACCGCGAACTGTTCCAGAGCAGCGACCTGCCGGTCTTCGCCCTGGGGTTCGTCGTAGCGTTCATCTTCGCAATGATCGCCGTGCGCGGCCTGCTGAAGTTCATTGCCAACCACAGCTACGCCACTTTCGCCTGGTACCGCATCGCCTTCGGCTTGCTGATCCTCGCGACCTGGCAATTCGGCTGGGTCAACTGGACGGCGGCCGCAGCCGCCTGACCCTCAGCCGCGCAGGCCGGGCCTCAACGCCCGGCCAGCAACTCCGCCGCCTGATCCAGCAACGCCAGCGGGTCCTTGGCCTTGTGGATATCCACCGACAACAACTGACGAAACTTGCGCGCCCCCGGGAACCCGGTGCCCAGGCCCAGCACATGCCGGGTGATGTGATGCATCGCGCCGCCGGCCAGCAAATGCTCGGCTATATAAGGCCGCAACTGCGCCAGCGCCTCGGCCCGAGAAATCACCGGCGCCGAACTGCCGAACAACTGCTGATCCACCTCGGCCAGCAGATAAGGATTGTGATACGCCTCGCGCCCCAGCATCACCCCGTCAAAGGTCTGCAAATGCTCATGGCAGGCCTCCATCGTCTTGATCCCGCCGTTCAGAATGATCTCCAGCTCCGGAAAATCAGCCTTCAACCGCGCCGCCACGTCATAACGCAACGGCGGAATGTCCCGGTTCTCCTTCGGCGACAACCCCTCAAGAATCGCAATCCGCGCATGCACCGTAAAACTCGTGCACCCGGCATCCCGCACCGTCCCGACGAAATCGCACAGCTGCTCATAATTGTCCCGCCCGTTGATCCCGATCCGATGCTTCACCGTCACCGGAATTGACACCGCATCACGCATCGCCTTCACACAATCCGCCACCAACCGCGGATGCCCCATCAGGCACGCCCCGATCATATTGTTCTGCACCCGATCACTCGGGCAGCCAACGTTCAGATTCACCTCGTCGTAACCGTGCTCCTGCGCCATGCGTGCGCAAGCGGCCAGGTCCAGCGGAACACTACCGCCCAACTGCAACGCCAGAGGATGTTCGGCCTCGTTGTGACGCAGGAAACGCTCGTGATCGCCATTGAGCAACGCGCCGGTGGTGACCATCTCGGTGTAGAGCAGGGCGTTTTTCGACAGGATGCGTAGGAAGTACCGGCAATGACGGTCAGTCCAATCCATCATCGGGGCCACACTGAAGCGGCGAGACGGCTCGGAACGGGTATGGCTAGTGTTTACGGGCGCTTCAGGTTTTTCGAAATTCATTGATACTGATCTTTTATACAGCGGTTTTTACCCATTTTTCCTTGTTTTCTGAGGTCGGTTGCTACAATGTAGCAACCGAATTCGGCAATGTAGCAACTGGAAATGGGCACGATCACATCACGCAAGCGCAAGGACAACTCGACGGCCTACACGGCGCAGATACGGATCAATCGGGACGGGCGCACAGTTTATCAGGAAAGCCAAACCTTCGACCGAAAGCAGGTCGCTCAGGCGTGGATCAAGCGGCGTGAGACGGAGCTGGCTGAGCCCGGTGCGATTGAGCGCGCGAACCGCAAGGGTGTGACGATCAGGAAGATGATCGAACAGTACCTGGATGAGTACGAAAAAATCCGGCCGCTGGGCAAGACCAAGAATGCGACGCTGAAGGCGATCAAGAATACGTGGTTGGGCGACCTTGATGACTCGGCCCTGACCAGTCAGAAGCTTGTGGAGTTCGCGCAGTGGCGGATGGGTAAAGAGGGTGGCGGCGTTCAGGCGCAGACGGTCGGCAATGATCTCTCGCACTTGGGGGCGGTCCTTTCTGTGGCGCGGCCAGCGTGGGGCTACGAGGTGGATCCTCTGGCCATGCCTGATGCGCGCAAGGTGTTGCGCAAGCTGGGCATGGTCAGCAAGAGCAAAGAGCGCAACCGCCGGCCGACGCTGAAGGAGCTGGACAAGTTGATGGTGCATTACTTCGAGATGCAGAGTCGACGCAAAGCCCAGATCGATATGCCGAAGCTGATCGCCTTCGCGATCTTTTCGACGCGCCGGCAGGAGGAGATCACCCGAATGCGTTGGGACGATCTCGACTGCGCCCGGCAAGCGGTGCTGGTGCGGGACATGAAGAACCCCGGGCAGAAGATCGGCAATGACGTGTGGTGTCATCTTCCCGATGAGGCATGGGCGATCATTCAAGCTATGCCAAAAGTGGCCGATGAAATCTTTCCGTATAACGGTAAATCGGTGTCGGCATCCTTCACCCGGGCCTGCCCGCTCCTAGGTATCAAGGACCTGCACTTCCATGACCTGCGGCACGAAGGGGTGAGCCGGCTGTTCGAGATGGACTGGGACATTCCCAGAGTGTCGAGCGTATCCGGGCATCGGGACTGGAATTCGCTTCGTCGTTATACCCATCTTCGAGGCAATGCGGATGTTTATTTGAACTGGAAATGGTTGAAAAGGATTTTAATGTAAATGTCTAACCAAGGAGAGCGTGAGCTCTACTTTTTTTATTTGCGTCTCAGGTATATTAGCTCAGACTTGAGCTGACGGTTTTCGCTGGCAGCACACAATCAAATCTGACAGTCTGCTCTGAGCGATTAGCAGGCGTTGGCTGTTAAGCCCGTTTTCTGAGTGACGCGCTCGCAGAAGTGATGATGCAGAACGGGATAGAGTTTACTTGATTAGTAAATAACAAGTTCGTGCTGTTGAAAATGCCTTACAGGAAAGAACAGGTGTTGTTAAAATTAATGGGATTCGCTGATTCCGTTCAACTCAATATAACAAGGATGCAGGAATGAGTGCTGAAGAACTACAAGCTACCTATGATGAGGCTGTAAAAAACTTTCTACTTATCGAGGAGCTAAGTAATGGTGAGCAAGAGCCATCTGATGATGACTATATTAATCTGAATCGTGCTTACTTCAGGATGTGCACTCATTTTTATGACTCTTTTTTAATGATGATCGGCAACTTCAAACCTTTCCCTGCTATAGTAATTCTTCGTTCATTTCAGGAAGTATATACCAAAGCTATATATCTGGAGCTTATCGAAAAACCTAAAAAAACGGATGTAAAACCATTAGTTTCTGGAGAGAAGGATTTCCCTTCGTTCTTTGGTATGGCGACTGCACTCGATAAGTTTGGGAAAGAAGGTAAGAATGGTTTGGAAGGAGCGTTCATACAGTTCACCAAGCAGGGTCTGGCTCAATACGAAAAGTTTTCACTCTTTACGCATGGCCGTGGGGAGTTCTTGCAAGCTTTTATGAAGTCAGACAAGGTTGCACTACATCCCAATGATGTTAGCGATTTGATATGTACGGCCAGGGGGATGTATGAAACGTTTTCTCTTTTCTACTTCGGAGTACAGAAACTGGGCAGCGAGTTCCAAAAATTGAAAGATGAGTTACATAAGTCGGCCCTATATAAAAATCAGAGCGCAGGTTAAGATTACGGCCCCCAGAGCTGCCGGAATTTTTTTTAAAAAAATCCAATAGGTGCCTGAGTAAGGCACCTCTATTAATTTCCATCTGCCTGTAGGTCAGGCATATCCAGTTGGCGGTCTTGCAATCTCATAAACGTTCATGTGTAGCAGTTTATGGATTTTAGCAACGTCTGTTTATGGCACGGAGCTGCCTATCAGATTAGTTTAGATTTGAGCTGTAGCTGTGTTAGGTCAAATCTGAGCACAATCTTATGCAGCCCTGCCCATCAATTTATTCTGTTCGCGAGTAGCCTTGTCACGCTGTCGATCAATGTAGTCGGCAAGATCCTTCAGGTGGATGCCGAGCCCGGCTTTCTGGCTATTGGCACCGAGGCGAACCACCGGTATATCGATCTCTCCCGACAGGCGTTTATGCTTGAATTTCTCCACGGTCAGATTCATGTAATCGGCGCATACTCGGTCCAGGGAAATAACTGCCTGACCGTTGTACTGGGCCATCAACAGGAAAAGGGTGTTCATGCAGCCTCCTAGTTATTGTCTGTTGCAAAATAGGTTGAATGCGCTCGCTGCCACGACCGGAACCTGTCCGTTGCCAATGGCCTTAAGTCGGTCCACCCGATGGGCCACCCCATCAGCCACTCGGCCCATTCCGGGCTCAGATGACCACCATCCAGTGCCATCACGGCGTGATCCAGGCGATCGTTCGAGCGGTCGGCCCCGGAACGGCGAGTCAATGCGGCCGGGGAGGATCCCTTTGCCATGCTCGCCACGGGTGTTGGCCAGCGTCTGACGGGTGCCTTCTGCGATGAGCCAGATCCGGTCCCGCTGATGAGGGGCGCCGAGGTCAGCCGCTCCGATAACACCCCATCGCGTGTCATACCCCATTTCGGCAAGGTCACCGAGCACCACGGCAAGTCCTCTTCCCACAAGCAATGGTGAGTTCTCCAGGTCGACGTAGCGCGGTCGTACCTCATCGGTAATTCGTGCCATCTGCCGCCACAGTCCTGAGCGAGCGCCTGCGATACCGAGACCGTTACCTGCGACCGAGATGTCCTGACAAGGAAATCCTCCCGAAACCACGTCAACAAGGCCTCGCCATGGTCGTCCGTCAAAACTGCACACGTCAGACCAAATCGGGAAAGGCGGGAGCAGTCCATCGGTTTGTCGTTGCGCCAGAATCTGTGCCGCGTAGGCATCACGCTCAACGGCGCAGATGGTGCGCCAGCCGAGGAGGTGGCCGCCGAGTATTCCGCCACCAGCGCCTGCGAAAAGAGCCAACTCATTCACGCGGCCTCCAATGACGGACGCTTATCCCCCTTAACAAGCTGCGCGGGCGGGCGATTCTGAGCGATTAGCGTTGCTTTGGGCGTGGCTGCCTCGCGCAGCTTTTCGTGGGGTATCAGTCCCTCGGCAGTGCTGCGGGAAGAGGCAATGATGCTTGCTGCTGCGCAGCTGCTGTTGTTTACAGGCGTGGCGATCCCGTTGTTGTTGCGGAGCAAAGCGGCCAGGCGGTGGGTGGCGTTCTGTGCGTGCGTCATACCGCTTTCCTCCGGTGTTCGATAGCGAGTTGATCCATCAGGCGCTGCTGGTACTTGTGTCGAGCTTCGTTGGGTGACCAAGGGCGGATGGTTTCGGCAGAAGGTTCGATACCAACCAGACAATCCCAGATAGCCGGATCGGTTGGCATGAGGTCGCGGCGCTCGGTGGCCAGTGCTATCAGGTCGGCCTGTCGCACGGTTGCAGGCAGTTCGGTGTCAAGATTGAACCGGGTGCAGATGCGCTTCCATATCCAGTCCTCGAGGTCCTGGTAGGCAGTCATCCACTGCTTGAGGGGGCGCACCATGTCGCCGACGTAAGCTTCCGTTCCGTCGTGCAGCAGGGCAGCCAATTTGTCTTCCTCTGGCACCAGATCGGCTACCAAGCAGCAGTGTTGCGCCACGCTATAGAACTCGCGGGTGTGGCCGTTGAATCGGCACAGATTGGCTAGAGCGTGTGCAATGTCACGCGGGTCGATCAGTTCGACTTCAGGGTCGTAGAGGTCGACGCGCTTGCCTGTGAAAGTGATGATCTCGCTCATGCCGCACCTCCTACGGCCGTATGCGTGGTGGCATCTTTGTGTAGCTGTTGGAAAAACACGGCAGCCTTTTCCGCGTCGGCAGTGCTGAGAGAAATACTAAGAGGCGCTATCTCGACCTTTGCATCGACTATGATTGCGGCGGGCTTCAGTAAGTCAGCCATGGCGAGAGCCTGATCGCGTAGGGCGTTCGTTTCGCGAGTGATGGCCTTGCCCGTGCGCAGCGCGTTGAAAGTGGCGGCGGCTATCCGCAACTTCTCCGCAATATCCAGAAGGGTCAGACGATCATGCTCCCCGAGTTTCGAGGCAGCCTGGGCGCGTTCGTAGTGTTTGTATAACTGCTTGTACTGGTCGCGCGCCTGATCCAGGGAATGTGTCAGGTTGCGGATCTCTTCCGAGTGATCAGCGCTCTGAATGGCTTTGCCTTCTTCCATTCCATCTTGAAATCCAACGCAGCCGCCGACGTCATAGCCTTCGCTGTAGCCCTGTGATTGGCCCTCGTCGTGGCCACTACTGAAACCGTTCCGGTAGGCGAGCCAATAGATGGCGGCCATCATGAGGAGGATTGCTATCAGCGCGTAAATTTGAATTGCAGTCATGTGGTGTGCTCCTGGTGATGTCATTGGCTGGTGGTGGCAGCCGTTCGGTTTTGGTGATTACTCGTTGCTGTCGTCCTGTTGCCGCTTCATGTCTTCGTCGGCCTTGTAGGCGCGGATGTCGATCAGCGAGGCGACGTGGCGAATGTGGGCGTACTTCGGTGCCTTGCGGCTGGTGTCCAGTGTGGTGATGGGGAGCTGGATGCGGCCGCTGCTGATCTCGGCGACGAAGGATTGCTCGTTGAGATTGCGGAAGTACTGCTCGCGCACTTTGTCCAGCGGGATCAGGACGTCGCCGAAGATGCGGTAGAGCAGTTCGACGGTGGCTGATTCCGGTGCTGGGTGCAGGCGCAGCGGGTTTTGTGCTGTGTTACTCATGGCTTTGTGGGGCCTCCTTGCGTTGTTTTCTGGCCGGGTGGTTCCAGGCATTCAGGCAGTGTCTTTTAGTCAGCTCGCGCAGATGTTCGGGCACTGCGAGGAGCGCGGCGTTGCGCTCCTCTCGTGTCCGCATGGCGATGATCTGGCGGGCGTATTCCCTAGGCCACGTCACGGTTGTCTGCCGGGATGGCAGGCAGGTCGATGCCCAACTGTTCGGCCAGCCAGCGGATGCCGGGTTGTTTCACCCTGGTCGACTGGCTGTACTGCATGCCGAGTTGGTCGTGGTACCACTGGCCGTCCTTGATGCGCAGGTAATCGCGGTCGCGGTTGGGGTAGGCCGGTAGGTTCTTCTCGTTCAGCAGGCCTTTTTCCCGCATGCGAGCGATGAGCTTTGGCCGGGTGAGGCCGAGTTGGGTTGCGGCTTGGGCGAGGTTGCGTTCCATTGCGCCCCCCTTATGCCGCGTGCGCGGCTGGGGTGGCCGCTGCAGCGAGGTAGTTGATGGACTCGGTGACCTTGCCGTAGATCTCGACATCGGTGCCGTACGCGGTGAAGCAACGGGTGTGCGGGCTTTTGTTGCCGATGCTCAGGATGGTGGTGACACCTGAGCGTGATTGCGTGCGGTGCAGAGCGACCTGTAGGGGGTAGTCGAAGCCCATGTCGAGGCTCAGCACGCCGCCGGTGCGCACCAGCTCGAACACGCGTTGCTTGTCCGAGACTTCGAAGCGGCCGTATTCGCGGCTGGCGTGCGGGCGGTGCACCAAGTCGCTGGTGTTGCTCGCGTCGAACGGGCCATTGGCGATTTCTTCGATGAAGTCGGCCAATTTGAGGTGCGTTTTCTTGTCGTTCTGCAGGGTCAACGTGTGGCGTTCGCTGCCCAGCTCGACGACGAAGGTGCTCTCTGTTGCGCCGCGTTCGACTTTGAGCCGGAACGCCAGGCACTCACGCTTGGGCGCTGTCCGGAGGACGTGGTTGAAGGTCTCGGTCAGGTTGACCTGGGCATTGAGCAACTGCAGCGTGCGGTTGTCGATTTTGAACTTGATCATGCTGCGTGCCCTCCGCCGTTCGGATCGAATGGGGTGGGGGCAGTACGAGCTTGCTGCTTCGGTTTGCTGGTGACAAATGAGCAGCCGCTTTCGCGGGCCAAGCGGCGGATCTCAAAGATTCGGAAGGGGTCAGCAGCAGCTGGATGGACGTGTAGGGTTGCTGTGGTGTGCATGGTTTTGCCTCGCTCTGTGGTGGAAGAGTGAGGTCGATATTAACCCAAAAGGTTAACTGGTCAATCGAAAATTGAACCTTTGAGGGTGTTTTAGGTTGCGCCTAACCTATTTTCGTTTGCTAACGCACCACACGATTACAAAGACAACGACAAGCGCTGCAGTGGTGCAGATAGCTTTCAGTGGCATTTCAAAATCCGTGGCGTTGATTGACTCGATGCCAAGCGATTTGACTGCAGGTTGGATCAGTTCGGGTGATAAAGTGGCTGACGCAATGACTCCGAAAAGAATGGTCAGAGTCTTGTTTAATTGATCTTTGCTAATTCTATCTGTTAAGTCTAAAAGTTTGTCAGTTGATGTCATTTTTCCAGTAAGTATTGAAAGATTGTTTTTTATTGTGTCTTCATTTTTCAATGTGCCTATGAAGTGAGCTATTTCTCCGGAGTTGCTAGAAGATCGAATCATGCGTTCTTCGAATAGAATAAGCTCTAGACTGAGTTTGGATAATGTCGAATTTGAGTTGCAATGGCCGATTGCATCTATAAAGCCTTCATAAGAACTGTTTATGTACTCTGCTATTTCGTTCTTGATTTGGCAATCTGCTATGATGTTATCGAACGTAAAAGATTTTAGTGTCTTTAACGCTTCTAAAGCTGAATCGGATGCTATCGATAAAGATACCCCGAAAGAGTGGAAGTGGCTATAGTCGTTGAGTAGTCGTAAGTCTACTAGAGGCTTTGTAGAGGAATCGCTCCCGTCCTTCAGGAAACATCGGCTCATTACACTTTGTACAAGTGTTTTGTTGTGTTCTATATTTTCGTTTGAAAGGTTTTTTGATTTGTATGTTCTTGAATATATACGCAGGGTTTTCCTCTCCACGTGCCATTTCTAAGTACAGGTCTAATGGCTTTTTGAAGCCAGTATTCAGGTGTCGCTGTTCGGGGGCGGGAAAGTATATTTCCGCAAACATCCATAATGCTTAAGCATATGTCGGATAATAAAATTGATGGTCCCAACACATGCTCGTACACAGTTAGTTTTTCAATGCCTGCCTCATGCTCCTTTCGAAATAATTCCAAATTTTTGTCAAGTGTCATCAGATGTTTGATTTCTCTGAGCTTTTTAAATGTGCCCGAGCAATCGTAATCTATGCGTAACAGTTCTTTTGTGTACGCCTTTGTAGCTAATACAGACGTAATACCTCTCATCGCTAAGTTGACTGAGTCAGTAATGAACGGGTACAGACTCTCGCCGTCGCTTTCGTTCATTGGGATAAGTGTGGTTTGAATTAATCCGCTAGAGTATAGGTTTACGTAGGGAATAAATTCACGATATTCTTCGTCTGTGCCAATTCGAATGAATATGGGATTCATGAATGCGCGAATGAAATCTTCCGGAAAGCCAAAGCCCTCACTGAATAGTCTGAGTCGTGAAAGTTTTAAAGCTATATCTTTCCAGAAAGAAAGCAAAGTGTAGTTGTTCTGTTTGCTGTCTACGAAGTCAGAGTGACCAGTCACGGTCATGCCTGTTCCTGTGGCATTCAATTTGTAAGATAGCTGTCTGGTTTCAACCCTGTTGTTTGATTTGTAATATAGCTCTCCGTTATCTCTTGAGGCGAAAGCAAATGCGTCGGAGTTGATTAGTTTTTTTGCGGCTTCCGTCAAGTCAAACTGTTTGAATAGTTTTGATGTGTAAGTGTACCAAACTTGGCCGTTAATTATTTCCATATAAATCCATGTCCTTGGTGTTGTAGGTGATGTGATTTATTTCAAAGGTCAGAAATCTTCCATCTAGCTCTTCCACAGATACTCCACTCTTCGGTCATTCGGATTATCCGGTCAGGCCAGTCAGGGTTTAATGCAAAAAGATATTGCTCACCACCTTCTTGTCTTAGCTGTTTCAACGTCGCAGCTTGATCACTTGTTCGTTTGGCTGCAACAAAATGACCTGGTAATGCCTCAAGTGCGGGGTCGATGACGATCTTGTCGCCTTCTATAAATTTTGGCTCCATGCTCATGCCTTCCACTCGAAGGATGAACGCTCGCGGCCCAACAGGCCCAGGGGCATCGATCCATTCTTCCGCATCCCTTGGGTCGAAGTTCGCTTCTTGTTCGCACCACGCTCCAGCAGCGATTGATCCCATCACTGGCAATTTTCGTCCTGTATGACTCAACAAGGTGGCGTTATTGAACTCACCTAGCCCATAAGGCATGTCGAGATACCCGCTATGCAGATGCAAAGCACGCTCAATTTCGCGCGCAATTTGATCACCGATCCCTTTTGTAGGGTTTTTTCCTCCGAAGGCGCTGACCTGCGCTGGCGCTTTGCTGAGCAGGTCAGCGATATCGGTCAGCCTTAGCTTTTTTTCAGCTAAGACTCTGCGGAAATTTTGAAGACGAGTATCTGAAATTTTCATTAGCAGAGTCTGTCTGTATTAACCTTAGAGGTGAATTATCTTGTAGGTATTGAAAAAAATAACCCCATGGGTTAATTTGTGGGTCAGGAGGTACACCCATGAATCTGCGCGAATATATCAACCAAATGAATCATGAAGCGCTTACGGCCTATGCAGGGCGCTGCCACATTGCGGTCAGTTACCTAAGGCTCCACGTTAAGTATGCGAGCAAAGACCCGAGCGTTTCGCTGATAAAAGCGCTGGCCCGTGAGAGCGGGGGCAGTGTGTCGCTGTTCGAGGTTTTAGAGCATTTTGGCGTTGTTGAGAGTGATCCTGAAGTTCGAGCAGCATAGGTAGAAAAAAGGCGACCCAAAGGCCGCCCAGTTCCTCCCGACACGCACCACCACAGCGCTGTCGGGTCGCGATATAGGTAGGCGGGCACACCACATGCAACCACCTCTCTTTATCGCGCTTTTCCAAGGCTCGGAAGCCTTGGTGTTGCTGCCTTTTCCACCACAGATTGGGCAGCTGTTGCGCCAGGGGTGAACAACGGATTGTTCGCTCCGGCACGGTGCCGGTATTGATCCCGAAGATCTAGCCGGCGTTTGGGCCCTTTCAAGCCACGCGGCAAATGTATCACCACTGCATGTCGCGCGGCACTGGCAACTTACAAGGATTAATGCCATGAGCCGTATCATTCTGAGCTCTCTAGACCGGGCGCAGCGGGAAGTTCTGCCGCTCGATCTTGCGCTTTACCATGCTGCAAGGGACTACCCCGGCGGCGCCGCTGCTATCGCCGCCACCACCGGCCGAAATGCGACCACGCTGCAGCACAAGCTTTCCCCAACCCACCCAAGCCACACGGTGAACATTCAAGAGTTCGGCGAGATTCTGGAGCTGACCAAGGATCGCCGCATTCTGGATGCGGTGCATGCGTTGGTCGGTGACACGACTTGGCAGGAGCTGGCCGAGGCGTACACCAATGACATGCCGGAGACGTTGACCACCGGGATTGCCGAGTACTTCCGGCAGGTGGCTGATCTGGCGGATACCTGGGCAAAGAGCATTGGCGATGGGGTTGTTTCCGATGAGGAACTAGCCGCGATTCGCCTGCAGGTGTTTCGTGGGATTCAGGGGCTGTTGGGGCTGTTCAACCGCGCCACGTATGTCAACCAGACGACGCGGGGTGTTGATCGTGGCTGATATCGCTGACTTCGCTAATGACCTGGTGCAAGAGCGCATCGATCAAGCGCTCGCTGCACGCAACGCCGCCAAGCCCGCTTTGGCGGCGCATTCGTTTCTGTTCTGTGAGAACTGTGAAAATCCGATCCCTGAGGGGCGCCGCATCGCTGTTCCTGGCTGTACTCAATGCGTGAGCTGCCAAGAGGTCGATGAGATCTTGGGGGCCATTTATGCTCGATGAGGTCATGGGGCAATTCGCGGATTACGGGCTTGAGCCTGCGCAGCCATTGGTGTTCGGTAAGCTGACCCGATGCAAGACTGCACAGGACAAGGGCAAGGAAAAAAACGGCTGGTACATCGCCCATGAGCATCGCACCGAGAAGGGCGAGACGCTGATTTTCGGCGCGTTCGGTGACTGGCGTTCGGGTGAGTCGCAGAAGATCAAGGTCAAGGCCGGGCGAATGTCGCCGGAAGAGCGTGAGGTCATGCGCGCTCGGCAGGAAGAGGCAAAGCGCCGGGCTGCCGAGATCGCTGCCAGTGCAGCGCGTCGTGCGGCCAAGCGTGCGGCGGGTATGTTCAAGCGCATGCCGGAGAAGGGCCGTAGCGACTATCTGGATCGTAAGCAGATCGTAGGTATTGGTGTTCGGTATGCGCCGCGCACCGGTGCGTTCCTGGTGCCGATGTCCAACGTGCGAGACGAGATTGTTGGCCTGCAGGTGGTGTTTCCAACCAAGCAGGAAGACACCGGCCGGGATAAGTCGTATTGGCCCTACGGGATGTCGAAGGAGGGCGCCTTTCACCTGATCGGTCCGCATCCAGATCCGGGCGAGCCAGTGCTGGTATGTGAGGGCTACGCCACGGGCGCAAGCCTGCACATGGCGACTTCGCTGACCGTGGCTATCGCGTTTGATGCCGGCAACCTGCTGGTGGTGTGTAAGGCGATGCGCGAGCGGTTCGCCGGCTGCCCGCTGATCATCTGCCGGGATGACGACTGGAAGACCACGAAGCCGAATGGCGATGCGTGGAACCCTGGTGAAGAGAAGGCCAACAACGCGGCGCTGATCGTTGGTGGCCAGGTGGTTGCGCCGATCTTTTCCGGTGAGCGGGAGATCAAGTGGACCGACTTCAACGACCTGCATGTTGCTGAAGGTTTGGAAGCGGTGCGTCGCCAGGTACTGGCGGTGGTCAAGCCGCCGGCCGCTGGTGGCTGGAAGGACATGCTGGCTCGAAGTGAAAGCGGCGCGCTGATTGCGCACATGCAGAACGTCGAGCTGATCCTGGCCAATGATGAACGTTGGGCCGGGGTGATTATTTACAGCGCGTTCAGTTCGAAGATCGTGAAGCTGCGTGCTGCACCGTATGGCGGCGGCACGGGCGATTGGGCGGACATCGATGACGTGCGGGTGATGAAGTGGCTCGCGCAGCAGTACAACCTGCGGGTGAAGGCGTCACATGTGATCGAGGCGGTTAGCGTGGTTGCGCATGACCATGCGTTTCATCCGGTGCGGCAGTACCTGCGCAAGCTTGAGTGGGATCGCGTGCCGCGCCTGGAGAGCTGGCTTACGGACGTCATGGGCGTGAATGCCACCGATTACTCGAGCAAGGTGGGCAAGCGCTGGATGTTGTCGGCCGTGGCGCGGGTGATGAAGCCGGGCTGCAAGGCTGACTCGGTGATGATCCTTGAGGGCGCGCAGGGCGCCGGTAAGTCGACGGCGATGAGTATTCTCGGCGGCGAGTGGTTCATGGATACGCCGTTTGCCCTCGGCGACAAGGACGGCTTTCAGGCGATCCGGGGCAAGTGGATCGTCGAGCTGGGCGAGCTGGACAGTTTCAACAAGGCCGAGAGTACCAAGGCCAAGCAGTTTTTCTCGGCGTCCACCGATACCTACCGCGAGAGTTACGGCCGTCGCACGATGGACGTTCCGCGTCAGTGCGTGTTCGTGGGGACGACGAACCAGGACGAGTACTTGAAGGACGCGACCGGTAACCGGCGTTACTGGCCGGTGGCGTGTACCAAGGTGGATCTGGAGCTGTTGCGTTCGATCCGCGATCAGCTGTGGGCCGAGGCGGTGTTCTGTTACGACGCAGGCGACCTCTGGTGGGTGACGCTGGATGAGGCGGCGATGTTCGGCGAAGAGCAGGACGAACGCTTTGTGGTGGACGAATGGGAAGGGCCGATTCTGACCTGGCTGGAAGAGTCGCAGATTGGCGAGACCACCACCGGCAGCGATGTGCTTACCAGTGCGTTGAAACTGGATTTCGGGCATTGGGGTAAGCCGGAACAGATGCGGGTCGGGGCGATCATGCATCGGTTGGGGTGGCGGCGGGTTCGGCTACCGCCGTTGGTGAAGAGTGGGCAGCGGCCGTGGGCTTACAAGAAGCCTGCAGGGTGGGGCGGTGCTTCGGCGTTGAAGCGGGAACCGATTCAGGAGCCTTGCTTTGATTAAGGAGATCGATTCGCTGCTTCGGTTGTGGGCGCAGGAGCTGCATTCCGAGCATTCGAAAGGGGGGCTTGCTGGGGGGAACATGGTTGCCATGATGATGGAGAGCAATGGGCAACTGATCCGTGGACGGCGGGCCTTCCGTGCGCCGCTGGAGAGTTCTCTCGACATCGAGCTGATCGTGACCAAGCATCTGGCGCCCGAGCTGGTGACGGTTGTGCGGGAGCATTACTGCACGCTCGACGTTGATATGCGCTTGCGGTACGCGCACTGCGGTTGTGGCCGCGACACGTACTACCAGCGTTTGCATGAGGCACACCTGCAGATCTTCGGCGTGATGATGGGGTTGGCTGCGTGACCCCAGGCATTCGTCCGGCTGTTGTTGTCCCACTGGCCCGTCTTGTCCCGCTGCGTTTTGATGCCGTGGGACAGGTGCGGGCCTTGTCGTTGTTGGGCTGTCCCACCGTCCCGCTAGAAAGTGCCTCCCGCCCGTGTAAGCGTAGCGGGCGGCAATACGCGCGTTTCACGCGCATGCGTGTTCTTTAAATTCTTCCTTTACACGAGAAGGGAGAGAAATAAGTAGGACAGTGGGGCGAAGCCCTGAATTTAGGTGCTCTCAGGCGTCCCACTTTGATTCTGAATGGTGGGACAGATGGGACGCCGCCGAAACAGCAGAATGCCGGGATGGGATATTCGCCGACATTCGCTAGGCGTTCACCCGGTGTTACCCACATATTCGCCGGGTGGCATTAAACCGGGGTTGCTGCCACCGGAATCGACCTGTAAAAAGTAGTCATCTTCGATAGGTGCGACCGCAGAGAGCGGCAGGCACCACACCACCAAACCCGGCCATTGCGCCGGGTTTTTGCGTTTAGGGATTGGCGATGACAAACGAGCAACAAGCGCTGGCAGAGATGCCGATCTGGTTAGTGATCGTCCTGGCTCTGGTCGGCGGCGTATCGGGGGAGATGTGGCGGGCTGACAAGGATGGGGCGCGGGGCTGGGCGTTGTTGCGCCGCCTCGCGCTTCGGTCCGGTGCCTGCATTGTCTGCGGTGTGTCGGCGATGATGCTGATGATTGCTGCCGGCATGTCGATCTGGACGGCGGGCGCCTTGGGTTGCCTGACGGCGATGGCCGGTGCCGATGTGGCCATCGGGTTGTACGAACGATGGGCTGCCAAGCGGCTGGGCGTCTGCGAAGTCCCGCCAACCGGGGGTGAACAGGGGTGATGCACCGATCTGGTGCGCCGAAAACCGCCGGGGACCCTAGGGGTATCTGAGGGACACGGGGTCGGAAACCCGCGGGACTGTGTTAGCGGACGGTTCACCAGCTTAGTGAACTGAGGTGAACAGGTGAACTGGCGGTGAACTCGCCGGTGAACTGGAGAATTAACCATGACAATCATCACCAAAACGGAGTTTGCGGCCCGGCGCGGTTGGGCCAAATCCTATGTTTCAAAATTGGCCAGCCAGGATCGGTTGGTGCTCACCGCAAATGGCAAGATCGATCTGGAAGCCACTGAGGCTCTGCTCGATAAAACCAGCGACCCCAGTAAGGCCGCTGTCGCTGACCGCCACCAGCAAGACCGGATTCAGCGTGACGTTTACAGCCAATTGTCGCCCCTGACGGAGTCGACTTCCACGGCTGCGCCGCCGCAACTGATCCCAGTCGACGGCAAACATCCGGACTACCAGAAGTCCCGTGCACTGCGCGAGCACAACATGGCCAAACTGGCTGAGATCGAGCTGGGCAAGGCGCAAGGTTCGCTGGTGTCGAGGGAGGCAGTCGAGACTGGCGCCTACGACGCGGGCAGATTACTTCGCGACCAGTTGTTCGGACCGCTGCCGCAGCTGTCTTACGACTTGGCGGCAATGACCGATCCTTGGCAGATCGAAAAACACCTCACCGCGACAATCCGTCGAACGCTGGAGGAAGCCGAGCGCCTTTCTTCAGCGGACCTTGATCACGCCTTAACATTGAACTGAACCTATGCACACGGAATTTTCTGACGGTGCACAGGTGTACCGTGAGAACTACTTCCGTGGGCTGCGTCCCGACCCCGATCTCTGGATTGATGAATGGGCCGATGAGTACATGCGGATTCCTCGGGACACCGGTGCCCCTGAGCCCGGCCAATACCGTACCTCGCGCACACCTTATGCCCGTGAGCCGATGCGTTGCCTGTCGCCGGCTCATCCCTGCAGACGCGTGGTCACCATGGTGGCTTCGCAGTTGATGAAAACCCAGATCGCGCTCAACTGGATGGGCGGACTGATTCATATGGCGCCGTCGAACATCTTGGCGCTGTTGCCCAGCCTCGGCCTGTCCAAGCGAGTGTCGGGGCGCATCAGCAAGACCATCAAAGCCACTCCAGTGCTGCGCGAGCGGGTCGCGGCCACCCGCTCGCGGGACGCACGCAATACGATGGACACCAAGGAATTCGAGGGCGGTTCGCTGTATGTCACCACCGCCGGTTCTGCGGCCAATCTATCGGAGCTGTCGGCACGCTACATCTACGGCGACGAGGTCGACCGCTGGGAGAACGACGTCGGTCAGGAGGGTGATCCCATCAGGCTGGCAGAGACGCGTGCGACCAACTTCGGTCGCAACGCGAAGATTTACTTTTCCAGCTCGCCGACGATTAAGGGCGCCTCGCGAATTGCCGATCTGTTCGAGTCCAGCGATCAGCGTCACTACTACGTGCCATGTCCGCATTGTGGGCATATGCAAGTGCTTGAGTGGGAAAACCTACTCTATTCAGCCGATTTCAGCGTCGTGCATTACAAATGCGCGGCGTCCGGGCTGGACTGTGACGTGCTGATCGAGGAACACCACAAGAGCGACATGCTCGCTCGCGGTGAATGGCGTGCGCACGGTACCGGTGACGGCAAGACGGTTGGCTTTCATCTCAGCGCCCTGTACTCGCCGACAGGCTGGATGGACTGGACTTCGCTCGCCATAGAGTTTGAAGACGCGAAAAAAGCGCAAGCCCAAGGCGATACAAGCCTCATGCAGGTGTTCTACAACACCCGTCTGGCCAAGGTTTGGGACAGTGCGCTCGAACAGACCAAAGCTGAAGTGTTGATCGCTCGGGCGCGGCTCGAAACCTACAGCCTTGGCGCAATACCGGCCGGTGTGATGATGCTGACCGGTGCCGTCGACGTTCAGGCCAACCGCCTGGAGCTGATGGTGATGGGCTTCGGGATCGGCATGGAACGTTGGGTGGTTGATCACCAGATCATTTGGGGCGACCCGGCCGATGAACGCACCTGGGCGGTATTGGACGAGAAACTCAAGGCGCGCTACCGGCATCCCTGCGGCGTCGGTTTGGCGATTCTCGCTACCGGTGTTGACTCCGGTGGTCACCACACCGACGAAGTCTACCAGTTCTGCCGCGTGCGTCGCTGGCGCAACATCTTCGCCATCAAGGGCGCGAGTAAGCCCGGGCGCCCGGTGATTGCCCAGCGCCCGTCGATGGTTGACGTGACCTGGAAAGGCCAGACCGAACGTCACGGTGCCGAGCTGTGGTTCGTCGGTACCGACACGGCGAAAGACTGGATCTACAACCGCTACCCGTTCCCGGATGGTCCGGGTTCGCTGCATTTTGCCAACGACTTGCCGGATGAGTTCTTCGCCCAGTGCGTCGCCGAGCGTAAGGTCGCTCGCTACATCCGCGGCCACAAACGCATCGAGTGGGTGAAGGGCAAGGCTGAGCGCAACGAGGCACTCGACCTGATGGTGTATTGCCTGGCGATGGCGCACTACCTCGGCATCAACCGTTACCAGGAACACGACTGGGATCGGGTGCGGCAGGCTCTGGCGCAGTCCGGGTTGTTCGATGATGTACCGACCAAGTCTGTTCAGGCCGAGCGTGTTGATCAAACCCAAACAGCCGAGCCATCTCCGCCGCCGTCTGCGGTCAGACAAGCTCAACTGGCCCCACCAACACCGGCTGCTCCTGTCGCACCCGCACGACCTGCAGCCTCGCCATCTCAACGCCGCAGCTCTACCAGCGGTTATCTGAAGAGACGCTGATATGTCCTTTACCCAACAGCACCTCGACGTCATCGAGAAGGCCATCGCGCGCGGTGAAAAAACCGTGCGCTTCGGCGATCGTACCGTCGAGTACCGAACCATCAACGAGCTGCTGCAGGCCCGTGAAGAAATTCGCACCTCACTGCTCAATGCCGCCGGGCCGCGTTCACGCGTGGTCCGGCTTTACCACGGAGGCAAGGGACTGTAATGGCTCGTTATCCGACGCTAACCCGTAACGGATTCTTGCTGCCGTCGAACATCAAGGCCAGTTACGAAGGCGCCGGGGAGGGCCGTCGCTCCGCAGGCTGGGATGCACCTGACAGTGGCTTGAACACCATCAACACTCCGGCCCTGCGTAACCTGCGTGCACGTTCGCGGGCGGCAGTGCGCAACGACCCGTATGCTTTCAACGTCATCGACAAACGCGTCAGCAACTTGATCGGCACCGGCATTAACCCCCGGCCGAAGACGGACGACGACGCCCTGCGTAAGCAACTGCAGGAACTGTGGGAGGACTGGGTTGACGAGTCGGACGCCGATGACCTGACCGACTTCTATGGCCAGCAGGCGCTGGCCGCACGCACCGTCGAAACCTCCGGCGAATGCTTCATTCGTCTGCGGCCACGTAGCATGGACGATGGTCATGCGGTGCCGCTGCAACTGCAGTTGCTCGCTCCGGAGTTCGTGCCGCACGACAAGTTCGAAACAACCCGCGACGGCAATGTGATCCGTGCCGGCATCGAGTTCAACTCACTCGGCAAGCGCGTGGCGTACTGGATGTACCGCTCGCACCCGGGCGATCCCTCGTCGTTGAATTCCGGCTACAACCAGTTGGTGCGCGTGCCGGCCACGCAGGTGCTGCACATCTTCGAGCCGCTGGAACCCGGCCAGTTGCGTGGCGTGCCGCGCTTGTCGCCGGTGCTCAAGCGTCTGCGCAGCTTGGACAACTACGATGACGCGGTGCTGTTTCGCCAGGAGGTGGCCAACCTGTTCGCTGGCTTCATCACCCGACCTACGCCTGAATCGGGTCCCATGCCGCGTGATCCGGTCACCGGTGCGCCGCTGGTCACGGACCGAGATGGCTTCACGCCGATGGTCGCGCTCGAACCCGGAACCATGCAGGAGCTCGGCCCGGGCGAAGAGGTGGAGTTCTCCAAACCGCCCGACGCCGGCAACAACTACCCGGACTTCATGCGACAGCAATTGATGGCCGCTGCCGCTGGCACCGGTACGCCCTACGAAATTCTTACTGGTGACATGCGCGAAATCAACGACCGTGCTTTGCGCGTGGTGCTCAACGAGTTTCGTCGCCGGCTGGAGCAACTGCAATTCAGCGTCTACGTGCACCAGTTGTGCCGGCCGGTCCGTGCAGCGTGGATGGATATGGCGGTGCTGTCTGGTGCGCTGGTGCTCAAGGATTACGCCCAGCGACGACGCGAGTATCTGCGTACTCGCTGGGTACCGCAGGGCTGGGCCTACATCCAGCCTGTGCAGGACGTGCAGGCGCGCACGATGGAAGTGAAGGCCGGTTTCGCCTCGCGCAGCGAGATGGTGCTGCGCACCGGTTATGACGCCGAAACGGTCGATGCGGAAAACGCCGCCGACCTCGCCCGGGCCGTTCGCCTGGGCCTCAACTACAACACCCTCGACGTCATCGAGTCATTCGACGACAAGGAGCAACCATGAGCAAACAGGCGCGACCGCGCATTTACAACAAGGCCGGCGAGCGGGTGCAGGTCTCGGACAAGAGCTGGTACGCCATGCAGGCTAACGGCGAAGCCGAGCAGCGCACGATTGAAGTGTTCGTCTACGGCGAGATCGGTACCTGGGGCGTCACCGCCAATCAGTTTGTCCAGGATCTGCGCGCCATGGACGACGGCGTGTCGCCCGTAGTGGCGGCCTTCAACAGCGTCGGCGGTGATCTGTTCGATGGGCTGGCAATGCATAACGCGCTGTCGCGGTTGGGCGAGCGCTGCACTGGTCGGGTCGATGCTCTGGCGGCAAGCGCAGCCAGCGTGGCCGTGTGTGGCGCGCACCGGGTGGTGATCGCGTCTAACGCCATGCTGATGATTCACAACCCGTGGACCTACGCCGCCGGCGACGCCGAGAGCTTTCGCAAGGTCGCCGATGTGTTGGACCAGACCATGGAAGCCATCATCGCGGCGTACAAGGCCAAGGCGCCGGACATCGATGAAACCGAACTGCGCCGTCTGGTGGCGGCCGAGACCTGGTTGACGGCGAATGAGGCGGTGGCCTTGGGTCTGGCCGATGAGATCGGCGACGGCGTCAAGGTCAAAGCGTGTTTGGGCCAGGGCGCCGTGTTGCAGCGTTTTCAGCATGCCCCGGCTGAGCTGCTGGCCCAACTCGATGAACCGGCCGATCCGGCACCCGAACCCTCACCGGAGCCTGCACCGCTGATCCCGGATGATCCACCGGCGCCGGCGTCCAATGCCGCGCAACTGGCGGTGCTGATCAGCCAACGTTGCACGGCGGCGGGCATCAGCAATTTGATCGAGCCGCTGCTCGCTGTCACCAAGCTGGAAAGCGAAGCGGTTGTGCAGGCGGCGCTGATCCAGGCCAAAGCCATCGACGACTTGTGCGTCGCCGCACGGTTACCGGAGTTCAGTGCCGAGTACGTTTCGGCCGGCCTGGATACCTCGGCGGTGCGTGCCCGGCTCTTCGACAAACTAGTCGGCAGCGGCAAAGGCTTCGAGATCGACAACAGCCTGCCGCTGGCCGATGACCCTCCGCCGAAAGTGCAGGCCAAGCTGATCGACCAGCCCTCGATCTGGTCCGCACGCCAAGCAGCGCAGACCGGCAAACGAACCTCACTTACTGGAGCTACTGCATGAACATTCAACGCGAACCGATGCACGCCGGGGAATTCCTACTGTCCGAGGGCGCAGGCACCATTTCCCGTGAAGCAATCAACGTCGCCGCCGGCCCGGCGCTGGAGCCTGGACAGATCCTTGGCCTGGTCACCGCCACCGGCGAATTCGCACCGTATAACCCGACCGCTGAAGACGGCAGTGAGAACGCGCAGGCGATTCTTTTCGGCCCGCTGAGCACGTCCGACATCGTCCGTCGCGGGCGCGCCGTGGTGCGGCTCGCCGAGGTCAGCGAAGCGCATCTGACCGGCCTGGATCTGGCGGCCGAAAAAGCGCTGGCTGCCCATAACGTGATCGTCCGTTAAGGCGATCGCCTTCAAATTTTCAGCCCGCCCTGTGCGGGTTTTTTGTTTTCTGGAGACTGCTTCATGGCTGACATTCAAATCTTCAACGACGAGGCATTCTCGGTGTCCTCGTTGACCGCTGCCATCAACGAACAGGAATACGTTCCCGGGCGCATTGGCAGCCTGGGTCTGTTTCAGGAGGAAGGCATCACCACCCTGACGGTGCAGATCGAGAAAGACGGCGACACCCTCGCCCTGGTACCGGCCGGTGAGCGCGGCACCTCCGGTCTGGTGGTGTCGGGCAGCAAGCGCAACCTGATCCCGTTCAACACCGTGCATTTGCCTGAGCGCTTCACCATCAAGGCTGACGAGATCCAGGGTATTCGCGCATTCGGTACGCGCTCCGAGCTGCAGTCGGTGCAGGACGTCGTGAACAAACGTCTGGCCAAGGCGCGCCGTCAGTTGGACGTTACTCACGAGTTCCAGCGGCTGGGCGCACTCAACGGCAAGATCTACGACGCTGACGGCAAAACCGTATTGCTCGATCTTTATGACCGTTTCGGCGTGAAACGAAAAAGTTTGTCGATGGGATTTGGTGGCTCTGACGAAGACTTTCGTATCAAGTGTGGTGATGCCTTGGATTTGCAGGAAGACGCACTGGGGAGCGTTACCCGTAGTGGTTCGCGCGCGTTCTGTGGCAAAAACTTCTGGAACGCCATGTTGAAACTCAAGGAGGTGAAAGACACCTACCTCAACACGCAGCAAGCGGCTTCGTTACGCGGAGACGCGCGTGAAAGTTTCGATTACGGCGGCATCACCTGGGAGCGGTACCGCGGCAAGATCGCCGGTGTAACTTTCGTGCACGACGACAAAGCGCTGCTGATTCCCGAGGGCGTCCCGGACCTGTACATCTCGGTGTTTGCACCGGCCGACTACATGGAAACGGTCAACACCGAAGGCGTGCCGTACTACAGCAAGATCGAACCCTTGCCATTCAACAAGGGCATGGCCGGTGAAGCGCAGTCCAACCCACTACACATGTGCACTCGGCCGCTGGCGCAGATCCTGTTGGAGATGTAGTCATGGGCATTCGCGAGCTGATGGCCGATGTCGACGACATTGTTTTCGGGACTTTGGGGGACAGCGCACGGATCGAAGGGCGGAACGAACCGGTACTCGGCATGTTCTCGGCGCCCTGGTTGCAACCTCGGGTAGGTCGGATGAACACCGCCATTCGTGAGCCGCGCTTCGAGGTCCGCGTCGCTGACGCCGATGGTCTGAGCAAGGGACTGCTGGTAAGTGTTGACGTACCGGAGCTCGACGGTGGTGGCGATTATGACCTGCTGCAACTGGAGCCCACCGGTGACGGTCTGGTCGCTCTGATCTTGAGGAAACGTCCATGAGTGTCGGCAGCTACTTCAAACCCTCGGCCGCTGGCGGGATGATCTCGCTGCAAACCTCGGCAGCCGACCTGAAAGCCTTTCAGGACTTTGCTGCTGTGCTGCCGAAGGCAGCAGCTGCTGCACAGCGGCGAGCCATCAACAAAACGTTGCGATGGCTCGCCACGCAAATTGCCCGAGCCGTTGGCCGACAAGAGCGCATTGCGGTTGCTGCTGTGCGGCAGCGGCTGCGAGCTTACCCGGTCAGCGGTGGAGCGAACAGCGGCAAACTCTGGTTCGGCCTCAACGCCATGGAGGCGAGCCGCATCGGCCTGCCCCGGCAGAGTCGGTCCGGTGTGTCAGTGGCGGGGCGCCGATTTCAGGGGGCGTTCTTCAAGAAGGTTTACGGCAACAGCGCAGACGTCTGGATCCGAACGGCCAGTAAGCATTTCGACGCCAATGACTACCCCGACAGTGAGGTCAGTGGGGCGGGCGGTGCCAGTTCAGGTTGGATCGCCGAACATGACAGCCGTTTTCCTCTGGCGAAAGCCAAGGTATCGCTGGAGCAGGCACGACCACACTTCGAAAGCTGGATTCGCAAGGCTGACGAACAGTTGGTGCATGTCCTGCAACAGGAACTCAATTTTGAAGTGCAGAAGCACTTGAAGGGGAAATGACGTGACGGATGAAGTCGACGAGCCGTTCAGTCTTGAGCAGTTGTATCAAGCCATTGAGCGGCGCATTCAGGATCATTTGCCGGACCTTCAGATCGTCGCGACTTGGCCCATCATCGAAAGCAGTATTCCACTGCCAGCGGTGCTGGTCGAACTCGCAGAGATGGAGCCAGGCATCGACCCGGGAACCGGTGAGACGGGCCTGTCGTGCAAGTTCGAAGCGCGGGTGATTACCGACCCGATCCAGCCCGATCACCAACAGCAAGCAGTGTTTATCGTCGGGCAATTGGCTGTGTTACTTCGGATGCAGTCTTGGGGTATCGAGGTCGAACCGGCCGAGTTTGTTCAGGCTATGCCGGACTGGACCAAGCCCGAGCTGGACGGCTACACAGTCTGGGTCGTGGAATGGACGCAGCAGATCTACCTTGGCGAAGCACAATGGCCGTGGCCAGATCAGCCACCGGGCACCCTGCTGTTTGGCGTTGATCCGGATGCTGGGCCGGCCAACCGGGACAAATATTTTGCACCGGAGAATCTGGCGTGAGCGGCGGCTATGTCAGCGCCCAGCATGATCGCATGCTCGCCGGCCTGGTGAAGGACTGCTATGTGGTGGCGGTGGATCTCGCCGCTTCACCACCGGTGTGCCGGGTGTCGGACGGTGAATGGGTCAGTGGCTGGGTACGCTGGCACAGCGTCGCCGCCGGCAAGGCGCGGCACTGGCGAGCGCCGAGCCTCAACGAGCAGGGCACGCTGATCAGTGCCAGCGGCGAGGTAGCACAGGGGACATTCATTCCCGGCCTTTATGGGAATGGCGGCGCGCCGCCGGACAATCGCGATCACGTTGAAGTCTGGCGTTTCGACGATGGCGGATCTCTGGTCTACGACTGGCAGACGAGCAGCTACACCATCAGCGTGCCAAGCGGTACGGTCACGATAAAGGTCGGATCAACCCTGGCCGAAGTCACTGACAATGCCGTCTTCGTGAAGTCCGGAACGATCGATCTGAAGGGCATTGTGAATATCAAAGGGCAGGTCAACATCGATGGCCCGCTGCACGCTACCCAAAGCATCACCAGCGATGCCGACATCCTGGCTGCCGGCCAAAGCGACAACCATCACAAGCACTAACTCAACATTTACTCAGCCCGCCGCGTGCGGGCTTTTTCATGCCTGGAGTTCCCATGGCCAAACATCAAGATGAAACAACTGCGCCTGAGTCCACTCCCATCAGCCCAGTGCTGATGCCCATGGGCGTGACCTTTCGCGACACGCTCTACACCTCGCGCACGGTTGTCCTGCCGGACGGCCGCACGCTCGCCGTGGCGAAGAACAAGGTCACGGTCGATAGCGCCGACGATGTGGCGCTGAAAACGCTCAAAGCCCATGCCGAGTTCGAGCCGCTCAAGGAGTAAACCCGATGATCGGAATGGATCGCCACACCGGGCAACCCATCTCCGGCATCGAGCATTTACGCCAGTCCATCGGGGACATCCTCGGCACGCCATTGGTGAGCCGCCGTGAACGTCCGGAGTACGGCAGCAAGCTCCGGCGCATGGTTGACCTGCCTGTCAATGAGGGCTGGAAAAGCGCCGTGCAGGCTGAAGCGGCCAGGGCGCTGGGCCGGTGGGAGCCACGTTTGAAGCTGGAACGGGTGCGCGTGCTGTCCATGCTGGGCGGCAAAATCAACATACAAGTCAGCGGCGAATACCTCGGTGTGCGCGGCACGTTGGAGGTGTGGGTATGAGTACCCTGGTGGATCTGTCGGAGCTACCGGCACCGGACGTGCTGGAACCGCTGGATTTTGAAGAAGTGTTTGGCGAGGCACTCGACGTGTTTCGCGGCCACATGGGTGGGAACTGGACGGCCTCTCTGGAAAGTGATCCGGTGACCAAGCTGTTGGAGGTCGCCAGCTACATCAAGCTCGGCAACCGGGCACGGGTCAACGACGCGGCCAAATCGCAACTCCTGGCCTATGCGACGGGCGCCGATCTGGAGCACCTTGCGGCTAACGTCAATCTCAAGCGCCTGGTGATTCAACCTGCCGATCCGCTGGCGGTACCACCGGTCGAGGCGGTGATGGAATCACACGACGCTCTGCGCGAGCGCGTGCAATTGGCCTATGAGGGACTGACCACGGCAGGGCCGCGTAACAGTTACATACTGCATGCGCGCAATGCTTCAGCGCTGGTGGCAGATGCAACGGCTGAAAGCCCGTCACCGGCCTGTGTGGATGTCACGGTGTTGGGCCTTGAAGGTGACGGCACGGCCAGTCCTGAACTGTTGAAGCTGGTCGCCACTGCGGTGAATGACGACGACGTGCGCCCGGTGGGTGATCGCGTCACGGTGCGCGGCGCGCAGATCCTGCGCTACCGCGTCGACGCCGTGCTGCACATGAAAGGTGCTGGCCCGGAGAACGACGCCGCGCTTACCGAGGCGATCAAGCGGCTTGAGGCCTGGATCAATCCACGCCGCCGGTTGGGCGTCGAAGTGGCGCGTTCTGGCGTCGATGCGCAGCTGCATGTTGCCGGCGTGGCCCGCGTGGAGCTGGCGGACTGGCTGGATCTCAAACCGACCAAGGCGCAGGCGGCGTACTGCACCGGTTATTCCGTCGTGCTGGGAGGTTGATATGCGCAGTCTTTTGCCGCTCAACAGCACTCCCCTGGAGCGGGGTATCGAGGCGACTTTTGCCGAAAACACGTTGATTCCGCTGCGCACCTTGTACAACCCCGACACCTGTCCGGTGCACCTGCTGCCGCATCTGGCCTGGGCTTGGTCGGTCGACCGCTGGGATCCGGCGTGGTCGGAGTCGGTCAAGCGTGCCGCCATCAAGGCGTCGTTCTTCATCCACAAGCACAAGGGCACCATCGGCGCTTTGCGTCGAGTGGTTGAGCCGCTGGGCTACCTGATCGAGATCGTCGAATGGTTCAACACCGTGCCGCAGGGCGTGCCGGGCACCTTCGCGCTGAAGGTGGGGGTGCTGGACACCGGCATCACCGAGGAAATGTATCTCGAACTTGAACGCTTAATCGACGACGCCAAGCCCGTCAGCCGACAACTTACCGGCTTGGCCATCAGCCTGGAAACCCAAGGCAATTTAGACATTGCCGTGTCCCTCTACGACGGCGACGAAATCGACGTTTACCCGCCCGTCATGCGTGACATTGAGGTCACCGGCAGCATTGGCGTGGTCGGCCGCGAACACACCATAGACACTCTGGACGTTTATCATGATTGATGCGAATTCGCAGTTTTTCGCGATCCTCACGAACGTGGGGATGGCCAAACAGGCGAACGCCGACGCGCTCGGCGTTGCCTGGAGAATCACCGAAATGGGGGTTGGCGATGCCAACCCGGGCGGTCTGGCCGACCCGCCGAATCCGGTGCCGGCGGCCACTCAGACCAAGTTGCTCAGCGAGTGGCGCCGCAAGCCGTTGAATCAGCTTCGCGTTGACCCGATCAACCCGGCGGTGATCATCGCCGAGCAAATCATTCCGGCCGATGAGGGCGGTAAATGGATTCGCGAAATCGGCCTTTACGACGCGGACGGGGATCTGGTGGCGGTGGCCAACTGTGCGCCGAGCTTCAAGCCGCTGCTGTCGCAAGGCTCCGGCCGCACGCAAGTGGTGCGGATGAACTTTGTGGTATCCAGTACCGGGAACATCACCCTCAAGATCGACCCGGCGGTGGTGCTGGCGACGCGTGAGTATGTCGATTCGCGCATTCTGGACGAGCTGAGCAAGCTCGACATAAAGCAGTCGGTGCGCGCCGCTACCACCGCCAATATCAGTCTGGTCGGTCTGCAGACGATTGACGGTGTTGCGCTCGCGGCCGGTGATCGGGTGCTGGTAAAAAATCAGGCGGCCGCCAAGGATAACGGGCCGTATGTGGTGGCGGTGGGTGCCTGGGTGCGGGCCAAGGATGCGGACAACAGCGCCAAGGTAACGCCCAACCTGACGGTGGCGGTCGAGATCGGGGCGACGCAGGCCGATACGATTTGGCAACTGGTGACAGATGGCCCGATTGTCGTGGGCACTACCGCGCTGACGTTCAAGGACATTACAGACGGGTTAGCCCGGTTGTTTTCGCCGAGTTTCGCCGGCAACCCGACAGCCCCGACGCCGGCGCAGTTCGACAGTAGCAAATCGCTCGCGACGACCGAGTTCGCCCAACGAGCGCAGGGTAGTTATGCGGATCTGGTGACCTATCCCGGGAGCGTAGATTTATCGCCAGCTGATGTTGGGCGCTTGGTGGCGCCTGGCGGGTCGGGGTCGACCGTCACCCTGCCGGATTCGAGCACTGTTCCTCAAGGGGCAGTCGTTACTGTTCTCGCGGGGTTGAATGGTGCGACCTTCAAGGCGAAGGCCGGGCAGTCTCTGATTGCGATCAACGGCGCGTTGGGGCCGTTCACTCAGCCTCAATCAACAATCTCGGCCTTCCGGCGCTTGAATAACGGTCAGGGCTGGGCGCTGGAAGGGGGCGATGGCGCGCTGAAGTATTCGCCGATTTTGCGGGGGGCGCATTGGGAGACGCAGCCGCAATTCGACAGCAGCAAGTCATTGGCGACTACCGAGTTTGTGCAGCGTGCAGCGGGTAGTTTGGCCGGTTATGTGACCTACTCAGCAAATACGGTTTTGACGGCTGCCGATGTCGGCAAGTATGTCTATGCCAACGCTCCGGCAATCACTCTTACGCTGCCTGATTCGTCGCAGTTGCCTGTTGGGAGCCGCTTCTACATTCAGGCATCAGCCACGGCCACCTGCACTGTAAGGTCGATAAACGGCAACATTGCCGGGCCTAATGGCAACACGATTGGTTCGCCCAATGTCGTGCTGGGTAACGGCGTCGCGTCGGAATTCATCGCGGCGTCTGGTGGCTGGCTTGCTGTAGGCGGGTCGGGTGTGTCGTCGATTCTGGGGAATGGCTATGAGCGGCGCTCGTCGGGGGTGATCGAGCAGTGGGGGTCGGGTGTTACGGATGCTAACGGATACGTTTACGTCACATTCCCTGTTCCGTTCCTTAATGGTGTTCGAAACGTATCGCTGACGCACGTGGGGTCATTGTGTTTGATGCACGCGCTTATGGGGGGATCGGTGACCCTGACCGGTTGCACGTTGCGCGTTCAGAATCAGTCAGCTGCGTCCACATCGAATTGGACGGTGTGGTGGCGAGCAATAGGGAACTAAAAATGACAAGAGTTGTGTATTTCAGCCCGTCCACATGCGGGGCTTATACCCTTGAGATCAATGGCGAAAACATGCCGGCCGACGTGGTCGAAGTGGCGGAGAGTGTTTGGTTATCGCTGCTTGACGAGCTGTCGCGCAGTCCCAAAAAAATGTCGTCGAGGCCCAATGGTCAGCCGGTTCTGATTGATCCGCCGCCGCTTGATGTAGAGGCGCTGGCCGATACAGAGCGCGCTTGGCGGGATGCGCAGTTGGCGCTGACCGATCCGCTCGTTTCTCGGCATCGTGACGAGATCGAGGAGGGCGGCGCGACCTCGATCACCGCTGAGCAGTACGCGGAGCTGCAGGCTTACCGCCGCCAGTTGCGCGACTGGCCGCAAGGTTCGCAATTCCCATTCGCCGAACATCGACCGATTGCGCCTATGTGGTTGACCGAACCGCCTCAGTAAACGCCCCGCACTGACGGGGCGTTTTCTTTTCCGTTACGCGTAACACCAACACCAACACCAACTCCTCAAGCCTCGCAGACACGCGGGGCTTTTTCGTTTCTGGAGAACGAGCCTTATGAGTTTCTTTCACGGCGTCACGACCACCTCGGTCGATACCGGCGCACGCACTATCTCGCTCCCGTCCTCGTCGATCATCGGCCTGTGCGACACCTTCAGCCCTGGCTTGGTGGGTGGCGGTACGGCCAAGGCCGGCGAACTCAAGCTGATCACCACCGAACGTGAAGCCATTGCAGCGTTCGGCGCCGATTCAGCGATCACCAAGGCCTGCAAGGCGATTTACGCCAAGGCCAAGGCAGTAATCGTCGCCATCGGTGTGCCGAAGATGGACGACCCGGCGCTGCAGACCTCGGCCATCATCGGGGGTGAGTTGGCGTCCGGTCAGCGTACCGGTCTGCAGGCGCTGCTCGATGGCAAGAGCCTGTTCAACGCCCAGCCGCGATTGCTGATCGCCCCCGGCCATTCGGCTACGCAAGCAGTGGCCACGGCCATGGATAGCCTGGCGCAAAAGCTGCGGGCTATCGGGATCATCGACGGGCCATGTACCACCGACGAGGCCGCCATGGCCTACGCGAAAAACTTCGGCAGTCGCAATCTGTTCATGGTCGACCCAGGTGTGCAGTTCTGGGACACCGGCGAAAGCAAGACGTTGGACGCGCCTGGTTCTGCCTGGACTGCCGGCCTGTTTGCCTGGACCGATGCTACCTACGGCTTCTGGGCCTCGCCGTCGAACAAGGAGTTCACCGGCATCACCGGTACCACCCGTGCGGTCGAGTACCTGGATGGCGATGAGACCTGCCGAGCCAACCTGCTCAACAACGCGAACATCACCACGATCATTCGTGACGACGGTTTCCGTCTCTGGGGTAACCGCACGCTGTCGAGCGATCCTAAATGGGCGTTCGTCACCCGCGTGCGCACGCTGTTCATCCTCATGGATGCAGTTCAGGCCGGCCACAAATGGGCGGTCGACCGCTCGATCACCAAGACCTACGTCAAGGACGTCACCGACGGCCTGGAAGCGTTCATGCGCGACCTGAAGAACCAAGGCGCGGTGATCAACTTCGAGGTGTTCCCGGATCACGAATTGAACACGGCCAGCCAGATCGAGCAGGGCAAGGTGTACTGGCGGATCCGCTTCACCGACGTGCCGCCGGCGGAAAACCCGAACTTCCTTTTCGAGGTCACCAACGAGTGGATGACCGAAGTGCTTGAAGCTGCCTAAGGAGGCACCCAGATGATTCCTGAAGTTCTCTCCAACTGCGCCGGGTTTATCGACGGCGTCAGTTTTGCCGGTGAAATGCCGAGCCTCACCTTGCCCAAGGTGGTCCTGAAAACCGAAGCCTACCGAGGCGGCGGTATGGCCGGCGAGGTTGAAATTCCGACTGGCGTGGAAAAGCTCGAAGCCGGTTTCACCACCAACGGTGTGCGCCGCGAAGCGCTGAAGTTTTTCGGCCTGTCTGACCGCACCGCCTGTAGTGCGGTGTTCCGCGGCTCGTTCAAAGGCCTCAAAGGCAAGGTCACCCCAGTGATCGTCACCATGCGTGGCGGTATCAAGGAAGTCGACATGGGCGACTGGAAGCCCGGCGACAAGGCCGAGACCAAACACAACATGGCACTGACCTACTACAAGCTCGAAGTCGCCGGCCGCGTGGTTTACGAGATCGACATGCTGGGGATGGTCCTGGTCGTCGACGGCGTCGACCAGCTCGCTGACGAACGTTCGGCCCTCGGCCTTTAAGGACACGATGAAATGACGCAAACGAATCAAGCCACTCAAGAAAAACCACTGCCAAGCTGGCTGCAACTGACCGAGGAAGGCTTTCGCATCTCACTGCGACACCCCACCGAACTGTCGGGTGTGCTGGTCGACACGCTGACCATTCGTGCGCCGTGCGTGCGAGATATTCGAGCCGCGCAAGCTACCTGCAACGGCGATGAAGAAAAGCGCGAAATGTCGCTGTTTTCCTCGCTGACTCAGACCCCGGAACAGGATCTGATGGCCCTCAAACTGGTCGACTACATGCGCCTGCAGAAAGGCTATTTTCGTCTGGTCCAAGACGACGAGATTTGACGGGCCGACGTTGAAGGGGCTGGCCAAGCGACTCGCCAAGGAGACCGGTTTCTCGGCTGCCGAGATCATGGCCATGCCCTTCAACGACATCGTGTGGTGGCTCACGGACTGAGCCATTTCCAATCATCCTCGACCCAAGGACACGCACATGGCGAAGAATCTCGCACTCGGCTTTGTCATCGGCGGCGCCGTCGATCCGACAGTGGGCAAAGCGTTCAAGGACGTCGAAAGCAAGATCAAGCACCTGGACACGGTCGGCAGCAAAGCCCGGGTGCTGCAGAACACCATCGGCGACACCATGCGTTTGCGCGAGGAGTGGCGCAAGGCGCACGCAACCGGCGCCGCCGGTGCCGACAAGCTGTTGTCCAAATACGAAAAGAATCTTGACCTCCTGAAGAAACAGGGCGTCGAGGTCGGACGTTTGAGCAAGGCCTACGCCACGATGGGTCGCGTTGCGGCCGGTGCCGAACTCAAAGCGCTCGGCCACCGGCAACTGGATGAAGGTCGGCAGGGCATGAAAAGCACCCTCGGCCAGGCCGGCGCCCTGACGGCCGCCGTGGCCATCCCGACCAAGGTCAGCGCGGACTACGGCGCGATCATTCGTGACATCGCGATCAAGGCCAACATTGCCAACACACCAGAAGAAACTCAGCTCTCCAAAACCGTGATCGACACGTCGCGGGATACGGGCATGGCGCGTAACCAGGTGGCCGAGTTGGTCAACGCTCTGGTCGGTGCCGGCATGGAGCTGGACAAGGCACTGGCCTATGCGCCGACGGCGGCCAAGTTCGCTGTGGGGCAGGGATCGGACGGTACGGAAACCGCCAAGATGATCAACGCCCTGGGGCAGAACGCCAAGATCACCGACCCGGCCGTGATGCAAAAGGCGCTCGAGGCCATCGCCTATCAGGGACAGGCAGGCAGTTTTGAAGCGGTTGACATGGCCAAGTGGTTTCCTGAGCTGTTGGCCGGCATGGGCAAGCTGGGCATCACCGGCATGGACTCGGTGTCGCAATTGGGCGCGATGTTGCAGGTGCAGATGAAGACTGCCGGCGGCTCGGACGAGGCGGCCAACAACCTGAAAAACTGGATGGAGAAGATCGGCTCTGGTGAAACGGTCAAGGCGTATGAAAAGGCGGGCATCGACTACAAGGGGTCGATGCAGACCGGTCTGCAGAACGGCAAATCCACGCTGGAATCCAGTTTCGCGCTGGCCCAGAAATACATCGAAGCGACGGATCCGAAGCGCGCTGCCGAGATGGCCAAAGCTGTGGCCGGCATCAGCAAGGAGAGTGATCCAGAAAAGGCCAAGGGCATGATGAAGTCCCTGGAAGAAGCCTTGCGTACCGGCGACCTGTTCGCCGACATGCAGGTCAAGGCTGCTCTGACCGCGTACATGCAGAACAAGGATCTGTATGAGCAGTTGAAGAAGGACTCGGCCAATGCCACCGGGATCCTCGACAAGAACCTGGCTGAGCGCCGGCAAACGTCCGCGCAAAAATGGTCCGAAATGGCCCAGAGCATGGACGATGCCATGCGCAGCATCGGTGATGCGATTCGCCCGGTCACTGATGCGGTGGCGGAGGGCATTACCAATGTCAGTCGTCAGCTCGCAGGCCTGTCCGATGAGTCGCCACGTTTGGTGACGGCCATTGGCACCGCTGTGGCAGGCCTGGTCGCGCTCAAGGGGGCTGTCAGCGCATTCAAGATGGGCAAGGGCCTGATGAATATCGGGCGCGGCACCTTGATGGGCAACCCGAACATTCCGCAAAAGGTCATTGTCACCAACCTTTCGGCCATGGGCGGCGGACTGGATGCCGGCGACTTCGATACCGGTCGTGATGGGAAAAAAGGAAAGGGCGGAAAAGGCGGTAAGGGCGGCGGCAAAGAGAGTATCACCCGTGGAGGCGGGGGTGGTCCTAGCGTTGGCTCTGTGGTGAAAGGAACCGCCGTGGTCGCCATCGCTGATGCGGGATACAAGGCATGGGATACCTATCAGAACGCCGAAACTCAAGATGAAAAAGCTGAGGGTTACGGGCAAGCGGCGGGTGGATTGGCCGGCACACTGGCCGGCGCTGCAGCGGGGGCCGCTATCGGATCGGCCATTCCCATCATTGGCACCATGGTCGGTGGATTGATTGGTGGTTATCTCGGTTACATGGGCGGGGACGCACTCGGCGGCTTTGCGGGCAAAGAGCTGTTCGGAACCCCTGACTCACTCAAGAAGGTGCCGGATGCCGGGCCGATGATGATGGTCAATGCCGGGCAGAACATTCCGCCGGTAATGGGCGATGTCGCCCGTTCATTCGCGCCGGTACCGGTCGTCAAAGACATGGTTCAGCCGCAACCGAAAATGTTGCCGCTGCTGACCGGTGCTGCGCCCGTACCTCAAGCGACTCCCGACAGTCCCAAGCCGTTACCGGCTCCGATGCAAGCGCTGCCGGCACAGGTTCCAAAGTCACCTGTTTCCAAGCCTCTGTTGCCTGAACGGGAGCCGACTGCAACAGCATTGGGAGATGTCACGCGTGCATTGAATCATGCGGCATCCCCGGCGGTACCGGCGATGCTCGCACCGCCTGTTGCTGCGAAACCCCAGTCGACCAAAGTTGAGCAGCGGTTCGATATTCAGGCGCCCCTGCATGTCACCGTACAGGGCGACGTAAAGGATCCGGCGCAACTGGCGCGAGAGCTTCAACCCTACATCGATCAGCAGTGGCGTCAGTCCACCCAGCAGTTGCAAAACCGCTCGCTGTTCGACGAACCGCATGTGTAACGAGGAGAGCCAATGGCCTACATGGAACAGCTGCAATCGGGATTGAAGAATCTTGCAGCAGCGGGAGAGAGTGGTCGGCGTAGCCTCGACGGCATGATGGGGCCAGTCAACGGTGCCATCAGCGAGATCAGCGGCGCGGCCTCGGAGCTGGAAGGCATTCCCTTTGTTGGTCCGGCGATGGGGGCAAAGCTGCAGCGTGTCATGCGTGGCGTCAATGCCGCTCAGGCCAAGGTCGGCCAGGTGGTGGCCACGTACAACAAAGCCACGCGTGCTGTATCGCAGATCGATGAACGCATGGGTGAGCTGAAGGAACAGGCCGCCCGGGCGTCCACCGCAATCAACAAAGTCGCCGGCAAGGTCAGCCCGTCGCTGGCCAACATCGTGCCGACCGGTTCGCTGGGTGGTGATGCCACCCCATTGCCGGAAGCGGTGAAGCCGTTCCCGCATCTGCTGATCGTGCAACCACAGGATCCGCAGGCGCAGCCCTACTACTTCAATCTGGACACCGCAGCCTTTGATGAACTGCGGCGCTCGACTGAGTTTAGATGGGCTTCGCAGGAGCGACTCACCCGTCGGCCGGCACAGCAAGCGGTCGGTATCGGTGAGGAAAAGATCACGCTCAAGGGCGCGATCTTTCCCGGCTTCAAAGGCGGGATCAAACAACTGGACACTCTGCGCAGCCTCGGTGCCCAACTCAAGCCGCTGACCTTGACTACCGGCTATGGCGACGTGCTCGGCACCTGGTGCCTGAAAAACGTTGAAGAAGAACAGAGCGCGCTGCTGCAGGGCGGGATCCCGCGCAAGCAGGCGTTTACTTTGGAGTTTGTGCGTTATGGCGACGACCTGCAGAACGTCTGATGGGGACCTGCTGGACACCCTGTGCTACCACGCTTATGGGCATCTTGAGGGCACGGTCGAGGCGGTGCTTGATGCCAATCAGGGGCTGGCCGATGAGCCGCAGCCGTATCGCGCCGGCATCGTGATCGAACTGCCGGATCTGCCTGGTCCCACTGAAGAAGGCCTGGCACTGTGGAATTGATGGTCTACAGTCATAGCGTAGCCCTTGTTGTACCTGCAGCTACAAACCTTCAAAACCCGCCTCGTGCGGGTTTTTTTATGGAAAAAATAAATGACTCCTGCCTTTCGTATCGTCGCCGACGGCGCCGACATCACGCAGCGGATCAACGACCGACTGCTGCAACTCAAAACGACTGACAAACCCGGCATGGAATCCGATGAGTTCGAGCTGCGCATCGACGACCGTGACGGAGCAGTGGTGCTGCCTCCCCGCGGTGCCAGCATCGAGATCTTCTTAGGCTATGTTGAAACGTCGCTGACACGTATTGGCCGCTATGTCGTCGACGAGATCGAGTTATCCGGTCCACCAGACACGCTTGTGATTACCGGCAAGGCCAGCGACATGCGCGGCAGTGGCAAGACCGTGCGCAGCGGCAGTTGGGAGAATGTGCCGCTGTCTCGGATCGTGTCTGATATCGCTGCACGTAATGGCTGGCAGCCGGTGTGCCCAGTGCAAACCAAGGTGCCGCGTGCCGATCAGCTGAATGAATCGGACTTCAACTTCATCACACGTCTGGCCAAGCAGTACGACTGCACTGCCAAGGTCGCCGACGGAAAGCTGCTGGTGATGTCACGTCAGGGCGGGCAGAGCGCCTCGGGCAAGTCTTTCGGTGTGGTCCTGATCCAACGGCGCGACGTCAGTCGCTTTCAATTTCGTCTTGGTGATCGCAACACTCACAAGGCGGTATCGACCAAGCACCAGGACAAGAAAACCGGAAAGCTCGCGGTGGTCACCTTGGATAACGACGAATCGCCGGACGGGTTGCCGCCGGTGCACAGCGACCGCCACATCTACCCGAACAAATCCGCGGCCGAAGCCGCCGCTAAGGCACGTTTAACCGCCTTCAATCGGTCCACCGCAGGTGTCCGGTTGGAAATGGCCGGACGCACCGACCTATTCGCCGAACGCTCGATCAATGCCCAGGGTTTCAAGGTCGGTCTCGATGGTGAGTACTTGGTCGACTCGGTGGAGCAGGTATTCACCCAGGCGGGCTGGAGCACAACAGTTGAGTGCAACGGCGGCAAAAAGGGTAAAGCCAAAGCCAGGGGCAAGAAGAAAAAAGCGGCGAAGGATCTGAAGGTCGTTCAGCTCAAGCAATAGCGTCGCATTCTCACAACTCAAGGAGACATCGATGTCACTGACCGAACAGCAACTGCAATCCATCATGCCCAACGCCCGCCGCCAAGCGGGCGTTTTTGTATCTGCGCTCAATGCAGCCATGGCGCATCGGCAGATCAACACTCCAAAACGCCAAGCGGCGTTTCTGGCTCAAATCGGACACGAGACAGGTCAGCTGCAGTACGTGCGGGAGCTGGGAGGAGATCAATACCTGAGCAAATACGACACCGGCAGCCTGGCTGCAAAACTGGGCAACACCCCGGCGGCGGACGGCGATGGCCAGCGCTATCGCGGTCGCGGCCTGATCCAGATCACTGGCCACGACAATTATCTGCGCTGCAGCTTGGCGCTGTTCGGTGACGAGCGATTGCTGCGCACGCCTGAGCTGCTGGAACTCCCGCAGTGGGCCGCCGAGTCGGCCGCATGGTTCTGGTCCGTGAATGGGCTGAACGCGCTGGCCGATCAAAACGAATTCAATGCGATCACCCGCAAGATCAACGGTGGTCTCAATGGCCTGCAGGATCGGCTGGAACTTTGGGGGCGGGCGAGGGCGGTGTTATGCGTCTCGGCGAACTGATCCCGGCGCCGTACCGGCTACTGGCAAAAGGCGTGTTGTTGGTCGTCTTGGCCGGTGGTTCCGCGGCCATTACTTGGCAAGTCCAGGATTGGCGCTATGGCAAAGAGCTCGCCGAGCAGGCGCGCCTCCATACCGAAACCCTCAATCAACTGGCCCTAGCCTCGGCCGCGCAGCAGCGTGACGAACAAGACAAGCGCCTCGCGCTCGAGCAGCGCCTGGCAACCAGTGAACAAACCCATTACCGAGCCTTGAGCGATGTCCAACGTGATCAAGGTCGCCTGCGCGACCGCCTTGCCACTGCTGATCTGCGCCTGTCAGTCCTACTCGACGCTACCAGCGGCGCCGGCAACGGATCGGTGTCAGCCTCCACCGCCACCGGCGGCATGGTTCATGGTTCCACAAGAGCCGAACTTGACCCTGCGCATGCTCAACGAATTATCGGCGTCACCGATGACGGCGACCGGGGGCTGATTGCCCTCGCGGCCTGTCAGGCGTACGCCAAAGAAGTCTCAACACCAAAGTGAAAAGAGCGGCCGGTCTGGATGCGTCAACATCCAGATCGACCGCCGTCCCTGCAGATAGTCCCTGCAAGTCCAGCCAAGGCTCTTGCTCCGTGCACAAAGCGCGGCGAGCCTAGCACCTGTTTATCCATACAGTAAAGGTCTTGCTTTCAATGTCTACACCCATCATCCCTTGGATGGGCGGCAAACGCCGCCTGGCCGACCGCCTGATTCCGCTTTTTCCGCCTCACGAATGCTACGTTGAAGTCTTTGCCGGCGGTGCCGCGCTGTACTTCATGAAGCCCCAGCCATCGCCGACCGAAGTCCTCAACGACATCAACGGCGACCTGGTCACGCTTTACCGCGTCGTGCAGAACCACCTCGAAGAGTTCGTGCGCCAGTTCAAATGGGCGCTGAGTTCGCGGCAGGTGTTCGAATGGCAGAAAATGACCCGCCCCGAAACCCTCACCGACATCCAGCGCGCCGCACGATTCTTCTACCTGCAGCACCATGCCTTCGCCGGCAAGGTCTCCGGTCAGACGTTCGGCACGGCGACTACCGCTCCGGCCATCAACCTGCTGCGCATCGAGGAAAATCTCTCGGCCGCGTGGCAGCGCCTGTCCGGCACCTACGTCGAAAATCTCCCCTGGCTTGAATGCGCTGAACGCTACGACCGTGCCCACACGTTCCACTACATGGATCCGCCCTACTGGCAGACCGCCGGGTATGGTGTGGACTTTCCGTTCGAGAACTACGAGCGGATGGCTGACTTCATGCGCCGTTGCAAAGGCAAGGTGATGGTCAGCATCAACGACCATCCGGACATTCGCCGCGTGTTCGACGGCTTCCACTTCGAGACTCTGGACATCCGCTATACCACAGCCAATCAACGGCAGGGGAAGGCCGAGGTCAGTGGCGAACTGGTGATCTTCAACTGGGAGCCGGCTGCGCTTGGAGGCCTTTTTTAACCACGCAAGTGGACATGCACTGGAGCTTCTTATTGTGGCGTTTGGCCATTATTGCTGGTGCCGGATTTGTGACCCATCATCCTCATTCATCTAAGTGATAGATCAACATGAACAAGACCCTGGCTGCGCTTTCTTTTCTAATGACGCTGAGCTGGGTCACTGTTGTGCTGTTGGTGATGTATTTGATGTCGCAGTGAAGGTAAGGGACGATGGAAGGCGTAGTGCTTAATGACAAAATGAAGCGAGAGGCTGACCGCCTGCTCGCTCAAATCGTGGGCGCTGACTCTATGATTGTTGCTGTAAAAGCGGGCGCCAGAGCAGATGGGTTTGTTCTCGGTTTGGAAACTGCCAGGGCGTTGAGGGACGGTGATGCAGAACGGTTGTATGTCATCTTTGAAGCGGCTCTTGTTGAGCGGCTCAAGGCCTTGGCGCGCTGAATAAGTCATCAGCCTGATTCGCGTCGATTGGAGCCAGTAAATGTGGGCCTTGATTGCGTACGTTGCCGATGGCCCGATCAATCCTGAACCATTCGAACTTCCGCGCTGGTTCTCCCTGGAGAAGCGCCATTTGCTCGGCGCGCTCTTTAGGCGTGGCTGGGTCCAACCACTCCCTTGCCAACTCAGGTGAGAGAACTACCGGCCTGCGGTCATGGATGTCGACCATGCCGCCTTCACTGTCAGCGGTGATGATTACAAAGCCGTCGTGCTCACCGGCACGTTGCTGTTCATGCGGGTATTGGCCAATGGCCGCGCAGAGAATGGGGGATCGATCCCGATGCCTGATCAGATAGGGCTGCTTTTTTGACTCTCCTTCGTCGACCCATTCGAACCAGTTATTGATCGCGATGATCGCTCGGTGCGGCCAGATCGCGCGAAAGAATGGGCCGTGGGCGACCTTTTCCACTCGAGCATTGATCGGTGCGGCACGATCCTTCGCCCAGTGGGGTCGCCATCCCCACCTAACCATATCGGCGTGAAGGTAATCCCCTTCCAGGTGGAAGAGGGCGAGCTGCATGGTTGGCGCGGCGTTATAACGTCGAAACGGCTGCTCGCCGGTCGAGTTGATCAGAGCATTCGGCATGCTGAGGGCGGCCACGAAGTCGTGAATGCCATCGTACTGTGAAAGTCGTCCGCACATCACTCGCCCGCCTATCAGATATTTCCTACAGAAATTGACCGCAAGACGATCTGAAAGTTAACTGTATATTCGTACAGTTCTGGAAGTCGTGCGTCATGAGCTTTTCAGTCGTAGGCCCAATTGGTGTGGCCGGTCGGAAATTACCCCTCTGCCTTTTTCGCGTGCCCGCCGGATTTCCCTCGCCTGCGGCGGATCACATCGAGGCGCATATCTCGTTGGACGAGGTGCTCAACATCCGAGCGCCTCATGTCTACCTGGTGAAAATTTCCGGTGAGAGCATGCAGGGCGCGGGAATCTTTGATGGCGATCTGGCAGTGGTGGATCGCTCACTTGAACCCGTACACGGGCACATAGTCGTTGCTTTGCTGAACAACGACCCACTGTGTAAGCGCCTGTGCATCCGGGGAAAGGACGTCATCCTTCTATCAGAAAATCCGAAGTACCCACCCCGATACGTGCTGGAGGGAGATGAGCTGTCAATCTGGGGTGTGATCATCGGCAGCGTGCGCAGCCATGTCTAACGCCCTGCCGGTTTTCGGCCTGATCGATTGCAACAGTTTCTACGCCAGTTGCGAGCGAGTGTTTCGTCCGGATCTGGCAAGGGTGCCCATCGTCGTGCTGTCGAACAATGACGGTTGTGTGATCGCTCGAAGCTACGATGCCAAGCCGTTCGTGAAGATGGGCGAGCCGTATTTTCAGATCAAGCACAAGCTAAAGCAGCACGGCATCGTCGCTTTCTCCTCGAACTATGCGCTGTACGGCGACATGAGTGAGCGGGTCATGGCGTTGATTGAGTCGATGGTGCCCGCAGTCGAGGTGTATAGCATTGACGAAGCGTTCGTCGACCTCACTGGCATCCACGAACTGGATAGGCTGGGCCGAGAGATTCGGAGTCAGGTGCTGAGGTGCGCTGGCATTCCAGTCGGCGTTGGAATCGCTCAGACCAAGACCCTGGCCAAGCTTGCCAACCATACGGCCAAACGCCTGCAGGCGCAGACAGGTGGGGTCGTCAATATTTGCGACCCAACTAAGCGTGAATGGGTGCTGCGTAACACCGACGTATCAGAGGTGTGGGGTGTAGGGCGTCGCATGAAAGCGCACTTGGATACCATGGGGATCAAAAGTGCGATGGATCTGGCCAGAGCCGATCCTTGGACACTGCGTAAAAACTTCAGTGTGGTGATCGAAAAGACGGCACGCGAACTGGCCGGCACTCCTTGTCTGGAGCTAGATGAGCCCGATCCCCCGAAACAGGAGATCTGCTGTAGTCGAATGTTCGGCACCCGCCTGACGGAACTGGCACCGATCAAGGAAGCGGTAGCCACGTACATGATGCGCGCTTCCGAAAAGCTCAGGGCGCAAAACTCGCTGTGCAAGAAAGTGCGCGTGAGCATTCGCACCGGCATGTTCAATCCGGAGGAGGCGAAGTACGCCAATGGTGTGGTGATCGATATGCCTTACCCCACGGATGACGTCCGGCTACTGACCAAGTCCGCAGTCGATGCGCTGGATCGGGTATATCGCCCAGGGTTCAAGTACAGCAAAGCGGAGGTATTGCTGATGAACCTGTGTCAGCCAGGTGAATACACTGATGATCTGTTTGCGGCTTCTCAACCGACCGAATCTACCAAGGTCATGGCCGTACTTGATCAGATCAACGAACGGTGGGGAAGGGGGACCTTGCGACCAGCTAGCGTCCCTAGCAACCCGGAGTGGGCCATGCGGCGAGAAATGATGAGCCAGAGCTACACTACACGGCTGGATCAGTTATGGACTGTGAATTGCAAATGACTCAACAGATGCGCTGACAGTCACGTTTACATCGTGCATAAGCATTGATAACAGCCGAGTACAAAGCGAGGGCAGGTACGATACACGACGATCAGGCAGAGGCTCTGCCTTTTGAATTTAACAAGGTGAAAATGGTAGTAATTAACAAATCCGTCGACCACGGTTTGTGCAGATAGGTGATGTGAGCGGGAATAGTGGCGGGTTCCAAAAGGTGTCCGGAGGTGAGAATAGAGCGCACCGCCGGCCATTTTGCCCTAACCATTTCAATGAACTCACAGCCTTGAATCTTTCCTGGCAATCCTTGGTCGACAATCACCAGCGAACAATGGGCGTATGTGCCAAGCAGATAGTTGAACGCCTCGTCAGCGCTGGTGAAAAGCACGGATTTGGCCCCAATTTCGTCGAGAATATCCTTTACCAATATCCGTATAACTGGATCGTCTTCGACGACGATTACAGTCCCGAAGATGGGGCGAGCCAACTCCCAATTCGCGTTCATCAACCAGGCTCCAGGGATTGGTACGCCGCAAATTGCGACGAACGCAGTTCTATCACCCTACTCCTTAGGGTTGTACACGGCGATGCTTTTCACGGTCGGAGCCAAATTCTTTTTCTGATGGCACACGGTTGAGGCATGAGCGTCGAGGTCCGAACGTCCGCTAACGAACGTTCGCATACGACCGCTACCGGCCAAAAGCGGACGTTTGAAAGCAGCATCTTTCGGCCAGAAGCAGACATTCGCGAATCTGTGTGCGCTATAAATGTCGTCCAGCTACCATGCCCAATGAGCCAGCTTTACCTTCGCTCGAAGCTGGCCTCAAACCACGCGCGCCAGGCCAGTGCCATTCCTGAAGCATTTAGGGCAGCAGATAACGGTTTTGTCCCGAGTCAGAAGCTTTGTGCAGCGATCTCATTCCGCTATCATTAGCTCTAGCTTCTTTTGCTCGCTTCGCTCTCAAGGATCAGGGCATGCCCACGAACAAACGCAAGAGTTTCTCCGAGAACATCAACATTATGTTGGTGGGCGAGGTTTCGGCCAAATGTCCTAAATGTCGAAAGCCCTTGATGTACGAGAAAGCCAAGACATCGAATAAAAAATATGAACTTGCACATATTTATCCACTAAATCCAAAGCCTGTAGAGTTAGAACTTCTAAAAGATGAGTTCAGGCTCCACCAAAACGTGGACCACCCAGACAATCTCATCGCACTTTGTATTCTTTGTCATACTGAGTTCGACAACCCAAGGACTGTTGATGGCTACAGGGAGATGGTCGCTTTAAAGCAATCCATCATGGAGCGTAATCGCCAATCCAAGCTCATGGATGAATACGCCATTGAAAACGAAATTGCGAAAATCATTGATGCGCTTGAACACGTCTCTGATGAGGATGTCGAGCTGAGTCTTGAGCCAAAAGCACTAAGCTCGAAGATAAATGGCACCATGACCCGGCTGACGAAGAACCGCATCAAGGAAAATGTCAGTAATTATTTTTCCTTCGTGCGTAAGAAACTGCAGCTCGTGGAGGCTGAGTCCCCGGACTCATCGATCATGATTTCTCTTCAAGTAAAAACTTACTACCTCTTGCAAAGGAAGCAAACACAGAACCAACAAGTAATATTCAAGAATATCGTAGACTGGATTCGTCATCGTTCTGGCTCTGATTCGAATGAGGCCTCGGAAATCATTGCATCATTTTTTATTCAAAACTGCGAGATTTTTGAATGATTACGCCAAATAAATTCATACCGTTCGCAGAATCTTCTCTGGGCTATGCAGAAAAAGTGCACGCCGCCGTCGAGCACTCAATATCGCTCGGGGAATTGTACAAAAAAACGGCTTCAAATTTAGACTCCATCGAGCTATTTCTCTACGCCATAGAAGTTCTATACCTTAGCAATGTTCTTCAGGTAAACCTCACGACAGGGATAGTTTCAAGATGCTAATTTACATCGAGTGCGAGTGGTTCACTGAAAAGCGCATCGTTTTCAAGGAGAAATTAAACATTGTCGTGGGCGATAGGGCCAACTCTAACTCAATTGGCAAATCAACACTTCTTAAAATCATCGATTTCGTTTACGGCGGTGAAACACTAATAACCCACAGCAAAGATGTTTCCGAAGTACTGGGCCACCACAGCTACATCTTTAAGCTTCACTTGGATAAAGACTATGTCTTTGAAAGAAATACTGGCACTCCGGCATTTCTACATCTCCATGAGCCTGACGGTACCAAGCTCGAACTTAGCACTTCAGATTATCTGGACTTTTTGCGTCTCAACTACACTAGCAGTATTGAATATCTGAGTTTTCGAACCGTCGTTTCTTTGGTGACGCGAGTTTGGGGGCGTGACAACTTAGACGTAAGGAGACCGCTCCATAATTTCAACCAGGAAAGCGGATCTCAGTGCATCGAATGGTTGATTAAGGTGTTCAAGCGGTTCGGCCCACTGGAAGACATGTCGATCCGACAGGCTAATCTGTTAGCTGAGCAGAAGTCTCTCAACGCGGCAGCGAAGCAAAGCATCATTCCCAAAATCACGAAGACCAAATACGCGAAAAATACTGAAGATATTGCGGATCATGAAATTCGCTTAGATAAAATCAGGAATGAGATCTCCAGCTTGGCGATTTCCATCAACGAATTGGTTGACGAGGCCGTACTAGAGCAAAAAGCTCAAAAAAACCAATTGCTCGAAATAAAAATGTCTATTTCAAGTGAGCTTGAGCGAGTTAGAGCCAACCTTGAGGACAATAAAAATATCTCGAGACGAAGTTTTCAGCCACTGCTTCAAATTATTCCATCGCTCAATTTAGAAAAGCTAGAAAATATTGAGTCTTTCCATAATGGCTTGACTCGCATACTTCGCAAAGAAATTAAAGAAAAAGAGCAAGAGCTATCTGAGCAATTAGAAGTTATTGACACTCAGATTTCCATCTGCAACGCAGCCATCGCGAAGGCGTTTAAAAACACTGGCAACCCTGCCTTTATCGTTGACTCGGTAATCGATATCTCTCTTGATCTTTCTAAGCTCATCAAAGAAAACGAGCTGTACGATAAGTTTTCCGATCTAAAGAAAACAATTAAAGACCTTAAGGAGAACCTTAAGCAGCAAAAAGCAGCCATATTATTGGACATTGAAGGCAGCCTAAACGCCGACATTGAAAAGTTGGTTAACTTTATCTATGGGGAGGTGAGAGCTTCGCCAAAACTTGAACTTAAGCCAGAAAAATACAGCTATGAAATACCTAAGGATACCGGTACAGGCAAGGCTTACTCCAACCTAATCCTTTTAGACATCTCATTGCTAAGGCATGCGACCATTCCATTCTTGATTCACGATTCAATCTTGTTTAAAAACGTCGAAAACAAAGCCATTGAAAACATACTTCGTGTGTACCAGTCTCTGAACCAACAAAGCTTCATTTCGCTCGATGGAGAAATCGTAGAGTCCACTTCGGCAAAGTCTCTTGTCGAATCATGCGCCGTACTTTATCTGAACGCTGAGAAGCTGCTTTACACTGTGGACTGGCGTAAAGAGGAAGACAACATCCCCGTCGACTGACCCAAAATCAGCTACGTTGGCGGTATTGCAATCAACTTCACTTACTAATTCTACAAACCTCAACTTGGTATCCCATTGCACTGAGCCGCTGGGCAAACTGCCGGAAATTAACCTTCGAAAAAAACGGCATGTGCAATGTGTCGTTTGGTTGCATAATAGCGAACACGATTCTGTTGCGCGGTTGTGTCAAAGTGTTGAAGGTGAACCGAAAATCACCCAAACTCGTCAGATAGCCATTCACCTGATTGACGACTTCTGGAGTATTGATCAGAGCCTCAGCAGACACATAGGCCTGAGAAAAGAGATGGCTCAGAACGCTCGATGATGAGTACTTCTTGACGTGAATTATGTGATGATCTGGCGTGAGCAGGTCACAAAATTCGAATGGGCCACCAGCACCCGGCAACCTCATTAATTTCTGATCCAGCAGATAGAAGTTTATGTTGTCTGCGATGCGTCTAAGGTAAGCGCCCTCGTGGTCGGTGCCATACGGAGGAAATACCAAGGCAGATGGAACTGCAGCGTCAAAGAAGCGGTTCACTTGTTCGGTATAATCGCGGTCAATCTGGTACCAATCACCCTCGCTAAGCAAATAGATTTTCCCTTCAAGTTCGATCTCCGCCTCAAGGCAGGTATATAGAGGCCACGCAGCAAGTCGTTGCTCATCTGCACCGTAAAGGTAGATACGTTCGGATGCCAGTGCTTGGCGGGTGATACCTCGTAGAAGATGCTTGGCGAGCAGCGCCTGCCGCAAATCGAGGTCGAATGTGATCGTCGGGCCGTTGCGAGATCGGGAGCTGTGTTTCACATATCCGAAGCCGCTAATGTCATTGCCCAGTAGCTCGGGTGGCGCCGCGCGGACACGGTCGAACTGTTCAATATTTATCGCATCCACTAAAAGACCATCCAGCTGGCCCATCAGTGTGGAGTCGCGTACTGGGACGATGAAGTCCATCCAAGGGTATTTCTCCTTGCAGTGCTCGTCTTCGTACGCTGTCAATAGTCGAAGCGCAATCTCAGGGAAGTCTTCTAGCTTTACATCGGAATGCAGCGCCAATGAGTCCGAACCGCTAACGTATTCGCCCTCATCCTGATCGTTCTCCACGATGCCAGTTAGCGATTTCAGAATTTCTGAGTCGAACTTAAAATCGAACTCCGATATCGATAGCAGCCTAGATGACTGCGCCTTTGAGCGTAACGGCGTGCGATCAATATTGGACTTTTCCACGGACTTAATCAGCAGCGGATCAGTCAAGCTAAGCGCCGTGCGTAGCCCGAAATAACGCTCAACCGACAGTTGATCGATTAAGTGTCTAGCGTGACCAAAAGTGAAGCAAAAGACTCTGTTGTTGACTGCCAGGACGAGGAGAGCCTTGAGCGATCTACCTGTAAGGTCCAGACCAGCCACTTCTGGGATGGCGTCGAACAGTTGAGTCCATTTTGGATGAGAAGGGTTTTTTTGATAGTAAAAGAGGCACTCAACATCGCTCAATGAAAAAGCGATAGGTCGCAAGTTAACTTCATCGGAAAGTGCGTCCTGGGCTGTACGCCCTTCTTTGAGTAGGAACACGTTGATTGTGATTTTCACGCGTCACTCCTTGACCTCTCGCTTTGATATTAAATTGGCATCTGCCTGGCTTTCCGTCAAGGAACGCACGATATGGTTAATAATCACCGGTCCACTGTGAATTTCGAGATTTACGAGCGAGGACGTACTACACCTCGTGTCAACCAAGTGGTGCACCACAGGCAGTAATAATCGGAACATGGCGTGGAAGTGTCCCGTGACAACGGACGCCTAGGACGCTCGTCCATGAGCGTCCGCTTGTGGCCGGATGCGGTCGGCCTCCCAATGTCCGCTTCTGGCCGGTAGCGGTTGCTTGTGAAGATCCGCAAATGGTCGTCAGCAGTCGCGTGCCGATGTCCGCTTTTGGCCGAAAGCAGACCTCGGTGGGTGAGGGTTAGCTCCCAGTCTTTCCCTTCAGCCTGGCCAGTCCTTGCTTGATGTATCCGGTGTTTTCGCCAATCGCCCACAAAGCCCCGCGGACGTTGTCTCCGACTTCAGTGAAACCTTGCTGTTCAACATGGAGCGTCAGCTCCATCAGCGCTGCTTCTAGGCCGAGCTGATTCTGGTAGATCCTTTCCAGCACATCCGATAACGAATATTCGTCAGCCACAGCATCGACTCCTTTCGCAAAAGGAAAAGCATAGTACCGGTAGTGCCCTTTGTGGGCGGTAGTTGCTCAATGCTTAGAAATTGCTACAAAGCATTGTCTTTTTAAGGGCGTGACCAAGCTGGCCGGGGTGCAGACGAGGGGCTACGACCAATCCATCATCGGCGCGACAGAGAAACGGCGGGAGAGTGGGGCAGGTGTGGCGGTGATTGGGGGCATTGGGGGTACGGAATCGGTGTGGCTGGGAGGTGGGGGAGTTTATCAGATTGGGCAAGGCTGCTTAGAAGTGTCTGGCTTTGTTTCGATCAGGTGGAGGTTGAGGGTAACGATTGCGTCAAGTTTGCTTTCGTACTGGCAATGAGCTATAACGTTTTTCAGGTCGGATGTACCATCCGAATGCGCTCTTTAAAAAACATCGATAGAAAAATCAGGCTTGCAGTTGTGATTGGTTAGCCAATCAGCTTTGGGTTCTACAAGGCTTTTTCCGCCACCCGTGTGTCCGCCCTGATCGAGTTCTGCAGAGCTACATCTATGAAACCCATAGGTTTATCTCACTGTCTGTGCAGAGCGTTGAGCACGCCCCGGTAACGAGGTTTCTCGTTGTCGACTTTGAGCGTTAGCGAAGGTTTGTATCCGTTAACGAAAAAGCAGCCGGCCGTTGGCCGAATCAACGATTACTCAGATCACACGGCGAATATTGCGGCGGACGGGCTTATAAAACTTCGTTTGATAAGCCAGAACTGCGATTTGTATGGACACCTTCATGTTCCTTTCGGCCTGAAAGCTTCGCGGCGGGGCAATCCAGCCCGTGAGGATATATCGATGAAAAAATGAAGAGCCTTCAGCGGTCTCCGTTGAAGAATGTGCAAAATAATGAAGGTGTTCGCGTCACTAAAGATAGCAAAGAGAATCCAAAAGGAGGCGCACCAACGAAACCTGAGAAAAAGGGCTTTATCCTTGAGAGTATTAAGGGTGCAGCAGTTCAGATTTCGGTTAAGTGGTGTTACGAAAATTGGTCTCTTATCCATGAAAAAGCATCAGTTTATATTGATGTTGTAATGGAGTTCTTGAAATAATGACGCACCAAATCGCATCATCGAATTTATAGAAGCCCGCATTTTTATAATGCGGGTTTTTTCATGGGTGGTTTTTATGATCGTCGCAAAGTATAAAAGGAAGCCTGTTTATAGCCTTAAGTCACTTGGTTTAATGCTCGGTGAAAGTCCGGAGTCGCTGTTAAAATTATCCGTCTCGTGTAATTTTTTATATCGAGAAGTTTTGCAAGAGAAAAAGGACAAGAGTGTTAGGGTTACTTATGATGCTTTTGAGCCGTTGAAAAAAATCCAAAGAAAACTTGTCGATAGGTTGTTTGTGTTTGTTGATTACCCTATCTATCTTCATGGCGGAATAAAGGATAATAAAAGTCCAAGAAGTCCTTTCTCAAATGCGCGGGAACATGCGTCTGCTAAGTCCATCGCGTTGCAAGATATAACTAATTTTTTCCATCAATTACCATTGATAAAGTGAGATGGATTTTTGAAGGTTTTTTTGGTTTTGGGCGCGGGGTATCAGAAGTTCTTGCACTAATCGTTACGAAGGATGGGTACGTTCCTCAGGGTGCAAGTACCAGTAGTTATATTGCTAATTTGGTATTTTGGGATGTCGAACCGCGGCTTGTTGATTGGATGCATACCAAGGGGTTAGCTTATAGTCGCTTTGCAGATGATATAACCATCTCTTCGAAAAAACAGTTGCTAAGTGCGCAGTGGTCAGAAGTTGTATCGAAGGTTACGGGGATGCTTGCTCAAAAAGGATTTAAGCAGAAAAGAGCAAAAATGCATATTCTAAAAAAGGGCAGGCTATTACATACGGTGAAAAGCAGGAGCCTCTAGTTGTTACCGGATTAGGTATATCTGGTTGCTCTGCTGGTGTTGTTAAAGCCGAGAGGAACAGAATTAAAGCTGCAGTGCGAGAGTTTGAAGTTCAAGTGGAGAGTGGTAAGGTATTCGAAGAGGTGGCTCATCTTTATCATAGTGCAATGGGGAGAGTTGGGCGAATGATAGCCTGTAAGCAAGTTGCTGGCTTGGAGTTTAAAAGGCGATTGAATAAAGCTAAAAATAAATCGAAAATTTCCGTAATAGAGAAATATAAAAGGGCTGAAGAAGATTTCGAGGCTTTTGGAGTTTAATGAGAATTTATTTTTCGTCGAGTAGTTATCTAGTAGTGGATTTTTTAGAAGTTTATTGGTGTGCATGTGTGTTTGGGGTGGGAGTAAATGCTCTGGGTTCCAGGGGGGCGAACGCTATATATATTAGTTGGGGTTTAAATTTTTTTTGCTCAGGAAAAAGTTGGTTGTTTTGGGTGAGAAGGGATGGCTTATAGTAAAAACCATCCTTTCATATGTGGTTTAGCTAAATGTCATGTGGTTTTTTGCTAGTTCTTTGTAGCGCTTGTCTAAATGGATTTTATGAAGAATGTTTTCGTTGGCGATGAGAAAGTCAAGAATTTCTTGAATGCGCTCGCTTCGCGCATTAGCTTTCAAGAGCTTCAGTACGTTGACCATATGTGTCTGACAAAATTTGTTGTCAAGATTAACGCGCACTTCGTTTGAGTGCATAGCGACTAGTACGTTTATTATGTTTTGATCTCCGAGCATCCCAAAAAACTGATCGTAAAGAGGTTTTCCTGCTGGAGAAACGCCCGAGTTATAAGGAATGCCTTTCCCGATTCGGCAAATTAGTACTGTTTTTATTAATTTCTGGGATCTTTCTATAGGGATGTCTGCCTCTGTTTTTAGAAAAGATAAAATTTTACGCATGAGTGGAGGCTCATTGTAAAAGTTATCCCAAGAATATCTTGCTTCGAGAAGTTCGTCGGCGTAACCATCCAAAGAAATTATTCTAGAGTCTAACGATTGGAATCTATTTCCATCGCAAATGTTGAAAAATTCTATACCTAAAATATGCTTTTCGTTGTGAAGATTGTTTTTGTATCCGTCGATTGTTACGCCTAGTTTGTATTTGACATTGTCGCTGCTCTTGTTCCAAATGTGAGGGGCGAAGAGAGAGATATTTTTTCTTATGATATTGCCGGTGGTATCTGCGGTGTATATTCCAAATATACTGTTAAGAAGATTGTCGGTATTTTGAAGGGAAAGCTCGCTTAGAGGTCTCTCCATGCTTTTAATAGTTGTGTCGTCGAGTACGGTTGTGGACTTTTTAAGATTCTCGATGAAGGATTTGATCTGTATTGCGGAAGCGGATGGTTTGTCGTTAAGGATATCTTGTACGCACGTTTGTAACCATCCAAGCAGTTCAAATGCATTTATCGAGTAAGAATTTGGATGTGAAGCTCCAATGTCATTTCTCATGGTTAGAATATGGTTTAGTTTTGTGTAAACAATATCGGATATGAGTTCAAGTTTTCGACACGTATTGATAAGGGTGTTGTCTTTTAATCCAGAAAGATCTTCTTCTGTTGAGTAAAATTCCCGTCGTCCGCCACCAACGGCGGCGTCGAAGAACATATCGAGTCCATATAGAACTACTTTTTCCCTTAGGTTTAGAACAACTTCGTTCCAGACATAGTTTAATGAGGCGTCGAATAGTCCAATTGCCGCTCCGGCCACGAATTTTGATAAATATCGTGCGTCCCGTTTCACTTCGGATGGAAGCGATTCGATAAAGCTTGGAAGATTGTTTTCGATTATTTGTCGTTGAGGTAAAGCGGCAATTATGTTGTCGGTTGGAAGTCCGAGATGGGCAAGATAAGCCTCGAATTTTGTTGTGTCCGTTGAGAGTATTCCAGTACCGGGTTTTACTATTAGCTCTGAGCTCATGAGTGTTTCCTCGTTCGCTTGCGGTCGAAGTTGTAGTACTGTCGCGTGGGAATGGATGGGTTTGTACTGTTGATTAATTTGTGCTGGTAACGAAGCGGGTTGTTCGTTTTTTTGTAAATTTGTCTACCCTACTTTCCATTTCAATTTGATATGGTTTGCTTTTTGCCGTTTGTAAAGATGTAAGTATCCGGCACCCATTCAAATTTCATTTTTTCAGTGTCGGAAGCAGCCAACTTCTTGTCGGCGGCCTGAAACTGGTTGTAATCCATTGTCCCGCTATAGATGTACGTTTGACCTGGGTCGATTTGGATGTCGTTGGTGAGGCCAATTCTTTTTATAGGGTCGCCGAACATGTCGCTGAGTACGACTGTTCCCTTTACGCCAGATAGGGCCTCAGTTGTATTGTTGTGTAGAGCAATTTCAATTGAAAAATATTCACTGTATTGCTTGTTTTTATAGTCGGCGGGATTCAGTTTAAGTTTGAGAAGGGACGCTGTAAGCGTTCCGTTCATTTCTTTGAGTGCCACAAGCTGTTGCTGTTTTACTTGCTCGGCCAAGGCTTTTTGTTTTTCCGCTTCGGCAGCTTTGGCTTCGATCCAGGCCTGTTGTGTTTTCAGAGCATCACCCAGTGTTGAGTCTGCAACAACTTTGCTACCGCCAAATGTGCTGGTCACCACTTGCCGGGCAGCATAGCCACCAAACAGTTTTCTATCATTTTCATCGAGTTTGCCGACAGCTTCCATTAGCCCTTTGTCCTCTGACCATTTACTGATATCGGCAGGCAGTTTGGTTTGCTTTGGGTCAGAACAACCGGCGAGTAGCAAGCATGCAAGAAAAGTTGCGATGGTTTTTCCCTTCATGTATCAGTCCTTAAGGTAATTATGCTTTTACTTGGTTGTGTGTTCGCTTACGAGTATAGCTCAAGAAAAAAAGGGTGATGCAATCGCTCCAGTCGCGACGCTTTGTTATTAGCTTATGTTTTGATACTGCTTTTCTATTTCTGTCCAGATGTATTTGTATCTGCTCTTCAGCCATGTCACCAATAAGGCGTTAGCTTTTCTTTTGAGCCAGCTGTTCTCTTTCGCTCCCAGCATTTTTTCAATGTCATCTTCCAATTCCTGCCTGTTGAAACAAAGCCATATAGTCGGAAGTGTGCTTCCAAGGTTTGAGTGGCAAACAGGTGCCACCTCCTCAAAGAGTATGCGCTTCACTTCATCTCGATCGAATTCTCTTGTCCTTCGCGCAATCGCAGCATAGTCGACCTCGTTATCAACAAAAGCATCGGACAATGCCCAGCGCACATCCGCTCTTTGCTGCTTTGTCATAGAACTTCCCATTTGGAAAATTCCTCCAGTTCTTCATCAAAGGTGTCGGCTACTGCGCTACCAGCAATTCCTCCCACAATACTTCCCGCCAGAACGATTGCCACCGCGCAAGCAAGTGCGCCTGGGCCGCAAAATGCGGAAACACCCAAGCCTGCGAGTCCACCGCCAGCGGCGCCGCCGCCGATGATGATGCCTTGTCGGGCCGTTTCCTTGACTTTGTTGTCTGCGTTCATGATTTCATATACGGCGAAAGTCGCAGTGACCAATAGGCCGACCTTTCCCATTATTCTTAATTTTTGAGTTCCCTTGCTTACTGGTGCGTTATCACGGCCCGCTGAGTCCAGAATCTCGTAATAGACTTTGCTCTTTTGTTCTGGCGTCAGTTTGTTGTATTCGACGTTTGCCGTTTTTAATGCGTATTTGTCCAGCGTATCTTGCAATGTCGGAGGAAGTCTTTTCTTCCGCTCAGCGAAAGCCACACCCTGTGCCGAGGTGAATTTTCGATGCTCGACCAGGATTCTATTTCGCATCTCTTGGCAAAATGCTGCTCCTTCTTGGGCACTCAGCCTTCCTGCAGCGACTTCGGCTTTTGTTTCCACTGACATGCGCTTGATGTTGCTCATGTAGTTACTGCGTACTTTTGCATCTGATATGGCATCTAAAGAAAATCTTGTGGCGGCTCCCTCCATACCCGCAATCGCCATATCCAAAGGCGAATTTTCAAGCTCGTGAGCTTTCTGGACAACGTAGCTTCCCGTTACGAGCAGTGGCTCAGTCATGAACAATCCTTATTTCAATGATGCATTGAATAGCGTGTCGAAAATTGAGCCAGTTGGTGGTTCTTCTTGAGAGCCGAACTCTAGCTTTTGGCAGACTTTTCCACGGATGTTGAGAAATTTCACAGTGTTGGTGATATCAAAATTTCCGGATTGGGTAGAACCATCTTCGAAGTGAGCAACGCAGCTCATGCCTAGGTAAGACTCAGAACCGGGGATGGTGAAGCTGATCCATCCAGGATGAATGATCATCGGCGTCGGCGGCGTAAACGGCGCAGGCGTATGTGAGTCACCAATAATCACCGTTCCCGATCCTCCGATCACGACGTCTCCATGTGAACCGACTGTGCCAACCAGCGCGGCATTCTTGCCGTTGATGAATACAGTGCTGGATACGGCGGAGGCCAGTGCGCTGCCGCAGGTGCAGATGTCGTCTTTTCGGGCGGCGGCGAGTCCGTCGAAGAATACGTCGGGGGATCCGGAGGCAATGGCTTTGGGGCCGTGTCCGGGAATGGGGCAACTGGTGGGATCGGTGATGCGTGCAGCGGGCTTTGCCATGTTTGACTCCCTGTCAACGGATTAGCACCGACTGTATCAGAGTTGCTTGGGTGGTTGCCTGACAGCGACGTGCCCGGTGTTGGTCGTTCATCTAAACAGCAAAATTTGAGTGTGTTTAAACGAAGCTCTCTGACACTACTTCGGCCCTACACAACCTTGCGCCACCCCCTACACCTAAGACAGAATCCGCCGGCTTGTGCCTCTAGCACGGGGGTTCTATCGTTCCTGGGTCACTGAAAAACAGTGATCGGGTTTGGTAGCCCGGATTCCGTCAGAAGCACAAGACTACTGTCTTGCGGAGGCTTTCAGAGCCTTCGTTTTATGGTGGTCATGCGCAGGGCATCTTCGGATGCGCCGGGGTTCCTGACGGCCGGTCTACCAACCTGCGTATGGCCTCCACCCTAGTTTGGTAGCGAAGGTGGCGGCTCCTAACCTCTTATCCGTCGGGAGTTACTCCATGTTCAAACCAACACCCAACCCACCAGAAACCGATCCAGTCTCCCCCTACAAATTCCCCGATTCACGAACCCTGAACGAAGCCGCCGAGCGCGCCCTCGATCACTACCTCACCCCGCAGCAGCGGATCATGGGCAGTCACACCAAACACGATCCGATGTACTTCGCCAACCCGGCCTACGACACCGAATCCCTGCTCGCCAACGCCAGCGAATCCTTGGGATCAGCCTCCGAAATGCTCAACAACTTCGCCGGCACCCTGGAACCCGCCCACCGCAAAACCGCCATCGGCATTGCGCAGTTGGTGATGTTGGGATCTTTGGCGGTGAATCAGGCGTTGGATAACATCGAGCCGAAGTAGTCGGTTACAACCCTCTGCGGCTCGGGCGCAGGGGGTTTTTAGTCTGCAACCTTGCGCCACTGCGCAGGCGTTTGACCCACATGACTTTTAAACAGCCGCACAAAGAAACTCACGTTCTCATACCCCACCTCATAGGCAATCGCCTTGACCGACAGGCCGCTGGTCAGCAGCAGTTTCTTCGCTTTGTCGATCCGCACTCTTTGTAGATAAACGTTGGGTGAAAGACCGGTCGCCAGTTGGAACCGGCGCTTGAGCGTGCGTTCGGTCAACCCGGCTTCGCGGCCCATGGCGGCTATGGTGATTGCTTCTGCGTGGTGCGTTTCGATCCAGTCCTGAACCTTGAATATCGCGGCGTCCTGATGATTGCGGTGCCCCGGCAGGATCGGGCTCAGGCGTTCGGGGGCTGCGACCAGCAGGTGAGTGGCGCAGAGTTGGGCGAAGTGGTCGCCGCGATCCTGGGCGAGCATTTCCAGCAAGGCATCGAAGCCGCCGCCGAGGGTGCCGGTGCTCCAGATGCCCTCTGAATGCAGGAAGGATTGATGGGCGATGAAATCGTGGTCGGGATAGCGTTGCTTCAACTGGCGGGTGAACGCCCAGTGCGCGGCGATGAGCCTGTGTTCAAGCAGCCCGGCTGCGGCGACGTAGCAAACGCCGGTGGTCATCGCCAGGACGCGTGCGCCTTGTCGTTTGCGTTCTGTCAGCCATTTCAGGGTCTCAGGGGCAGGCTCAAAGCCTTGCGCGAGGCGGATGCCTTCAATCGGTGGAATCACGATCAGGTCGCAGTTTTTCGCATCGGCCAGTACGCCGTCCGGTCGGATCAGATGCCCACTCGCTGCGCTGACATCGGCGCCATCCACGCTCAACACTTGAATGCTGTAGCTTTGGCCCACGCCAAGGTGTTGTTCGAGCAGGGCGACGATCCGGAAAAAGTCGGTCGCCGAAAACACGCCCATGCCCCAGCAACCGTCATACGCCAGAATCACAACGTTGATCATTCATCCTCCGTGGCCCGATCAGGCTATTGAATAGCCCTTTAGAACATCGAAAGGGAGCCACTGCAAGGATACGATCACCGGCACATCGCGCAGTCTTGTGAGGAGCTTGTCCATGCAGCACGTTTCCACCCGGCAACACTGGATCGATACACCCCAAGGGCGGCTGTTTGCCCAGAGCTGGGACGCCGAAGCAACGCACGCTGTGCCGATCATCCTGCTCCACGACTCGCTTGGTTGTGTGACGTTATGGCGCGATTTTCCCGAGCGTCTGGCGCAGGCAACCGGGCGACAGGTGATTGCCTATGATCGTTTGGGATTCGGGCGTTCGGCCGCTTATCCGGGGTTGTTACCGCCGAGTTTTGTCGAGGACGAGGCGAAGGGCAGCTTTCAAACTGTCTGCGAATATTTTGATGTGAACCGGTTTGTCGTGCTGGGCCACAGCGTCGGTGGGGGCATGGCAATTGGATGCGCGGCGGCGTTTGCGCAGCGCTGCCAAGGCGTTGTCACCATAGCGGCGCAAGCGTTCGTCGAGACGGCGACGCGGGACGGGATTCGTGAGGCCGAGCGTCAGTTTGCCTTGCCCGATCAAATGCAGCGGTTACAGAAATATCACGGCGACAAGGCCGATTGGGTACTGCGTGCGTGGGTCGATAACTGGTGTTCGGAGGCTTTCGGCGACTGGAATCTGGACGCTCAGTTGCGTCAGGTTCGCTGCCCGGTGCTGACGTTGCACGGCGAGCGGGACGAGTACGGATCAATCGGTCAACCGCAACGCATTGCGGCGCAGATCAGTACTGAAGTCAGTGTGCAGATTCTCCCGGATTGCGGCCATGTTCCGCATCGTGAATACCCCGATGCGGTGCTCGCGAGTATCGGCGATTTTCTGAAGCGTTTGTGAAGCTGAACCGGCGCTGTCGAACCCTGAAATTTCATCTTCCCACCACCCGCACCGGCCTACGATCCATCCACAAGATCCCGATCCCACGCGAGCGCCACACACCATGAACAATCCACTCAAAGCGCTGTTGATCGTCGCCACTGTCGCACTTTTAAGCGCCTGCTCCGGTTCCGGTGGCTTGACCACCACCAGTTGTTTCTCCAGCGACTGTCAGTCGCCGCAGGCGCGGAACATGAATACGTTGAAGTTCGGCGGGAGCAATATCGGTAACAGTTTCAACCAGTACAGCTCCGGCCTGATGCATGACGACTGAGGTTTACTGGGCCGCGGGTACGGCGATCCATTCGCTCAGGACTTTCTGGTATTTGCCGGTGACTTTGCTCAGGTGCAGCCACTGGTCGACGTAGAGTTTCCAGCTGATGTCGTCGCGCGGCAGCAGGTAGGCTTTTTCGCCGTATTGCATGAACTGGCTCGGGTTGACGGCGCACAGGCCGGGTTTGAGTTTCTGTTGGTAGAGGGCTTCGGAGGCGTCGGTGATCATCACGTCGGCCTTGTTGTCGAGCAGTTGTTCGAAGATGGTCACGTTGTCATGCAACGCCAGTTGCGCCTTGGGCAGGAAGGCGTGGACGAAGGCTTCGTTGGTGCCGCCGGCCGGTTCGACCAGGCGCACGTTCGGCTGGTTGATCTGGTCGATGGTCTGGTATTTGGACTGGTCGGCGCAGCGCACCAGCGGGATCTTGCCGTCGACGTCGAGGGTGTTGCTGAAGAAGGCTTTTTTCTGGCGCTCGAGGGTCACCGAGATGCCGCCCACACCGATGTCGCATTTGCCGGCCTGCATGTCCGGCATCAGGGTTTTCCAGGTGGTCTGTACCCATTCGACCTTGACGCCGAGGCTGTCGGCCAGGGATTGCGCCATGGCGATGTCGATGCCTTCGAATCCGCCGTCCGGGCGTTTGAAGGTGTAGGGCTTGTAGTCGCCGGTGGTACAGACGCGCAACTGGCCTTGTTGCTGAACGGTGTCGAGGTGCGAGGCCGACTCTTGTGCCTGAGCGGCGCCGGCCATGGCCAGCAGGCCGCAGAAGATCATCGTGCTTTTTGGAATTGTCATGGAGATCGGGCTTGTGCAGTGGAGGTGCGGGCCAGTGTAGTGAATGCGTTTGCCGGGTGTCATCCCGGTTCCGGGCTCAACGTGCCCAGCCACGCCACCAGTCCCACGATCAACAGCGCAATCACCAGCTCCAATGCCAAGCTGCGGCGCAGGGCGTTTGCTGCCACTTGATGCTGCCCGGCGCGCAACGATTGCTCGAGCAACGGCCCGAGGTGGAAGCGGTTCAACGCGGCCAGCACCAGCATGCCGCAGAACAACACAACCTTGATCGCCAGCAGAATCCCATAGGTGCCAAGCAGGATTTCGCCCAGTGCCGGGCCGACGATGAACAGGTAATTCGCGACGCCGGTCACCGACAGGATCAGCACAATCGCCGCGCCGACGCTTTCGAAGCGTTTGACGGAATCCGCCAGCGAACGAATGCGCGCCTCGCTGAGCAATGCATTGAGCCGCGCCATCAAGATCAACGCGAGCATGGCGCCCAGCCACGCCCCCGCCGCGAGCAGGTGCAGGATGTCGCTGAGCAGATGCCACGCGTTATCCATCGCGCCGTGTCCGCTCCAGGCCAGGGAGGCGAGGGCGATGGCGCCGGCCATCGACGCCAGCCACAATCCGGGCCAGATCATCACGGCGATCAGCGCAATCATCCGCAGCGTCCACGCCAGCCCGACGTCGGTTTCCAGCACCATCATTTGCAGGTGCGGCCACAGCGCCGCGAATTCCGTTTCGCCACTCATGGCGCGGGTCATCAGCACCAGTCCCGCTACTGAGAGCAGTGCCCCGATCAACGCCATCCCGCGCAGCATCGGTCGAAACCGCAGCACCGCGTCAACGCTGTACAGCCCGAACAACGCCAGCCCGAACAACATCAGCAAATCCACATACAACGCCAGACGCAGGAGGATGTTGATCAGTTCAGCCATCGCTCACTTCACTTTGAACGTGACGTTGCCGGTGATCGGGTGCGTGTCCGACGACACCGCGCGCCATTCGACCTTGTAGGTGCCGGCCGGCAAGGGCGAGAGCGGGGTGACGAGCATGGTTTTCGGGTCGCTGCCGGCGCTGACTTTGGCCTTCATCGGCATGGGCGAGTGGGCCATGCCGGGCATTTCGGTCATCACCAGTTTGGCGCCGGAGAACTGAGTCAGCAGATCCTCCGAAAAACGCAGTTCGATCTTGCCGGGTGCCGCGCCGTCGGCACCTTCGGCCGGGGTCGACGACAGCAGTTTCGGATGGGCCTGGGCCAGGGTGCTCAGGAGCAAACCGCTGGCGAGGACGAGGGAGATTTTCAATGTGCGCATGCAAGACCTCGGTATTGTTTTTTGATGGGATTCAGAACCACAGCCGCACGCCGAGGACGAGTCGCGCTTCGCTGCGATCCTCGCCTTCTTCCCGGGCGTAATCGGCGGTGTTGCCGTAAGAGCGATTCCAGGTCACGCCGATGTAGGGCGCGAATTCGCGGCGGATTTCGTAGCGCAACCGCAACCCGACTTCAGTGTTCGACAGGCCCGAGCCGATCCCGCGTTGCGGGTCGTTTTTGCCGTAGACGTTGAGTTCGGCGGTGGGCTGCAGGATCAGGCGGTTGGTCAACAGGATGTCGTAGTCGCCTTCGAGCCGCATCGCGCTCTGGCCGTTTTCGCCGAGAAACGCCGTGGCTTCGGCTTCGAAGTTGTACAGCGCCATGCCCTGCAGACCGAACGCGGCCCAGGTTTGCGGTGCGCCGGGCTTGAAATCCTGGCGCACGCCGCTGACCACGTCCCACCACGGCGAAATCGCGTGGCCCCACAGCGCCTGGATCTCCGCGTCTTCGGTTTTGCCGTTGCTGCGTTCGCCCTCGGAGCGCAGCCACAGCCGATCGATGTCGCCGCCGATCCAGCCGGACAAATCCCAGGCCAGGGTGCTGGCGTCGTCGGCATCCTGCCATTCGAGTTTGTCGGCGAGGAAGTAAGTGTTGATGGCGCTGTCGTGAACCTGGTGTCCGGCGTGGCTGGTGAACACGGCGGCGCGGTCGGCGTCGGTCAGCGCCGGGATCGGCGTGCGGCTTTCGGTCGGCGCGGCGGGCTGCATCATGCCGTCGTCCATGCTTTGCATATCACCCATTTGACTGTGATCCATGCCTTGCATGTCAGCCATCTGGCTGTGATCCATGCCCTGCATGTCGCTGGCGGCGAAGGTCTGGGACATCGACAGGAGTGACAAGGAAAACGCGGCAAATCGAGTCATGGTCGGCGTCCTCATTCTTCCACCCGCACTTCGCGGAACATGCCCATTTCCATGTGGTACAGGAGATGGCAGTGATAGGCCCAACGGCCGAGCGCATCGGCGGTGACGCGGTAAGTGCGGCGGGTGCCGGGCGGCATGTCGATGGTGTGTTTGCGCACCTTGAAGTCGCCGTTTTCGTCCTCCAGATCGCTCCACATACCGTGCAGGTGAATGGGGTGGGTCATCATGGTGTCGTTGACCAAAATCAGGCGGATGCGCTCGCCGTATTTCAGACGCAGCGGCTCGGCGTCGGAGAATTTGATGCCGTTGAACGACCAGGCGAATTTCTCCATGTGGCCGGTGAGGTGCAACTCGATGGTGCGGCCCGGGTCGCGGCCGTCCGGGTCTTCGAACGTGCTGCGCAGGTCGGCGTAGGTCAGCACACGGCGGCCGTTGTTGCGCAGGCCGAGGCCGGGGTCGTCGAGTTTCGGGGCGGTGGTCATGGCTTGCATGTCCACCAGCGGGTTGTCCTTTTCGCTGTCGGGGTGCGACTGCATCGGGCCCATGTTCATGCCGGCGTGGTCCATGCCACTCATATCGCTCATGTCCATCGAGCCATGGTCCATGCCGCCCATGCCCATGTCGTCCATGGTCACCAGCGGGCGTGGGTCCGGTGCCGGCACCGGGGCCGACAAACCGGCGCGGGCGGCGAGGGTGCCTCGGGCGTAGCCGGTGCGGTCCATGGCCTGGGCGAACAGGGTGTAGGCCTCGGCGGTGGGCTCGACGATCACGTCATAGGTTTCCGCCACGGCGATGCGCAGCTCATCGACGCTGATCGGCTTGACGTGCAGGCCGTCGGCGGCGACCACGGTCATTTTCAAGCCGGGGATGCGCACGTCGAAGTAGCTCATGGCCGAGCCGTTGATCAGCCGCAGACGCAGCTTTTCACCGGGCCGGAACAGTCCCGTCCAGTTGTCATCGGGTGCGTGGCCATTCATCAGAAAGGTGTACGTGGCGCCGCTGACATCGGCGATGTCGGTGGGATTCATCTTCATCTGGGCCCACATCGTGCGATCGGCGACGGTGGCGCCCCAGCCTTTTTCGCTGACGTCATGGATGAAATCGCCGACTGTGCGCTTGTGGAAGTTGTAGTAATCGGACTGCTTTTTCAGGGTCTTCATCAGGCTGGCCGGGTCTTCGTCGGTCCAGTCGCTGAGCATCACCACGTAGTCGCGGTCGTACTGGAACGGCTCCGGCTCCCGGGCATCGATCACCAGCGGGCCGTAGACGCCGGCCTGTTCCTGCAACCCGGAGTGGCTGTGATACCAGTAGGTGCCGTGCTGGCGGACCTTGAATTGGTAGACGTACACGCCGCCCGGCTCGATGCCCTTGAAACTCAGGCCCGGCACGCCGTCCATGTTGGCCGGCAGCAGAATGCCGTGCCAGTGGATCGAGGTGTCGACCTTGAGTCGGTTGCGCACTCGCAACGTCACGGTGTCGCCTTCGCGCCAGCGCAATAGCGGGCCGGGCAGACTGCCATTAATGGTCAGTGCTGTGCGGGGCTGGCCAGTGAAGTTGACCGGGGTTTCGCCGATGAACAGTTCGAAGTCGGTGCCGCTCAATTCGTTCACTTGGCCGGGGCTGTTCAAGGCCCAGACCGGCGTGCGCCACAGGCCGAGGCCGCCGAGCAGACCGCTGGCGGCAAGGCCTTTGACGAAGGTACGTCTTGACGTGGTGGAAGGCATGCGCTGGAAGTCCCCGTTTGACCAATGACGAGGAGGCTAACCAGTGGCAGCTTTCAGCTGGCTGAGGGGCGGATTACAGTTTTGTCAGGTTCGGCCTACAGACCGAGCCCTTCCTGGACTACCAACAGCAGGTTGTTTTCCGTCAACGCAATCGCATCCAGTTGTTGCCCGGTCTCGATGGTCTGCAACCACCAGTGGCTTTCGCCGTGTTCGTCGACGGTGCGCAGAAGCGATGTTTCTTTGCCCGGCAAGTTGATCTGCACGCGCCCCGAGCCGTCCTCGGTGAAACGGGCGATGGGATCGAATGTCAGGCTGTGATGGTTGGCTTCGATGACCAATTGGTCGATGGCGTAGTCGTGGGTCTCGCCATCCGGTGAACTTTCGCAAACATGGGTAGGATTTCGCCGAATCTTCAGTCCGACTTCGGTGACCGGTTGCAACCAGCCCTCGATGCGGTGATACAAGGCGTAGACCTGAGCCGGCCAGCAATCGATCTCAAGTTCAGCGCAGGTGATTTCGTCAGCATGGGTGTGCCGGGTTTGTTTGAGTTTCGCGGCGAGTTCGTCTGCTTTACTCATGTCGGTTCCCTGTGGTGAATGCAACAGCATGGTAGTCCTTTCAAAGTAATGCAGGTTTTGCCCTGCGTCATGCGCTTGCAACACGGGCATGACTCAATCAGCGTCTGGCCAAATGACGGTCAGACCACAGAAACCACGGACGCACGCGTCCCAAGGAACGGGAACATGAAAAAGCTTTTTACAATTATGGCGCTGATTGCGCTGACGGTCGGTAGCATCGGCCTGAGTTCGGCGCGCCAGTCACACGCCAACAAGGCACCGACGGAGTCGGTGGCGGGGGTGTTCGATTACTACCTGCTGACGTTGTCCTGGTCGCCGACCTTTTGCCTGACCCATAAGGACGATCCGCAATGCACCGGCAAGGGTTACGGTTTTGTCCTGCATGGCCTGTGGCCGCAATACGCCAGGGGCGGCTGGCCGGAATCCTGCCCGCCGCTGACCAACCTGTCGGCCGCCGAAACGGCCAAAGGTCTGACGCTGTTCCCGACCAAAAAACTGCTCGATCACGAATGGAGCAAGCACGGCACCTGCAGCGGCCTCGGCGCTATGGGTTATCTGGACGAAGCGGACAAAGCCGTGGCCGCGGTGAACATCCCGGAAGAGTTGCAACCGTTCAGTAGCTCTTATTACTTCGAAGCGCAGGAAATTGCCGACCTGTTCCGCAAGAGCAATCCGGGCATCCCGTCAGACGGTATCGCCGTGATCTGCAACGGCCCGGAACTGTCGGAAGTGCGCGTGTGCATGGGCAAGGACCTGCAATTCGGCGCGTGCGGCAAGGGCGTGAAAACCCAGTGCCGGGCGGGGGATATTCGAGTGCCGCCATCGCGTTGACCGATCATAAAAACAGGCGCCTGAAAAGGCGCCTGTTTTTTTGCGATCAACCTCAAGCAAATCCCCCCGCATCCACCCCCAATTCCCCCCGCAAAAACTCCACCAGCCCCCGCTGCAATCCACTCAACACCCCCTCGCGACTGACCAGTGCCAGCTCCGTCGGCGGCAATGGCGGCAAGTCCGTGCACACCCGATGCTCCGGCAACACTGCCGAAGCCGGCAGCACCGAAACCCCAAGCCCTGAGGCCACCGCCGCCTGAATGCCGGTCAGGCTGTGGCTGCCGAAGGCCACACGCCAGGGGCGTTGCGCCACGTCGAGCAGGCGAATCGCCCGTTGTCGGTAAAGGCAGCCTTGAGGAAACAGCGCCAGAGGCAACACGCCGCTGGATGAGTCGAACTCCGCGCCCTTGACCCACACCAGTCGCTCCGGCCAGGTCGCCCAGGCGGGGCCGCTGTCGGGTTCGCGTTTGATCAGGGCGATGTCGATTTCGCCGCTGTCGAGGCGTTGGCGCAGGTCGAGGCTCATGCCGCTGACGGTTTCCAGCCGCGCTTGCGGGTGGCTGCGGGTGAAGCCGGCGAGGATCAGCGCCATGCGCCGGGCGTCGAAGTCTTCCGGCATGCCGATGCGCAGGATTTCCAGGTCCAGATCGCTGGCCAGGGCTTCGCTGGCCTCGGCGGACAAGGCCAGCAGGCGACGGGCATAGTGGATCAGCAGTTCGCCGTGCTCGGTGACGCTGACGTTCAGCCCGGTGCGATCACGCAACAGCAGGGCGTGGCCGACCAGTTCTTCGAGTTTGCGCACCTGTTGGCTGACCGTGGATTGGGTGCGATGGACGCGTTCGGCGGCGCGGGTGAAGCTGCCTTCATCGACCACGCAGACGAAGGTTTTCAGCAGTTCCAGATCCAGCATGGCGGCGCTCTCGATATTTGTTTGGCAACTGACGGTTGGCTATTTATTTAATTTCACACTATCACCCCGAGTTCATAACCTGAAGCCCTCACTTGCAGAGGAATGCCCCCATGACGTTGATCCACACACCGCGCCCGCAATGGCTGACCTTCGATTGCTACGGCACCTTGATTCAATGGGACGAAGGCCTGCGCGCCGTGGCCGAGCGGATCCTGAGCGAAAAAGGTGAACACGGGGTCGACGCCGGGCGCCTGATCGAGGTCTACGACCGCCACGAACATCGCCTGGAACAGACGCCGCCGCACCGCTCGTTTCGTGAGCTGAGCACCCTCGGCCTGCAATTGGCCCTGGAGGAACTGGGCCTGGCGAGTGCCAGCGAAGACAGCCAACGCCTGGCCGCCGCGATCCCGCAGATGCCGCCGTTTCTCGAAGTCGTCGACACCCTCGCGCAGCTCAAGGCCAAGGGTTTCAAGCTGTGCATCGTCTCCAATACCGATGACGACATCATCGCCGGCAACGTCGCTCAACTGGGTGGCCACATCGACCGGGTGATCACCGCGCAACAGGCCGGCGCCTACAAACCGGCGCCCCGGCTGTTCGACTACGCTCATGAGCAACTGGGCGTCAGCCGCGATCAGGTGGTGCACATCTGCGCCAGCCCGATGCTCGATCACACGGCGGCTCGCGACATGCATTTTCGCTGCGTCTGGATCGACCGTGGCACCGGTCGTCAGTTGCTGCCGGACTATCGGCCCGACGCGATTCTCAACACGCTGGACGAAGTCCTTCCGTTGTTCTCATCCCTTGGCTGGTCATAAAGGAGTTTCGCCATGGCCCATACCCTGACCGGCAGCGCCCGAGCTGCGCGTTGCGCCCCGTTGAACCTCGACAGCGAAGCCATCATCACCGCTCGCCTAGAGCTTGCGGCGTGCTTTCAACTGGCGGCGTTGCATGGATTGGAAGAGGGGATCTGCAATCACTTTTCGGCGATGTTGCCTGGGCACGCTGACCTGTTTCTGGTCAATCCCTACGGCTATGCATTTTCCGAAGTCACGGCGCACAACCTGCTGGTCTGCGACTTCGATGGCAACGTGGTGGACGGTGCGGGCCAACCGGAGGCCACTGCTTTCTATATTCATGCGCGGCTGCACCAGCGGCTGCCTCGGGTGAAGGTCGCGTTCCACACCCACATGCCGAACGCGACGGCGTTGTGCCTGCTGGAGGGGCCGCCGCTGTTGTGGCTGAGTCAAACCGCGCTGAAATTTTACGGGCGCACGGCGGTGGACGAGCATTACAACGGGCTGGCGCTGGACGCGCGTGAGGGCGACCGGATTGCCGGGGTCATGGGCGAGGCCGACATTCTGTTTCTCAAGAACCACGGGGTGATTGTCGCGGCGCCGACCATCGCCGAAGCCTGGGACGATCTGTATTACCTGGAGCGTGCCGCGCAGGTGCAACTGCTGGCGATGGCCACGCAACGGGAGCTCAAACCGGTGCCGCACGCGGTTGCGCAACGGGCGTACGAGCAGATGCGCGAGGGCGATCCGGAAAGTGCGCGGGCGCATCTGCACAGTGCGATGCGGCGGTTGTCGAGCCGGGAGTGAAGGCGAGGAAAACGGGCAGGCAAAAATAATTCGCGTCGCAGGTCATCCAATTGCCTTGCGCGCCGATAGCAACAGGGTCGGGATCGTAGCGGGGGCACTTGGTTGCCCCACACAACCCGGTGGGCTACGCTCACAAGAACAAGGGTTTCGGGCCTTTGCCCCTGTCGTACCTGCCCAGGACACGCTTTTGCCTATCCCCATTCACGATCCGCATCAGGCCCCCGGCGGCACCCTCAAGCGTTTGCCCCTGCGCAAGGCGGCGGTGTTGTTCATCGTTGCCGTGTGTCTGTGCCTGTTCGGTTTGCTGTACTTGCAGATCGAACAGTCGCGGCGCCAGGATCTGGCGAACGCGCAGATGTCTTCGGCCAACCTGACCCGGGCCATGGCGCAGCAGGCCGAGGACACCTTTCTGGCGGCGGATCTGGTGATGACCAGTCTGGTCGACTGGATTCAGGAAGACGGTTATGGCGCGGCGCAAAAGACTCGCCTGCAGAAAACCCTCGCGCGACGGGTGCAGCAACTCGAGCAGTTGCACGGCATGTTCCTGTTCGACCGCGAAGGGCAGTGGGTGATTACCTCGTTCCCGAATCTGCCGCGTGGCAATGGCGTGGCCGATCGCGAGTACTTCAGGTTTCACCAGCAGAACGTGTCGTCCGTTGCGCATATCGGCCCGGCGATCCGCAGCCGCGAGAACGGCGAGTGGATCATCCCGATCTCGAAACGGATCAACGACCGCGCCGGCAATTTCCAGGGCGTGCTGCTGGCCGGGATCAAGATGTCGTACTTCGACAAGTTCTTCAAAAGCTTCAGCCTGGACGACAACGGCACCATGTTCCTCGGCCTGACCGACGGCACCTTGCTCGCCCGCCGGCCGTTCGACGAGTCCCTGATCGGCACCTCGCTGGCCAAGGGCGAGATCTATCAGACGCTGCTGCCCAATGCCTCCGCCGGCACCGCGATGATCGACTCGGTGGTCGACGGCGTGACGCGCCTTTACGGTTACCGGCAGCTGGAAAGTTATCCGCTGGTGGTGGCCGCCTCTTCGTCGCGGGACACGATTCTTCAGGGCTGGCATGACCGGGCGTTCCAGTCCAGCGTGATCGTGGCGCTGGTGATGCTCGGCGTGGGGCTGTTCGGCTGGGTGTTCATTCATCAGGTGCGCGATGGCGAGCGGATCGAGAAAAATCTGCGCAAGGCCCAGCGGGCGCTGGAGCAGATCGCCACCCACGACAGTTTGACCGGGCTGGCCAACCGGCGCCTGTTCGAGCGTTCGCTGGACGTGGAGTTTGCCCGGGGCGCGCGGCAGTCGAGCCCGGTCAGCCTGATCATGCTCGATATCGATTTTTTCAAAAGCTACAACGACGCCTACGGCCATGTGGCCGGCGACCATTGCCTGACGCAGGTCGCGCAGGTGGTGAAAAACTGCTGCCAGCGCAAATCCGATCTGGCGGTACGCTATGGCGGCGAGGAGTTCGCGGTGTTGCTGCCGGACACCGACATCAACGGCGCACTGGCGATCGCCGGGCAGATCCGCCGCAGTGTCATGGACAAGCACATCACCCACAGCGGTTCGCCGACCGGTTATCTCACGGTGAGCCTGGGCTGCTATTCCTTCATTCCGCTGGGCAACGACAGCCCGGAACTGTTCATCCAGCGCGCGGATGCGGCGCTGTATCAGGCCAAGAACGCCGGCCGCAATCGCGCGGCCGTGTTGTCGATGGACGTCGGCGTCGGCGAGTTACTGCGCTCGGATCGCTGACAAAAAAACAATCGGGTTCAGCCACAGGCCATGGCACTTACCACGGCCTGCTCTTGTTCGTTCAGCTGCCGGTGCCACCGCCAGCTCCACCCGTACCGCCGCCGGCCGAACCGGTCCCGCCGCCAGCCCCTGAGCCTGAACCGCTGGCGCCGCCGTTGGTGCCGGTGCCTTGGCCCATGCCATCGGAATTGCTGCCGCCCGAAGGCGCGCCCGGGGTGCTGTTCGGTGGCTGGGTCGAGCCGCTGGTGGCGCCGGATTTGGTGCCGGTGGCATCGGCGCCGTCGTTTGCAGCAAAGCTTGCGGTGGAGGCGGCCAGCGTGGCGGCCAGCAGGATTGAGGTCAATGTGCGCGTCATCATGGTGTGTCTCCAGTCAGGGGATCTACCTGATATTGGTCTGACGCGCACAAGGCTTGGTGCCGGCCGGATGACGAGCGGTCAGAAGTCCACGGTCGCCGAAACCTTCAGCGTCCGCGGCGTGCCCTGGGTCAGGTAACCGCCGTTGGCCGAAGCCCAATAGGCTTCATTGGCGACGTTCTCCAGATTGGCCCGCAGGGTGATCTGCTTTTCATCCAGTTTGAAGGCGTAGCGCGAGCCAAGGTCGAAGCGGTTCCACGCCGGAATGCTCTGGGTGTTGGCCGCGTTCAGGTACTGGCCGCCGGTGCGCAACATCCGCGCGCTGAGGGCCGCGCCTTCGAGCCCCGGAATGTCCCAGTCGGCACCGAGGTTGAACTGGAAGCGCGGCACCCCGACGGCGCGGTTGCCGTCATTCACGCCGTTGCTGCTGCCTTCCAGTTCAGTCTTCATCACGGTCGCGCCGCTGAGCAGGCGCAGGCCGTCGAGCGGTTCGCCGTAGATGTTGAGTTCCACGCCTTTGTTGGTCTGCTGGCCGTCGACCCGGAAGATCCCGTCCTGGGTGTAGCTCGACGGTTGCTCGATGCGATAGACGCCGAGGTTGGCGCCGTAGCTGCCCATGTCCACGCGCACGCCGGCTTCGATCTGTTTGCTGCGCACCGGGGCGAAGGTTTCGTCGCGGTTGATTGCCGTGGTCGGCGGCGTCGGGCCCTTGGCCAGGCCTTCGATGCGGTTGGCGTAGAACGACACGTGTTCCCACGGCTTGATCACCAGGCCGTAGACCGGGGTGGTGATCGATTCTTCATAGCTGGAAGTGCGGGCGCCGGTGGCGGTGCTCCAGCCGTCGACTTTCAGTGCCTGGCGGCGCACGCCGAGGGTCAGCAGGATACGGTCATCGACGAAACCGAGGGTGTCGGAAATCGCCTCGCTGCGCAGGATGTTCTTGCCGGTGATGCGCGGGTCGTTGATGTCGCTGGCAAACGAGGTCGGCGTCGGGCGCGGTTTGTCGGTGACGTTGTACAGGTTGGTGCTGTAGCGCCCGGCCGCGCCGATGGTTTCGAACGCCGAGCGTTGCTCGCCCCAGATGCCCGCCCAGCCGAGGTTCAACTGGTGCGTGACGGGGCCGGTGTCGAAGCGGCCGTTGAGCCCGGCCATTGCGCTTTTACTGTCTTCATCGTGTGGCGAATAGAGCATGCCGCCACGGGCGTTGCCGTTGAGGTCGGTGACGGTCAGCGACGAGTACACGCCGTTTTCGCGGGTGTGCTTGGCGCCGCCGGACACGTAGGCGGTCCAATTGTCGTTGAGGTCGTATTCGGCGCGGGCCATGCCGAAGGTGTCTTCGAGTTGCGAGTAGCTCCAACTCTGGGCGTAGCTGGCGTTGGCGTGCGGCACCTTGGGGGCTTTGGTCAGGCTCGAATCGACATAGATCACCGAGCGACCCTGATTGATCACCTGCTTCTGATAACCGAAATCGGTCGAGACCCGCAGGCGATCGCCGCGATAGTCCAGGCCGACGCTGAACAGCGACGAGCGCTGGTCTTCTTCATCGACGGCGGTGTCGCCTTCGCGCTGCATCAGGTTGACCCGCGCGCCAAAGCGGTTGTCTTCGCCGAAGCGCTGGCCCAGATCCAGATGCCCGCCGACCCGGCCGTCGGCGCTGTAGTCGAGGGTGACGCTGCGCGTTGGCGTGTCCATCGCGCGTTTGGGTTGCAGGTTGATCCCGCCACCGATGCCGCTGCCGCTCGGGGTCACGCCGTTGACGAAGGCGTTCGGGCCCTTGAAAAGCTCCACTCGATCCAGCGCTTCGACGGCGATGATCTGCCGGGGCAGCACGCCATAGAGACCGTTATAGGAAATGTCATCGGAGGCCAGCGGCAGGCCGCGGATCATGAACATCTGCGAGAAGTTGCCGAAGCCGTTGGACTGGCGCACCGAGGCATCGTTGAGCAACACGTCGCCGACGGTTTGCGCCTGCTGATCGGCCATGGTCTTGGCGGTGTAACTGGTGACGCTGAAGGGCAGGTCGTTGACCTCCTGGTTGCCGAGCATGCCGATCTGCGCGCGGCGGGCGACCTGTTCGCCGCCGTAGGTGGCGCCGCTGTCGTCGCGCAGGGCGCTGACATTGGTGGCGCCCAGTTCCAGCGCGCCGTCCGCCGCGACTTTCGGGGCCACGGTGTAGCCGTTGTGGCCGGTGCTGATCAGCTCGAAACCGCTGCCTTCCAGCAACCGGGCAAAACCGCTCTGCGCGGTGTAGCTGCCTTGCAGGCCGGGGCTCTGGCGATTGCCCAGTTGTGCCGGATCGAACGACAGCGGCACGCCGACGCTGACCGCAAACTGCGCCAGCACATGGCTGAGCGGGCCGGGGCCGATGTTGACGGTACGGCTGGTGCTTTCGCTGATGCTGTCGGCGGCGTGGGCGGCAGTCGGCAGCAGTGCGCTGAAGGCCAGAGCCAGGCTCAGGTGCAGGGCTTTGAGCGCAAACGTGGCGGGGCGGGGCAATGGCATTGCGGTCATTCGGTGTTCCTGTCGGGGGCGTGGAATTGAAAGGTCTATCCACTCACCGGACGAGACGCGAAAAGGTATCAGCGAATATTGAAAATATTTTCCGAGGGCTCAGACACGGGGTTCCACCGACAGCCAATAGCGGGTCAGGCTGTTGATGTTCAGCGGCAACGTGTCGCTGAGCAGGCGCAGGCTGGCGTCGGTGTCGCGCAGGGAAAACGCCCCGGACACGCGCATCGCCGCGACGTCCGGATGGCAGCGCAGCACGCCTCGACGATAGCGGCTCAGTTCGCCGAGCAATTCGTCCAGCCGCATGTTGCTGGCCAGCAGCATGCCCTTGTCCCAGGCCAGGCTGGCGGTGTCGAAGGTTTCGGCGCTGTCGAAGCTGTTGAGCTTGAAGCGCTGGCGCTCGCCGGCCTTGAGAATCGCATTCTGCTTGAGCAATTGCGGGGTGATCTGAACCTGGCCTTCGAGCACCGACACCTGGCTGCGCGAACCTTCGGTACGCACGCAGAACCGCGTGCCGAGCGCACGGGCGAGGCCTTGTGGGGTTTCGACGATGAACGGGCGGGCGGCAGCATCGCTGGCGGTGTTGATCAGCACTTCGCCATTGAGCAGCAGCACCCGGCGCTCGGCCGGGCTGTAAGCGATGTTCACGGCGCTGTCGGTGTTGAGCAGCAATTGCGTGCCGTCCGGCAATTGCAGGTTCTTCTGCTCGCCGACGGCGGTGCGCTGGTCGGCGGTCCATTGCTCCCACGGCACATGCTGCGAGGCAATGCCCAGCGGCCCGGCCATCAACAGCAAGCCGAGGCGGGTGAGGGTCTGGCGACGGCTCAGACCCTCCTTGCGGGACGCGCGTTTCAAGGTCTGGATCGCGACGTTGGCCGGCACGCTGCGCAAATCCCCCAACAACGCTTCGGCCCGCTGCCAGGCAATGGCGTGCTCGGCGCTGCGGGTGCGCCATTGGGCGATGGCCTGATGGTCGGACGGGGTCGCGGTGCCGGAATGCAGTTGCACCAGCCAGTCGGCGGCTTCGCCGAGAATCTGCGGATTGATCATCGACGAATTCATCAGGCGACACTCAGGCAGGCAATGAACGCGGCACGCATGTGGCGTTTGACGGTGATCAGCGAAACACTCAGGCGCGTGGCGATCTGCGCGTAGGTCAGGCCTTCGATCTGCGACAGCAGGAAGGTCTCGCGAGTCTGCTCGGGCAGTTCGCGCAGCAGTGCTTCGATGCGCCACAGGGTTTCGAGAATCAGGTAGCGGGTTTCCGGCGACGGCACTTCGGCGGCGGGCAGGTGCGCAATGGTTTCCAGGTACGCGCGCTCCAGGTCCTGACGCCGCCAGCGATCGATCACCAGCCCTTTGGCGATGTGCGTCAGCAGCGCCCGTGGCTCGCCGCCCAGCGGCTTGATCACCTGGCGAGTGAGCAGGCGCAAAAACGTGTCGTGCGCCAGGTCGGCCGCATCGCAGCGACTGCCCAACTTGCGCTGCAGCCAGCCCTGCAGCCACCCGTGGTGTTCGCTGTAGAGTGTCTGGACTTGCTGATTCAACGGCTGATCGAGTGACGACATGAAGGGCAGATACTCGTTTCGGGCGTCCGTTGCCAGAGATGCAATCGAGAGTGCGATTGGGGTGCAATTAAGAATTGATCGCATTCTAGTGGCGCAGAACGAGTGCTGGCAATTGCCCTTTCACACTTTCTTTTCCGACGCCAAACGAGTGGCCTACCCGACTTCCGGGAGATTGGCTATTTGCCTGGCCCAACCCCGGGACTACCGTAGCCACACATTCACTTGCCCCGGAGAGTCGCCATGAAACCTCGTATCGATTTCTACACCGCGTCCCCAGATGCCCTGAAAGCGATGATCGCCCTGGAAACCGCTGTCTCCAAACTACCGTTGGAAAAGACCCTGATCGAACTGGTCAAGCTGCGTGCTTCGCAGATCAACGGCTGCGCGTTCTGCATCGACATGCACACCGCCGACGCGATCAAGGGTGGCGAAACCCCGCGCCGGTTGTTCGCCGTGACCGCATGGCGTGAAGCGCCGTTCTTCAGCGAACGTGAACGCGCCGCGCTGCTGTGGACCGAAACCCTGACCCAGTTGAGCCTGACCCACGCCCCGGACGAAGACTACGAAGTGGTCGCCGCCCAGTTCTCGCCCAAAGAAATGGTCGATCTGAGCGTCGCGATCAGCACCATCAACAGCTGGAACCGTCTGGCCGTGGGCTTCCGTAAGACCCCGCAAGCCTGATCGATCAATGTGCATCGGCACTCGGCGCGGCCGGTGGTTGCACCTTGCGCATCAAGGGCACCATCGCCGTGGCGATGCCGAAGCACACCATGATCATCAGGAACGTGTCGCCGTAGGTTTGCGTCTGCGCTTCACGGTAAGTCAGCAGCCATAGCTGACGCAGGCTGGCAGTGAGGCCGACGTCGCCGCTCTGACCCAGCGCGGCAAAGTTGCCGCCGACCTGGGCCAGCCATTGATTCACCGCTTCGTTGCTGCTGTTCAGATGCTCCGCCAACCGGGTGAAGTGCAGGTTGGTGCGGTCGTTGAGAATGGTCGCGCACGCGGCAATCCCGATTGCACCGCCCAGGTTGCGCATCAGGTTGAACAGGCCCGACGCATGCTTCAGCCGCGCCGGTGCCAGACCACCCAACGTCAACGTCACTGCCGGCGGCACCGCCAGTTGCTGGGCAATCCCGCGCAGGGCTTGCGGCAGCATCAATTCTGCGGCGCCCCAGTCGTGGGTGATCGGACTGAATTCCCACATCGACAACGCGAACAACGCCAGGCCCGCCATCATGATCCAGCGCAGATCGACGCGATTGGCCAGAAAGGCGTACAGCGGAATCGCCATGATCTGGAACACCCCGGTGGAGAAAACCGCCAGACCAATGTCCAGCGCGCCGTAGCCGCGCACCCGGCCGAGAAACAGCGGCGTCAGGTAAATCGTCGCGAACAGGCCAATCCCGGTGACGAAGGAAAAGAAGCAGCCGAGGGCGAAATTGCGATCCTTGAGCGCGCGCAGATCGACGATCGGATTGGCCACATGCAACGTGCGGCCGATGAAGGCCAGCCCGGCCAGGCCACTGATCCACGCGGTGGTCAGAATCGTCTGGTCACTGAACCAGTTCCAGCGCGGGCCTTCTTCGAGGGTGTATTCCAGGCAGCCGAGAAACAGCGCCAGAAACGCCATGCTCAAATAGTCCGCGCCCTTGAGCAACGAGAGTTCCGGCCGGTCGATCTTCACCAGCATCGGCACGGCCACGGCGACGAAAATACCCGGCACCAGATTGATGTAGAACAGCCAGTGCCAGGACGAAACGTCGGTGATCCAGCCACCGATCACCGGGCCCAGCGTCGGTGCCAGCGAAGCCACGGCGCCGATGGTTGCGGCGGCAATCACTCGCTGTTTGCCGGTAAAGAAAAAGAACGCCGTTGTGAACACGAGCGGAATCATCGATCCGCCGAGAAACCCTTGCAACGCGCGGAAGGCGATCATGCTCTGGATGTTCCAGGCGATGCCGCAGAGCAGGCTGGCCAGGGTGAAACCGACCGCTGATGCGCAGAACAGCCAACGTGTGGAGAACACACGCGACAGCCAGCCCGACAGCGGAATCACGATGATTTCGGCGATCAGGTAACTGGTCTGCACCCACGCCGTTTCATCGGTGCCGGCGGATAGCCCGCCGCCGATGTCGCGCAACGAGGCCGAGACGATCTGGATATCCAGCAGCGCGATGAACATGCCGATGCACATCGTGGCGAAGGCGAACACCTTGGTCGCCGTCGCCATTTCGGCGGCATTGAATGGCTGCGCGGAGGCGGTGAGGGCGGTGCTCATGGCGCGCTGGCCACGGCGGTGTTTTCAGGTTGGGGGCGGGTGTCGACTTCAGCCGTCACCGACAGGCCCGGACGCAGGTGGCCGAGCACGCCGTCCGCCGGGTCGAGCAGGATCCGCACCGGTACTCGCTGGACGATTTTGGTGAAGTTGCCGGTGGCGTTTTCCGGCGGCAACACGCTGAACTGCGAACCGGTGGCCGGGGCGAGGCTGTCGAGGCGGCCGTGGAATTGCTGGCCGGACAACACGTCGGCGCGGATGCTCACGCGCTGGCCGGGTTTCATCCGCGCCAATTGATCTTCCTTGAAATTGGCATCGACCCAAAGGCCGCTGGCCGGTACCACCGACAACTGTTGCGAACCGGCCTGGGCATAAGCGCCGACCCGTGCGCGACGGTTGCCGATCACGCCGTCGACCGGGGCGCGCAGTTCGGTGTAGCCGAGGTTGAGTTGCGCCAGATCACGCTCGGCCCGGGCTTGCTGAAGGGCGGCGCGGGCCTGTTGTTTCCGGGTTTCGATCACGGTGAGCTGGCGTTGCGCGGCCAGCAGTTCGGCCTGGGCTTTGGCGCTCAAGGCTTGCGCGGTCTTGAAGGTGGCGTCGGCCCGTTGTGCGCTTTCCACCGACACTGCATTGGTGGTCACCAGGCGTTTGTAGCGTGCGTTGTCATCCCGCGAACGGGCGGTTTCGGCGCTGGCGGCATCAATGCCGGCACGGGCCTGACCGATCACCGCTTGTTGCAATTGTTCGGTGGCGTCGAGGTTGGCCAGCAGCGCTTCCTCGGCGGCAACGGCGCCTTCGGCCTTGGCCAGATTGGCGCGGTAGTCGCGGTCGTCGAGGCGGATCAGCACGTCGCCGGCCTTTACTTTCTGGTTGTCGCTGACCAGCACTTCCTCGATGTAACCGGCGACTTTCGGCCCGATCACCGTGACGTCGCCGCCAATGTAGGCATCATCGGTCTCTTCGAGAAATCGCCCGGCGCCCCACCAATGCACGGCGTACAACCCGGCGAATACCAGTGCGGCCATGCCGGCAGTAGGCAGCAGCAAGCGTTTGAGCAGGGGCGGTTTGGGAGTGCTGACCGGAACGGCGAGGTCGGGTTCTACGGTGGGCATGCTGGTCATGACGTAATACCTGGGAAAGCGGAGTGGTTATTACGTCCGTAATATGACGCGAGTAATATTTTGTGGCAATTGATTTTTATCGCCGGTCGTCAGATGGAGGGCGTTTAAAAAAGCTGATCATTTGTTTAAGAAATGTAAGCGCTGTAGGAAGCGTCTTGCATTTGCGTAGGAAGGCTCTGACTATCACCGCTATTGATGGGGTGGCATTAAGCCAGTTGATTGCAAGGATGTTGAGTGCCGTATTCGCTTTACGCTGTTTCTCGTAGTCGTTCCATGCCTCGCCCGCTGTTTTCGGCCTTGTTGTTGAGCGTGTGCGCGCCCAGCGTTCTCGCCGCCGAAGCTCCAGTCCCTGGCCAGGAGGTGCTGCGCCAGCAGCAACAGCAACAGCGCGACTTGCAACAACTGCAACTCGAACAGCGCAAGCGACAACTGGAGCGCGGCGCGTTCGGTCCTACGCCTGCCACCCCGGCCATTCCTGAATCGATCAACCCCGACGAACGCTGCTGGCCCTTGAGCGGTACGCGCATCGGCGGCGTCACGCTGATCGATAAAGACAAGCTCAACGCCCGCATCAAACCGCTGCTGGCGCCGTGCATGGGCGTCGGCCAGATCAACCATTTGCTGGCGACCATTACCGCGCTGTACGTGGAGAAGAGCTATATCGCCAGCCGGCCGTACCTGAGCAGCGCGCCGGCGGCGGGGCAGTCGCTGGATATTCTGGTCGACGAAGGCTACATCGAGTCCATCGAGCTGGCCGACCAGAGCCTTCCGGTGTCCCTCGGCGGTGCATTCCCCGGCATGCTCGGCAAGCCGCTGAACCTGCGGGATCTCGAACAGGGGCTGGATCAATTGAACCGTCTGCGCTCGCTCGATCTGACCGCCGACATCGCCCCCGGCAGCCAGCCCGGTGCGTCAAAAATCATCCTGCGTTCACGTACTTCCGGGCAGTCACGCTGGGCCCTTGGTGCCGGTTTCGACAACCTCGGCAGCGCCAGCACCGGCCGTGATCGCGACACGCTGAGCCTGACCCTCGACAGTCCGCTCGAACTCAACGACCTGTTGAGTCTTAGTGCCAGCGACACCCTCAATCAGGGCGAGCGCTACAGCCGCAACGCCAGCCTCTATTACGCGATCCCCTACGGCTACTGGACGTTCAGCACCTTCGCCAGCCACGCCGAATATCGCGCGCCGTTCAAGCTCAGCACGCTGACTTTCCACAGCACTGGCATCACCGATCAGCTCAGCCTGCGCGCCGACCGCGTGTTGTGGCGCGACCAGAGCCATCAGCTCAGCGCCAACCTGCAACTGGCGCACAAGGACGTCGACAGTTATCTGGAAAACGTCCGCCTCGGCATTCAGAGCCCGACCCTGACCGTGGCCGAAGCCGGGCTCAATCTGTTCTGGCTCGACCGCGCGGTGTGGAACCTCGACGTCAATTACGCCCAGGGTACGCGTTGGTTCGGCGCCGACGACGATGCCGATCGCCAGGTCAAAAACCTGCCCAAGGCACAGTTTCGCAAGTACCGCGCCGGCCTCAGCCAGTGGCGCAACGGCCAGCTCGGTGCGCAAGCCTGGCAATGGCAGAGCCAACTCAATTTGCAGTACAGCCCGGATCCGTTGCCGGCGATCGAACAACTGCTCGGCACCGATGATTCCGCCGTGCGCGGTTACCGGGTCAGCAGCGCGTCCGGCGCCAGTGGCGCGATCTGGCGCAACACTCTGCGGCTGCCGCTACGCAGCGATTTGCCGGTGCAGCTCACCCCGCGCGTCGGCCTCGACCACGGCTGGATCAAGGCCGATCACGGCGCTTCGGGCCAACGCCTGAGCGGTGCCAGCATCGGCCTCAACCTGGGCTGGAAAAACCTGCAAGTGGATGTCGATTACCAACGCAGCCTTCAAACCCCGACCGGCCTGCACCACGAGCCCGAAACCTGGCTGATGCGGGTCGGATTACAGATATGAACGTCAGTGAACAACAGCCATCGGACCTGAGCGCGACAGCCGAGGCCTTTAACTCAACGCGCAACGTGATGCCGCACTACATGGAGAGTTTTTTATGCCAATGAACACCTTTGCGTTTCATCTTTCCCCACGGGGCAAACTGCGCTGGGCCATCGCCAGCCTGTTCCTGGTCGCTCATCTGCCGGGCGCCATGGCCGGCGGTGTGGTGGTCGCACCCGGCCCCGGCGGCACCGCGCAATTGCAGACCCAGGGCGGCGTGCCGATCGTCAACATCGTCGCACCGAACGGATCGGGCCTGTCGCACAACCAGTTCCTCGACTACAACGTCGACCGTCAGGGCCTCGTCCTGAACAACGCCTTGCAGGCCGGGCAATCGCAGCTCGCCGGGCAACTGGCGGCCAACCCGCAATTGCAGGGTCAGGCCGCGAGCGTGATCCTCAACGAAGTGATCAGCCGCAACCCGTCGGCCATCAACGGCGCCCAGGAAATCTTCGGTCGCGCTGCCGACTACGTGCTCGCCAACCCGAACGGCATTTCGGTGAACGGCGGCAGCTTCATCAACACGCCGAACGCCAATCTGGTGGTCGGCCGTCCCGAGCTGAACGACGGCAAACTGCAAGCGCTGAGCACCCGCGACGCCACCGGCCAGTTGCAGATTCAGAGCGGCGGCCTGCGCAATGGCGAAGGCTCGATCAACCTGATCGCACCGCGCATCGACAGCCAGGGTGCAATCAGCGCTCGCGATCAACTGAACCTCACCGTCGGGCGCAATGAGATCGACTACGCCAGCGGCCAGGTGAAAGCCGTGGACCCGGCGGGCAACACCACCGATCAACGCATCGACGCCAGCCTGTTCGGCGCGATGCAGGCCGGGCGCATCAACATCGTCAGCACCGCCGAAGGCGCGGGCGTGAAGGTCGGCGCTGTGCAAGTCGCCGGGCGTGACGGTGTGCAGATTCGTTCGGCGGGCGACTTGAGCGTCAGCGGTCAGGCGATCGCGGACAGCCTCGACCTGACCCGCGCCGGCATTCGCAGCGGCCAGGGCGACGTCGGCTTGCACAGCGGCAAGGACCTGAGCCTGGCCGCCACTGATGTCAGCGGCCGCGACGTGAAGGTCGAGGCCAAACGCAACCTGACCTTGACCACTGTCGAAAGCCGCAAGCTCAAGGAGCAGCGCGAAAACTGGAACAACAGCACCATCGGCATCATCTGGGAAACCTACGAGCGCAGCAAAACCGACAGCGATTCGCGCCAGCACGGCAGCCAGATCATCGCCAGCCGCGACGCGCAATTGTCGTCCGTCAAAGACACCGAACTGAAAGCCGCCAAGGTCGACGCGAAGAACAACCTCAGCGTGCAAAGCGGCGGTGACCTGCGCCTGACCGCCGCCACTGAAAGCCACATCCGGACCGATCAGGGCAAGCACCGCAAACACCTGTGGAAAGCCGATTGGGACAGCAGCAGCGAAGAGCAGCGCAGCGTCACCAGCCAATTGAAGGCCGGCAACATCGCCCTGCAAACCGCCGCACTGTTGCGCTCCGAAGGCGCCGAAGTCGACAGCGCCGGTGATCTGCAACTGGCCGGCAAACAGGTGGAAATCACCACCGCGACCCACACCCATCGCAGCAGCGACAATCGCTATTCCGGTGACCTGGTCGGCGGCGGTTTCTTCGGCAAGACCGGCGACGCCGACAAGGGCGAGACCCGGCATCAGGGCAGCAAGATCAACGCCGCCGGCAAACTGCTGGTCAAGGCGGACGACGTGCGCATCAGCGGCAGCCAGGTGCGTGGCGCCATGGACGCCAGCGTGATCAGCGACAACGGTTCGCTGACCATCGACGGCGTGCAGGACACCTCGCACAGCAACAACCACGACAAGGACAGCAAGTTCTTCGGCATCACCAAGAACGAGTCCCGTCAGACCAGCAAGGACAGCACCACGGTGCGCAGCGAGCTGGCGTCTGACAGCAATCTCAAGCTGAAAAGCGCCAGGGACATCGAAGTCGCCGGCTCCACGGTCAAGGCTGGCGGTTCGCTGACGGCGGATGCGGTCGGTGACGTGAATGTGCATTCGACGCAGAACACCCGTGACAGCAGCAACAGCACGCAAACCCGTGGCTTTGACGCCTACGCCAGGGAGCAGACGGCGGAGCAATATCGCGCCGGCGTGCATTACGAAGATAAAGCGCAAACCGTCACCACCAACGACGTCACCCAGCAAGGTTCCAGCCTCAGCGGCGGCAGCGTGCAAGTGAAGGCGGGCGGTGACGTGACGCTCAAGGGCGCCGAGGTCAAATCCACCGCCGGCGACACCACCCTGAGCGGCAAGAACGTCTCGTTGCTGGCCGAGCAGGACAGCCACGGCACCTCAACCGAAACCCGCAGCACCGGTGGCGGTTTCTATTACACCGGCGGCCTCGACCGCGCGGGCAGCGGTGTGGATTTCTCGCACAGCACCTCGCAAGACACCACCGGCAAAACCACCGCGCAAACCACCGGCGTGCAGGGCAGCGGCAGCCTGAACATCAGCGCTGACAAACTCGTCACCGAAGGTGCGCAACTGAAGGCCGGCAACGGTCTGAACGTCGCCGCTAACGAAGTCGACAACCGTGTCGCCCACAACACCGCGAGCAGCACCCACAAAGAGAGCAACTGGTCGGCGGACATCGGCGCCAACGTCGAGTACAAAGACATCGCCCGGCCGATTGCCGGCGCCGTGAAAGACGTGCTCGACGGCAAGGTGCCGGACAAGGACGCACTGGCCAATCTCGGTCAGCCGAACGTCGGTATCGACCTGGCAATCGGTCACGCCAGCGCCGATAAAACCGGGCAGAGCAGCAACGCCGTGGTCAGCCGGTTCGACGGCCAGACCGTGGATGTGAAGGTCGGCGGCACGCTGCACGACCAGGGCTCGCAGTACAACGCCAGCGCCGGCAAAGTAAACATCAGCGCCGATAAACTGGTGGCCGACGCGGCCAGCAACACCCGCAGCAGCACCGACAACGAGGTGGATGCCAAGGTCGATGTGCGCGTCTACACCAAGACCGGTGAAGACGTGAACGTGGCCGGCAGCGGTGCGGGTGGCAGCAGCCAGTCGAGCAAGAACAGCACCACCGCAGTAGTCGGCGGTTACGCTGGCAATCAGGGCGTGCACATCAATGTCGGCGGCGATGCACAGTTCGAAGGCAGTCGTTTCGATGGCGGGCAGGGTGGTGTCAGCGTCAAGACCGGCGGTGATCTGGCCCTGAATCAGGCCAATGACCGTCAGAGCAGCGACAGCGCCAGCCTGCGTGGCAATGGCTCGCTGACCGTCGGCACCTTGCCGGGCACCGACGGCACCAACGTCGATTTTGGCGCCGGGTTCCAGCTCGATCACCAAGGCAACCAGACCACCGACAGCCAGGCGCACGTCGCCAGCCTCAGCGGCAACGGCCCGGTGCAACTGAGCAGCGGTGGCAATCAGGTGCAACAAGGCACCAGGATCGACAGCGCTGGCGCTATCGACCTGAAGGCCGGCGGCAAGCTCGATCTGCAAGCGGCCACCGACACCCACGTCGCCAACGGCAGCAATCTTGGCGGTGGGCTGAAGGCGGGCGGCAGCAAGAGCAGCAGCGAGAAGAGCCACGATCAGGGCGGCAACCTCAGCGGCAACTTCAACATCGGCCGGGTCAACGAGAACACCCAGACTCTCAATGGTGGTCAGCTCAACAGCCAGAACGGCATCGCGCTGAGCGGTGATTCGGTGCACTTGCAAGGCACTCAGGTCACTTCGCCAAACGTCAGCATCGACGCGCAGAAGGGCGGCTTCGTTCAGGAATCCGCGCAGTCCACCGACCACCGCAACAACTGGAATGTGGCGTTGAGCGCCGGCGGCAATCTGAGCCAAAGCACACCAACCGCCGCCGATGAAAAAGTCAGCAGCGACCACGGCTTCAATGCCGGAGCCAAAGTCGGCGTGGATTACCTGCAAGGCACCACCCAGCAGAACGGTCAGATCAAGGCGGACACGGTGGTGCTGAACAGCGCGGGCGACACGAGCCTGAACGGTGCGCGGATCGATGCGCGCAACGTCAGTGGCAAAGTGGTCGGTGATCTGTCGCTCGAAAGCCGTCAGGACTCCAGCAATCATGCCAAGGTTGATGTGGATCTGGGCCTGACCGCCAAAAAGACTCCAGCCGACGACAACGGAAAACTCGCGGGCACCGACTACAAGCCAACGCTGAAAGTCGAAGGCGAATACGCGCACAAGGACAGCGTCAAACAGGCTTCCGGTATTAGCGGTAGCCAGGGTGTGAACCTCACTGTCGGTGGCGCTACGCAGCTGACCGGCGCGCGGATTTCTGCCACCGAAGGCAAGGTCGATCTGGGCGATTCGAAGGTCAGCAGCACCGACTTGAGCAATCTCGACTACGGTGTGAAAGCTGGCCTTGACCTGCCACACAAAACCGAAGAAAACGCACCGAAGGTTTCTCTTGAAAACGGCAACCTGAAAGTCGGCCCGGTGACGCTTAGCGGTCATCTGGACAGTCAGTCACTCCCGGCAGGTATTGACGAAAAAGGCTGAGCCACCCTGCGTTCAGGGCTGCTCAGCCGGGGGGCTTGACAGCCCTGCAATAATGGAATGTGCACCGCGATCTGCGCGGTGCACTTGATCACGATGCAGAGGAAGGTTTCCATGGACAATCAAGCACTCAAGGCCTTGTTCGACCAGCAGTCAGCTGTATACGACAAACAGTGGAGCGGCATGGCGCCCTTGCGTGATGCCCTGTATTTACTGCTGGATTCCGTGTTCGCGGGCCTGCCGGCGAATGCCCGGATACTCTGCGTCGGCGTGGGCACCGGTGTGGAAATGGCGCATCTGGCGCAGCAGTTTCCCGGCTGGGAATTCACCGCAGTCGACCCTTCGGGCGCCATGCTCGACGTGTGCCGTCAGCGAGCGAAAGAGGGCGGTTTTCTCGCCCGTTGCCGGTTTCATGAAGGCTATCTCGATACGCTGACGGATGAATCCGGTTACGACGGTGCGACCTGTTTTCTGGTATCGCAGTTTTTGCTCGAGCCCCAGGCCCGTATCGACTTTTTCCATGAGATTGCCCGTCGTCTGCTGCCGGGCGGGGTTCTGGCGAATGCTGATCTTGCCTCTGACACCGCATCGCCGGCCTATGAAGCATTGCTGCGTCACTGGATGACGCTGATGGCATCGGCCCAGGTGCCGGCGCAAATGCTCGAGCGAGCGCGTCTGGCCTATGCCCGGGATGTGGCGATCCTGCCGGCGCCGCAAGTCGCCGGTCTGATCGAGTCGGCCGGGTTCGAGGCGCCGGTCCAGTTCTTTCAGGCGGGTTTGATGCACGGGTGGTTCTGCTCGCGCAAGGCAGAGATTAACGCGGGTTAGAGCGCTGGAGGGGTGGGGAAAACAGCTTCGTCGGCATTCCCGAGGAATACGTTGCTTCGGCTTAATAGGAAGCATTACTATTCACGCCCCTTTCCTCAGCGCGCCGCAATGATCCCCATGCTGCCCCGCAGACCCGGCTTTCTCGAGCATTACGAAGAGTTGATCGGCACCTGGACCCGTCGCCTGCGCAATCGCTCGCAGGCCGAGGATCTGGCGCACGACACCTTTGTGCGGGTGCTCGAATCCGATTCGTCGGCGGTGCAGCAACCCCGGGCGTATTTGCACCAGACGGCGCGCAACATCGCGGTGGATGGCTATCGGCGGGAGGACCGGCGGGGCGCCATGGAGTCGGAGGCGATCGATCTCAGTGAGTCGCCGACCGGCGATCCGGAGCATTACATGCATGCGATCCAGCTGGCCGATTCCATCGAACGCGCGCTCACGGAGCTTCCGGTCAACTGCCGACGGATTTTCGTCTGGCAGAAGATCGAGGGCCTGACCCAGGCGGAAATCGCCGAACGCCTGGGCCTGTCCAGGAACATGGTGGAAAAGTATATGATCCGCACCCTGCGGCATCTGCGTGATCGCCTGGACGGGGCGCAATCATGAGCCGTGGCGTCTTTTCATCCCCAGCCAAACAGGACATTCCATGACGGATACTCGTGATTGCGCGTGCGGGCAAACAACGGTGCGTGATGACGCGGCACGCTGGTTTGTGCGTTTGCAGGAGCCGGCCATCAGTGTCGACGAACAGCAGCGCTTCGACGCGTGGCTGAACCAGCATCCGCAGCACCGTGACGAATTCCAGTTGCTGCAAGGCTTGTGGACGGCGGCGGATCTGCTGCCGGCGCCACGGCTTAAAGCTTTGTGCGAAACCCCACCAGCGCGGCGCGAACGCCGTCCGTTGTTGCGTTATGCCGTGGCGGCCAGCGTGGTCGCGGTGGCGCTCGGGCTCGGTCTGTTCAGCGGTTTGAATCATCCGTCGGGTTACAGCGCTGAATTCGCCACCGCGCTCGGCGAGCGCAAGCATGTGGCGTTGCCGGACGGTTCAGTGATCGACCTCAACAGCCGCAGCCGTCTGCAGGTGCGTTTCGAGAAGGATCGCCGGCTCATCGAGCTGACCGAAGGCGAAGCGATGTTCAGCGTCGAGCACGACATTTCCCGCCCGTTCGTGGTCGAGGCCGGCAGCGGCAAGGTCACGGTCACCGGCACCCGCTTCGACGTGCGGCGTGACGTGACCCAGACCCGAGTCGCGGTGGAACAGGGCACGGTCAAGGTGCAGGGTCGTGATGCGGCGGATGCCGATTTCATCAGCCTGACCGCCGGCCTCGGCACGCGGATCGATGCCCGGGGCAAAGTGGCGCCAGCTTACGCGGTCAACCCGGCGGAACTGACGGCCTGGCGCAGCGGCAAACTGGTGTTCAACAACGCCAGCCTCAGCGAAGTCGCCGAGGAAGTGTCGCGTTATCGTGACAAGCCGCTGAAAGTCTCCAACCCCGCCGTGGCCAGTCTGCGCCTGACCAGCGTGTTCAAATCCGACAACACCGATGCCTTGCTCAAGGCCTTGCCGAGCATCCTTCCGGTGGCCGTGCGCACCCTTGCCGACGGCAGCCAGGAAATAATTTCAAAATAAAATTCAGGTTTTTTTCGAGTTCGTCGTCTTCCTGTTTAACTGCAACTGGTTTGCATTAACAGCCGCACACTTTTGCGATCCACAGGACTCCGTTCGACGTGAAAAACTCCACCACCAAAAACAAAAAATCCTCCTGGTTGCCGCTGGCGCTCGCGCTGGCGGTCAACGCCGCCGTGCCGATGGCTTTCGCCGCCGAAGCCATTCACATCCGTGCACAGCCGCTGGGGCAGGCCTTGAGCGAACTCGGTCAGCAAACGTCGTTGCAGGTGTTTTTCAGCCCGGACCTGGTCGCCGGCAAACAGGCGCCGGCGGTGGACGGCAATCTTTCTCCGGAGCAGGCCCTGCGCCAATTGCTGCAAGGCAGCGGTCTGGATTACCAGATCAATGAAGGCTCGGTGACCTTGTCGCCGGCCCCGACTTCCGCCGACAGCGGCCCGCTGGAGCTGGGCGTGACCGACATCAAAGTGGTCGGCGACTGGCTCGGCGACGCCGACGCCGCCGTGGTGCAGAACCACCCCGGCGCGCGTACGGTGATCCGTCGTGAAGCGATGGTCGAGCAGGGCGCGATGAACGTCGGCGACGTGCTGCGCCGCGTACCGGGCGTGCAGGTGCAGGAAGCCAACGGCACTGGCGGCAGCGATATTTCGCTGAACGTCGGCGTGCGGGGTTTGACGTCGCGTCTGTCGCCACGCTCCACCGTATTGATCGACGGCGTGCCGGCTGCATTTGCGCCGTATGGCCAGCCACAACTCTCGATGGCGCCGATTTCTTCCGGCAACCTCGACAGCATCGACGTGGTCCGAGGTGCCGGCTCGGTGCGTTACGGGCCGCAGAACGTCGGCGGCGTGATCAACTTCGTGACCCGCGCGATCCCGGAAAAAACCACCGGTGAAATCGGCACCACCCTGGAAACCTCGCAGCACGGTGGCTGGAAACACATCGACACCGCGTTCCTTGGCGGCACCGCCGACAACGGCATCGGCATGGCGCTGTTGTACTCGGGCGTCAACGGCAACGGTTACCGCGAGCGCAACAACGGCAACGACATCGACGACGTGATCCTCAAGACCCATTGGGCACCGACCGAGCAGGACGATTTCAGCCTCAACTTCCACTACTACGACGCCAGCGCCGACATGCCCGGCGGCCTGACGCAGAAGCAGTACGACGACAAACCGTTCCAGTCCGACCGCGACTACGATGGGTTCAGCGGCCGCCGCAAGGACGTGTCGTTCAAGTGGATCCGGCAGATCGACGAGCGCACCCAGGCGGAGGTGCTGACTTACTATTCCGACAGTTTTCGCGGCAGCACCATCGCCGCCCGCGATCAGAAAACCCTCAGCTCGTTCCCGCGTTCCTACTACACGCTGGGGATCGAGCCGCGTGTGTCCCGTGTGTTTGATGTCGGCCCGACCACCCAGGAAGTCAGCGTCGGTTACCGTTATTTGAAAGAGGCGATGCACGAGCAATCGAGCCGTCTGGCGCTGGTCAACAATGTGCCGGTGGTCACCAAAACTTCCGATGGTCACGTATTCCAGGACCGCACCGGCGGCACCGAGGCCAACTCGGTCTACATCGACAACAAGATCGACGTCGGCAACTGGACCGTGACCCCGGGCATTCGCTTCGAGCACATCAGCACCGACTGGCATGATCGCGCCGTGCTCGACACCGCCGGCAAACGCGTGCCGGAGAAAAACCGCAGCATCGAGAGCAACGAGCCGTTGCCGGCTCTGAGCGTGATGTATCACCTGTCCGATGCGTGGAAGCTGTTCGCCAACTACGAGACGTCGTTCGGCAGCCTGCAATACTTCCAGCTCGGCCAGGGCGGTTCGGGTGACCAGACCGCCAATGGTCTGGAACCGGAAAAAGCCAAGACCTACGAAATCGGTACGCGCTACAACGATGACGTGTGGGGCGGGGAAGTGACGCTGTTCTACATCGACTTCGATGACGAACTGCAATACATCAGCAATGACGTGGGCTGGACCAACCTCGGCGCGACCAAGCACCAGGGTATCGAAGCTTCGGTGCACTACGACATGGCGGCGCTCGATCCGCGCCTCGACGGCCTGACCGCCAACGCCGGCTTCACCTACACCCGCGCCACGTACGAAGGTGAGATTCCGGGCTTCAAGGGCCGCGATCTGCCGTTCTACTCGCGTCAGGTCGCCACCGTCGGCCTGCGTTACGACATCAACCGCTGGACCTACAACATCGACGGTTTTGCCCAGTCCAAACAGCGCTCGCCCGGCACCGGCGTGAATGCTGACGGCAGCTTCAATGGCAACTACATCACCGAAGGCACGGCGGATGGACAGTACGGCGATATTCCGGGCTACGTGACCTGGAACGTGCGCGGCGGCTATGACTTCGGTTCGCAGCTGTCGAACCTGAAGCTCGGCGCCGGTGTGAAGAACATCTTCGACAAGCAGTACTTCACCCGTTCCAGCGACAACAACTCGGGGATCTATGTGGGCACGCCGCGGACGTTCTTCGTGCAGGCCAGCGTAGGCTTCTGATCTGCATCGATTGTTCCCACGTCGAACCGTCTGCGTGGGAACGATCTGAACAGATCAGATCAGGCTCAGACCTTCAGCGCTTTCCCGCCAATCGCCACCGCCACCAGCAACGTCGCCATCAACCCGAAGGCAAAACTCAGGCTGCTGGCGTGGGCGACAAACCCGATCACCGCCGGCCCTGCCAGAATCCCTGCATAACCCAGTGTGGTGATTGCCGGCACGGCGATGCTTTCCGGCATCACCGTCTGTTTGCCCACCGCCGTGTACAGCACCGGCACGATGTTCGAACAGCCGGCACCGACCAGCGCATAACCGAGCAGTGCGGCTTGCCAGCCCGGGGCGAACGTCGCCAGAAACAATCCCGCCGCCGCCAGCAGACCGCCAAACAGAATGATCCGCGTCGCACCCAATGCCCGGACGATCCTGTCACCGGTCAAACGGCCGGCCGTCATGGTCAGCGCGAACGCTGCATAACCCAACCCCGCATAGGCAGTATCGATCCCGCGTTCCTGGGCCAGAAACACTGCGCTCCAGTCCAGCGCCGCGCCTTCGGTGAGGAACACGATGAAACACATGCCGCCGATGAACAGCACGATTCCGTGGGGCACCGCGAACGCCGGCCCCGAGCTTTCACTGCCGTAAGGCAACATGTGCGGGACGGCTTTGAACAGCGCCGCGATCAGCACCAGGACCACCACCAGCATCGCCGCCAGTGGCGACAGCCCCATGCCGAGCAGGGCGCTCACGCCCGCTGCACCGACGATCCCGCCGAGGCTGAACAGGCCGTGGAACCCCGACATCATGTTCTTGCCGCTGGCCCGCTCAACGATCACTGCTTGCAGGTTTACCGTCGAATCCACCGTGCCGAGCCCGGCACCGAACATGAACAACGTGGCGATCAGCGCCGGAATCGACGACACCGTCGCCAGCAACGGCAACGCCGCACAGATCAGCAGTGTGCCGCCGGTGGCCACTTTTTTGCAGCCAAACCGCGTGGCCAGAATCCCCGCCAGCGGCATCGCCAGAATCGAACCGACGCCCAGGCACAGCAGCAACAACCCCAGCGTGCCTTCATCGAGCCCGGCCCGCGCCTTGGCATACGGCACCAGCGGCGCCCACGCGGCGATGCCGAGTCCGGCAATGAAGAAGGCGATGCGCGTGGACATCTGTTCGAGGCGTCCGGGAACGAACGTGTCTTGAGGGGTGAGGCTGGTCATAACGATCCTTGGCAAAAAACGTTTCAGCAGCGGACATCCTTGCACAGCTCTTCTGTGGGAGCGAGCTTGCTCGCGATAGTGTCGTGTCAGTCGACGCTCATTGACGGATACACCGCCATCGCGAGCAAGCTCGCTCCCACAGGGAATTGCGTTTTACAGTGACGCCTTTGACAACTTGAAACCGAGGGGCGGTTCATGACGCAGTTCTACGATGCACGGGGCAATATCTACGGAGTGATTTCACCGAAGGCGCTGAGAGACTCGGGAATCGATCTGCCCGCCAGTGCCACGCAATGTGCCTTGTCTCGACAGGCGTGGAGCCGAGCCGCGATCGCTCTGTGTTGTGACTGGCCCGACGGTCAGCAACCTGCCGGCAGCAAGTCCCACCGCAGCGATGGTTTACTGATCGGTCCGTTCCAGTCCTCGCCACCCTTTGATCTGCTGATCGTCAACACCGACGGCACGCTGGCCGAGCGCAGCGGCAACGGCCTGACGATTTTTTCTCAGGCACTGCTTGAGCAGGGGCAGATGCCGCAGGAGGGCGCGACGATGCGGGTGCATCACGACAAACAGGATGCGCAGTCGCCCGTGTCGACCTCGGTGAAACCGGCGCAAGTGGCGGGCGTGCAAGGCTTCTGGCTTGATCTCGGGCAGCCCGATTTCGGCCCGGCGGCGGTTGGTGCGCTCGGCGTTGAACCGGTTCCGTTCAACGGTGCGCAGGTCAGCCGTGTTCGACCGTTGGCGCAACTCGATCCTGCCTGGGCACACAGCCAGTTCGTACGCATCGGCAATCCGCATTGCGTGACGCTGGTGCAGGACGAAGCCGCATTGCCGAGCAACGCACAGATGCTTGAATCGCCGCTGACGGACAGCCTGACCGCCATCGCCTACGCCATGCCCACCGGCGCCGGCCAGCCGTGCCCGGCCGGGGTCAACCTGCAATGGGCGATGCGCGCCGGGGATCAACGCATTGTGGCGCGGGTGTTCGAACGGGGCGAAGGCCCGACCGCTTCCTCAGGCACCAGCGCCAGTGCGGTGGCGAGCGCGGCGTGGCGGGTGGGCTGGGTGTCGGCGGGAGAAGTTCAGGTGGTGATGCCGGGCGGTACGGCGCCAATCCTGCTGGAGGAGCGCGACGGAGAACTGACCGGCGTGCGTCTGTTCGGCACCGCAGTGCGCGACGAAAAATAGCTGCAACCTCAAGATCAGAAGCGCCCGACGGTGTCGTTCACGGCACCGCTGGTGAATGCGTTATTCGCGCCGGCCTGCCAATACACCGCCGCCTGAGTCTGGCCACGCACGATGCACTTCCACTCGAGTTTTTGCTGACCCGGCACCTCAACCCTGGCGCTCCAGCGGTTATTGGCCAATGTCAGTGCTAGCGCATGCTGCGGGTCCCATGCCCCGAACTCCAGCGATGAACCCGCTGCATAGACGCTTTCGCCCGGTTGCGGATTGGCGTTGTCGCAATGCACGTTGACTGCCACCGTCGCAGGTTCGACAGGGCCGGTCCAGATCCGGATATCGCCGTTATCCCAGCTCAATGTCGGCGTGCCCAGGCCCTGTGGCAGCTGCTGCAGATCGGATTTCAGGGCGATCACCAATGTGCCGCGCACGCCCTGTGTGGTGGCGACCAGCCCCTTATAGGCGGTGTTGAAGCGAACCGGCGAATCCGCGCGGACACCGGCGGCCTTGCGCAGTTTGATCAATTCCCGGATCAGTTGATCGCGCTGCCAGTCGTACATGTGCGGCCAGTACACGGTCGGTGTGCCGGGACTGCTGAGGATGTAGGCGTAAGCAAGATTGACCTGAGGATCGGGCAACGCCCAATGATGCTGGCCGCCGTAGGCGCCAGGTGAGTAACCGGTATCGTGGTTGTCGACGAAGGTTACTGCGATTGCGCGCCAGGCGGGATCCGGATTGCCATTCAAACCGTGGCGCCAATCGGCGAGTGAGCCGTTCTGCATGCGCTCCTTCAGGGCAAAATCGAACACTGTGCAATGCGAGCGATCCGACCAGTCCTTGAGCACATCCTGCCAGCTTGCACTGCGTCGCCAATCGCCCTGCAGGTATTCGTCGGGGCCTTTCCAGTTTTCGCCGACGCAGAACTGCTGGTTGCCGAAGGCGTTCATCCAGCGATCCACCGTTTCCGGTGCATAACCACGGACGAAGTCAAAGCGCAGGCCTTCAGCACCATAGTTATCGCGCAAGTTGCTGAATTCTTTTTTGAAGGCGTCGAAGACTGTTGGGTGAGCGGTGTTCAGATCCGCGGCGCCATCCATGAACGCGTCGCCTTCGTCACATTGCGCGCAGTCATGCCGCCACTCATTGCTCCCACGGGGGAACATGGAATAGGCCGCTTGGTCGCTCATGTGATTGGGCACCACGTCGTAGACGACTTTTACTCCGGCATTCTTCAGAGCTGACGCCGCCGCCTTGAGTTGCTGATCGCTGCCATATTCGCTGTTCTTGTCGAAGTTGCTCCAGAAATAGCCTTCGCCACCACCGGAAGTCTGAGCCTGGCTGTTGGACCAGCTTGATTTATCCATCCAGGGTGGCGGGAACCAGACAAGGGTGAATCCATCTTTGCCAATGGTCGTCGCCTGTTGCGCAAGTACCGAATACCAAGGTGTTTGATTGCGGCTTGAGTTCCAGTGAAAGCCCTGCAACAGGATTTCTTCACCGCTGCCGTTGCGAACGCCAGCCATCGCCGCTGCCGTTGTGGCGATCATCAGGCAGACAGCGAAGCTCAGGCGAAATGGTGAAGTCCCTTTCATAGTCGTCCCCCCGGGAACGATGGATCCCTTGGGGCTTACTGTGAGCCGGCTCGCAGCAGTTGTCGCCTGTCAGATCTGACAGGCTGGCGCTAACCTTTCGCGATAAAACCGCTGCGAACCATAACCGCTGCTCAACCCTCCATGAACTCCACCACCGGCATCTGCCGTTTCATCAGCACCTTGCCGTTGCGGATCGAATACAGCGGCAGGCCCTGACTGCGGATCACTTCGTAGTCACTGTCCGCCGAGAGGATCAGCAGGTTGGCCGGGCGGCCCTGTTCCAGACCGTAGCGTTCACCGAGGTGCATGGCTTTGGCGCTGTTGTCGGTGACCAGATCCAGCGCGCTTTGCAGGTTGCGGTAGCCGAGCATGTGGCAGATGTGCAGGCCGGCTTCGAGCACCCGCAGGATGTTGCCGTTGCCCAGCGGATACCACGGATCGACGATCGAGTCCTGACCGAAGCAGACGTTCATCCCGGCTTCGAGCAGTTCGTTGACGCGAGTCACGCCCCGGCGTTTCGGGAAGTTGTCGAAGCGCCCTTGCAGGTGAATGCTTTCGGTCGGGCAGGAGACAAAACTGATCCCCGAATGCCCGAGCAGGCGGAACAGTTTGGCGCAGTAGGCGTTGTCGTAGGAGCCCATCGCGGTGGTGTGGCTGGCGGTCACGAGCGCGCCCATGTCGCGGCTGCGAGCTTCTTCGGCCAGCACCTCGAGGAAGCGCGAATGCGGGTCGTCGGTTTCGTCGCAGTGCACGTCCACCAGACAGCCGGTGCGCTCGGCCAGGTCCATCAGGAATTTCACCGAGCTGACGCCCTGATCGCGGGTGTACTCGAAATGCGGAATCCCGCCGACCACGTCCGCGCCCATGCGGATCGCTTCTTCCATCAGTTCGCGGCCATTGCTGAACGACTCGATGCCTTCCTGTGGGAACGCGACGATTTGCAGGTCGATCAGATGACGACTTTCCTCGCGCACTTCGAGCATCGCCTTGAGTGCGGTGAGTTGCGGGTCGGTGACGTCGACGTGGGTGCGCACGTGCTGGATGCCGTGGGCGGCCAACGTCTGAATGGTTTTCCTGGCGCGGGTTTTGGTGTCTTCCTGGGTGATGGTGACCTTGCGTTCGCCCCAGCATTCGATGCCTTCGAACAGCGTGCCGCTCATGTTCCAGCGCGGCTCGCCGGCGGTCAGGGTGGCGTCGAGGTGGATGTGCGGCTCGACGAAGGGCGGCACCACCAGATTGCCGCCGGCGTCGAGGTCGTCGGGGCCCAGGGTCGGCGCTTCGGTCTGGCGCGCGATGCTGCGGATCAGGCCGTCTTCAAGGTGCAATTCGTGCAGACCTTCCTGGTTGCGCAGTCGGGCGTTGATGATGTGCATCGGGCGAATCCTTTTATAGATCTTGTAGAGGGGCGGCCGCGTTGCGGGCGCCGAGCAGGCCGGTCACTGCGATATACGTTAACGCGGCAACGGCGATCCCGACCAGCGGCGCGACCCACGGCGAGCCGAACGCCGCGACGGTTCCGGCCGCGTAAGCCGCGAGCCCCGGCCAGTTGAACGCCGGTAACCGTGCGTCGGCCAGACGCGGATAACGTCCGCGCCAGCGGAAGAAAAAGTCGGCCATGATCACGCCGCCAATCGGCGGGATCACCGTGCCGAGCAGGATCAGATAAGGCACCAGCATGTCGTACATGCCCAGCAGCGCGAGCACCGTGCCAATCACCGCGCCGGCCAGGGTCACGGTCTTGCGGCGACCGGTGCGCAGCAGGTTGCAACCGGCGACGGCGAAGTTGTAGATGGTGTTGTCCTGGGTGCTCCAGATGTTCAGCAACAGCATTGCCATCGCCGCCATGGCGAAGCCCTGCAACAGCAGCACTTCGACCACGTCGGGTTGTTGATAGACGATTGCGCCATAGGCACCGATCAGCACCATCAGGCCGTTACCGATGAAAAAACCGATCAGGCTGGCCAGCACCGCGACCCGCGCCGAACGGGAAAAACGCGTCCAGTTGGTGGCCTGGGTCGCACCGCTGACGAAGGTGCCGAACACCAGCGTGATGGCGGTCGACCAGTCCAGCGAACCGCTGGGTACGACGCTGAGCAATCCGTCGAGGCCACCGACTTTCACCGTGGCGACCCACATCGACAGCATCAGCAGCAACATCATCGCCGGCACCGCGATGTACGACAGGATCTCCAGCCCGCGATAACCGACATACGCCGTGGCGCAGAACACCAGACCGAACAGCACCATCAGCCCCAGCACCGTACCTTCGTTCAGATCAAAATATTTGCCGAGCACCACGGCGGCTGTCGCGGTGCCCCAGGCGTACCAGCCGATCTGGGTGAACCCGAGGATCAGGTCGCTGAGCTTGCTGCCGACTTCGCCAAAGCAGAAGCGTCCCATCAGCACCGAATTCAGGCCGCTCTTGAAGGCGATGTATCCGAGGCCTGCGGCGTACACGCCGAGCAGCAGGTTGCCGATGACGATGACGGCGAGCATCTCGCCGAAGTTGAACGCCACGCCGAGCTTGCCGCCGGCAAACATGGTCGCGGTGAAAAAGGTGAAGCCGAGCAGCACCATCGCCGTGGAGGCCAGGCCTTTGCGCGCGTGCATCGGCACTTCGCTGAGGGGGTAATCGTTGCCGGGATCGTTTTGCGTCATGGGGCGTTCCTTGCTGGAAAGGGGAGGACGCGAAGAGGTTGCAGCGGTCGTGCCATACGCGATGTTGCGGGTATTTATAGACGAGACACGGGTGATCGGCGCGAAAGCAGTGCATGGGGCGTCCTGCCGAACCATGTGGGAGCAGGGCTGTTCCCACAGGCGCGCGCAATGGGGTCAGAGGAACCGCAGCAGGGCGGCAACAATGGCTTCAGGCGCATCCTCCTGCACCAGGTGCCCGGCATTCGGGATCGGGTGAAACTGCGATCCGGGAATCAGCTTGTGCAACTCGCGCCCGCGTTCGATGGGAATCCACTGATCCTCTTCACCCCAGAGAATCTGCACCGGGCAGCGGATCGTCGGGTACAGCGGCTGCGCTTCCAGCGTGTAGCGCTGATCCATCTGCGCGATCTGCCGGTAGAACGCCGCTTGCCCCGGATCGCCCAGCCACGGTTGTACGTAGGGCGCCAGTTCATCATCCGGAATGTCCCGGTGAATCGCCCCGCGAATATAGGTCGGGACAATGGCGCGCTGGATGTAATCCGGCAGGCCACTGAATGCCGCTTCATGCTGGCGCACGTGCTGTACGAACGGCGAACCCCACGGCGTCAGCGCCACCGGGTCGATCAGGGTCAGGCTGCGGAAATCCTTGCCGTTGAGCAGATGCGCGCGCAGCACGGTGGCGCCGCCGAAGTCGTGGGCGACCACGTCCGGGCGTTGCAGATTCCAGTGATCCAGTAACCGCACGAGCAATTCGTTCTGCACGCCGAGGGAGACATCGGCGTCCGGTTGCTCGGATTGCCCGTAGCCCAGCAGGTCGAAGTAGTGCACGCGGTGCGTGGCGAAAAAGTGCGGCGCGATGCGGTGCCACACGTAAGAAGAGAAGGGCGTGCCGTGCACGAACACCAGCGGCGGGCCGTCGCCGCGCACCCCGTGGCGAATCTGTCGCCCGTTGAAGTCAAAGACCTGATCCAGCAGCCAGTCCGTCATGGGCCTGTCCTCTTGGCGGTTTCGAGCCAAAAAGCATAGGCGTAAAAAAACAGCCTCGGGGGCTGTTATTCAAACACTGAGGCGCCTTCTATCCCTGTGGGAGCGAGCTTGCTCGCGAAGGCGCCGTGTCAGGCAACACTTGCTTCACTGGCAAACCGCTATCGCGAGCAAGCTCGCTCCCACAGGGCTTTTCGGCGACTTCAGGATCGGTTACTCGCCGCGATAGATGCAGCCGCTGGTGCAGGTCTCGTGGATGCGGATCGCACTGAGTTCCGGCAGCAGGGGCTTCAATTCATTCCAGATGAATTTGGCCAGCACCTCGCTGGTCGGGTTCTCGAGACCCGGAATGTCGTTCAGGTAGTTGTGATCCAGTCGCTCGTACAGCGGCTTGAAAATCGCCTTGATCTCGGAGAAATCACGGATCCAGCCGGTGTGCGGGTCGATGTCGCCGCTCAGGTGAATCGCCACTTTGAACGAGTGACCATGCAGGCGTCCGCACTTGTGGCCGTCCGGTACGTGGGGCAGGCGGTGGGCGGATTCGAAAGTGAACTCTTTGAAAATTTCCACAGTGATTTCAGCTCTGTTCAGATGGCGTTCGCCGCAGCGAATTCGGGCAGGCGGCGAGTTTACCAGCTTGTCCAGGGCTGTGCTGACTAAAGGGTCAGCAAGCGCTCGGCGAGGCGACCATTGGCAGTCAGTTCAAGGAATTCGTCGCCCAGCCGGCGGCTCTCGTCCATCGCCGCGCGCCAGTATTTCTGCCGGCTCGGCGCGTCGCCCATGAAGCGCTTGAAGTCGTTACGGTCGGGAAGTTTGCCGTAGGGCAGGCGCGCCAGGTATTCCTTGGAGGGCGCGAGCAACAGCACGTCCTGCAGGCGCTCCACCGAGGCTTTGCGCCACGGCAGGGTCTTGTCGAACCAGCCCGGAATCACCCGGTCTGTGAAATGCGGATAGAGCACGATGCCGTCGCCGCTGTAGGGCAGGTCAAGGTGATAGTCCAGCAAGCCGCCGTCGCGGAAGGTGCCGGCTCCGGCGCCCGGCAGGTCGCGCACGCCCTCCATGACCATCGGGATCGAACCCGACGCCAGCAGCGCCTGACGCAGGTTTGTGGCATCGAGGGCGACGAAACGCGACGGGAAGTCATTCAGCGCATGCACCGGCGGCGCCAGGCGCGGGTCGTGGATGATCAGCCGTTCGAAGTGCCGCGACAATCGCGCGCGGCCCCGCAGGTTGTCGGCGATCACCGAGCCCAGCGCCAGCCCGAGCCGGCCGCGATGGTCGTCCGCCAGCCCGCCGTGGCTTTTGACCACCATGATGTTCAAGCGGTAATGGGCGTTGGTCAGAAGGCTGGCGTCGCGCCCGTCGAGCAGGTCATCGAGCATGCGCTGCGAACTGCGGCTGACGTCGCTGATGGTCACGCCTTTGTTGAAGTTCTGCTCGGTGTACAACTGACCGAGGCGACGGATGCCTTCGGCGGCGTCCGGCAGACAGGCGCTGGCGAACCGCCAGGAACCGACCGATGCACCGATCAGCGAACGCTCACGCGGCGCGGCTGGCAACCACTCGCCAAACAGCGCCAGATCCAGCCCCTGAATTCCCAGCGCCTTGGGCCCGCCGGCAGCGCCGGGCAGGGTGCCGACGTCGGCGGCGTTCAGGCCTTGGGCACGAATGCGCGCCATGGCCCGGGAGCCGGCCTTGAGGGTGAGGGACGGGAACTTGATGTGAATGGCGGTCATACCGGTCTCGATCGTTAGCAAGCGAAAGATTATAAGCACATGTTGCCAGCTCTGCAGGAGCAGGCCCGATGATGGCCATTCAGTTTCAGTTAAGTTCCCGGCGCTAAGGTGGCCACAAAGGAAGCACCACCTCACAGACGGAGATCCCCATGAAAATTCTCGCGAGCCTGTTCATCGCGTTCCTGCTGTTTGGTCTCACCGCCAACCGTGCTCATACCCGCGACCTGCTCGCAGATGAAGCCCGGAAACTGATCGACGCTGGTACCATTGTGCCGATTGAAACCGTCATGGCCACGGCCAGGGCGCGCCATCCGGGTTCGACCCTGATCGATATCGAACTGGAAAAGCGCTATGGCATTTACCTGTACCAGATCGAGCTGAAAGACTCGCAAGGTGTGGAATGGGAGCTGGAACTGGACGCAAGCGACGGGCTGCTGCGCAAGGACCATCAGGACACTTAATGAAATCGTTTTTACCTGATTCATCGACGCGCGCCACGGGCCTTCTGGCCCTGGCGCTCGTTGCATTCTGCTCGGTGACGCTGGCGCGCGACCTCAATCAGGACGAAGCCCTGCGCCTGCGTCAGCAGGGCGTGATTCTGCCGCTGGAGCAAGTGCTGCATAAGGCAATGGAGCGCTACCCCGAAGCGAAACTGCTGGAAGCCGAGCTTGAAGAGAAGCACGACGTCTACATTTATGAAGTCGAGCTGCTGACCGTCGAAGGTGTGGCTCGCGAGCTGCATTTCGAGGCCGCCACCGGCAACCTGATCAAAGACAAGGAAGATTGACCGATGCGCTTGCTTCTGGTGGAAGACCACGTACCGCTGGCTGACGAACTGCTCGCCGGCCTGCAACGTCAAGGCTATGCGGTGGACTGGCTGGCGGACGGGCGCGATGCGGTCTATCAGGGCAGCAGCGAGCCCTACGACCTGATCGTCCTCGACCTCGGTCTGCCCGGCGTGCCGGGGCTCGAGGTGCTGACGCAATGGCGCGCCGGCGGTCTGACGATTCCGGTGCTTATTCTCACCGCCCGCGATTCCTGGGCCGAGCGTATTGAAGGCCTGAAGGCCGGTGCCGACGATTACCTGACCAAACCCTTCCACCCCGAAGAACTGTATCTGCGCATCCAGTCGCTGCTGCGTCGCTCCAAGGGGCAGGCCAACCAGCCGACGCTCAAGGCCGCCGGTCTGCACCTGGACGAGGGCCGCCAGTGTGTCGTGCGCGACGGTGCCGACATTCAGCTGACCGCTGCCGAATTCCGTCTGCTGCGCTACTTCATGCTGCATCCCGAGCAAATTCTTTCCAAAAGCCACCTCGCCGAACACCTCTACGACGGTGAGACCGAGCGCGATTCCAACGTGCTTGAAGTCCACGTCAATCACCTGCGGCGCAAACTCGGCAAAAGCGTGATCGAAACCCGTCGTGGTCAGGGTTATCTGTTTGGCGGACAGGCTTCGTGAGATCGATCCAGCGCCGTTTGAGCCTGGGGCTGATCAGCGTGATGGTGATCGTCGGCCTGGTGCTGGTGCAAACCAGCCTGTGGTTGTTCGAAGTGGGCTTGCAGCGTTACCTCGAAGCGGGTCTGCGCAACGACAGTGAAAACCTGCTGGTGGCGCTGGTGCGTGGCCCGCAGGGGCTGCAACTGGATGAGCGGCACTTGTCGCCGGCGTATCAGCGGCCGTTTTCCGGGCACTACTTCCGTATCGATTTCGCCGACAGCCACTGGCGTTCCCGCTCGCTGTGGGATCAGGAACTGCCGATGCTTGAACACCCTGGTCTGCACAGCAACCTGCAATTGGGGCCGGACGGTCAGCAATTATTGGTGCTGCGTTCGGACTATCGACGGCTCGGTCAGTCGATTTCCATCAGCGTGGCCCAGGATTACACGCCGGTGCGCGAGAGCTTCCAGCGCATGCGGCAGATCGGTCTCGGCCTCGGGCTGGCCGGGTTGTTGCTGATTCTGCTGTTGCAACGCCTGACCGTGCGCCGCGCATTGCGGCCGCTGGAGAAGGCTCGTGAACAGATCGCTCAGTTGCAGCAGGGCCAACGTTCACAACTCGATGAGCAAGTGCCGGCGGAACTGGAGCCCCTGGTGGCGCAGATCAACCATTTGCTGGCGCACACTGAAGACAGCCTCAAGCGTTCGCGCAATGCCTTGGGCAATCTTGGGCATGCGCTGAAAACTCCGCTGGCGGTGCTGCTCAGTCTGGCGTCGAGTGAACAGCTCGATGCACATCCGCAATTGCGCAAGATCCTCAAGGAACAACTGGAACAGGTTCAGCAACGGCTGAATCGCGAGCTCAACCGCGCGCGCTTGGCCGGCGATGCGCTGCCGGGGGCGTTGTTCGATTGCGACGCCGAGCTGCCGGGGCTGCTGTCGACGTTGAACATGATTCATGGCGAACATCTGGATTTGAGTTACGTGGCTCCTTCGGGCCTGCAATTGCCGTGGGATCGTGAAGATTTGCTGGAACTGCTGGGCAACCTGCTGGACAACGCCTGCAAATGGGCGGATGCCGAGGTGCGGTTGAGTGTGGTCGAGACGGCTGAAGGTTTTGTGTTGAACGTGGAAGATGACGGGCCGGGGATTCCCGAGGCGCAGCGGGCCCAGGTGTTCAGCCGGGGGACGCGGCTGGATGAACAGACCCATGGGCATGGCTTGGGGCTGGGGATTGTGCGGGATATTGTCGAGACGTGGGGCGGGGTGCTGGTGCTGGGCGAAAGCGAGTGGAGCGGGTTGAAGGTGCAGATTCAGTTGCCTCGGCGGTGAGCCCGCCCCCACAAGGCTTGTGGTGAGCGGGCCTGAGCGTCACACGCGAAACTGATCCATCAAACTCTGCTGCTGATTCGCCAGACTATTGAGTGACTGACTCACCCGAGCCGATTCATTCGCCTGCCCCGACAGCGACTCCGTCACATCACGAATCGTCGCCACGTTGTTGTTGATCTCTTCGGCCACCGCGCTCTGCTCTTCGGCAGCGCTGGCGATCTGCAGGTTCATGTCGCTGATTACTGTCACCGCATCGCCGATCTGGCGCAGTGCGGTGACGGCCTGGCCGACCTGTTCGACGCTGCCCTGGGCCTGACGATGGCTGTTGCCCATCGAACCGACCACGTCCTGGGTACCGTTCTGCAATTGCTCGATGACCTGGCGGGTTTCTTCCACCGATTCCTGGGTGCGGCGGGCGAGGTTGCGCACTTCGTCGGCGACCACCGCAAAACCGCGGCCGGCTTCACCGGCGCGGGCGGCTTCGATGGCGGCGTTCAGGGCCAGCAGGTTGGTCTGCTCGGCAATGGCGCGGATGGTTTCCAGTACCGTGCCGATCTTCTCGCTGTTGGCGGCCAGGCCTTCGACCTGCACCATGGCGGCGCTCATGTCGGCGGCGAGGGTGTCGATGCTGGCGGTGGTGCGGTCGATCACGGTCAGGCCCTGACGCGTGGCGCGGTCGGCATCCTTGGCGGCTTCGGCGGCTTGTGCCGCACTGCGGGCCACGTCCTGGGCGGTGGCGCTCATTTCGTGGGACGCGGTGGCGACCTGATCGACCTGACGGTATTGCTGCTCCATGCCGGCGCTGGTCTGGGTCGCAATCGCCGAAGACTGGTCGGCGGTGTTGCGCGCATCCTGCACCGAGCGTTTCACCTCGGCGATGATCGGTTGCAGCTTGTCGAGGAAGCGGTTGAACCAACCGGCCAACTGGCCGAGTTCGTCTTTCTTGTCGTAGGCCAGACGCCGGGTCAGGTCGCCTTCACCGCTGGCGATGTCTTCCAGCATGTGCGCTACGCCAAGGATCGGCCTGGTCACGCTGCGTGCCATCAGCCACACCAGCAACAGGCCGATCAGCGCGGCGAGTACGCCCAGGCTCAGTTCGATCAGGGTGCCCGAGGTGTTGCTGGCATCCAGCTGTTGCTTGAGCGCTTCGGCGCGTTCTACCAAGACTTTTTCCGGCACATCGAGCAGCACGCCCCACGACGGGCCGCCAGGAATCGGCTGGAACGGCGACAGCACTTTCAACTGCGCGTTGCTGTGCAGGCTGCTGACGGTTTGGCTCGACGCAAGCAGACGCAGCAGTTCGGCGCCGCTGGCGGTGTCCACGGCATCGAGACGCTGGCTGAGTTTGTTGGCGTCCGGGCTGTAACCGGCAAGCAGGCCGGCGGGGCTGATGATGCTCACGGCAGTCTGGCCGTCGTAGAGCTTTTTGCTGGCGCTCTGGCTGATTGCTTGCAGGCTGTTGAGGTTGATGTCCACCGACAGCGAGGCGATGACTTTGCCGTTGACCATCAGCGGGAACACGATGCTGGTCATCAGCACCTTTTGCCCGTCGATCACATAAAAGTAGGGTTCGATCACGCACGGCTTGAGCGTGGTGCGCGGGCAGGTGAACCAGGCGTTGGCCGCCTGGCCGCTGGGGCCGGTGCTGGTGTCGGCCATATCGCTTTCCGGCAGGGCCATGGAGGTTACTTTGCCCGGTGTCGGTTGCGACCAGTACAGGGCGAAGCGGCCCTTGTCGTTGCTGCCTAATTCGGCTTGCCCGGCAAATAGCTCGTCTTTGCCGTCCAGCGCGTTGGCTTCGAACACCAGCGACAGACCGAGCAGATCCGGGTTGGCCTGCAGCGCCGATTTCACCTGACGGGTCATGTCCTCGCGCAGGTCGAAAGCGTCCAGGAAGCGCTTCTCGGCCTGTTCGCGCAGGAACAGCACCTGACGCGAAAAGCCGTGGCCATATTGATAAGCGTCCATGAACTGCTGGCGAATGCCCGCCGCCTGGACTTCGCCCTGGGATTCAATGCGGGCCTGGGCCGACTCGGTGAGCATTTCCATGCTCGAAGCCTTTACCAGTTCGGAACTGTGCTCCATGCGATACAGCGAAAGACCCACCAACAGGGTCACGATACCGGCCAGGCAGAGCCCGGCGAGCAGGGTGATTTTCCATTGGATGGAAAGTTGTCTGAGCGACATGGAGACGTCCTTATTCGATAAATATCTGAGACTTTGCACTGTAACGGCCGCGTTTCGAGTTTCTTTATGGCGTAAATGCAATACGGCGAATTGACGCATGTTGTGGCCGATATGCCACCTTCAGCAGTCTGATCATGGAAAGTTACACAGTGCCGCGACCGCTCGCTTTGACACTGCGCCCGCTCTGCGGCACAGTGCGCGCCCTTCTAATAAGACCCTCTATGCAAATCCGCTGGCGAGCCGCGTGGCTTGCCGGCCGGACTCATCCTGTCTGGCGGTGGATGGTTTCACCGTCGTGTTTTTGAGGTAGTGAAATGAATGCAGTGATTGCTGCGGTCGGCGTCATGCTGATCCTCAGCCTGTCCCGGGTGCATGTAGTGATCGCGTTGATCGTCGGTGCGCTGGTCGGTGGCCTGACCGGTGGTCTGGGCATCGACGCCACGCTCAAGGCGTTCAACAGTGGCCTGGGTGGCGGGGCGACGGTGGCGTTGTCCTACGCGTTGCTCGGCGCTTTCGCCGTGGCGATTGCCAAGTCCGGCCTGGCCCATGCGCTGGCCGACAAGGCCCTGGCGATGGTCGACCGCCAGCATGCGAGCGGTGGTGGCAGCGTCAAATGGCTGCTGATCGGCCTGCTGTGGGTGGTGGCGATCGCTTCGCAGAACATCCTGCCGATTCACATCGCGTTCATTCCGCTGCTGGTGCCGCCGCTTCTCTATGTCCTGACCAAGTTGCAACTGGATCGCCGGCTGATCGCCTGCGTCATGACTTTCGGCCTGATCACGCCGTACATGTTCTTGCCAGTGGGCTTCGGCAACATTTTTCTCAACGAGATCCTGTTGGCCAACGTTGCCCGCAGCGGCGTGGACATCAGCGGCATCAACGTCACGCATGCCATGGGCATTCCGGCACTGGGCATGCTGGCCGGCCTGGGCATGGCGTTCATCAGCTATCGCAAGAAGCGCGTCTACGACCTGGGGAAAATCGAGCAGGTCGAGCAGGTGGCGGTGCAATACAACCCGCGAAGCCTGTTGATCGCCGGTGTCGCCATTGCGGCGGCCTTCATTATTCAGCTGCTGCTGGACTCGATGATTATCGGGGCGCTGTCCGGTTTCCTGATCTTTTCGGCATCGGGCATCGTCAAATGGCGCGAGACGGATGATCTGTTCACCGAAGGCATGAAGATGATGGCGATGATCGGCTTCATCATGATCGCCGCATCCGGATTCGCCGAAGTGATGAAGGCCACTGGCGAGGTGCAGACGCTGGTCGAGTCTTCGGCGTCGTGGATCAATCACAGCAAGGGCATCGGTGCCTTGCTGATGCTGCTGGTCGGGCTGCTGGTGACCATGGGCATCGGCTCGTCGTTTTCGACGGTGCCGATCCTGGCGGCGATTTTCGTGCCGCTGTGCGTGCAACTGGGCTTCAGTCCGATCGCCATCGTTTGCATCGTCGGCACGGCCGGTGCCTTGGGCGATGCCGGTTCGCCCGCGTCCGACTCGACCCTTGGCCCGACCTCCGGTCTGAACATCGACGGCCAGCACCATCACATCTGGGACACCGTGGTCCCGACCTTCCTGCACTACAACTTGCCGCTGCTGGCGTTCGGCTGGGTGGCCGCAATGGTCCTCTGACTTGATTGTTGATCGTTCCCACGTCGAGGCGTCGAACCGTCCGCGTGGGAATGCAGCCCGGGACGCTCCGCGTTCCAAAGCGTGACGCAGAGCGTCACAAGAGGCATTCCCACGCAGAGCGTGGGAATGATCTGCGTCGAGCGTCCGCGTGGGAACGATCTCAAGCCCCAGCTCAACTTTTGGTTTCGCGTGCCGTTATAGCCTGTAACCACGCCAACAAAACCAAAAAAGTGAGTTCCCTATGCGCCTGAGTCTCAAGGCTAAAGTCCTGTCCCTTGCCGTCCTTCCGGTCTTGCTCTTTGCGCTGGTGATCAGCCTGACCACGCTGTTCATCCTTCAGGAACAGGCGCGCAAGGAAGTCGAACAGACTCGCGAACGCCTGCTTGGCGACGCCAAGGCCACCCTGGCCAGCTATGTCGCGGTGGCCATGACCACCATCAAACCGTTGTACGACGCTGCCGCTCCCGGTGACGCCGAGGCGCGGGCGCAGGTCATCAAACTGTTGTCGAGCATCAAGTACGGCAAGGACGGCTACTTTTTCGGCTACGACTCCGAGACCGTGCGCCTGTTCAAGGCCAACGATCCCGAAGGCGTGGGCAAAAGCTTCAAGGACAACCGCGACCCGAACGGCGTCTACGTCAATCGCGACCTGGTGAAAGTCGCGAAGGACGGCACCCACTACCTGCAATACAGCTCGCCGCTGCCGGGCAACGCGCAAGTGCTGGTGCCGAAACTCGGCTACACCGAATACCTGGCGAAGTGGGACATGGCGGTCGGTACGTCGGTCAACCTCGATGGCATCGAAGCGCAAGTGGCGGTGGTCGAGGCCAAGGTGCAGGAACGCATGCAGGGCGTGGTGCTGAGCATCGTCGGCGTGGCGGTGGTGGTGCTGCTGGTGATCGCGGCGGCGGGAATGCTGCTGGCCAATACCATCCTGCGACCGCTGACCCTGATGAAAGCCAACCTCGATGACATCGCGGCGGGCGAGGGCGACCTGACGCGGCGCCTGACCATCACCAGCCAGGACGAACTCGGCGAACTGGCCGGCTCGTTCAACCGCTTTGTCGACAAAATCCACGGCCTGGTGCGGCAGATCACCGAGATGACCTCGCAACTGACCGGGCTGGTGACGCAAGTCTCGGATCAGGCCCAGCGCTCCGATCAGGCCATGGAGCGTCAACGCCACGAAACCGATCAGGTGGCCACGGCGATCAACGAAATGTCCGCCGCCGCCCAGGAAGTCGCCAAGAGCGCGCAGAACGCTGCCGTTGCCGCGCAGCAGACCGACGAAGAAGGTCAGACCGCCAAACGCGTGGTGGCCGGTAGCATCAAACAGATTCATGCGCTGGTGGACGACATCCGCAGCAGCGGCGTGTCCCTCGACAGCCTGCAACAGGACGTGTCGTCGATTGTCGGCGTGCTCGGGGTGATCCGCTCGATTGCCGAACAGACCAACCTGCTGGCGCTCAACGCCGCGATCGAAGCGGCTCGGGCCGGTGAGGCCGGACGCGGGTTTGCGGTGGTGGCGGACGAGGTGCGGGCGCTGGCGTCGCGCACACAGATCAGCACTCAGGAAATCCAGGGGATGATCGATCGCTTGCAAGCGGGGACGCAGTCGGCGGTTGAAGCGATGCGCCGTTCCAGCGAGGCGGGTGACGGTACGTCGGCCCAGGCCAATCAGGCGGGGGCGTCGCTGGATGCGATGGCGGATCTGATTGCGACGATCAACTCGATGAATGCTCAGATTGCCAGCGCCGCTGAAGAGCAGACGGCGGTGGCGGAGGAGATCAACCGCAGCGTGCATCAGATTGCGGTGGCGGTGGATAACGTGGCGGATGAGACGCAGTTGGGGGCGCAGACTTCGCGCAGTCTGGCGGATCTGGGGCAGCGACTTGGGAAGTTGGTGGGGCAGTTCCGTATCTGATGGCGTTGTCGGGACAGATCGTCAGGGTCTGTCCCAATACGGCACCTCGCCAAAACACTCGACAAAGAAATCAATCACCGTCCGCACCTTCACCGACAACCGCCGGCTCCCCGGCCACAGCACCGCAATCTGCTGCGGCTCCACGCTGTTCGACACCTGATACTCCCCCAGCACCGGCACCAGCGTGCCCTCACGCACCGCTTCACCGATCAGCCATGACGGAAACATCACCAGCCCCAGCCCCTGCACAGCGGCCTGGGTCAGCGTGTCCGCGTGGTTACCGGTGATCGGGCCCTTGACTGCATACGGCGTCCACTCGCCCTGATCCTGACGGAAGAACCAGCGTTGCTGGCCGGTCGCACCCTTGTAGGCCAGACACTGGTGGCGGGCGAGGTCGTCGGGATGCCGGGGCGCGCCGAAACGCTTGAGATACGCCGGGCTGGCCGCGACCTGAAAACGGTGCGGCGCCAAAATCCGCGCCTGCATGCTCGAGTCGTGCAGCGGGCCGATGCGGAACAGCAGGTCGGCGCCTTCCTGCAGCGGATCGATGTAGTGGTCGGTCTGCTGGATGTCCAGTTGCAGCTTCGGATAGCGCTCGCACAATCGCCCGAGCCATGGCGTGAGGTGACGCTGGCCGAACACCACCGGGGCGTTGATCCGTACCAGGCCGGTCGGTTCGCTTTGCTGTTCCTGCAAGGCCTGTTCGGCCTCCTCCAGTTGCACCAGCACCAGCCGCGCGTGATGGCCGAGCATGCGCCCGGCTTCGGTCGGCGTGACCGCGCGGGTGTGACGGTAGAGCAATTGCTGGTTCAGCGCCTGTTCCATCAACTGGATCTGCCGGGAAATCGACGAGGGCGCCACACCCTCGCGGCGGGCGACTTCGGAAAAACTGCCGTGGTCGAGCACCGCCACAAACAGCCTTAGCGCCTTGAATCCCAGTTCGTTGAGCCCGTGCATCGTCTGTCCTGCTGTGCGAGTTGCGCAAAAGTGTTGTCCGGATGCTCCCATTTATCGCACAGCTGTGCCAGCCGATAATCCGCGCCATCGTTTTCCTCAGAGGTTTTCCGATGCAGTCGTTTGATGAAGTGAGTGCCGCGCCGGCCCCGGTCGCCCGGCCTGGTTTGCGTTTGTTGCTGTTGCCGCTGGTGATCATGGCCGGCATGGGGTTGTCAGTGGAGGCCGGATTGCTCGGGCCCTTGGGTGAGCAGGTCGGGCATTTGTGGGCGACCTTGAGCATCTTCGGGGTCGGGACGGCGATTCTGTTTTTGTTGTTGCTGTTTGCGGGGCCACAGAAGGGGCCGGCGCTGACCGACTTGCCGCGCTGGCAGTTGATCGGCGGATTTCTGGGGCCGATGTACGTGGTGGTGTTGACGCTGGCCACGCCGCATATCGGCATCGCCATGACCATGATCGCGATTCTGTCCGGGCAGGTCGGCAAGAGTGTGCTGATCGACCATTTCGGCTGGTTTGGCGCCACGCGCAAGAAGGTCAACGGTGAACGGTGGCTGGCGTTGGGGTTGATTGTGGCGGCTTTGGTTTTGATTGCGCGGGGGTGAGTGATGAGTCTGGTTATTTTGTTGGCGGTGGTGGTGTTGGCCGGTGCGGTGTTGAGTGTGCAGGCAGCGATCAACGGGCGGCTGGGGGAGACCGTTGGGGTGCTGCGCAGTAGCCTGTTGACGTTTGCGGTCGGCGCCGTGAGTACGGGGCTGCTCATCCTGTTTTTCGAACCGGCCCAGGCGATCAGCCTGCTGGACGTACCGAAATGGCAGCTTAGCGGTGCACTGTTCGGCGTGGTGTACATGATGGTCATGGTGGGTGCGGTGTCGCGCGTCGGTACTGCGGTGGCGACGGTGGCGGTGATTGTCGGGCAGTTGGGAATGGGGATGTTGATCGACAATTTCGGTTGGCTGGGCAACCCCGCCATCGAGCTGTCGGGCGCGCGGATTCTGGCGATGGTCTGCCTGGGGCTGGCGCTGGTGTTCATGTATCGCAGCAGTGTGCGGCAGGCGGACTGACAGCTTCTACACTGGTGGTACGACCTGTTCTTCAGGTCTCAGACAACCACCACCGAAGGAGTCTGTCCCATGCCAGATAGAAAATGCGATTGCCCGGGCTGTAATTGCAAGATCAAGGAAGGCGACCACGCTTATGTGGCGCACGGTAAACACTATTGCTGTGAAGCCTGCGCGCATCACCATAAGGGCGGCGAAGCATGTACCGGCAAGGGATGCCACTGCGCGCATCCTAAATAACGCAAGCCATGAAAACGTGGAGCCTAGTCAGGCTCCACTTCCAGTTTCAGGCTGTCATCGTCCAGCCGTTCGACATGGCGGACAGTCCCTTGCAGCCGACGGCCTTCAACGCTGACAACGACGGTTTTGGCTTTTTCGAGGTCTTGCGGCAAGGGCGCCGGCACGCGCAGGGAGAAGCGGAAGGGATCATTTTCGACGGGCTCCAGACCCACCGGACAGTCGACGCTTCGGGTCATGCGGCCAAACAGCGTGTCCAGACCATAGTCCAGGTGCGCCGGGCTGTTGATGGTTGTCATGTATGTTCCCCCGAAATAATCCCCAGCTGCGCGCAAGCTTAGCTTGCCGGACGCCACGTCACGTTTTCCACGCCGAATTTTTCTGCCATCGGCTTGCTGGTCTTTTGCACTTTCTCCCGGCCGAAACGCGGGATGCGGCCGACCCCTGCGTCGCAGCTTGCCCAGTGCCACGCCTCGGTGTTGTCCATTCTGTCCGAGCGGATAATGAACGACTTGGGCGCGCCGTGAAGGGTGTATTCGATGACAAACAGTTTTGCGTTGTTCATAAAGCCGGTCTTCCTCCCTGTGGTAATAGAAGGATCGCTGGGCATCGGGAAAATTCACTCGGATTGTCCGACGGTATCTATCAATGGCGAGGGACCGGGCTGACTGGTTACCATGACGCCTTCGCCAATCCCGATGAATGTTCCACATGGCCCTCGCCGCACCTCCTGACCTCACTGACACCGATGTGCCCGTACAGCCGCTGGCGCGCACCTATCCGCGCGGGTTGTTCATCGAGCCGCACGAGCATGTCTGGGGCCAGTTGCTGTATGCGATGAGCGGGGTGATGTGGGTCGAGACGCCGCACGAGGCGCTGGTGGTGCCGCCGCAGCGGGCGGTGTGGTTGCCGCCGGGGGTGCCGCACGGGATTCGCGTGGTGTCGGATTTGCAGATGCGCAATATCTATCTGCGTCCGGCGCTGGCGGCGACGCTGGATGAGACGGTGCAGGTGATTGAGGTCGGCGGTTTGCTGCGCGAGTTGATCGTCGGGCTGGTGGCGCAAGGTGACAGCGGAGATGCCGAGTATTACGAGGCGCTGGTCGGGCTGGCGCTGCTGGAGCTGAAACGTGCAAGGCGTTCACAGCTGAAGATCCCGTTGCCGGACGATGCAGACCGGCGGTTGATGAGTCTGTGTCAGGCGGTGATGGCCGCGCCGTCGCTGGACATTCCTTTTGAGCAACATGCCGAGAACGCCGGGGCCAGCGTGCGCACCCTGGCGCGGTTGTTCAAGGAAGGGCTGGGCATGGGCTTCGCCGAGTGGCGGCGTCAGGTGCAGTTGGCGACGGCGGTGGCGGAGTTGATCCAGGGCGTGCCGGTCAGCGCGATCGCCCGTGAGCTGGGTTATTCGCCGAGCAGTTTCAGCGACATGTTCCGCCGGGAGCTGGGTGTCGCGCCTTCGCAGTTCGATGGCGGGCCGCTCGCCGGCTGATTTGGCCGAAATTCAGAAGTCCTTGGCCGATGCCGGTCGCAGCCTTTCCCTAGACTTTGCCCATTCCCTTTGTGTGGCGGAGTGATCCCATGAATTACCTGATTTCACTGGGCGTCGGTCTGGGTGTCGGCCTGCTGTATGGCGCGCTGGATGTCCGTTCTCCGGCGCCGCCGACCATCGCGCTGGTGGGCCTGCTGGGCATGCTGGCGGGCGAGCAGTTGTGGCCGATGGGCCGGCAACTGGTCAGTGGCTGGCTGTCCTGAATCCTGTCTTTTTCCTTCGGTGGAGATTTCCATGAAAGCACTGCAATTCGATAAAACCGGCGAGCTGTCGTCCCTGCGCTTCGTCGAGGTGCCGACGCCGGTGCCGGGGGCTGACGATGTGCTGGTGCAGATCAAGGCGGCGGGCCTCAATCCCAGCGACGTGAAAAACGTGCTCGGGCGCTTCCCGTACACCACGCTGCCACGTATTCCCGGTCGGGACTTTGCCGGTGTGGTGGTCGAAGGGCCGCAGGCGTTGATCGGTCAGGAAGTCTGGGGCACCGGGCGTGAGCTGGGCTTTTTTGCCGATGGCTCCCATGCGCAGTTCGTCAAACTGCCGGCCAATGGCGTGGCGCACAAGCCTTCGCATTTGAGCTTCACCCAGGCTGCCAGCCTCGGCGTGCCTTACACCACGGCGTGGGATGCGCTGGAGCGCAGTCTGGTCAGTGCCGAAACCCGTTTGCTGGTGATTGGCGGCGGGGCGGTGGCGACGGCGGCGCTGGCGTTGGCCAAGGTGCGCGGCGCGCAGTTGCTGGCGGCAGCGCGGCGTCCGGAGCAGGTCAAGGACTTGCAGGCTCAGGGTTATCAGACGATTCAGCTGGATAAACCCGAGGATCTGGGTGCACAGGTCAACGCGGTGTATCGCGGTGGCGCCGATGTGATCTTCGACACCACCGGTTTCTGGCTGCCGGCCTCTGTCGCGGCATTGGCGCCCTTCGGGCGGATCGCGATCATCGCTGCGCCGGTGGACGGGCATGTGCAACTGCCGGCACTGGCGCTGTATCGCAAGGGCGGTTCGGTAGTCGGTATCAACTCGTTGCTGTACGGCGTTGAAGCCTGCGCGGCGATGCTCGAGCAGTTCGGCCGGTTCTTCGACGAAGACCTGCTGCCACTGCCGCAAGGGCTGGTCGAAGCGCCTCTGGTCGAAGGGCTCGCGCGCTATGCGGATGTGAATCAGGGCAGCGGTGACAAAGTGATTCTTATCCCCTGATCGTCGCTGTTGTTCATGTCATCACACAGCCCTGTGGGAGCACGTTCGCACCCACAGGGCTTTGTGGGTTTCAGGACTGCGGGACGCCGTTCTCCCACGCCGACCAGTTTTTCAGGATGTCCTGCACCAGCGGATTACCCGTGCGATAGAGGTTTTCCAGGGCCGGCACAAATCCGCCCTGATCGGCGTACTTGAGCAGGTTGTCCACTTCGCTGCCGCCCGGCGCCGGGCGGTCGAAGTCGGAGCCGGCGCGCACCACGGCGAGGCGCTGCACGTCCACCAGGCCCTCGCGACTGGCACGCAGCAAGGCTTCGTAGGTGGAGTTGTCTTCCTGTTGGGTGGTGCAGTATTCGCCCTGGTTGTCGGTCAGCAGTTTGGTCCAGACCTCGGCGCGTTCGCTCAGGCGTGTGCCGGAGAACCAGGTGTTGCCCGCCAGCGTGTCGCAACGGGTGACCACCGGCGGCTGATTGGCCGGTGCTGCCGGGTATTTCAGGCGCCATTCGGCCGACTCCTTGCTTTCGCTCAGTTTGACCTTGTGGCTCAGGGCGAAGGCCTTGGCTTGCAGTTTCGGGTTGAGTTCGAAGACTTCGGTCTTGTAGTCCAGCGGTGGTTTTTCGTTCGGGCCTTTGGTGTTGATGCCGAGGTAACCGGTCGGCCAGCTCGAGGGTGCATCGCGCGAGTCCAGTTCCCACTGGGTGCCGAATTCGACCAGATAATGCGCCCACGCAGCGGTACCGATGGTCCCGTGTTTCGGGCTGATGCCGGCAATCCCGGCAATCAGGAAGTAGCTTTTGCGCAGGTCGAATTTCGGCGACAGCGCCAGTGCCAGGGTTGAGGCGGCGGCGTTGGTCTGGCCCATGCCGGTCGTCATCAGGCACACCTGCTGCGTGTTGCAGCGAACGGTCGGGTACTCGGCCGACAGGCCCGGTACGCGGATTTCCTGCTTGAGTTCGAGGCGATCGATCCAGTGCTGTGCCTCCGGGGCGAACATGGTGATCAGCACCACTTTCGGTTGAATCGGTGCCTCGGTCGCCCACGCGTGGGACGAGAGCAGGGTGGCAGCGGCCAGTGATACACGCGTCATTGCTTTCATGTTTGCTCCTTGATTCAGAACTGATAACCGATGCCGGCGTAATAACCCCAGCCATTGGAACGTGCGCGGAAGTTGCCGTCGCCGAAGTTCAGCTCGCTGCCGTCCTCCCAGTTGCCGCCGTTGTGGAAGTAACGGCCGACCAGGGTGAAGCGCAAGTGGGTGAACGAGTACAGCAACACGTTGGTCGCCACCGTGGCATTGGCGGTGCGCGCCGGGTTGTCCTTGTGCAGGTCCGAGCCGAAATCGAAGTTGGTAAAGCCGATGTAGGTCAGCGACGCACCGTTGCTGAATTTGTCGATCGGCACGATGTACTTGAGCTGTGCGCGGTAGCCGTCCCACGAGTATTCATTGCTGGCGCCGTAGTTTTCCCACTGGTAGCGCCCGTACAGGTTGGCCGACAGATTGACCCGCGAATGGGTGTCGATGTCGGTGCCGAAACCGCTGTACAGCGTGTTGGCGCGATTCTCTTTGCGGCTGCCGTGATCGTAGATCCAGTCGAACGCCACGTACCATTCCTTGAACGGCCCGATGGCCAGGCTGCGGCCGGCGAGGTAGTCGATGGAGATGCGCGGTTCGTGCTCCATGAACACCGGCGAACCGTGGTCCCACACACCTTTGTCGTGGCTGTTGCCGATGTTGAAGATTTTCGGGATGTCGATGTAGCCGTACAGCTCGAACGGCCCTTTACGCCCGAAGTATTCATATTCCAGGTAGATATCGTCGGCCGGTTGCGGGCCGAAGCTGATGTCCTTGCTGCCGATCAGGGTCAGGTCCTGGTTGTACCAGTCCGACAGGTATTCGCCTTTTTTCGGTGGGCTGACTTCGGGGCTGAGGGCTTCGCCCTGGGCGGATTCTTCGGGCAAGGCAGGTTGTGCCAGTGCTGTCTGGCTGAGAACTCCGGTAACGCCGGCCAGTAGGAGGGAAACAGCAAAGGTACGCATACCGCGACGGCGGTGGCTGGAAGAAATGTGCATTCAAAGTCCTTTTTGTGGATCGGCCCCGTAACGGCGGGGTGGTGCGATTGTGGAGGCAAAGTGTCGGGATTGACGCTTCGCAAACGTTTGCACAAGTCATACCAGTTTTGCGCGCGCACCTGATGGATCCTTATTCCTGAAGGCTCTATCACAAAAGTATTAATGCCATTTAACCAATGTTCCATTGCAGGGCATCAACTAGCGTCTTTGGGGAATGAGACGGTTGGAAGACCGTCGCGCTCTTGATGCGCGTGTTCGATTTGCCTGCCGTTGCGCGCTTTCAAGGATGAAATTGACCACGAAAGGAGTATCCCGTGGAAGCAAGGTTTGGTGTCGCCCTCGTTTCGCGTTTTTCCCCGCTTTCCCTTGCTGTGCACCTGAGCGTTGCCGGATTTCTGTTCGGCGGTGTCAGTGCACCGGCGCTTGCAACCTGTTCCACTGCCGGATCCACGGTGACCTGCACCGGGGTGCCGAGCCTGCCGCTGTTTCTCAATGACTTCAGCAGTGCCAGCAACGGCCTGACGGTCAACGTCAACTCGGGCGCGCAGATGAACGCGACGCTCGGCGGCAAGGTGCTCAACCTGACGGGCGTCAACATCAGCCTGAACAACTCCGGCACCATCGACCCTGCATTGCTGGGCCTGGTGTCCGTGCTCAGCGGCGGCGCGTTCATCGGAACGGGCGCCTCCAGCACGGTCAGCGTGCTCAACAACGCCAGCGGCCTCATTCGTGGCACCGGCATGTTGCTCGGCCTCAACCTGACCAGCATCGATGGCCTGGGGATAGGGGTCAACAATGCGGCGGCCGGCACCACCACCATCACCAACAACGGGACGATCACCTCGACCGGTCTGTCGGTGGGCGGGATCACCCTGGCCGATACGCCGGTGGTGGGTGTGTATGGCGGTTCCCAGGTCGTCATGACCAACAGCAGCACCGGCACGATCAACGGCCGGGTGGCCTTCGAGACATCGGCGGCGGGCAATACCTTCACCAACGCCGGTAACATCACCGGCAGCGTGTCGATGGGGGCGGGCAGCACCAACACGTTCTACGCGATCACCGGTTCGAGCGTAAACGTCGGTGACGGCGTGCAAGTTACCGTCGGCCTTGGCGGCCTGATCGGCATCAACCTGACCTTCGCCCCGACCGGTACGATCGATGGCGGTGCAGGTGGCACCAATACCCTGATTCTGCAAAACCCCATCGGTGTCGGCGGCGGCACCACCGGTTCAGGCACGGCGTCCAGCGCCACCTATGTCAACTTCAACAACCTGACCCTCAACAGCGGCACCTGGACCCTGCAGGGACCGTTGGTCAGCGGGGCGACGACCCTCAATGGCGGTGTCGCGCTGTTCAATGACAATGGCGCGTTCGGCAGCGGTGTATTGACGTCCAATGGCGGCATCCTGCAGGCCAGCACTGCCGGACTGAACATCAGCAACCTGATCTCGCTGGGTGCCGGCGGCCTGACGGTGCAGGGGACCAACGCCACAACGCTCAGCGGCGTGCTGTCCGGCAGCGGCGGCCTGACCAAGATCGGCAGCGGCCAGCTCAACCTCAACGGGGTCAATACCTACACCGGCAGTACCGTGCTCAATGGTGGCGTGGTGCAGGTGGGGAACAATCAGGCCTTCAGTACCGGCGGCATTACCGTTGGCGGCGCGTCGAGCATTTCGGCCTCCGGCCCGATTTCGTTGAACAACGCGCTCACCCTCAACAGCACACTGACGGCGACCGGCACCGGGGCCCTGACCCTGGGCGGGCTGATCAGCGGCGCCAGCGGCCTGACCAAGACCGGCAGCGGCAGCCTGACGCTCAGCGGCGCCAACACCGGTTACAGCGGCACCACGACCTTGAGTGCCGGCACCTTGCGCGTCGGCAACAACAATGCCTTGGGCACCGGGGTGCTCAACACCGCCACCGGCACCAGCCTGGACAGCACCGCCAACGTGACGTTGGCCAACAACATCGGCATCACTGGCACGTTGAACGTGCTCGGCAGCAATGCCCTGACCCTGTCCGGCATTCTCTCCGGCACCGGCGCGATTACCAAGAGTGGCACGGCCAGCCTGACCCTGACCGGCAACAACACCAACAGCGGCACCACCGCGCTCAACGGCGGTACCTTGCTGGTCGGCAGCAACACCGCCCTCGGCACCGGCGCGCTGAATGCGGCGGCGGGTACCACGCTGGATGCGACCACGGCGGTGACCCTGGCCAACGCGGTGGCGCTGGCGGCGGACCTGACCATCGGCGGAACACAGGCACTGGGCCTGAGCGGGGTCATCAGCGGTGCCGGCAACCTGATCAAGAACGGCACCGCGAACCTGACCCTCAGCGGCAATAACACGTTTTCCGGCGGTACGACGCTGAATGCCGGGACGCTGATTGTCGGTTCCAATACCGCGCTGGGCACGGGCGCACTGACCACGGCGGCGGGCACTACGCTCGATGCCAGCACCACCGTGGCGCTGGGCAACGCCGTCGCACTCGGCGGCAATCTGAACATTGCCGGCAACGCCAACCTGACCCTGGGTGGCGTGGTCAGCGGCAACGGCGGGCTGACCAAGAATGGCGCGGCCAACCTGATTCTCAGCGGCGCCAACACCTTCCTCGGCGGCACCACGTTGAATGCCGGTACTCTGACTGTCGGCAATGCCGGCGCACTGGGCAGCGGCAGCCTGACCGTCGCCGGCGCGGCGACCCTGGACAGCAGCGCCGCCGTCAGCCTGGGCAACGACGTAGCGCTCAACGGCAATCTGAGCATCGGCGGCAGCAATGGCCTGACCTTGGGCGGTGTCATCAGCGGCGCCAGTCAATTGATCAAGAACGGCACCGCCAACCTGACCCTCAACGGCGTCAACACCTTCACCGGTGGCACGGCGCTCAACGCCGGCAGCCTGACCGTCGGCAACGCGGCGGCTCTCGGCACCGGCACGCTCACCGTCGGTGGCTCGGGCGGCTCGCTCAACAGCAGCGCCAACGTCACGCTGAACAATGCGATTGCCCTCAACGCCAACCTTACCGCCGGTGGCGCCAACCCGCTGACCCTCGGCGGCGTCATCAGTGGCGGCAGCAACCTGATCAAGACCGGCGCCTCGACGCTGAGCCTGACCGGCAACAACACCTACACCGGCTCTACGTCGCTGAACGCCGGGACACTGATCGTCGGCTCCAACACCGCCCTCGGCACCGGCATCCTCAACGCCGGCAACAACACCACGCTGGACGCCAGCACCGCGACCAGCCTGGCGAACAACGTCAACCTCGGCGGCAACGTGACCCTCGGCGGCAGCAATGCCCTGACGCTCAACGGTGTCGTCGCCGGTGTCGGCGGCCTGATCAAAAACGGTCCGGCCGATCTGGTCCTCAACGGCGCCAACACCTACTTCGGCAACACCGCGTTGAACGTCGGCAAACTGATCGTCGGCAGCAACACCGCGCTGGGCAGTGGTGCGCTGAATGCGGCCGCCGGCACCACGCTGGATACCAACGCCGCCGTCAGCCTGGGCAACCAGGTCAACCTTGCCGGCGCGCTGAATGTCGGTGGCAGCGCCGACCTGACCCTCACGGGCACCGTTGCCGGGGCCGGCAGTCTGGTGAAAAACGGTGCGGCCAACCTGAATCTGAACGGCACCAATACCTACATCGGCGGCACTACCTTGAACGCCGGTACCGTGACCGTCGGCAACAGCTCGGCACTGGGCACGGGGGCCTTGACCGTCGGCGGTGCCGCGACGCTCGACAGCAGTTCCTCGCTGGCCAGCCTGGCCAACGCGGTTGTCCTTAACGCAGCGCTCAGTGTCGGCGGTACCCAGAACCTGGCCCTCGGCGGTGTCGTCAGCGGCGCCGGCCAGTTGATCAAGAACGGCGCGGCCAACCTGACGCTCAATGGCAGCAACACCTTCGGCGGCGGCACCACGCTCAATGCGGGCACGCTGACGCTGGGCTCGGCCGGTGCCCTGGGCAGTGGCGGCCTGACCGTCGGTGGCGCAGCAACGCTGGATAACAGCAGTGCGCTCAGCGTCGGCAACAACATCACGCTCAATGCCGACCTGACCGTGGCCGGCAACAACGGTCTGAACCTCAGCGGGGTGATCGACGGTGCGGGCAACCTGATCAAAACCGGCCTGGATGACCTCGCCCTCAGCGGCACCAACACCTTCACCGGTGCGCTGAACATCCTCTCCGGCAGCGTCAGCACCCTGACCAGCGGCGCACTCGGCAATACCTCCGGCGCCAATGTCAGCGCCGGCGCCAGCCTCAACCTCGGCAGCAACGCCAGCCTCAATGGCCTGAGCGGCAGTGGCGGCGTGCAGATCGGTGGCGGTAACACTTTGACCGTGGGCGGGGTCAGCAGCACCAGCACCTTCGACGGCGATCTCAGCGGCAATGGCGGTTTGACCAAAGTCGGCACCGGCACACTGAACCTGACCGGGATCAATGGCCTCGTCGGCAACACTGCCGTCAACGGCGGCACCCTGAACCTCAGCGGTTCGCTGGCCAGCGCCCAGGTCAGCGTCAATACCGGCGCGAGCGTCACCGGCAGCGGTTCGATCCTCGGAACCCTCAACGTCAACAATGGCGGCCACCTGGCGTTGTCTTCGGGCAATACCCTGTCTGCCGCGTCACTGGTTCTGGCTGCCAACAGCAATATCGATGCGAACCTCGCAACGCCATCGACCACCTCGCTGATGAACATCGGCGGCAACCTGACCCTCGACGGCAATCTCAACGTTACCGATGCCGGCGGGTTCGGTGTCGGGGTCTATCGTTTGTTCAACTACACGGGGGCACTGACCGACAACGGCCTGACCGTGGCCGGTGTACCTGTGGGGTTTGGCCTGGGCGATCTGGTGGTGCAGACCTCGGTCGGTAACCAGATCAACCTGTTGGTGTCCGCGCCGAACGCCAATATTCGCTTCTGGGACGGCAGCCAGACGATCCCGAACGGTACGGTCGATGGCGGCAGCGGAGCATGGGATGCCGTCAACACCAACTGGACCAACGTCAACGGGACGCTCAACCAGACCTGGGCCGGCGACTTCGCGGTGTTCCAGGGCACGGCGGGCACGGTGTCGGTCAACGGCACGCAGCTGTTCACCGGGATGCAGTTCCTCACGGACGGCTACAACGTGGTCAACGGTACGTCGGGACTGCTGACCGCCGTCAACGGCAGCGGTGGCACCACGGCGATGCGGGTCGATCCGGGCGTGACTGCCACGGTCGGCGTGAACATTGACGGCAGCGGGATTCTCAACAAGCTCGACAGCGGCACCCTGGTGCTCAACGGCGCCAACAGCTACACCGGCGGCACGCAACTCGATGGCGGCACCCTGGTGGTCGGCAGCAATACCGCACTGGGCAGCGGCGCGCTGATCGCCAACGCCGGCACGCAACTCGACAGCAACACCGCCGTGACCCTGACTAATGCGACCACGCTGAACGGTAACCTCACCGTGCTGGGCAGCAATGCGCTGACCCTCAACGGTGTCATTTCCGGTACCGGTGGCTTGATCAAGAACGGATCGGCCAGCCTGACGCTCGGCGGCAACAACGCTTTCCTCGGCCCGGTGGCACTGAATGCGGGCGGTCTGATCCTGGCGTCGAACGCGGCGCTGGGCTCCGCCACCCTGAACGCGGCGAACGGTACCACCCTGGATGCCAGCGGCGCCGTCACGGCGGGTAATGCGATCAACCTGGCAGGCAACCTTGGCGTGGTCGGCAGCAACGATCTGACACTCAGCGGAGCCATCAATGGCGCCGGCAGCCTGACCAAGAACGGCGCAGCCAATCTGATCCTCAGCGGTGCCAACAACTTCCTCGGTGGCATCACCCTCAATGCCGGCACCCTGACCGCCGGCAGCAACGGCGCCCTCGGTCTGGGCAACCTGACCGTGGCCGGTGCCTCGGCGCTGGACAGCAACACCTCGGTGTCGCTGGGCAACAACGTGGTACTCAACGCCAATCTGACCAACACCGGCAGCAGCGACGTGACCCTCGGCGGCGTGGTCAGCGGCAGCGGGGCACTGATCAAAAACGGGGCCTCCAACCTGACCCTAAACGGCATCAACACCTACAGCGGCGGCACCACGCTGAACGCCGGCACCGTGACCCTTGGCACCTCGGCGGGCCTGGGTTCCGGCGCGGTGACCGTGGCGGGCGCCTCGACTCTCGACAGCACGGCGCCGCTGGTGCTGGCCAACAACCTCAACGTCAATGCCAACCTGAGCGTGGCCGGCAACAACAACCTGACGCTTGGTGGCGTGATCGCCGGCGCGGGCACACTGACCAAGAACGGTCTGGCCGACCTGACGCTGACCGGCAACAACACCTTCAGCGGTACCTTCGACGTGCAGGCCGGCAGCCTGACCACGCTGGGCAACTCGGCGCTGGGCAGCAACGCCGGGGTCAATCTCGGCGCTGCGGCGACCCTCAACCTCGGCGGCTCCGGCAGCCTCGCCAGCCTGACCGGCAGCGGCACCGCACTGATCGGCGGCGGCAACACACTGAGCATCGGCGGTAACAACGCCAGCAGTATTTTCGACGGCGTGCTCACCGGCACCGGCGAACTGAGCAAACTCGGCACCGGCACGCTGACCCTGACCGGCCTCAACAGCCTGACCGGTAACACCACGGTCAACGCCGGTACTTTGAACGTCAGCGGTTCGCTGGACAGCGCCAGTGTGCTGGTCAACAGCGGCGGCACCCTGACCGGCAGCGGCTCGCTCGGCGGGGCCGTGACCGTGGCGGACGGCGGCCATCTGGCCGGCGCTACCGGCAGCACGCTGTCGGTGAATTCGCTGGTGTTCAACGCCAACTCCAACTTCGATGTCGGCCTCGGCACACCGGTGTCCGGTGGCGGCAACGCGCTGGTCAACGTCGGCGGCAATCTGACCCTCGACGGTACCCTCAACGTCAGCGATATCGGCGGATTCGGCAGCGGCGTGTATCGCCTGATCAACTACACCGGCGGCCTGACCGACAACGGCATGCTGATCGGCACCGTGCCGGGCAGCGTCACGCCGGGCGACCTGACCCTGCAAACCGCGCTGGCCAACCAGATCAACCTGCTGGTTACCGCACCGGGCGTTACCGTGCAGTTCTGGGACGGCAACCAACTTGTCGCCAACGGTTCGGTGGATGGCGGCAGCGGCACCTGGGGCACCGGCACCACCAACTGGACCGACGTCAACGGCACCACCAACCAGGCCTGGAGCAACAGCTTCGCGGTGTTCCAGGGGACGGCGGGCACCGTCACGGTGAACGGTGCGCAAACCATCACCGGCATGCAGTTCGTCACCGATGGCTACAGCCTGCAGAACGGCACGGCCGGTTCGCTGAATCTGGTCAACGGATCGCTGGGTAACGCGACCGTGCGGGTCGACCCGAACGTCACCGCCACCGTGGGCGTGGCGCTCAACGGCGCTGGCACACTGGGCAAGTACGACACCGGCACCCTGGTGCTCAACGCGGCCAACGGTTACACCGGCGGCACCGCGCTCAACGGCGGCAAGATCGTGGTCGGCAATAACTCGGCCCTTGGCACCGGCGTATTGACCGCCGCCAACGGCACGGCGCTGGACAGCAACACAGCGGTCAGCCTGGCCAACGCCGTGGTGCTCAACGGCGGACTCACCGTCGCCGGCTCCAACGCATTGACCCTCGGCGGTGTGGTCAGCGGCAGCGGCAGTCTGATCAAGACCGGCGCATCGAGCCTGACCCTCAACGGCAGCAACACTTACAGCGGCGGTACTCAACTGTCCGGCGGCTCGCTGATTCTGGGCAACAACAGTGCGATCAGCAGCGGCGCCCTCAGCGTGCTGGGCAACGGCACCCTGGACAGCACCTCTGCACTGCAACTGGCCAACGCCATCAACCTGGGGGCGCAACTGACCCTGGCCGGCAACCAGGACACCACGCTGATCGGCGCGATCACCGGCAGCGGCAGTCTGGTGAAAAACGGCAGTGGCGACCTCGTCCTCAGCGGCGCCAACACCTACAGCGGCGGTACGACGCTGAACGGCGGCAGCACCCGTGGCGACACCAGCAGCCTGCAAGGCGCCATTGTCAACAACGCGACGCTGACCTTCGAGCAGAACAGTGACGGCAGCTACACCGGCAATCTGACGGGGGCCGGCACACTCAATAAAACCGGTACCGGCGCCTTGCTGCTGACCGGCAACAACACCTTCACCGGCAACACTTCGGTGCAGGCCGGTTCGCTGAACGTCAACGGTGTGCTCAACAGTGCCAACGTCAATGTCGCCAGCGGGGCGAAAATCGGCGGCAGCGGCGTATTGGCAGGCGCCGTACAACTGGCCAACGGTGCGACGCTGACGGGCGGCGGCACTGCAACGCCGTTGTCGGTCGGTTCGCTGGTGTTGTCGTCGGGCACCAACCTGGACTTCTCCCTGGGCTCGGCTGCGAGTTCCACCACGGTGGTCAACGTCGCCGGCAACCTGACCCTCGACGGCACGCTGAACATCAGCAACGCCGGCGGTTTCGGCACCGGGGTCTATCAACTGTTCAGCTACGGCGGCAGCCTGACCGACAACGGTCTGGTCTACGGCAGCCTGCCGGTGTCGGCGGCCAACCTGACCCTGCAGACCGCGCTGGCCAATCAGGTCAACCTGCTGGTGCAGAACACGCCGGGTGAAGTGCAGTTCTGGAACGGCGGCACCACCAACCCGGATGGCAGCATCGGGGGCGGAAGTGGCGTGTGGGGCCCAGGCACCAACTGGACCGATCCGAGCGGTACTCAGGCGCTGGCGTCGAACGGTCAGTTCGCCGTGTTCGGCGGGCAGAGCGGGACGGTCACCGTGCAAGGCAATCAGAACTTCACCGGGTTGCAGTTCCTCGCCAGCGGTTACAACCTGGTTCCAGGTGCTGGCGGTACGCTGACCCCGGTCAACGGTCCGGGCGGCAGCCTCGCGCCGGTGCGAGTGAATGCCGGTGGCAGCACGGAAATCTCCGTACCGCTGGTGGGCAGTGGCGGCATCGAGAAGCTCGATTCCGGCACTCTGGTTCTCAGCGGGGCCAACACCTACAGCGGCGGCACCACCGTCAGCGGCGGTACGCTGATCGGTAATACCCTCAGCCTGCAAGGCAACATCCTCAACAACGCCTCGCTGGTGTTCCAGCAGAACGCCAATGGTCAGTTCAACGGACGCCTGAGCGGTGTCGGAGCCATGGCCAAACGCGGTGCGGCACGCTTGCTGTTGACCGGTAATCAACCCTTCAGCGGCACCGTGGCGGTGGATCAAGGCGTGCTGCAAGTCGGCAGCCGCGCGGCGCGAGCCTCTCTCTCCGGGCAGGTCACCGTGGCCAATGGCGCAGGCCTGAGCGGGAATGGCAGCGTCGGTTCGGTGGTCAACCATGGCGTGGTGGCTTCCGGTGGCGAGGACGGCACCTTGAGTGTCGCCGGCAACCTGAGCAACGCCGCCGACGGTGTGCTGGCCCTGACCGTCAGCTCGCCGACCGCCACACCGCTGGCGGTCGGTGGTAGTGCCACCCTGGGCGGCGGTCTGCAGGTCAACAGTCTGGCACCGTTCACCGGCAATACCGTGTACTCGCTGATCACCGCCGGTGGCGGGGTGACCGGCACCTTCAGCGCCGCCGATCTGCCGCAATACGCGTTCCTGAATACTGCGCTGGTGTACGACGCCAACGCGGTGAATCTGGTGGTCAGCCGCAACGGCAACTCGTTCGTCGACGTCGCCGCCACCCGCAACCAGCGCAACACCGCTTCGGCGTTGATGCGCAACGGCGCGGCGGGCAGTGCGTTGCAGGGCGAAATCGTCAACCTCAGCGTGGCCGGGGCACGCAACGCCTTCGACAGCCTGTCGGGGGAAATTCATGCCAGCACCGCCAGCGCCATGCTTGAGGATTCGCGCTACGTGCGCGACGCGGTCAATGACCGTATGCGCCAGCCATCGTGCAGCGCGCCGGACGATCCACGCCGCGCCCTGGCCCCAAGCGACAACCAGCTGAGCAGCAACGGCTGCCACGGCGAAATGGTCGGTTGGGCCCGTGCTCTCGGCGCCTGGGGCGAGTCGGACGGCGACAGCAACAGTGCGAAACTGGATCGCAACCTGAGCGGCTTCATGCTCGGCACCGACAAGCAGCTCGACGACCAGTGGCGCGTCGGCATGGCCGCCGGTTACACCCGCAGCGATCTGGATGCCCATGACCGTCGCTCGGATGCCACGGTCGAGAGCTACCACCTGGCGGCGTACCTCAACTCGCAATTCGACGCTTTGGCAGTGCGTCTTGGCGCGGCGTACAGCTGGCACGACATCGAAACCAAGCGCGATGTCAGCGTCGGCGCCTACAACGACCGGTTGAAGGCCAATTACGACGCGCGCAGCGCTCAGGTGTTCGGTGAAGTCGGCTATGCCATCGAAGCGGCCGGAATTGCCCTGGAACCGTTCGCCGGTCTGGCGTACGTCAACTACGACAGCGACAAGGCCAAAGAGAAGGGCGGAGCAGGGCGTCTGCGCGCCGAGTCCGATCAGGACATCACCTTCTCGACCCTGGGCGTGCGCGCCGGCAAGGTCATCACCCTGGCCAACGGCGGGCAATTCACCCCGCGTGCGGCGCTCGGCTGGCGGCATGCCTTCGGCGACACCAAGCCTGACGCCGACCTGACCTTCATCGACGGCGGCGCCTCGTTCAACACCCAGGGCGTGCCGATTGCCAAGGACAGCGCAGTGGTCGAAGCAGGCGTGGACTTCCAGATCAGTCCGACCGGCAAACTCGGCATCGGCTATTCGGGACAGCTGTCGAACGAGAGCAACGACCATGCGATGACCATCAGCTTCAGCCTTGGGTTCTGATTCAGGAGCGAAGCACTTCAGCCGCCCGCAAGGGCGGCTTTTTTTGCCCGATCACAGCCAGTGGCAGTTGCCTTCACCGGAACTCGGAACTTGCTGTAGGAAGTTGCTGAAACTGCAGGCCTGTTTATGGCATCACGGACATGTCCTACACGATTAAACGATTGTCCTGACTGCGTCGAACCGTAGACCCACGCAAAGTCCCGAGCCTGAAAAAGGTACAGGGAAATGTGGATGTTTGGCGCCAGCACACCCGTTGTATTCACACTCGAAATAGAGGGTTTTCCCCACGACCTTCAGGTCTTCGAATTCCGGGCCAGGGAAGCGCTCAACCAGACCTACGAGGTCGAACTCGAGCTGGTCAGCGAACGCCGCGACCTTGATCTCGAATCCCTGCTGCACCAGCCAGCCTTTTTGTCGTTCTGCCCGGACGGCTCTGGCATTCACGGCCAGATCCATCGGGTCGCCCAAGGTGACTCTGGCACACGCCTGACCCGCTACCAGATTGTTCTGGTGCCTCATCTGGCCTATCTCGCCCATCGTCATAACCAACGCATTTTCCAGCATCAGAGCGTGCCGCAAATCATCGCTCGTGTGTTGAGTGACCATGGCATGCAGCCGGATGCCTGGCGCTTCCAGCTCAGCGCCGATTACCGGCCTCGCTTGTATTGCGTGCAATTTGACGAGACGGATTTGTTCTTCATCCAGCGCTTGTGTGAAGAAGAAGGACTGCACTTTCATTTTCAGCACAGTCGCGATGGGCACCTGTTGGTATTCGGTGATGATCAAAGCGCCTTCCCTGCGCCGGCTGCACCGACGGCCTATGCACAAGGCAGCGGCATGGTTGCCGAAGCGGCGGTCATAGACCGCTTCAACGTCCGCCTGGAAACCCGCACCACACACGTCAGCCGCCGTGATTACCACTTCGAAAAGCCAACCGTGCAACTGGACGCCGAAGCCAAAGAGGCACGGCTTCCAGTGCTTGAGGATTACCGCTTTCCGGGTCAGTTCACTCATCGTGACCGGGGTAAACATCTCAGTCAGCGTGCCCTTGAGCGGCATCGCGCCGATTACCGTCAAGCCCGGGGGCGCAGCGATCAGAGCCTGCTGCGCAGTGGCAGTTTCGTCGACATGAGGGAACACCCACGCGACGATTACAACGGATTATGGCTGCTGACCAGCGTTGATCATCTTGGCCGGCAACCGCAAGTGCTGGAAGAGTCAACGACCGACCTCGCTACCGAAGACGACTTCACTCAGGGCTATCGCAACCACTTCGTTGCGACGCCCTGGGACGTCATTTTTCGCCCCGCCCTCGAGCACCGTAAACCCCGAATCAACGGCAACCAACATGCCGTGGTGACCGGGCCGCCCGGCGAAGAGATTTACTGCGATGCCTATGGTCGGGTGAAAGTCCAACTGCTGTGGGATCGCGAAGGCCAACTCAACGAACAATCCAGTTGCTGGTTACGCGTAGCTACAGGTTGGGCTCATGACCAATACGGCAGCGTGCAGATTCCGCGCGTCGGCATGGAAGTGCTGGTCGGGTTCACCGAGGGGGACCCGGACAAACCGTTCGTCCTGGGTTGCCTGCCCAACGCCGTGACGCCAGTGCCGCTGGATCTGCCGGCAGAGCAGACTCGCAGTATCTGGCGCAGCCAGAGCACCCCCGGTGGTGGCGGTTACAACGAGCTGCGCATCGAGGACAAAAAAGGCGCCGAAGAGATCGCCATCCGCGCGCAACGTGACTTTGTCCAGCTTGTGCTCAATGACCAGCGAGTCCAGGTCGACAATCAACGCACCGTGGTCGTTGGCGGCATTGCCAGTCATGAGCTGCACAGCGACGAACACCATCTGACCCATGGCAATCGCCTGACTGAACTCAAACAGGAAGATCACCTGTGGGTGCATGGCGACCGCCACGTTCGTGTCGCCAGCCAACGGCTCAGCGCCGGCCAGCAAATCCACCTCGGGGCCGGTCAGCAAGTGGTCATCGACGGCGGCACCCATGTGACGATCAAGGCCGGCGGGCATTGGTTGACGCTGGGGCCCGAAGGCATTTGCAGCAGCGTGCCGATTCTGCAGGGCGGCGCACCTGCGCCGGGAATGGCGGCGGAACCGTTGGTGCCTGGGGCGTTGCCGTTGTTGAAAGTGGCATTTGATCCGATTCGGCAACGCCACGCCCTGGTGTCTGCGCGCGCCTCGCGTTGCCTGATCTGCGAGGCTGCCAGCGCGTGAGCCTTTTGACTGATTTGCCTGACGATTTGCCATGGACCCGACAACAGGCTTTTTTGCTGCTGGACGGGGCGACGATCAGTGATCTGCCAACGCGGTTGAGGCAGATCAGCCCTTCGGTCAGCACATTGGCTCTGTATGACCAGCCACCCTTCGCGGCACTGCGCGATCTGTCGCCTCTGCTCGTGGCCATCGAGCGGGCTGACGAGCCATTGGCACGGTTCTTCCTGCAACACGCGGCGCAAGAGTGGGGCGTGCTGTTGTTCAGCTGCGCGCCGATGCACAGCGTTGGCGAGCATTTGCGCAAACTGCTGAGTGTCGAATTGCCGGCCGGGCAACCGGCGCTGTTGCGGCTGGCCGATGCCGGGGTGGTGCATGCGCTGTATGCCAGTGGCGATCAGCGTTTGTTCGGGCCTTTGACCTGTGTGGTGACGGCGGACTGCGTCAACGATGCCTGGCACATCCATCGGCCTCGGCAGGCTGAATGTCCGGAGCTTCCTGTTCCTTATTGCCTGAACCCTGAACAGAACGCGGCGCTGGATCAGGTTGATCGGCGCCGAGCGTTGCTGGATCTGGATACGCATCTGTTGAAGCACTTTTCCCGATTTCATGTCGGCGAAACCCTGACCCAGCGCTGGCCAACGCTGCAGCAAATGGAAACCCAGGCCAGCGCGCTTGGCCTGAGCAGCCGATCCGAGCTGTTCAACTTTGCCAACCTGTTGGCATTGCTCGACAGCCGCGATATCGCCCAACACCCGCAAATCCACCACTTGCTCCATACGCCATCGCTGCAATCACCGGGCGAGCGTGTCGCGCTGGCCGTTGATGTGGCGCAGCGTTGGGCCAGTCAAAGGCAACGCCCATGACCCATCCCGCCATTCTCGACGCTGCCGCCGCCTCGAAAGCCCCCATCGTTGCGCCCGCAGCTTGCCCGCTGCAACAAACCCATGTGCAACTGTTGCCGTTGAGCTACGGCCTGGTGGAAAGATCGTTCGATCCGGGCACCGAATTGAAATTGCCGTACACCTTGACCGCGCGCCCGCTGGGCATCCGTCGTCTGCGTGATGGCTGGCTGTACATCATCGACAGCCTCAGCGGCGAGTTGTACGAATACCGAATGCTCGACGGTATCGTCACGGCGCTGCTGCATCAGGGCAAACAGGTCAGCGAGGATCAGCGCGCAGCGATTGAAGAGCGTCCGGCGCTGATCTTTCCCCGGCAAAGTACGTTGTACGTGACCTTTGCCGAGGTGCAGTGGACGGCGGGCAAATGCCATCAGGTGCTGGACAGCCGCGAAGAGCGCAACCATTTCATGCAGGCGGTCGATCTTGCACCGGTGGATTGCCTGACCGGTGGCGAGCATTTGCTCACCGTCGAGCAGACCCGGCAGTGGCTGGCGGAAGTGGCGGCGGGGGCCGGGCCGGTTGCCGATGCGGACGCGACGCGGATGCCCACCGTGCAGGTCAGCGACGCCCCGAGCACGAGCGTGAACCTTATCTGTGGGAGCAACCCCGGCGCTTTCGCGAGGCGCACATCGGCGAATTCCTCGGCCGGGTGCGCGGGCCCTATCAGGACGACACGCTGTTTCTGCTGGTCAACGACGATCTGGGGGTGATGCGCGATCTGGCCGAGTACCAGGACACCGTGGTCGGCTGGGTCGATGAGTGGAGCAACACCGGCAACAACGCGCGCGATTATCTGCTCGCCAGTTACATCGAGTCGCTGAGCCAACTGAGCGGCGCCGATGTCGACGGATTGGCCAAGGCCAGCGAACAGCCGCAGGCCAAAGCCCTGTTTGCCGATCTGGAACAGTTGCCCGAGCCGGATCGCGAGAATACGCGCAAGGCATTGCTCGATTACCTGAACAAGGGTGGGGAGGTCCAGGCCGATGGGCCGGCGCCGCCCGAACTGCAAAAACTGCGCGCTCAGAGTTTTGATGACGGCATGGGACAGAATCGTCTGACCCCTGCGGCTGAGGTGGATCGGCGTTTTTATACCCGCCAGTACTTCGAAGCCGTCGCCCCCGAGGAATTTGTCGAACAGCATCTGGAGACGCTGATCCGCCTCGGCAAGGATCAGGATCGGCGCATCAAGGACGTGCTCGACGGCCCGCTGCTCAGCGGTAAACGCGGGATCAACGACCTGATCGACCGCCCGGCGATGGACGAGCGACTGAACCTGCTGCGTGACGACCTCGGTCGCTGGAACCGCCTGCTCGAACGCATCACCGCCGACCGCACGCAACTGCTGGTCGCCGGACGCTTCCATCGTTCGGCCTGGTACTACGACGCGCAAGTGGCGGCGCAACTCCATCAAGCCCTCAGCGCCGAATACGCCTGCCTCAAGGACCTGTGCCGCAGCGATGAAGCGAGCGAAAAAGTGCTCGGTTATCTGGAGGAACACCCGGAACTGACCCGAACTGTCTTCTACACCTTGCCGCTGCGCCTGCAAACGGAGCAGAGCGGGCAATACTCGACACTGTTCAACGCGCTCATGGCCACGTTCAACAACCTGCCGGACTGGCTGGCCAAACTGAAAATGATCGAACAACCGCAACTGCCGGCCCTCGACGACATGCCCGAACACACCCGCGTCGTCGCGGCGGCGGTGCAGGACACTTACAGCCCGGCACTGAACCTGGGCCTGAACCGTGTGCTGGAAGGCTTCGACCTGTCGGGCGAGAAAATCCCCGACCTCGACGAACTGTTCCAGCGCCTGCCCAAAGCCCTGCGCCTGCGCCTGTTCGACGCGGCGAAAACCAGCGGGGTGACCTTCACCGTCGCCAGCCCGGCCGAGCAGTCCGCGTTGCAAACGGCGATCAAGGAAGTTCTGCGCGAACGCGAATACCTCATGACCCTCAACCGTGAGCGCAATCAGATCACCCACAACAAGAATCGCCAGGGGCACAAGACTCCACGGGCGATGGAGTTGCAGGAAGAAATTGTGCGGGTGCGGGCGCAGTTGACCCGGATCGAAGCGCAACTGGCAGGGGCACTGAGCCCGATTGAAGAACTGCCGGATCGCTCGGCCCGGTTGTACGGCGCGACGCCTGCAAGGGCAGGGGTGACGGTGGTGTTTCCGCCGGCGCAGCAGCAGGAACTGCGCGGGTTGTTGGGGAATATCCGGGCGGGATTGGGCGGGGTGTCGGCGGGGAGTCTGGTGAAGACGGAAGGGATGGGGTTGGTGGTGGTTTTGGTGCAGGTGGTGAATTTGGTGGGGGCAGCAAAGGAGTTGAAAAAGCAGTCCAGGAACGAACGGAGTTGGGGGCCGGTTTTGAATGCCTTGATGGCCACTGGTGCTGCTGGGTTCACGGCGGCACAAAGTTTGGGTGATATGGCGTTGAAAGCTCGAAGTGCTGGGCTTGTTGCAAATCTCCAGCGGCATGCTCTGCAGAATGTGTTCGTGCAGATGGGGAAATTACATATTGGGCTAGGCGCACCCACTTACCTCTTAGGCCTCATTTCGTCAGCAACAAGCTTGAATGCCCAACAGAGGAAGCTGCAGGAGGCAACGAGAAGAGGGGATCGTCCTGCGCAAAACACTGCGGCACTTGCAACATTGGGTGCGGGCGGCCTAGTGACAATTAATGCATATGGGCTCTCCAATACGGTTCACGCAACATTCACTGTTTTGAGTGCTCCGAACAGTGCAGCACGTACCGCCGCCTGGGCCGCCGCTGGCACACGTCTTTCCACCGTGTTTTTCCGCTTCAATCTAGCGGGCGCCCTATTCACCGTGCTGGAACTGAGCGGCACCTGGTTGTTCAACCGTTACAACCTCAGTGCCCATGACAAGTGGCTAAAAATCACGCCTTGGGGGAGGGATGCCGAAACACGGGGTGACTACTCTCTGCAGGATTACCAAAGTTATCTGGCTTTTCTGATCCACGCGCCTTACGCCCAACTGGGACCCAATCCTTATGATTCCTGGTTGAAGAACCTGCTGTTCAAAGCTAGACCCAGCGATATCCACCTCGTGTTACCCAGACTGACATTGGGTGATCTATTGCCGCCTCTAGGTGGGAAAGCTACTCACCTATTGGGCATCGGCGCTCACCGTATTTCGATGCCCCTTCACAGTCGTGGAGCGCCGCGCGAGAGTAAAGAAGCCATCAGCGAAGAAGTCCTCCGAAGTCTGCGCATCGTCAAATCATCAGCGGAGGGCTTGGTCCTTTGCCTCCAGTATCCGGTAGACCCCGATTTCGAATTTACGCCGGCCAAGGAAACGCTGGAGTTGGCCGTTTGTGTTCAGAACTTGAACGACAAAGGTGAGTGGATATCTCGCACCCGTGTCATTCATATCGATCCACGGGGGAGGGACATTTTGCGGTGGTTACTCCGCAACTGGTGAAAGAGAAACCACCGATTTTGCTAGTTGAAACCCAATTTCTGGAGCAGGCCGCTCATGCTGAATAATCACGTCGAGCCGGGAGTTATTCCGCAAGTCGAGACACCTCGAAAAGCAGGAGAAGTTGAGCCGATTCCGGGCGGTAAGGTCACCTATCTCGCACCGCTACCTTTGCCAACACCAATGCCTCCCTATGGACCTCATATCGGGAGCCTGAATGACGCATACATGGACTTTGGCCTCGGATCTCCACAGGTATTTTCATGGCAAGTCATTTTGGGAGGCCCTTTCAGCGTTGCATGCATGATTGCCTTTCTATTTCCCTTAATAGGTGGCTTCCTGTTTTTTTTATTTGGCATGGGATGGGAGGACATAACTCATGCCATAAACGGGATTTTTCACGAAGCCTATGGAAAAGCATTTCTTGCCCTTTTCTGGGGACTGCTCATTGGTCTAGCTGTCTGGCACCACAACCACAAAAAACGCGCCTCAATCATCCCAACCCGCTTCAACCGCCAACGCCGCGAAGTTTGCTTCATGCCCGAAGGCGCCACCGAACCAGTCTTTGTCCCTTGGGAATCCCTCTCCGCCTGGATCATCGAGGCCCAAGGCGCCACCCAATACGGCATTCACCGCCAGTACGGCATGGGCATCGGCTTCTACCACGGCGAAACCCTCACCAGCCTCGAATTCCAATGCGCCGGCCTGCCCCTCGCGATCAGCCATTGGGAGGCCATTCGCGGCTACATGGAATACGAAATCCACGACCTCAAATCGATCCAGGACCTGCAAGACTTGCAAGGCCCCGACGACCCGCCTCACGAAGGCCTGCACACCTTCCGCAACGCCCGAGCGCGCATGCACCAGCAGATCCACGACGGTTCACGTTCTCGGCTGTCGGGTTTCTTCTGGTACCTCTATCACGTCATGACCCTGTGGACGATTCCCAATCGACTCGTCGAATGGGAAGTGCGCCGCCTCGAACGGATCGGCAAGCAAGCGCTGCCCGAGGCCATGCGCCAATGGTCGGAGCCTCTGCCGAAAGAGCAGTGGGCCAAACCGAGTGAAGAGTTGCTGCGGCTGAGCGAGCAGGTACGTCAACTGCAAAAGCGCCAGCCGCATCGGCCGATCACCGAGATCTTTGCCGAGGTGCAGCGCACGGCATCTACGGGTAAGCGCCGCGCATGAATTGTTTTCCCAAACAGCGAACGGGGGCCGAATTCACGCCAGCGAGGGAAACACTGGAGTTGGCCGTTTGTATTCAGAACTTGAACGACAAAGGTGAATGGACATCGCGCACCCGTGTCATTCATATCGACCCAAGGGGAGAGGGGCATTTTGCGGTGGTTGCTCCGCAACTGGTGAACGAGAAACCACCGGTTCTACTGGTTGAAACCCAATTTCTGGAGCAGGCCGATCATGCTGAATAATCACATTGAACCTGTAGTTATCTCGCAAATTGAGACACCTCGAAAAGCAGGAGATGTCGAGCCATTTCCGAGCGGTAAGGTCACTTATCTCGCACCGTTGCCATTGCCAACCTCTATACCTGCTTATGGACCTCATGTCGGGGAGATGAATGATGGTTTCCTGGATTTTGGTTTGGGATCACCGCAAGTATTTATGTGGCAAATGACTTTAGGTGGACCATTCAGCGTGACCTGTACGGTTTTATTTCTCTTCCCGCTGATTACAGGATTTCTTGGGGTCATTTTTGGATATGGACAGGAAGCCATATGGGATTCGATGGCCGCAATCTTTGAAGAGGCATGGGAAAACATAATGTTCACAGGCCCTCTCATGCTCCCAATAACCTTGGGAGTCTGGCACCACAACCACAAAAAACGCGCCTCAATCATCCCAACCCGTTTCAACCGCCAACGCCGCGAAGTTTGCTTCATGCCCGAAGGCGCCACCGAACCGGTCTTCGTCCCCTGGGAATCCCTCTCCGCCTGGATCATCGAAGCCCAGGGCGCTACCCAATACGGGATTCACCGCCAATACGGCATGGGAATCGGCTTCTACGAAGGCGAAACCCTCACCAGCCTCGAATTCCAATGCGCTGGCCTGCCCCTCGCCATCAGCCATTGGGAAGCCATTCGCGGCTACATGGAATACGAAATCCACGACCTCAAATCGATCCAGGATCTGCAAGACCTGCAAGGCCCCGACGACCCACCCCACGAAGGCCTGCACACCTTCCGCAACGCCCGAGCGCGCATGCATCAGCAGATCCGCGACGGCTCTCGTTCGCGGCTGTCGGGTTTCTTCTGGTACCTCTATCACGTCATGACCTTGTGGACGATTCCCAACCGCCTCGTCGAATGGGAAGTGCGCCGTCTCGAAAGGATCGGCAAGCAAGCACTGCCCGAGGCCATGCGCCAATGGTCGGAGCCTCTGCCGAAAGAGCAGTGGGCCAAACCGAGTGAAGAGCTGCTGCGGCTGAGTGAGCAAGTACGCCAACTGCAAAAGCGCCAGCCGCATCGGCCGATCACCGAGATCTTTGCCGAGGTGCAGCGATAGCCTCGGAAGCAGTGAGGGACAGTTTGGCGAGACGTGCTTCCCACCCTCTCTGCTAGTATTCGCCCCACTGCCTTCCGGAGACTCCCCATGACAGAACCCATCCGTCTGACCCAATACAGCCACGGCGCCGGTTGTGGCTGCAAGATTTCGCCCAAGGCGCTGGAGGTGATTCTGGCCGGCAGCGGGGCGCAGAACCTTGATCCGAAACTGTGGGTCGGCAACGCGTCGCGCGATGATGCGGCGGTGTATGAAATCGATGCCGAGCGCGGGGTGGTTTCGACCACGGATTTCTTCATGCCGATCGTCGATGACCCGTTCGATTTCGGCCGCATCGCTGCCACCAATGCGATCAGCGACATCTACGCCATGGGCGGCGATCCGCTGATGGCGATTGCGATCCTCGGCTGGCCGGTCAACGTGCTGGCGCCGGAAGTCGCGCGAGACGTGATTCGCGGCGGACGCGCGGTGTGCGATGCGGCGGGGATTGCGTTGGCCGGCGGGCATTCGATCGATGCGCCGGAGCCGATTTTCGGGCTGGCCGTCACGGGGCTGGTGGAAAAGCGCTTCATGAAACGCAACGACACCGCCACCGCCGGTTGCCTGCTGTACCTGACCAAACCATTAGGCATCGGCATCCTCACCACCGCCGAAAAGAAGGGCAAGCTGCGCCCCGACGACATCGGCGTGGCCCGGGACTGGATGTGTACGCTGAACAAGCCCGGCAGCCGTTTCGGCAAACTGGCCGGGGTCACCGCCATGACTGACGTCACCGGGTTCGGGCTGCTCGGGCATCTGGTGGAGATGGCCGACGGCAGTCACCTGACAGCGCGGGTTTTTTATGATCGGGTGCCGCGTCTTTCGAGCATCGAGTACTACCTCGAACAGGGCTGTGTGCCCGGCGGCACTCTGCGCAATTTCGACAGTTATTCGAGCCGGGTCGGACGGGTGCAGGAATTGCACAAACGGGTGCTGTGCGATCCGCAGACCAGCGGCGGTCTGCTGGTGGCCGTCACCCCCGAAGGCAATGCAGAATTCCTCGCCGTCGCTGCCGAACTCGGCCTCGCGCTTGAGCCGATCGGTGAATTGATCGGGCGACAGAGCCACGCGGTCGAGGTGAATTGATGGCCGCCGACTTCACCGACTACCGCGACATCTTCCTCAACGACCGGCCACTGATGGATGCCCGTGCGCCGGTCGAGTTTCACAAGGGCGCGTTCCCCGGTGCGGTCAATCTGCCGCTGATGAACGACATCGAGCGGCAGAGAATCGGCACTTGCTACAAGCATCACGGTCAGCAAGCCGCCATCGAGCTGGGCCATCAATTGGTGTCCGGGTCGGTCAAGGCCGAACGTATTCAGGCATGGGCGGATTTTGCCCGGGCGCATCCGGAGGGTTATCTGTATTGCTTTCGTGGCGGCCTGCGTTCGCAGATCGTGCAGCGTTGGCTCAAGGACGAGGCCGGCATTGACTACCCGCGAATCGGTGGTGGTTACAAGGCGATGCGCGGCTTCCTGATCGACACCCTTGAACAGGCAACGGCCCAGTGTGATTTCGTGTTGCTGGGCGGCATGACCGGCACGGGCAAGACCGAAGTGCTGGTGCAACTGCGCAACGGCATCGACCTTGAAGGGCATGCCAATCATCGTGGCTCCAGCTTTGGCAAACGCGCCACCGGCCAGCCGTCAAACATCGATTTCGAGAACCGGCTGGCCATCGACTTTCTGAAAAAACGTGCCGCCGGCATTGATCAGTTTGTACTTGAGGATGAAAGCCGGGTGGTCGGCAGCTGCGCGTTGCCGTTGCCGCTGTATCAGGGCATGCAGCAATACCCGATGGTCTGGCTGGAGGACAGTTTTGAAAACCGTGTCGAGCGGATCCTGCGTGACTATGTGGTGGATTTGTCCGCCGAGTTCTGCGCTGTGCATGGGGACGAAGGCTTTGCGCTGTTTTCCGAGCGATTGCTGGCCAGCCTGGACAATGTGCAGAAGCGCCTGGGCGGCGAGCGGCATCGGCGGATGTTGCTCCTGATGGAAGAAGCGCTGGCAGAGCAGGGCCGCAGTGGTGCGGTGGATTTGCATCGGGGCTGGATCGAGGGGTTGCTGCGCGAGTATTACGATCCGATGTATGTATTTCAGCGTGAGAAGAAGGGCGGCCGGATCGAGTTTGTGGGGGAGCGCGGAGCGGTCGTCGAATATCTGAGTCAGCGGATGAGCCGGAACCCCTGAAGGGCTCCGACCCGGCTGCCAACTGCTCACGTCGGACAGCTTTCCTGGCCGTTATCCAGCCCCTGTTTGTAGCTGTGGCTCTGCAGGCTGGCCTTGCCGTTGTGCCAGGTCAGCGTCAGCACATACAGCGAGTCGTAATCGCTGGATTCCCAGTCATCGGTGATTTTCTGTTTTCCGCCTACCGCGTTGCCGGCAACCTTGTTGATCAATTCAGGAAGGTAGCCGTGTGACCACGCGGTGTAGATGGTCGAGTTGTGGTACTTGTCGTTGGTCAACTCGCGGGCGAGGTCACTGGTATCGTTGGCCGAAAATTCGATGTTCACCGGCAGGCCGAGTTTGATCGCGGCGGGGCTGATGGTCATCAGCGGGCGGATGTAGCTGTAGGAGTTGTCCAGTTCGCCTTCCTCGACATTGCGCGTCGGGTTGGCGGCGAACACATAGTCGGCCTTGCCGAATTTTTCCGGCAGCAGGGTCGACAGGTCGATGGCCCGGTTCAGGCCCTGGCAGTTGAGCTGGCCGAGACCACCGGCGGGTTTCTCCGCGTGGCGCAGGAACACCAGGGTCTGGGTGCCGTCCACCGTTTGCGCGCGGCTTTCGCTGGATTCCAGCGACAGGAACAGCGCGCTGACCGCCAGCAGAGTGGGCAGGGCCACATAGGCGCGGTGTTTGAAGCGTTTGGCGAATTTCATCAAGTTCGTCATGGGATATAGGGTTCTTCAGTCTGTTCGGTTAAGGCTGACAAACCTCTGCACCGGGCTCGCACGCCGGAAGTTTTCCCTGTCATCAATGGCTTGCTTGGAGCCCTCTGAGGCCTGTTTGGTTCGATCCGGCTGCGTGCGCCGCACTTTACCTTTCGGCCCCTGCGATTGAAGGGAAGGTTAATCACAGGATGTTGCGGATTTAAGTAAGCGGGCGGGCGAGGGTGTAAAGAACCCGAGCCATAGGGCTGATCGTGGATTATGCTCAGGCCTTTCATTTTGTGACTGGATGCTACACATGACCGATCTGTCCGCGTTCCCGATCACCCAGAAATGGCCGGCGCAGTACCCTGACTGGATTCAGCTCTATTCGTTGCCGACACCTAACGGCGTCAAGGTTTCGATCATGCTCGAAGAGATCGGCCTGCCCTACGAGCCGCACCGCGTGGGCTTCGACACCCATGACCAGATGTCCCCGGAATTCCTGTCGCTGAACCCGAACAACAAGATCCCGGCGATCCTCGACCCCCACGGCCCGAGGACAAACCGCTGCCGTTGTTCGAGTCCGGTGCGATCCTGATCTATCTCGCCGACAAGAGCGGCCAGTTGCTCGCCCAGGAAGGCGCGCTGCGCTACGAAACCATTCAGTGGCTGATGTTCCAGATGGGCGGCATCGGCCCGATGTTCGGCCAGCTCGGTTTCTTCAACAAATTTGCCGGCAAGGACTACGAAGACAAACGTCCCCGTGACCGTTACGTCGAAGAAAGCCGGCGCCTGCTCAGCGTACTGAACACCCGTCTGGAAGGGCGCGACTGGATCATGGGCGAGCGCTACACCATCGCCGACATCGCCACGTTTCCGTGGGTGCGCAACCTGATCGGTTTCTACGAGGCGGGCGATCTGGTCGGCATCAATAACTTCCCGAACGTCACCCGGGTGCTGGAGCGCTTCCTGGCGCGGCCGGCCGTCGTGCGCGGCCTGACCATCCCTTCCTGATTTCAGGGTTGTACATCTGATCCTGTGGGTTGTTCTGATGATTATTGCGTCCTGGGTAATGCACTGTTGATTGATCCAGGTTTGTACCTCGATCCTCGCAAGGCATAAGCTTCGCCCCCTACGACTTTCGTCTCATCCGCTGTTTTCAGGAAAGGCCCCATGTCCAGTCAGTTCCCCGAAGCACGTCCACGCCGTCTGCGCCGCAATGCGAGCCTGCGCAGCCTGTTCCAGGAAACCGAGTTTTCCCTCAACGATCTGGTGCTGCCGATCTTCGTCGAAGAAGAGATCGACGACTTCGTGCCGATCAAGAGCATGCCCGGCGTGATGCGCATTCCGGAGCGCAAACTGGCCGGTGAAATCGAGCGTTACGCCCGGGCCGGGATCAAGTCGGTGATGACCTTCGGCGTGTCCCACCATCTGGACGCCAACGGCAGCGACACCTGGCGCGAAAACGGGCTGGTGTCGCGCATGTCGCGGATCGCCAAGGACGCCGTGCCGGAGATGATCGTGATGTCCGACACCTGCTTTTGCGAATACACCGACCACGGCCATTGCGGCGTGATGCACAACCATGAAGTCGACAACGACCAGACCCTGATCAACCTCGGCAAACAAGCGGTGGCGGCGGCGCGTGCCGGTGCCGACGTGATCGCGCCGTCGGCAGCGATGGACGGCCAGGTGCGGGCGATTCGCCGGGCACTGGACGATGCCGGGTTCACGCAGATTCCGATCATGGCCTACTCGACCAAATTCGCCTCGGCGCTCTACGGCCCGTTCCGCGAGGCTGGCGGCAGCGCGCTGAAGGGCGATCGCAAAAGCTATCAGATGAACCCGATGAACCGCCGCGAGGCCCTGCGCGAATCGTTGCTCGATGAGCAGGAAGGCGCCGACGCACTGATGGTCAAACCGGCCGGCGCGTACCTGGACATCATCCGCGACATCCGTGAAGCCTCGAACCTGCCGTTGGCGGCGTATCAGGTCAGCGGCGAGTACGCGATGATCAAGTTCGGCGCCCAGGCCGGGGCCATCGACGAAGACCGCGTGGTGCGCGAAAGCCTCGGCGCGATCAAGCGCGCGGGTGCGGACCTGATCTTCACCTACTTTGCGATGGACCTGGCATTGGCCGGGATTTAAGCAACACCACAAAATCCAATGTGGGAGCGAGCTTGCTCGCGATATCGGCGTATCAGACAACCCTGCATTGACTGACAGACCGCTATCGCGAGCAAGCTCGCTCCCACAGTGGTTTGTGGTGTTCTGAATCAGGTAAAAAACGGACGGATCCCGTGATCACGGAAGTACCGCTCGATCACCTTCGGATCCGCGCTGTTGTCGGCAATCGCCACGTAGGTATCCGGGCGCAACAGGTAAAAGCCATTGCGCCCCAGTCCTGCCGTTTCAAACGCCGGACGCCAGTCGAACACGTGCAGCGGCAAGTGATGTTCATTGCACCAGGCGATCATCTCGTCGCTGGTGTCACCGTACACATGCACCTGCCAGCACGGATGGCGCAACGGCTCGTAATTATCCCCCTCGCCATCATGGGCCCACGGCAAGCGGTCGCCGCCGTGGACGTGCCCGGCCACGCCTTCGCTCAGCGCCATGCCCCGATAGTTGACGGTGATTTGCGACACCGTACGAAACAGGAATTCGCGGCTGGACTCGAATGAGGCCATTTTCGGAATCAGGAACGGCGCCAGCCGCGTGCGCAGCAGGTCGGCCATGCGCCCTTCGGCGGTGACGAAGCTGAAGACCTTGTCGGTGGTCGACACCAGCCGTCGGGCGAAGGCGATGCGTTCGGTCTCGTAGCTGTCGAGCAGTTGGGGTGTGGCAGCGCCGCCGAGCACTGCCGCGAGTTTCCATGCCAGATTGATCGCATCGCCGATGCCGGTGTTCATGCCCTGACCGCCGGCGGGGCTGTGTACGTGGGCCGCGTCGCCGAGCAGAAACGCCCGGCCCTGGCGAAAGTGATCCGCCACGCGGTGATGCACGCGGTAGGTGGAGAACCAGTTGACGTCCTCGATGTGCACGTTCAGGTGTTCGATGGCGCGATTGCTGACATCAGAAAACTCCAGGGTTTCGGCGCGATCAGCACGTTCGTCGCGCACGGTGCCGATCAGCCGCGCACGGCCTTCGCCGGCCAGCGGGAACACCGCCAGAAAATCCGCTTCGTCCAGATCCAGATGCAACTCGCCGTTGAGCGCCGGGCCGCTGGCCCGCACATCCGCGACATAGAAAATCTGCTGATAAGTGCCGCCGGGAAAACCGGTGTCGAGGGTTTTGCGCACGACCGAGCGGGCGCCGTCACAGCCGGCGAGATAGCAGGCCTGACAGATTTCCTGCTCGCCATCCGGCAGGCGCAAATGCGCGGTGAGGCCGTCGCCGTTTTCCGTGAAGCTTTCCAGCGTCGTGTTGCGCTCGATGGTTACGTCGTAGTCTTCGAGGCGGTCGATCAACAGCCGTTCGTGTTCGTCCTGCGGGTACATTTCCAGAAAGGCATAGGGTGTCAGGCCATCGCCGATCCGGTTCAGCGGCAGTTGCGCCACGGGTTTGCCCTTGACCCAGAAATTCGCCGCGGCCACCCGATGGCCGTTGCGCACCACTGTGTCGGCCAGATCCAGTTGCCGGTACAGCTCAAGGGTGCGCGCCTGCACCGCCAGCGCCCGCGATGTGGTGCCAGGCGCGGAGGTCTTGTCGATGATGCGCACGCGCACGCCCAGTTTGCTCAGCCACAAGGCCAGCACCAGTCCGGTGGGACCTGCGCCGATGATCAGAACATCACTGCGGTTCATGGTCTGTCCTCCTCGCGTGTCCTGACCTGCGGCATGCCGCTACGTGTGCAGCAGCAAGTATGGATCAGTCGGCGAGGGCGGCCAGTCGGCCTGCCAAACGGGACGATGGAACAGCGTCGCCGGCCCGCAGTCCTATCCTGCACCCTGCGATTGCGCGTAGGGTTAACCCGGCTCAACGGACTGGATGAAGCGTTATGCACACCCCTCGATTATTCGTCAGCCTCGCCGCGCTGCTGGTGCTGGCCGGTTGCGCCGGTCAACGCAGCATCGAACCGGCGCCGCGCCCGCCCGCCGAGGTCAAGGCGCAGATCGTGCGCCTGCTGCCGGCAAAAACCGTCGACCGCCAGGGCTGGGCCACCGACATCTACGCCGCGTTCGCCGCCCAGGGCATCAGCTCGACCACGCAAAACCTGTGTTCGGTGCTGGCCGTTGCCGAGCAGGAATCGACCTTTCAGGTCGATCCGCCGGTGCCCGGCCTGGGCAAGATCGCCCGTGACGAAATCGACCGCCGCGCCGCCAAGGTGCATATCCCGAGCCTGTTGGTCAGTGGTGCCTTGCAGGTGCGCTCGCCCAACGGCAAAACCTACAGCGAACGCCTGAGCGCCGCCCGCAATGAAAAGGAATTGAGCGCGATTTTCGATGACTTCATCGGCTCGGTGCCGATGGGCCGTACGCTGTTCAGCGGTTTCAACCCGGTGCACACCGGCGGGCCGATGCAGGTCAGCATTGAATTCGCCGAGCAGCACGCCAAGGACTATCCGTACCCGGTGGACGGGACGATTCGTCACGAGGTGTTCACCCGTCGTGGCGGGATGTATTTCGGTATCGCGCATTTGCTGGGGTATCCGGTGAGTTACCGCGAGCCGCTGTACCGCTTTGCCGACTTCAACGCCGGCTGGTACGCCAGTCGCAACGCGGCGTTTCAAAACGCGGTCAGCCGCGCTTCGGGCATTGCGCTGGCGCTGGATGGCGACCTGATCCGCCCGGGCGCGATCATGCCGGGCAGCACGGAACTGGCGGTGCGCACCCTCGGCAAATCGCTGGGCATGCGTAATCCGGTGATCCGCGATCAACTGGAGAAGGGCGATAGCCTGGCCTTCGAGGAAACCAGACTGTATCAGCGGGTGTTCGAGCTGGCCGAGCGTGCGGAAGGCAAGACATTGCCTCGTGCGGTGCTGCCGGGCATCGTGCTGCAAAGCCCGAAGATCACCCGCAAACTGACCACGGCGTGGTTTGCCAAACGGGTCGACGAGCGCTATCGGCGCTGCATGGCCAAGGGCTGAGGACGATCAAAAAGGTATAAAAAAACCCGGCTGACGGGAGCCGGGTTTTTCTGGGTTGTTGCGGTCAAGCTATTCATTCAGGCGACGCGACGTTCAATCAGACGATCCGAGCCACCTTCAGCGACGCGGCGTTCGATCAGACGATCCGAACCACCTTCAGCGACACGGCGTTCGATCAGACGATCCGAACCACCTTCAGCGACGCGGCGTTCGATCAGACGATCCGAGCCACCTTCAGCGACACGGCGTTCGATCAGACGATCCGAACCACCTTCAGCGACGCGGCGTTCGATCAGGCGATCCGAACCACCTTCAGCGACGCGGCGTTCGATCAGACGATCCGAACCACCTTCAGCGACGCGGCGTTCGATCAGACGATCCGAACCACCTTCGGCAACGCGGCGTTCGATCAGACGATCGGAACCGCCTTCGGCGATCATGGTGTGGGCCGGCTTGGCGGCAAATGCGTTGAAGGCCAGAACCGAAAGGGCAATGCTGAGGATGACTTGGCGTTTCATGATGGTGTGCTCCGGGGGTGTTGTTTGTTTGGTATGGAGCGGATGTTACGCCCGGGATTTTTTAAGAGAACTTCATTGACGTGATGGTGAACATCGACGCCGATGATGGTTCGTCACAACACCTTCACGGCACGGCCAATCGCCTGGATCGGCCCGGTGGGTTTGCCGATCGGCGAGCCGTTGGCGCCTTCCAGCGTCAGCTCGAACAACTGGTTCGGTTGCAGCGGCGGCAGCTTGTCCAGCGGGATCGACAGCGCCTGCCCCGGCTTGACCAGCCCCAGCGACACCGGCCCCTGCCAGCCGTCGGCCTTGGTCCAGAACTCCAGGGCCTTGTCGGTCGGCACCTCGACCACGCCCAGCGGAATCAACTGAATCTCCCGTGGACTGCTGGCCTGGATCACCCAGCCCGGTGCCTTGTCCTGCGGGGCGACCAGCACCACCAGAAAGCTCGGTTTCGGCGTGGTCTGGGTCAACAGGATCGACCCCAGCAGCAAGCTCGCGGCCAGCCCCGCAGCGCTCAAGCCGCGCCACAGTGACAGGCGGTTCCACCAGGAAATCTCTGGTGCCGGTTTATGGGTGAGTTGCCCGACAGTGCGTTCAATGCGTTGCCACAGTTGCGACGAGGGCTGATGCGCCGGGACGAGGTCGGTCAGTTCCAGCAGACGCCGCTCCCAGGCGTCCACGGCCGCTTGCAGCTCGGGCTCGTTGGGCAAGCGTCGTTGCACTTCGGCGCGCGCTTCGGCCGAGAGGGTGCCGAGCACGTATTCGCTGGCCAGTTCATCGCGTTCCTGCGCCGATTCGGTGGTCATCCCATGCACTCCCGCAACGCATTGAGGCTGCGTTTGATCCAGGCTTTGACGGTGCCCAGCGGCGTGTCGAGGCGCTGGGCGATCTGCGCGTGGCTGTAACCGTCGACGTAGGCGTGAAGGATGCAGCGGCGACGTTGCGGTTCCAGTTGATGCAGGCAGCGATGGACGCGGGTCGATTGCGCCAGCGCATCGAAGCCGTCATCAATCGCCGGAGATTCGTTGTTGTCGTTCAGCGGTGTTTCCCGGTCGTGATTGCGCAACACATTCAGCGCCAGATGGCGGGTCACGCTGAACATCCAGCCCCGGGCCGAACCGCGCGCCGGGTCGAAACCCGCCGCGCCGGCCCAGATCTTGATGAAGGCGTCGTGAACGATGTCTTCGGCCAGCGCCGCGTCACGCACCAGACGGCGGGCCACACCGAGCAGGCGCGGACTTTCCTGCACATACAATTCGCGCAGGGCCCCGCGCTCGCCGCGGGCACAGGCGGCGAGGCGGGCTTCGTAATCGAACGCGGTTTCGGGCAATGACATGTCCTGCAATCTAGCAAGCATCGAGCAAACGTCCAGTCAGGCTCAGTTCGCCGCCCAGAAAATGTAATCGGCCTGGTACTTCACCACTTCCTTCTGGCCCTTGTTCGCCGCCGTGCATTCACTGCCCGGCGCCACGCCGCCCTTGAGCGCGACGCGCTGGATGTAGCTCACGCCGCTCATGGCGCCTTTGCCTTCGGCGGGGTTGGCCTTGACCAGTTGATAGGGCAGGTTACCCGGGCTCGATGGCGCAACGGCCAGTTGCGTGCCGGTGACTTTCGAGCCGTCCTGCGCCTGCCAGGTGGCGGGCGGGCCGAAGTAGGTGCCGACCTGTTTGCCGCTGCGATCATTGAGCACCGCTTTCGGGCCGACGAACACCCACTCGGTCTGGCCGGCGACATTGGCCTTGTCCCGGCATTCGTAGGTGATCTCGCCGACCCCGGTGGTTTCCATCGCGATCCTGTGGCCGTCCGGCACCTTGATCGCATCGGGATAACTGCTTTGGGCAAAGCTTGTCGAGGCAACGGCGAGCAAACCGGTGAGGCCAATCAGTTGGGTGATGTTCATCAGTGTTTCTCCGAAAAGGGTAGACCGCTGACAGCCGAAAATGGGCTGTTACAGGGACTACCCGTGACGGAGCGGTTTGGATGCAGTGGCCGGAAAATAAACTTCAAACCCCATCGATTACACCTGTGGGCGAGCTTGCTCGCGAATACGGTGTGTCAGCCACATAAATGCTGACTGATCCGACGCCTTCGCGAGCAAGCTCGCTCCCACAGGGATCTTTGTCAGGCTTCAGGCCGGAGGCTTTCAGCAACGCCTGGGTATACGCATGCTGCGGCGCCGCAAAAATCTGGCGCGACGCTCCCTGTTCCACCACCTTGCCGTCCTTGATCACCATCAAGTCGTGCGCCAGCGCATGCACCACCGCCAGGTCATGGCTGATGAACAGGTACGTCAAGCCGTGACGGATCTGCAATTGCCGCAACAATTCCACCACCTGTTTCTGCACCGTGCGATCCAGCGCCGAGGTCGGTTCGTCGAGCAGAATCAGCGCCGGTTCCAGCACCAGTGCCCGGGCGATGGAAATGCGCTGGCGCTGGCCGCCGGAGAATTCGTGGGGATAGCGATGGCGGCTCTGCGGGTCGAGGCCGACTTCCTCCAGCACGCGGATCACCGCCGCCTCACGTTCCTCCGCCGTGCCGATGCCGTGGGTCAGCAGGCCTTCGGCGATGATCTGCTGCACCGACATCCGTGGGCTGAGGCTGCCGAACGGGTCTTGGAACACCACCTGGATCTGTCGCCGCAACGGGCGCATCAAGCGCTGATTGAACAGGCTCAATTGCTTGTTGCCGAACCGAATGTCGCCCTCGGATTCCACCAGCCGCAGAATCGCCTGGCCCAGCGTCGACTTGCCCGAGCCGGACTCGCCGACAATGCCCAGGGTCTTGCCCCGTTGCAGCCGGAAACTCACGCCGTCCACGGCCTTGATGTATTCCTGGGTGCGGCTGAACAACGTCTTGGGCAGCGGGAACCAGACTTTCAGATCGTCCACTTCCAGCAGGTTGTGATCGTAGCGACTCGGCACCGGTGCCCCCGACGGTTCCGCCTCGATCAGCAGGCGGCTGTAGGGATGCTGCGGGGTGCGGAACAGTGTTGCGCAGTCGGCCTGTTCGACGATTTCCCCGTGGCGCATTACGCACACCCGCTGGGCGATGCGCCGCACCAGATTGAGGTCGTGACTGATCAGCAGCAGCGACATGCCGAGGCGTTGCTGCAACTCGATCAGCAGTTCGAGAATCTTCTGTTGCACGGTTACGTCCAGCGCGGTGGTCGGCTCATCGGCGATCAGCAATTGCGGCTCGTTGGCCAGCGCCATGGCGATCATCACCCGTTGCCGCTGGCCGCCGGAGAGCTGGTGCGGATAGGCCTTCAAGCGCTGCAACGGCTGGCGAATGCCGACCAGTTCCAGCAGCTCCAGCGTGCGCTGGCGCGCGGCGCGGCCCTTGAGCCCCTTGTGGATCTCCAGCACTTCGCTGATCTGTTTTTCCACCGTGTGCAACGGGTTCAGCGAAGTCATCGGCTCCTGGAAAATCATCGCGATGCGGTTGCCGCGCAAGCCGCGCAGTTGCTGTTCGCTGGCGTGCAGCAAGTCCACGCCGTTGTAGCGGATGCTGCCCGTGCTGCTGACGGTTTTGCCTGGCAGCAAACGCAGGATCGAGTGCGCCGTCACCGACTTGCCCGAGCCGGATTCGCCGACCAGTGCCAGGCACTCGCCACGGCGGATGTCGAGATTCACACCGTGCACCACTTCGTGCCCGGCGAAGGCGACGCGCAGGTCGCGGATTTCAATCAGGTTGTCGGTCATTTCAGCTCCGGGGATCAGGATCGCGGATCGAACGCGTCACGGCAGGCTTCGCCGATGAACACCAGCAGGGACAGAATCAGCGCCAGGGCAAAAAACGCCGTCAGCCCCAGCCACGGCGCTTGCAGATTGCGCTTGGCCTGGCCGATCAGTTCACCCAGCGACGCGGTGCCGGCGGGCATGCCGAAACCGAGAAAGTCCAGCGCGGTGAGGGTGGCGATGGCGCCGGTCAGAATGAACGGCAGGTACGTGAGGGTTGAGGTCATGGCGTTGGGCAGAATGTGCCGGCGCATCAACTCGCTGTCCGTCAGGCCCAGGGCCCGCGCGGCCTTGACGTATTCCAGGCTGCGCCCGCGCAGGAACTCGGCGCGCACCACGTCCACCAGTGCCAGCCAGGAAAACAGCGCCATGATCCCCAGCAGCCACCAGAAACCGGGCGAAACGAACCCCGACAAAATAATCAGCAGGTACAGCACCGGCAGCCCCGACCAGATCTCCAGCACCCGCTGCCCGAGCAAGTCGACCCAGCCGCCGTAGTAACCCTGCAACGCCCCGGCCACGATGCCGACCAGCGCACTGACGGCGGTGAGGATCAGTGCAAACAGAATCGAAATCCGCGTGCCGAAAATCACCCGCGCCAACACGTCCCGCGCCTGATCGTCGGTGCCCAGCCAGTTGCTGGAGGACGGCGGGCTCGGCGCCGGTTCCGTGAGGTCGTAATTGACCGTGTCGTAGCTGAACGGAATCGGCGGGAACAGCATCCAGCCGCCTTGATCCTCGATCAGTTGGTGCACGTAATTGCTGGCGTAATCCGGCTGGAAGGGCAATTCGCCGCCGAAATCGGTTTCCTGATAATCGCTGAGGATCGGGAAGTAAAAAGCGTCGTGGTAGCGGATCACCAGCGGTTTGTCATTGGCGATCAGTTCGCCGCCGAGGCAGATCAGGCACAGCCCGACGAACAGCCACAGCGACCAGCGCCCGCGACGGTTGGCCTTGAATTGCGCGAGGCGCCGCCGGCCCAGAGGGGAGAGTGTGAACATCAGGCAGTCCTCGCCGAGAAGTCGATGCGCGGGTCGAGCAGGGTGTAGCAGAGGTCGCCGATCAGCTTGATCAACAGGCCGAACAGGGTGAACAGGAACAGCGTGCCGAACACCACCGGGTAGTCCCGTGACACCGCCGCTTCGTAGCTCATGCGCCCGAGGCCATCGAGGTTGAAGATGGTTTCGATCAGCAGCGAGCCGGCGAAAAACACCTCGATCAATGCCGACGGCACACCGGCCACCACCAGCAGCATCGCGTTGCGAAACACATGGCCGTAGAGCACGCGTCGTTCGGTCAGGCCCTTGGCGCGTGCGGTGATCACGTACTGACGGCTGATCTCGTTGAGGAAGCTGTTTTTGGTCAGGATCGTCAGCGTCGCAAAACCGCCGATCACCAGCGCCGTCACCGGTAATACCAGGTGCCACAGGTAGTCGCCGACCTTGCCCCACAGGCTCAGGCTGTCGAAATTGTCCGAGACCAGCCCCTGCACCGGAAACCAGTTGACGTAGCTGCCCCCGGCGAACACCACGATCAACAGGATCGCGAACAGAAACGCCGGCATCGCGTAACCGACGATGATCGCCGTGCTGCTCCAGACATCGAACGCGCTGCCGTTTTTGATCGCTTTACGGATCCCCAGCGGGATCGAAATCAGGTAGGTGATCAAGGTTGCCCACAGGCCGAGGGACAGCGACACCGGCAGCTTCTGCACGATCAGATCGGTCACCTTCGCACCGCGAAAGAAGCTGCTGCCCAGCTCCAGTTGCGCGTAGTTCTTGAGCATCAGCCACAGGCGTTCGTGCATCGGTTTGTCGAAACCGTAGTGCTGCTTGATCTCTTCGATCAGCGCCGGGTCCAGGCCGCGGCTGCTGCGTCCGGCCCCGCCGATCGCGGTCACTTCGCTGGCGCCGCCCATGCTGTGTCCGCCGAAGCCTTGCAGGCGAGCGATGGCCTGCTCCACCGGGCCGCCGGGCGCCGCCTGCACGATGACGAAGTTGACCACCAGAATGCACAGCAGCGTCGGGATGATCAGCAACAGACGTCGACTCAGATAACGCCACATGTCACTGGCCCCCCGCGAGGTGGTGCAGGGCACTCATCTGCTGGTTGGTCAGCGGCTTGGCCGAGACCTCCCACCAGGTGTCGAGGCCTTCGCTGTAAATCGGTTGCACCGACGGCCTGCCGAAGCGGTTCTGATACACCGTCGGCGTGCCTTTGGAGTAGTAGTTGGGAATCATGTAGTCACCCCATTGCAGCACTCGGTCGAGGGCGCGGGCGTAACGCACCATGGCGTCGCGGGTATTGGCCTGGACCAGGCCGTCGATCAGCCGGTCTACCGCCGGGTCCGCCAGCACCATCGAATTGGAGCTGCCGACTTGTGTGGCGCTCTGCGAGGCATACAGGCTGTACAGCTCGCGGCCCGGCGAGACGATCGGATCGCCGCTGCGGGGGAAACTGGTGACGATCATGTCGTAATCCCGGGCGTTAAGCCGGTTGATGTACTGCGCCGAATCGATGCGCCGCAGATTCAGGGTGATGCCGATCTGCGCCAGGTTGCGTTTGTAGGGCAGCAGCATGCGGTCGAAGCCGCCCTGGCCGTCGAGGAAGGTGAATTCGAAGGGCTCGCCGGCGGCGTTTACCAGGCGGTTGTTTTTCGGCGTCCATCCGGCCTCCGCCAGCAGTTTCAGGGCCTGCAACTGCTTGTCGCGGATGTAGCCGCTGCCATCGGTTTTCGGCGCCTGATAGACCCGGTTGAAAACCTCGTCCGGAATCTGTCCGCGCAGCGGTTCGAGGATCGCCAGTTCGCCAGCGTCGGGCAGGGCGGTGGCGGCCATTTCACTCTTCGGCCAGTAGCTGTTCTGGCGCACGTAGAAGCCGCGCATCATTTGCTTGTTGGTCCACTCGAAATCCCACAGCAGGCTCAGCGCCTTGCGCACCCGGTGATCCTTGAACAACGGGTTCTGCAGGTTGAACACAAACCCTTGGGCGCTGGTCGGTTTGTCCGGGGCGAGAATCGCCTGTTGCAGGCGTCCGTCACGCAGGGCCGGGCTGTCGTAGCCGACCACGTAGCCGGATGAAGAAAACTCGCGGTTGTAGTCGAACGCCCCGGCCTGCAGCAGTTGCCGGGCGACGTCGGTGTCGCCGTAGAAGTTCACGGTCAGGCTGTCGAAGTTGTACATCCCGCGACTGACCGGCAAGTCCTTGCCCCACCAATCCGGATCGCGCTGGAAACCGATGCTGCGCCCCGCATCGACCTTGCTCACCCGGTACGGGCCACTGCCCAGTGGTGGTTCGAAGCCGCCGCCGTTGGCGAAGTCGCGGGTTTTCCACCAGTGCTCGGGCACCGGTCGCAGCGAGGCCAGATCCAGCGCCAGGGTGCGGTTGAGGTTGTTCTTGAAGGTGAAGCGAATCTGTCGCGGGCCTTCGACCAGTACGTCCTGCACATCGGCGTATTGCTGGCGATAACTCAGGCTGCCCTTGGTCATCAGAAGCTCGAAGGTGTAACGCACGTCCTCGGCGGTGATCGGCGTGCCGTCGGCGAAACGCGCCTCGGGATTCAGGTTGAAGCGCACCCACAGACCGCCGGGATCGCGCTCCATGGATTGCGCCACCAGGCCGTAGACGGTGTAGGGCTCGTCCAGCGAGCGGAACGCCAGCGGCGAGTACACCCAGTCGTTGACCTGCACCACGGAAATGCCCTGATCGGCATACGGGGTGATGTAGTTGTACTGACCGATCTCCATTGAAGCGCGGCTGAGCGAGCCGCCCTTCGGTGCGTCGGGATTGACGAAGTCGAAGTGCTGGAAACCGGCGGGGTATTTCGGCGCCTCGCCGTACACCGTCATCGCGTAGCTGCCGCCGGCCAGCGCAGATGCCGCGTTGCACAGCAGCGCACTGCCGAGCAGCAGGCCGGCCATGTTGCGCAAAAAGTCCATGAGATCACTCCTCAAACCTCTGAAAGAACAAGGAACCCCTGTGGGAGCTGGCAAGTCGGCTCCCACAGGGTTATGCAGTGCTCGATCCTTAGAAGTGGTACGTCATGCGCGCAAACAGCGTGCGGCCCAGCGGATCGGTGTAGCGCGGGTCATAGCCGCTCTGGAAGTTGTAGGCCTGGTTGGTGAACGGCGGGTCGCGGTCGAACAGGTTCTTCACTCCCGCATCCACGTCCAGCACCTTGTCGAAGGTGTAGCCGGCCGACAGGTCCCACACCGAGTACGACGCGACCCGCGCGTTGGTCTCGCGGTCGTAGTCGTTGTAGCCGGTGGTGAAGCGGTTGGTCAGCGCCGCGCGGGCGGCGCCGAAGGTCCAGGAGCCGGTCAGGTTGTGTTTCCAGCGGGCAATCACCCCGTCACCCCTGAAGTCGCCGACCTTGTCGGTGAACGGGCCCTTGATGGTGCTCTGGAAGTCGTACTCGTCGACGTAAGTGCCTTGCAGGCCCAGACCGAACTGACCGTACGGCGTGTTCGGGAAGCGATAGTCCAGCGACACATCGACGCCATTGGTTTCGACGATGCCGAGGTTGGCGTTGCCGGTGACGATGTAGTTGAGCGTGCCGTCGGCGTTGCGCACGAAGCGGTCAGGGTAGCTGCCGGCCTGATCGAACACGGTGGATTCCGGGAACGGCTGGATCTGGTTGGAGATGTGAATCCACCAGAAATCCAGGCCTACGGACAGATTGTTGACCGGCTGATAAACGAAGCCCAAGGTCACGTTGCGAGCTTTCTCCGGTGCCAGGTCTTCGTTGCCGCCGATCTGGTTGAGGAACTGCTGACCGCAATCGCGCCCGCCGTTGCCGCCCGGTTGCACCACGCCGCCGGTACACAGCACCGGGTCGTTGTAGTAGCCCTGGGTGTAGGTGATGCTGCGCGGCGAATACAACTCATACAGCGACGGCGCGCGGAAGCCTTCGCTGTAGGCGCCGCGCACCACCAGTTCCTTGAGCGGCTGATAACGGAACGAATATTTCGGGTTGGTGGTGCTGCCGAAGTCGCTGTATTTGTCGTGACGCACCGCGGCGGACAATTCCAGGCTGTCGAGCACCGGCACGTTGATTTCCGCGTAGGCGGCTTTTACGCTGCGGTCGCCCTCGACACTGCCGGCCGGGTCAATGCCCAGGCTCTGGATGTCGCCGGCAAAGGCTTCGAAGTCCTGGTGGAATTTCTCTTTGCGGTACTCCCCGCCCAGCGCCAGACCCGACGGGCCGGCACCGAACCAGTCACCGATCTCGCGGCTGATCCGCCCGTCGAAACCGGCGACCCGGCCGACCGCCGTGGAATAGGCGCCGTGGTAAGCGGCCTGATCGATGTATTGCTGACCGGCGCTGGTCTGCGGGCCGAACGGGTTGAGCAGGCCGCTGGCCAGACCGTCGATCATCGCCTGATCGCTGACGTAGCCGCTGGTGACGCTGGAGACGATCTTGTTCTGGTTGTACGAGGCGCCGACGTTGTAGTCCCAGCCGCCGACCAGGCCGTCGAAGCTCAGCAAAAAGCGCTGGCTGGTGTTCTGGTCTTTCGATTCGCGCGGGCCGGCGGCGGTTTCGCGCCAGTTCACGTCCACCGGTTGCGTCGGGTCGAGGGCGAAACCGGTGGGTGCCGGGGTGATGCCGTTGCCAGGGTAGTAGGGCGAGGACGAATCCAGGCTCAGGCCGGTCAATGGCGCAGGTCCCACGGCGGTGGCGTTGTTGTTGCGCGACCAGAAGTATTCGAGGTTGACGTTGTGGTCGTCGGCCAGTTTGCCGGTGGTCTTGCCGAAGAACGAAGTCTTCTCGGTCTCTGGCACCAGGTCGATGTACTCGCGGGTGCTGAAGCGGCAGAGGCCATCGCGGGCCACCAGGTTGGGGCCGTTGCAATTGCTGTTGGCCAGCGGGTTGGTGGCGTTGCCGTTCTGGCTGTAGTTGCCGGGGAACGCGGTGCCGGAGGTCTGATCCAGGCCACGGCCGGGCACGTAGTCGCGGGCGAACGAACGGTCGTTGGCGTCGAGGTTCTGCTGCTTGTTGTAGTTGAACACGCCGAGCACGTTGAAGCGGTCCTGCTCCAGGTCGCCGTAGCCCCAGCTGGCGCTCATGTCCTTGGTCGCACCGCCGCCGCTGTGGGTCGGGGTTTCGCCGCCGAGGGTGAGCTGGCCGTCGGTCATGGATTTTTTGGTGATGAAGTTGATCACGCCGCCGATGGCGTCGGTGCCGTACAGGGCCGAGGCGCCGTCGCGCAGCACTTCCACGCGCTCGATCGCAGCAAACGGGATCATGTTCAGATCCACCGCGCCGCCGGCCGAGTTGGTGCCCGACAGGGCGTTGTTGGCCAGCCGGCGACCATTGAGCAGCACCAGTGTCTTGTTCGCGCCGATGCCGCGCATGTCGGCGAACGAGGCGCCGCCGGTGGCCGAGCCGACCGAGCCAGCGCTGTTGTTGATCGACTGGCTGCCGGTGATGCGCTGCACCAGTTCGGCGGTGGTGGTCACGCCCTGTTTGCGCAGCTCATCGGCCTTGAGCACGGTGATCGGCACCGCCGTTTCCGCGTCGACCCGACGGATCGCCGAACCGGTGACTTCGACCCGTTGCAGTTGCGTGGTCGGTGCGACCACCGCAGCGGCGGCCGGGACGTTGTTGTCGTCCTCGGCCGCCTGAACCCCGGCGCCCATCCCCATGGCCACCAGGTACAACGGAACGAAACGGTGGCGGGAAATCGTCGCCACCAGAGGTTTGAGCGTGAAGCGTGGAGTGTTCATCAGCATGGTTGTTTCCGACTTTGTTAGACGTTTATCGAAATGGCCTTGTGAGCCCTCTTTGCACGGAGCACGGTGGTGCCGCGCCGCGAAAACCACTTTCTTCAAGCAAGCCGATCCCCTCCGAAGACGCGCTGCGTTTTTCGGTCGGCCGATTGCGACGGGATTCAACGAGCGGTGCCGGGCGCGTCCCTCACTGCGCGCCCGGCACCGCCGTCAGCGGGTGGTCATCACCGATATCTTGGTGATGCCCGAGCGCTCGATGGACGCCATGGCTTTGGCCACCTGGCCGTAATTCACGGCGGAGTCGGCCTGCAGCTGCACGCGCACTTCGGCGTCCCTGGCCTTGACCTCCTTGAGGCTGGCCTCCAGTGATTCCGGCGCCAGCTCGGTCTTGGCCAGGAAGAACTTGCCATCCTGATCCACGCTGACCACCACCGGATCTTTCTTTTCGGCGGGGGCGACGGCGTCGGTTTTCGGCAGGTTGACCTTGATCGCGTTAGTCATCAGCGGCGCGGTGACGATGAACACCACCAGCAGCACGAGCATCACGTCCACCAGCGGCGTGACGTTCATTTCGCTGAGCACTTCATCGCTGTCTTGAGTGGAAAAGGACATCAGCTGGCCTCCCGCACGGCGGCCGTGGATTTGGCGATAGCCTGGCGGCTGATGGAAAACGCGCTGCGCGAGGCGAGGGCGTCGAAGTCGTGGGCGAAGTCATCCATGTCTGCCGAGGCCAGCTTCAGGCGTCGCAGGAAGAAGTTGTAAATCAGCACCGCCGGCACCGCGACAGCAATCCCCACACCGGTGGCGATCAGCGCGTGGCCGATCGGCCCGGCCACGGTTTCCAGACTGGCCGAACCGCTGGCGCCGATGCTTTGCAGGGCTTCCATGATTCCCCACACGGTGCCGAACAGGCCAATGAACGGCGCGGTGCTGCCGATACTGGCGAGGATCGCCTGGCCGTTTTCCAGCGAGCGGCGTTCCTTCTGGATCTGTTGGCGCAGATTGCGTTCCAGTCGGTCGGAACGGTTGATGGTGTGCGCCAGTTGCTGGGTGGTGCGCGGGGATTCTTCTACCAGCAGGGCTTCGAAACCGCTGCTGGCGATCCGCGCAAGCGAGCCCGGATATTGGCTGGCGTGTTCGGCGGCGGTGAGCAAATCCGGCGCGCCCCAGAAGGCTTTGCTGAACTGCCGGTTCTGGGTTTTCTGGCGCAGGTATTGCGCCGACTTGACCAGCAGGATCGCCCAGCTGACCACGGAAAACAGCACCAGCCCCCAGAGCACGCCGGGGACAATCATCGAAGACAGAGAATCGTTCATGGCTACACCTCGCTTGCGTTAATCGGTTGTGAGTTCGGTTGTCGCGCCGTCATTGCGGCAATTTGAAATCGATGGTCTGGGTGGCGAAGCCGTCGATCGGTGTGTCACCGCGTTTGGCCGGAATGAACTTCCAGGCCTTCACCGCCGCGACCGCCGCGTCATCCAGTTGCGGCTTGCCGCTGGACTTGGTCACCGTCACCGAGCCTGCGCGACCGTTGGCCAGCACCTGAATCCGCAGCACCACGCTGCCTTCCCAGTTGCGCCGCAGGGCCAGCGACGGGTATTCCGGCGGCGGGTTGCCGAGGCTGGCGAGGCCGGATATCGCCGCCGTCTCTTTCACCGGGCCCGGTGCCGCCGCAGGTGCCGGTGGCGCGCTCGGAGTGGCCGGGGCGGCAGGCGCAGCCGGTTGCGCAGGGGCGGGCGGCGCTTTCGGCGGCTCGACCTTTTTCACCGGTTTGGGTTTCTCGACCGGTTTCGGTTTTTCGATCGGCTTGGGTTTCTCCACCGGTTTGGGCGGCGGCTTGACCGCGTCCTCGTCTTCCACCGGTTGTTCCGGCTCGGGCGGGGGCGGTGGTGGGGGCGGCGGCTCCGGTGTCGGCGGGGCCGGAGGTGTCGGGCTGGTCAGCTCGACGGTCATTTCCGGAATTTCCGGTGGCGTGGGCAGCGGCTCGGCCCTGGCCTGCTGGAAAAACCACCAGGCGCCGCCGTGTATCAACGCCGACACCGCTACCAGCAACAGCATCTGCTGTTTGTTCAGGCCGCCGGGCTGTGAAGTGTTGGCCTTATAGACGGGCCGATCCGCCACCGACGCAAGCGCTGTGTTCGGTAATGGCCCCGGCGGCGTTCTGTGCTTTACCGCATCGTTCATTAAAGCTCCCTCGGGTGGATGAAGGGCAATAAGGTGCCGTTCGAACAACACAGGGTTGTTCGAGTGAGTGGTCGCAACTTTCATACAGGTGTGCAGAAGCCGATAGTTGAACTATCTATTGAACAGGGCTTGTGCAGCTTGTTGCTTCAGTAATGCCGACTTCGATGGTTCATTGATCCGGTCCGTGGCTGTTCTTTTATAAGTGAGTGTGCAATTGAGTGGCGAACATCATTCTTGCCCTCATGGTTGATGCAATAGCAACCGCTGTGCCAAAGCGTGACCAATTGTGTAGCGGTTATTTCACGGATGATGCCTGTGTCGCATTTATATAAGTTTCATTGAACACGCCGGTTTTCATGGGCGCATAACCTCCCGACGGCCCTGTTTGCAGAGCTTTTTTCGGGGCGAGACAGGCTTGGCGCGGTATCGCGCTGTTCAGCGAGATAGAGCGGCTGTTCTCGTGTCGGCCAGGACGCTTGATGGTGCGTGGCGGACTGATTTGGTGCGGGTCAGTGTTTTAGCGGGTCACAGGCGGTATTCCTTGTTCTTGTCTAAATAAAGTAAGGCTCGGGGTAATGATTGAAAGTGCAGTTTTGGTGCGCTTTGAACATTAACGCCGAACGGCGAAAGTTGTATCGATGTGCTGTCTTGAAGTTATTGTCGAACAATGTGTTGTTGCATTCATTAATGCAGCGCGCACGCAATGACTTCTTGCGTACTATTTAAAAAATAAATAGTGCAGGCGTTCAGGTAATAAAAGGAATGCACGGACTGTTCGCAGGGCGAACACGGCGCAGGTACACGGGGACGCAGAGAAGAGTGTGGCGCAGCAGATGAAGATTCACGCGGTGAACTCCTTGTTGCCAGCTCGGATACGCGAACTTTTGGTCCGGTATCGCACCTTACAAGAACGCGGATAGCGTTCGCTGATTGCTCTTGGTGCGGGATGGGCACCGCCAGCGCTGTTTTGCGAGATCAGGGATTCGCAAGCTGCCGATCAATGCGCAATCCGTGCCAAATTCGATACAACAGCTATAAATAGGCCCAGGCAGGATGCCTTTCGCAGTGGAGGAGGGGTTATGTATCAGCTCTACGGACATCGCAATTCAGGGGCGGCGGCCATCGAGGCGGCGCTCGAGCTGTGCCAGGTGGCTTACCGCTTCATCGATATCGAGGCCAGCGCGGAAGCGGCGCAGGAGCTGGCGCGGCTCAACCCGCTCAAACAGATCCCGACCCTGCAACTGCCGGACGGCAGTGTCATCACTGAAAGTGCGGCAATCCTGATTCATCTGGGGTTGAGCTTCCCGCAATCCGGTCTGCTGCCCGCCACAGGCGCTGATCGGGATCAGGCGATTCGCGGTTTGGTGTACATCGTCAGCAATTGTTATGCGGCCATCGGCGTCATTGATTACCCCGAGCGCTGGCTGGTGATGCCGGACGAGGCCTCGCGGCAGAATCTGATGGCGGGTGCGCGGGAGCGACTGCACTGGACCTGGGAGGTGTTTGCCGACCAGTTCTCCGCCGAGCTGTACCTGGACGATGAAACGCCAGGGGCGCTGGATGTGCTGGCAGCGGTGGTCACGCGCTGGGCCGGTGCCCGCGAACACCTGCGCCAGGCTCGACCCGGTTTCCATGCGTGGCTGCAGCGCATCGACCGGCACCCGGTATTGGCGCCGGTCTTTGCGCGGCATTGGCCCGGTTAAGAAATCGAATCTGATGGTGATCGTTCCCACGCTCTGCGTGGGAATGCAGCCCGGGACGCTCCGCGTCCCAAAGCGTGACGCAGAGCGTCACAGGAGGCATTCCCACGCAGAGTGTGGGAACGAACATCAGGAGCGTGGGAACGATCAGGGTGGCGGCATCACTCGCCGCGAATGTACTGCTCCAGCTGTTTGATCAGCTCGGCCTGTTCGGCGATCGCTTCCTTGACCAGGTCGCCGATCGACAGCAGTCCGATCAGTTTGCCGTCCTCCACCACGGGCAAGTGACGCAGGCGTTTGTCGGACATGATGCCCAGGCAGGTGTCGACGGTCTGGTGAGTGTCCACCGTGATCACGTTCGCCACCATGATGTCGCGCACCGGCGTGCCCACCGACGAGCGCCCGTGCAGCACCAGTTTGCGCGCGTAGTCGCGCTCGCTGATGATACCCACCACTTTTTCGTCTTCCACCACGAGCAAGGCGCCGACGTTCTTCTCGGCCATTTTCATCAGCGCTTCGAGCACCATGTGATCGGGCTTGATCTGGTGCACTTCCTGATTTTTCTGATCTTTGAGCTTGAGCAGTTGGGCGACGGTTTTCATGGCGGTTACTCAGGTGTTGTCGTTGTTCTTCAAGCATCGTAGACCGTGGCGCACAGAGCAAGGTCGCAAAACGGCAGATAACACGCAAAAAACGTCATTCGACCGGGTTTTTCATGGCGAGGCCTTTGTCACCGGTTACGGCAATGCCGCGTAGAATGCCCGTCTGAATCAATTCTTGAGGTCGCAGTGGTGGATTTACAGCAGGGTTTTGTCCTGACCCGGCATTGGCGCGACACCCCGGCCGGCACTGAAGTCGAGTTCTGGCTGGCGACTGACGCCGGCCCGCGCCGTGTGCGTCTTGCGCATCAGCCGTCGGTGGCGTTCATCCCGGCGGAGCAGCGTGAGCAGGCCGAGCGGGTGCTGGCGGACGAAAAGAACGTCGAACTGCGCCCCCTCGCTTTGCAGGATTTCGAGCATCGCCCGGTGCTTGGGCTGTATTGCCAGCAGCACGGTCAGTTGATGCGCCTGGAGACCGCGCTCAACCGCCACGGTATCGACGTCTACGAAGCCGATGTGCGACCGCCCGAGCGTTACCTGATGGAGCGTTTCATCACCGCGCCGGTGTGGTTCGGCGGCACGCCCGATGCCGACGGTATGTTGCTCGACGCCCACCTCAAGCCTGCGCCCGACTATCGTCCGCAATTGCGCCTGGTCTCGCTGGACATCGAAACCACCGAACAGGGCGAGTTGTATTCCATCGCGCTGGAGGGCTGCGGTGAACGCCAGGTGTACATGCTCGGCGCACCGAACGGCGATGACAGCATCGTCGATTTCGACCTTGAGTATTGCGAATCGCGCACCCTGATCCTCAAGAAACTCAACGACTGGTTCGCCCGTCACGACCCCGACGCGATCATCGGCTGGAACCTCGTGCAGTTCGACTTGCGCATTCTCCATGAACACGCCCGACGCCTCGGTGTGCCGCTCAAGCTCGGGCGCGACGGTGAGGAAATGCAGTGGCGCGAACACGGCAGCCGCAATCATTACTTCGCAGCGGCGGCGGGGCGGTTGATCATCGACGGTATCGAATCCCTGCGTTCGGCGACCTGGAGTTTCCCCTCGTTCAGCCTGGAAAACGTCGCCCAGACCCTGCTCGGCGAGGGCAAGTCGATCGACAACCCGTACCAGCGCATGGACGAGATCAACCGCATGTTCGCCGAGGACAAACCGGCGCTGGCCAAGTACAACCTCAAGGACTGCGAACTGGTCACGCGGATTTTCGCCAGGACCGAGCTGCTGAAGTTTTTGCTCGAGCGCGCGAGCGTCACCGGTTTGCCGGCGGATCGTAGCGGCGGCTCGGTGGCAGCGTTCACGCACTTGTACATGCCGTTGATGCACCGTCAGGGTTTTGTGGCGCCGAACCTTGGTACCAATCCGCCGCAGGCCAGCCCCGGCGGATTTGTCATGGACTCGCAACCGGGGCTGTACGAATCGGTGCTGGTGCTCGACTACAAGAGCCTTTATCCGTCGATCATCCGCACCTTTCTGATTGACCCGGTGGGCTTGATCGAAGGCTTGCAGCATCCGGATGACGCCGATTCGGTGCCGGGTTTTCGCGGTGCGCGGTTCTCTCGCACCCGGCATTGCCTGCCGTCCATCGTCGCCCGGGTCGCCGAGGGCCGCGAGACAGCCAAACGCGAGCACAACGCGCCGTTGTCCCAGGCGCTGAAGATCATCATGAACGCCTTCTACGGCGTGCTCGGCTCCAGCGGTTGCCGGTTTTTCGATACGCGACTGGCGTCCTCGATCACCCTGCGCGGCCACGAAATCATGCTGCGTACCCGGCAGTTGATCGAGGCTCAGGGCCACGCGGTGATTTATGGCGATACCGATTCGACCTTCGTCTGGCTGCGTCGCCCCCACGGTCAGGAAGAGGCGGCGAACATTGGCCGGGCGCTGGTGCAGCACGTCAACGACTGGTGGCGCGAGCATGTGCGTGAGCAGTACGGGCTGGAAAGCGCCCTCGAATTGCAGTTCGAAACCCATTACAAACGGTTCCTGATGCCGACCATTCGTGGCGCGGAAGAGGGCAGCAAAAAGCGTTATGCCGGCCTGGTGACCCGCGCCGACGGCAGTGAGGAAATGGTCTACAAAGGCCTGGAGACCGTGCGCACCGACTGGTCGCTGCTGGCCCGGCAGTTTCAGCAGGAGCTTTACGAGCGGATTTTCCAGCGCAGGCCGTATCAGGATTACGTGCGCGAGTACGTGCGCAAGACCCTGGCCGGTGAGTTCGACGAGCGACTGGTTTACCGCAAGCGCCTGCGCCGCACCCTCGACGACTACGAACGCAACGTACCGCCGCATGTTCGTGCCGCGCGGCTGGCCGACGATTACAACGCGCAACACGGTCGCCCACGGCAATACCAGAACGGTGGCTGGATCAGCTACGTCATCACCCTGGCCGGCCCCGAGCCGCTGGAAGTGCGCCGCGCGGCCATCGACTACGACCACTACATCACCCGCCAGCTGCAACCGGTGGCGGATGCGATCCTGCCGTTTGTCGACGACGATTTCTCAACCCTGATCGGGGGGCAACTGGGCCTGTTTTGAGTCCAGCAGTTGCAGGGTCCATTCGTCCTGGATGCCGTGGAAATAACGCTCGAGCGCCTGATGCCAGAGACTGTCGTCGTCCGCGAACTGGGCGAACAACGTCATCGATGAGTGGAATTTCAGATCGTCCGGGTGGCCGAAGATGTCGGCAATCGAGCGTTGCTGCACATTCAGTACAAGCTGCGTGCAGGTCCGCAGCCGGGCGCCGAGCAGTTCATGGGCCAGATAGGCTCGAGCTTCCCCGGCGGAGCTGATGGCGAACCGCCGCGACATCTCGCTGCCCCCGAGCCCGGCGAACTGCGGGAACACGAACCACATCCAGTGGCTGCGTTTGCGGCCCTCGTCGAGCTCGCGCTGGACCCGTTCGAACACCGGGTCCTGGGCGAGCACGAAGCGTTGCAGGTTGAATGGATCGTCCTGATCAGTGCTTCTCATGGCGAAGCCCTCTGTCAGTCGGCGGTGGCTCAGACCATGGCCAGCCGCTGCTTGCGTTGTGGCGCGTGAAACGCCTGGTCCAGCGCCGCCAGATCCCCGGCATCAAGTTGCAGCTGCGCCGCCTGTGCATTGAGCTGCACGTGTTCCGGGCGCACGGCCTTGGGAATCGCAATCACGCCATCCTGACGCAGAATCCACGCCAGCGAAACCTGTGCCGGGGTCACGCCGTGACGAGTGGCAATCTGTTTCAGCACCGGCTCGGCCAGCATCGCACCGCCCTGGCCGATCGGGCAGTACGCCATCAACGGCATGCGCGCTTGCTGGCACCACGGCAGCAGGTCGAATTCGATGCCGCGTTCCTCCAGGTTGTACAGCACCTGATTGGTGGCACAGACCGAACTCGACAGCTCCTCAAGATCGTCGACATCGAAGTTCGAGACGCCCCAACGGCCGATCTTGCCGTCTTCGCGCAAACGCTCGAAGGCCTCGACGGTTTCGTCCAGCGGATACTGGCCGCGCCAATGCAGCAGATAGAGATCGATGTAATCGGTGTCGAGCCGGCGCAGACTGCGCTCGCAGGCCTGGGGAATGCCTTTGCAGCTGGCGTTGTGCGGGTAGACCTTGCTCACCAGGAACACTTGATCGCGCAGGCCGGCAATGGCTTCGCCGACCAGGCTTTCGGCACCGCCCTCGGCGTACATTTCGGCGGTGTCGATCAGGGTCATGCCCAGTTCGATACCGCTGCGCAGGGCGGCCACTTCACGCTTGTGCGCCGAGCGGTCTTCGCCCATGCGCCAGGTGCCCTGGCCAATCACCGGAACCTGCACGCCAGCCAATTCGAGGGTACGCATTCAAACCTCCTTTCTGAAACGGTCGATACCTTGAGTGGGCAGCAGGATAGCCCACGGGTTCCGTCCGGTTCCAGAAAGGAGGCGGGAGTGGTTACCTGGCGGAGAACTTCAACACAACGCTTTGGGTATAGGTCTGGCCGGGATCGAGGCGGGTACTCGGGAAGTTCGGCTGGTTCGGCGAATCCGGGTAGTGCTGGGTTTCCAGGGTGAACGCACCCCAGTGCGGATAGACCTTGCCACCCTTGCCCTTGACCGTGCCGTCGAGGAAGTTGCTGGTGTAGAACTGCACGCCAGGTTCGGTGGTGAACAGTTGCAAGTGGCGGCCCGATTGCGGGTCGCTGACTTCGGCGGCGAGTTTGCTGACGTCACCCTTGGTGTCCAGCGCCCAGTTGAAATCGAAGCCACCCTGTTTCTCTTCGGCGAATTTCAGTTGCGGATGATCGGCCTTGATGTGCTGGCCGATGGCGGTGGGTTTGGTGAAGTCCATCGGCGTGCCGGCCACGGGGGCCAGTTCGCCGGTCGGGATCAGTTTGGCGGTGACCGGGGTGTAATGGCTGGCGTGCAGGGTGGCGACTTGCTTGAGGATGTCGCCATTGCCGGCGCCGGCGAGGTTGAAGTAGCTGTGGTTGGTCAGGTTGAGCACCGTGGGTTTGTCGGTGCTGGCCTTGTAGTCGATGCGCAGCTCGTTGGAGTCGGTGAGGCGGTAGGTCACTTCGGTGGTGAGATTGCCGGGGAACCCCATTTCACCATCCGCCGACAGGTAGGTCAGGGTCACGCCCACCGAATCCTTGTCTTTGGTTTGCGTTGCCTTCCAGACCTTTTTGTCGAAACCCTGAGTGCCGCCGTGCAAGGCGTTGGTCTTGTCGTTCTGTGGCACTTGATAGCGTTTGCCGTCGAGTTCGAAGGCACCATCGGCAAGACGATTGCCGAAGCGGCCGATGGTGGCGCCGAAGTACGCGGTGCCTTTCTGGTAACCCTGCACATCGTCGAAGCCGAGGACGATGTCGTCGAGCTTGCCGTGTTTGTCCGGCACTTGCAGCGACTGCAAGGTGGCGCCGTAGGTGATGACCGTGGCCTGCATGCCGTGGCTGTTGCGCAGGATGTATTGCTCGACGGGCGTGCCGTCATTGGTCTTGCCGAAGGCTTTGTGTTCGCTGGACAGGCCGGCGGCCTGGGCGGAGAGAGTGGCGATCATCAGGGACAGTCCGAGGCCGCAAAGTGAGTGTCGGGATTGAAGCATGGTTGACCTTCCTTTTTGTTGTTGTTTTAAAAATCTCTAAATAGTCATGCTAATTGATGTTCAAGTGAAGATTTATAGCGGATTAAACGGTTAATGCAAAAATAAAGTCGGACTAAATTCCTTGGGCAGTGTGAACCGAAGATCGGGAATCCACGCCGGCACTGCACTTTTGCGAAATCCCCGGCTCTATCCATGGCCAGGGTGCGGTGACTTCCGCCGCACAGGAACGTGTCTGTCAAAGAATTCATGCCGAGAGTTTTGCACCCCATCGCTGCATTCATTCATCGCCCGTGCCTGCTGCTGGCCTGCCTGTCGACGCTGTTGCTCGGCGGTTGCAGCCATCAGGACGGCAACAACTTCATCACCCAGATGCGCGAGGGCAGGCCGCAGGAGTTTCTTCAGACCAGCGTCGATCGCATGGCCACGCTGGCGATGCGCGACAACCTCGACAGCCTCTATCGCTTGATGGGCAAGTTGTACCTGCGCAACCCGGACGAGTTGCGCAAATCCGGTTTTCTCGACATTCGTACCGCGGTCAAACAAGTGCGGCTGGCCGTCGAACAGCAACAACCGTTGCCGACCCTCGGCGGCAAAAAAGACCTGGCCGCGCTGAGCTATGCCATGAGCCCTGAATTTCTCGGCGACCGGGTCGGCGCGTTCATCTATGCGATCGGCAGCATGCTGGTCACCGCCCACGGCAACCGCACCGAGTTCTACATGACCGATGCGATCAACCCGACGTTCGTCAACAACGCCGCGCGCAACATCGAGAAAGCCACGTGGATCCTCGCCCAGCGGCAGAACAAGGAAGGCCAGCCGCTGCTGTTCTCCAACGAGATTTCCGAGGAGGGCAGCAATCTGAGCTTCGCCACGGAGTTCGGAAAAATCGTGGCGCGCCTTGATTTGCTGACCCAGATGCTCGACGAGCGCTACCGGCGCATCGGCCTGAATTACGCCCAGAGCCTGCTGTTTTTGAATTTCTTGCCCGTGCAGTGAGCCTGGTCGGGTAGAGTGGCGGACGATTGTGTTTGTATACAATTTTCTGTCCGATTTGACTCAAAGGGAGCTGCACCCGTCATGACCGACCCCGCAAGCGCCGAATACTCGAGCCTGGAACGTGCCGCCCGCACGGACAAACTGCCTTACGCCGCGCTGCTGGCGTTTGCCATGACCGGCTTCATCGCCATCCTCACCGAAACCCTGCCCGCCGGCCTGTTGCCGCAGATCGGTGCCGGCCTGGGCGTCAGCGAAGTGCTGGCCGGGCAACTGGTGACGCTGTATGCGCTGGGCTCGATTGTCGCGGCGATTCCGCTGACGGTCGCCACCCGCGGCTGGGGGCGCAAGCGGGTGCTGCTGATGACAGTCGGCGGGTTCCTGCTGTTCAACACCATCACCACCTTTTCCAGCCATTACGGTTTGACCCTGGCCTCGCGGTTTCTGGCCGGGATGGCGGCGGGGCTGTCGTGGGGGATCATGGCCGGTTACGCGCGCGGGATCGTGCCGGTGCATCAGCAAGGTCGGGCGCTGGCGATTGCCATGCTCGGCACCCCGGTGGCCCTGTCGCTGGGCACGCCGGCCGGCACCTGGCTGGGCAATGTCATCGGCTGGCGCGCCTCGTTCGGGATCATGTCGGCACTGGCGCTGGTACTGGCGGCCTGGATCGTCATTGCCGTGCCGGATCGTCCCGGCCAGGCCCGTGCCGAACGGTTGCCGTTGATGCAGTCGCTGCGTTTGCCCGGTGTACGCCCGGTGTTGTTCGTGGTGCTGACCTGGATGCTCGGCCACAACATTCTCTACACCTACATCGCGCCGTTTCTGACGCAGGCCGGTCTTGGCGAGCGGGTTGACCTGGTACTGCTGGTCTTCGGCCTGTGTTCGTTGCTGGGGATCTGGATCATCGGCCTGCTGGTGGATCGCTGGTTGCGCGGACTGGCGCTGATCAGTCTCGCGGTGTTTGCCGTGACCGCGCTGGTGCTGGCACTGGTCGCCCCATCGCCCTGGCTGATGTATGCGTGCATGGCGGTATGGGGCCTGTCGTTCGGCGGCTCGGCGACGTTGCTGCTGACGGCCGCAGCGGACTCTGCCGGGGAACATGTGGATGTGGTGCAGGCAATGCTCACCACCTCGTGGAACGTGGCGATCGCCGGCGGCGGCTTGTTTGGCGGCTTGCTGCTGGACCGGGCAGGGGCGATTTCGTTTCCGTGGGCGTTGCTGATCCTGTCGCTGATCGCACTGGCTACCGTCTGGCTCAACAGCACCCACAGTTTCAAACCGGGCCGGCGGCAGCACTGACACTCAAGAAATGGCATAACGATAGATCGGATCGATATAGGTGGTTATAAGAAAAATCGCTATGCTGCGGGCCAGATTTTTCCTGTTGTCTTCTGGATGTCTTCATGGAATTGGCAAATTTCGGCCTGGTGATTGCCGGGCTGGTGGTGGGGTTCATCGTTGGCATGACCGGTGTTGGCGGCGGTTCGTTGATGACGCCGATCCTGCTCTGGTTCGGCATCAATCCGGCCACGGCGGTGGGCACCGATCTGCTGTACGCGGCCATCACCAAATCCAGCGGCGTGCTGGTGCACAGGAAAAACAAGAATATCGACTGGGCCATTACCGGCTGGCTGACCCTGGGCAGTGTCCCGGCGGTGGCGATGACCTTGTGGTTCCTCAGCACCCTGCACACCGCGCCGGACGCGATGAACGCCATCATCAAGCAGGCACTCGGCTTCGTGCTGTTCGCCACCGCGCTGGCGATTCTGTTCAAGAAGCGCCTGCTGGAATTCGCCCACAAACGTGCCGGCGGTAACTACAACCCCAGCGGCGCGCGCCTGAATGTCATGACCGTGATCACCGGTCTGATCCTCGGCACCATGGTCGCCCTGACCTCCATCGGCGCCGGCGCCCTCGGCACCGTCGCGCTGTTCATCCTTTATCCTCTGCTGCCGACCCGCCGCCTGGTCGGCACCGAAATCGCCCACGCCGTACCGCTGACCCTGGTCGCCGGCCTCGGCCACGCGAGCATGGGCAACATGGACTGGGGCGTGCTGGGTTTCCTGCTGGTGGGCTCGTTGCCGGGCATCTGGCTCGGCAGCCACCTGACCGGCCGCGTCTCCGATGAGCTGCTGCGCCCGTGCCTGGCGACGATGCTGGTGTTGATCGGTTACAAACTGGCGTTCTGATCGGCGAGCATCTATGACCCCGAAGGCTCAAGCATCCGGCTGACGCGGTCGTAAAAGGTAAACAAACGGGCGGCAGGATCGCGCACGTCCGGTTGCGCAAAACCGGTGCTGACCTAAGCTTTGGGCAAGGCGAAACACTTTTGCCGGGCACCACCCGGAACAATCGCTGCGATGCGCAATCATTAGAGCGTGGATATCAAAAGGAGATGCGCATGCTCATCAGGTCACTGACCCTGACACTCTTGCTGGCGATTGCCGGCCCCCTGTTCGCCGCCGACGGCGATTCCCCTCTGGACGTCGACAAGGGCATCAACCGCCCGGTGATCGTGATCGCTTCCAGTACGGTCGATTCTTATTGGGTCAGCCTGAAAAAAGCGCTGGACGACCCGGCCAACAAACAAGGCATCGCCGACCGCAAGATCAAGGTCTACACCATCCTGAGCATGAGCGGTCAGGTCGATGGCAAAAGCATGGAGCAGCAGCAGACCATGGCGTTGCTGCGCTCGCTGAAGCTGGGCGCCGGGGCGTATCCGAAAGTGTTTCTGGTGGGCAAGGATGGTGAGACCAAACTGTCGGCTTCGGGGGAGGAAGCCGCAACGGTCGACCTGAAGAAAATTTTCGACACCATCGATGCGCTGCCTGCCGCCGAGAAAGAAACCACTTCCACCGTGGTGACGGCGCCGACTGCTGCAGAACCGGCCCCGGCCAAAGGCGCGAAAGGGACAAAACCGACGAAGCCGACCAAACCGGCCAAGCCACCGGAAATGCCGGATGATTGATTGAGGCAGGCTCTGAATGAAAATGGCGAACGTTATAAAGCGTTCGCCATTTTTTTTGCCCGCCGGAATGACCCCGATGCTTTGAATATCAGGTCATGAGCTGACGGATGACATTGACCAGAACCGGAGAAAAAGCCGCGAGCTGGCCATTCTTGGGAGTCAACATGTCATCAAGGAGAATGCCCAGTAGCTCTTCATCTTCAAGGTCATCGGGTTGCATGCCTCCTGTAAATATCAGCTGATCAACCAGCTGTTTCCGCGCCCCTATGAGTCCGCGATTGCTTTCTTCGGTATGACCGAGATTCAAGATTTCCAAGGCTGAATTTGCGCGTTCGGTTTTGCCGGTCACTCTACCGGACAGGTAAAACTTCAATTCCGACTCGCACTCCTCCATCAAGGGCGTCAGATCCAGTGGGCGGGTGCCTCGATGATGTCCACATTGATTCTGGCGCTGGCAACTGGCGACGATGTTGGTGAACTCCAATGTGCGATTGGGGGCCTTATCCTGGGCTTCAACGTGCTCGTTATGTGAGTTGTCGCCTGCAATGGTCTGGCAGCAATAGGCGCAAAGGCTGAACTGTTCCGCTATACAGGCCGTGCGCACGCTCACACGTTCTTCGCTGGGCAGGTCCCGGTAACGTAATGTTGTGTTGGCGCGTTTCCATCTGATGAGTTGTTCCGGCTCGGCTCCCTTGGTGATCTTACGCACGACGCAGCTCCAGCTTGCGCAGCAACAGCGCTGCTTTCGCCAGTTCGATATGACCGTCTGGAAGTTCTTCTGCCAGTTCGGCGAATAGCTTCTGTGCGGTTTCCAGATCACCGTCCTGCAAGCGTTCGAGCAACGCGTTCAAGCGTTTTTGAACGTCGCTGTTGCGGATATCGGTGTCCATGACTTCCAGCAGCACCTGATTGGCATCGAGTCCGTATAGGCCGTTGTGTTCGTGGAGTTCACCGTCATTGAGCACGTAAACCAGAACATCCTTGGCGTCACTAATGACCAGTGGCGAATGGGTGGTCAGCACGAACTGGCAGTTGGGGAAGGTTTCGCTCAGTTGGCGGATCAAGCTGCGTTGCCATTTTGGGTGCAGGTGCAGATCCACTTCGTCGATCAGCACGATGCCGTCGCCATGGAGTGGGTTGTCCAGGGACTGGTTCATCATCGCCAAACGGCGGGCGATATCACCGACCAGCGCCATCATCGACTTCTCGCCTTGAGAGAGCTGGGCGACGTTGAGGGTGACGCCATCCTTGTCGATGGCCATGTGCAGGCGCGGTTTGCGTTGCACGCGCAGGTTGGTGAAGCCGGGCATGAACGCGGCGATGGCGGAGCGCACGGCAGTCAGTTGGCGGTCGCGGGAGGAGGCTTTCAGTTTGGACAGGGTTTGCCAGACCTCGCTGTCCGAGCCGAATTTTTCGGAGATTTCAGCCAGTGCAGTGTCGGAAATACCGGTTTCGTTTTCGCTGTCTTCGCGTTCGCGGAACCACTCGAAGAAACGGCGGAAGTCGACGCCTCGGTTGAGCGAGTTGTCGTAGCCGTCGAGTTGGTCGAAGGTGTGTTTGGTTTTGATTTTTAGCGGGATTTCAAGAACCGACCGCTCAACTGGGTAATAGGCGATCAGAGGAAGAGAGGCCTTATCATCGGTGGTCAGTTTGTTGCGATAGTGATCTGCAAGTCGACTGACGTTTACCAGCTCGCTATGAACTGCCGATTTCCGTCCTTGTTTACCCCGTGCGATACCCCACGTGAAAAGTACATCTTTTCCCATCGGAGGATCTGATTGAGCCTGTGACAAGTCGGCCGCAGCTACTAAAACTAGCGAGGTTGAAGCACCATTTCGAATGTCGACATCGTTAAGATAGTTACCACTACCTTTTTCAGTCCGGATTCTGGCAACTAGCCAACTCAGTGATGTGGCCAGTGACTTTAGGAGAGTGGTTTTGCCGGCGCCGTTGTTACCTACTAGTACTGTTACATTTGATGAGTGAACAGCAGTCGGCGCCAGAAACACCGTCAAGTCGTGGAACCGGCCGACATCCTTAAGGCTAAAACTGAAAATTTCCATACATCACCCTTTCGGCGCAGTCGATTTAAAGGCTTTGGCGCGCATTATGTCATCACCGGCCACGGATTGATTCGGTGGAGTGTAGATACTCGAATTCACCCGGTCACCCATCAAAATAGTTGCCGCATATTCCCACCAAAATGGCTAGGCAACACCCTTCAGATTCGTCGGATATTTCCTGCAACGCGCGGCGGTATTGGTGAACTGGTGCTCTGGCAGCGGTGCCGATAACCTTTCCGGGCCGCTGCAAAATCAGCGGTCGGATGTGGAAGTCCGGTTTTCAGACTCATTCACCAAGCACCGTAAAGCGCATGGCGACATCTTTTATGTCAACATCGCGGACTTATGGTGGCTGTACGCGGGAGCGCTTTCGGGTGCGCCGGGTTAGGGTGATTGGCTCGGTCTTCCACACCTGCGTACAGCTGCCACCCTCATGTGGAAGTGAGATGGGTAGCTTTTTTTACAATCCCATTGGAGTTACACCCATGAAGAAAACGAATTTCGAATCACCTGAAATTTGCACCGAATCAACCAAGCCCCGCTACATCCCCATCACCGGCATCGACTGCCAGATTCCCTGTCTCCTGATTGATCGCGAAGCCCCGGTAGACGTACTCCACGGCACTGCCGCGTACCGATTGCGCAGCGTGACGCAGTTGTTGGAAACACTTTCATTGAGCGACGGCATCGGTCATGACTCATTACTGTTGCAGGACTTCGCCCGGGTGCTGGCAATCCCTCTGCGCGATAGCTGCGATCTGATGGATGTACTGGGCTGGAAGCTACAGGCGTAGTTTTCAACCTCCCAAACAAAAACGGGCGACCTTCTCAGGTCGCCCGTTTTTTATGGCGTGATCACAGGGTCAACTCACCCAGAATCCTGTGCGCAATCTTCACCCGCTCTCCATTCGGGTAATTGCGGTTCGCCAGAATCACGATCCCGACTTTTTTCGATGGCACGAACGCGACATACGCGCCGTAGCCAGCGGTGGAACCCGTCTTGTTCAGCAGCACGTTCGCCGGTTCAGGCTGTGGCGGATTCAGCCATTTGACCTTGTGCGGTTCCATGGCCATTGGCGTCGAGTTGCCGTCCAGCAGGCGTTCGAGGCTGATCGGGTAGGCGTAGCGTTCCCAGCCCAGGCCCTGGGTCATGTCACCAACGGTGTAGTAGCCGGAGTGGGTGAGGGCGATGGCTTTTTGCAGCGGTGTTTCGAGTCTGGTGGTGTCGAGGTTGGCCTCGACGTATTGCAGCAGGTCGGCGGCACTGGTTTTTACGCCGTAGGCTTCGGAATCCAGTGCGCCGGGGCTGACGCGAACCGGTTTGTTGGTCTTGTCATAGCCCTGGGCGTAGAGCTTCTGTTCAGACGCCGGCACCGACAGGTAGGTGTGCTTGAGCCCGAGTTTCGGCAGCAGGGTTTCAGTCATGACTTGATTGAACGGCTGGCCCAGGCTTTTCGCCGCCAGGTAACCGAACAAGCCGATGCTCGGGTTGGAATACAGACGCTGGCTACCGGCCGGAAACATCGATTTCCAGTGTTGGTAATAGCCGAGCATCTTGTCGGCAGAATCCGCGGCATCCGGAAATTGCAGTGGCAGGCCACCGGCGCTGTAGGTGCCCAGTTGCAGCAGGCTGATGTGGTCGAAGGCGCTGCCTTTCAGCTCGGGCCAGTGCTGGCTGGCCTTGTCGGAGAATTGCAGTTTGCCGCTGGCCTGGGCGTAGGCGGCGAGGGTTGCGGTGAAGGTTTTGCTCACCGAGCCGATTTCGAACAGGGTGTTTTCATTCACCGCTTGCCCGGTGCTCTTGTCGGCGACCCCGTAGTTAAAGTAATGCGCCTTGCCATCGACGGTCACGGCCACGGCCAGCCCCGCGATGTCCTGTTGCTGCATGACTGGCGTCACAGTGGCCTTGACCAGCGCTTGCAACTGGTCGTCGGTTTGCGGGGCGGCCAGGCAAGTGGCTGCGCCGAAGAGGAGTCCAAAAGCGCTGAAGGACTTGAGTTTGTTCAGGTTGATCGAAGACATGCTTGAACCACTCTCCATGAGTGTTGATGGTGTTATCCCGCTACACTGCGAGCGTTTTTTCATCGGGTTGCTGATCAGCGCCGCAAATCTAGGCAGTCCCGCGTCTTTCGACAAACGATGAAATCTCGGACGAGCCATTAGAAAAATTTGGGATTTGGCATGATTCGACCTCAATTGCCATTAAATGCATTACGCGCTTTTGAAGCTTCCGCGCGCCACCTCAGTTTCACCCGTGCCGCCGTGGAGTTGTGTGTGACTCAGGCGGCCGTCAGCCATCAGGTCAAAAGCCTGGAGGCGCAACTCGGCGTGATCCTGTTCAAACGCCTGCCCCGTGGGCTGATGCTGACCGGTGAGGGCGAAACCCTGCTGCCGGTGCTGACCACATCGTTCGATCATATTGCGCAAATGCTCGAGCGTCTGGCGGGCGGGCAATATCGGGAAATGCTTACGGTCGGTGCGGTGGGCACCTTCGCGGTGGGCTGGTTGTTGCCGAGGCTGGCGGACTTTCAGGCGAAACATCCGCTCATAGATTTGCGGCTGTCGACCAACAACAATCGGGTGGACGTCGCCGCCGAAGGCCTGGATTACGCGATCCGGTTCGGCGCCGGGGCGTGGCACGGCATCGAGGCGACCCGTTTGCTTGAGGCGCCATTGTCGGTGCTCTGCGTGCCGGAAATTGCCCGACAGTTGCACACGCCGGGGGACCTTTTGCAGCAACGTTTGTTGCGTTCTTATCGCACCGATGAGTGGCCGGAATGGTTTCAAGCGGCGGGTCTGGCGACGCATGCCGCGCCGCCCCAGAGCATTGTGTTCGACTCGTCGCTGGCGATGATGGAAGCGGCGCTGCAGGGCGGCGGGGTAGCGTTGGCGCCGCCGTTGATGTTTGCCCGGCAACTGGCGGCGGATTTGATCCGCCAACCCTTTGCCATCGAAATCACCACCGGCAGCTATTGGCTGACGCGCTTGCAGTCACGGCCGGAGACTTCGGCGATGGCAGCGTTCAAGCATTGGTTGCTGGAAATTTCAGACTAGTGAACGTCCTTGTGGGAGCGAGCTTGCTCGCGAAGACGGCCTCAAATTCGAAAAATTTATCGACTGACGCTCCGCCATCGTCGGATCGCCGCCCGGAGCAAGCTCGACCCCACAGGGTATTGCGGTGAATCCGGCTTAGCGCACCAGACACGGCTTCTTGTTATCGAACGTCCAGCCCGGAATCAGAAACTGCATCGCCACACTGTCATCCCGCGCACCCAGCCCCATGCCTTTATAGAGCTCGTGGGCCTTGGCCACCTGATCCATGTCCAGTTCCACGCCCAGCCCCGGTTTCTTCGGCACCTGTACGCAGCCGTCAACGATTTGCAGCGGCGCCTTGGTCAGGCGCTGGCCGTCCTGCCAGATCCAGTGGGTGTCGATGGCGGTGATGTCACCCGGTGCGGCGGCCGCGACGTGGGTGAACATCGCCAGGGAAATGTCGAAGTGGTTGTTGGAGTGCGAGCCCCAGGTCAGGCCCCACTCGTGGCACATCTGCGCCACGCGCACCGAACCCTGCATGGTCCAGAAGTGTGGGTCGGCCAGCGGGATGTCCACCGACTGCAACTGAATCGCATGGCCCATCTCGCGCCAGTCGGTGGCGATCATGTTGGTGGCGGTTTTCAGGCCGGTGGCGCGGCGAAATTCGGCCATCACTTCACGGCCCGAATAGCCGTTTTCCGCACCACACGGATCCTCGGCATACGCCAGCACATGATGCTGGTCGCGACACAGACGGATCGCTTCTTTCAGTGACCACGCGCCGTTTGGATCAAGCGTAATTCGCGCATCGGGGAAGCGCTCGGCCAGTGCTGTCACCGCTTCAATTTCGGCATCGCCGCTGAGCACACCGCCCTTGAGCTTGAAGTCTTTGAAGCCATAGCGCGCATGAGCAGCTTCGGCCAGGCGCACCACGGCGTCAGCGGTCATGGCTTGCTCGTGACGCACGCGGAACCAGTCGTTGTCGGCATCCGGTTCGCTGCGGTAAGCGAGGTCGGTTGCCCGGCGATCGCCCACGTAGAACAGATAGCCGAGCATCTTCACTTCATCACGCTGCTGGCCTTCGCCAAGCAGTGCGGCGACCGGCACATCGAGGTGCTGGCCGAGCAGGTCGAGCAGGGCGGCTTCGAGCCCGGTGACCGCGTGAATGGTGATGCGCAGGTCGAAGGTTTGCAGGCCACGGCCGCCGGCATCGCGGTCGGCGAAGGTCTGGCGCACCTGGTTGAGGATCTTCTGATACGTGCCGATCGGGTTGCCGACCACCAGGCTGCGGGCGTCTTCGAGAGTCTGGCGAATGCGTTCGCCGCCGGGCACTTCACCGACGCCGGTGTGGCCGGCGTTGTCCTTGAGGATGACGATGTTGCGGGTGAAAAACGGCCCGTGGGCACCGCTCAGATTGAGCAGCATGCCGTCGTGGCCAGCCACCGGAATGACTTGCATCTCGGTGATGATCGGAGCTTTGGCGATGTCGTGTGCGGTCATGTCGGGTTGTCCTTTCAAGCGTGTTTCGGCGCGGTATCGGCCACGGAGACGTCAGGTGCGGATTTGGGTGTCATGCGGGCGGCGAACACGATGATCGCGGCGATGATCGAGGTCGCGGCCAGACCATAGAGGCCGCCCTGGATCGAACCGGTGTGTTGTTCCAGCAGGCCGAAAGTGGTCGGGGCGACGAAGCCGCCGAGGTTGCCCACCGAGTTGATCAGCGCGATCACGGCAGCGGCAATCCGTGCATCGAGGTAGGCCTGCGGAATCGGCCAGAACAGTGACGAGGCGGATTTGAAACCCAGTGCGGCAAAGCAGATCGCGACGAAGGCAAAAATCGGCCCGCCGGTGGTGGACATGAACATCCCCGCAGCGGCGATCAGCAACGCCGTGGCGACCCACGCCTGCTGGTGTTTCCACTTCGCCGAGAACGAGGCGAACGCGTACATGCCGATGATCGACAGCAACCACGGAATCGAGTTGAACAGGCCGACCTGGAAGTCACTCATCTCGCCCATTTTCTTGATGATGCTCGGCAGCCAGAAGGTCGCCGCGTAGATGGTCAATTGAATGAAGAAGTAGATCAGGCAGAACAGGATGATCTGGCGATCCTTGAGCAGTTTGCCCAGCGACGGCCGGATTGGCGTCGCGGCTTCGCGGGCCTTCTGTTCATCGTCGATGGCCTTGACCAGGGCGTCCTGTTCGGCGCGGGTCAGCCACTTGGCGTCGTGGGGTTTGGCGTCGAGCCAGAACCACACGAAGACGCACAGGCAGACCGAGAACATCCCCTCAATGAAGTACATCCACTGCCAGCCGTGCATGCCCAGACCTTCGATCTGTAACAGCAAGCCGGACAACGGGCCGGAAATCAGCGAGGCCACCGCCGAACCGCTCAAGAAAATCGCAATTGCCTTGCCGCGCTCGGCTCCCGGCAACCAACGAGTGAAGTAGTAGATCACTCCGGGAAAGAATCCGGCCTCGGCCACGCCGAGCAGAAATCGCAGGATGTAGAAGTGGGTTTCGTTCTGGATGAACGCCATGCCGGCGGCCACCAGGCCCCAGGTGAGCATGATGCGGGTCAGCCAGATTCGTGCGCCGACCTTTTGCAGCAGCATGTTGGAAGGGACTTCGAACAGCGCGTAACCGATGAAGAACAGACCGGCACCGAAACCATAGGCCGCGGCACCGATGCCGAGGTCGTGTTCCATGTGGGTGCGGACGAAGCCGATGTTCACCCGGTCAATGTAATTGACGATGAACATGATGACGAACAGCGGCAGGACGTGGCGTTTGACTTTGGCAATGGCGGAGGACAGCGCGGAATTGGCGCCCTCGTTCATCCCGGCAATGGATGATTTCACTTGGTTTTCTCCCACTCGTTATTTTTATGCGGGGTTTGGCTGGATGTTGCGTTGTTGATAGACATCATACAACTGCGTTTTTTTGTCCTACAAGTGGGGGCGCTCAATCAAATTTATCTACGGCGAAGGTTTTTTATGCTTTTCTGGATTCGAAGTGCCGTATTTATTGGGCTTTAAAGGGTGGTTGCGGGGTTGAACTGTGGAGTGCCAGCCCAGTAAATGTGGAGTGATGGCGTGAAGGTATTGAAAGTTCTTAAACGAAAAATGGTTGTTGTCATACAAGTTGAGCGCTTGAAGTCATAGGAGCTCATACAAGTCATCGTCTGCAGTGCTACGATCGGAATGCCCCGTTCACCGGATCCGACCATGCAAGAAGACCTCGACGCCCCCGCCCGCAAGCGCGCCCACAACCTGGCCCATGACCTGGTGGAGAAACTGACCCAGAGCATCCTGCTCGGCCAGATGCTGCCCGGTGACAAGTTGCCGTCGGAAAACTCGATCGTTCAGGAGTACGGCGTCAGCCGCACCGTGGTGCGTGAGGCGATTTCCAAATTGCAGGCGTCGGGGTTGGTGGAGACGCGGCACGGCATCGGCACCTTCGTGATCGAACGCGTGCCGGAGCAGGGGTTGCGGCTGAACGTCGACACCGCGCTGGGGGTGCGCAGTATTCTTGAATTGCGCATGGGGCTGGAGACGCAAGCAGCAGCACTGGCCGCGCAGCGTCGTTCCGAGCAGCAACTGTTGCAGATGCGTCAGGCGCTGGACGACTACCAGCGTCTATTGGCCAACAACGACAGTTGCGTCGAGGCCGATCGGCGCTTCCACTTGTTGATTGCCGAAGCCACCGGCAATGTCTGCTTCACCGAAATCATGCAGCATCTGGGCAGCGCGATGATCCCGCGCACTCGGGTCAATGCGGCCGAGCGAGGGGCGGTGGATTTGAGCAAGCTCGGGCAACTGGCGAATCTCGAACATGAAGCGATCCTCAACGCGATCAAGCGTCAGGACCCCGACGCGGCGCGCGCGGCGATGTGGCTGCACCTGACCAACAGTCGTGATCGGTTTTCAGCCACGAATTGAAGTCGCCGGTTCGATAGCTGCGTCTAAACAGCGCCGAGATCGCGCATCAACAAGCCGAAGCGCAGATCCACCGCATCCGGAATCGGCAGATAAACGGTGTGCCCATCCCCCGGGGCTACGTCGATGGTTTCGCCTTTGAGGTTCTGCAACTCATGCAGATCAAAATGGAAATTGCCCTTGGGTGTCATCAGTTCCAGGTGATCACCCAGTGCAAAGCGGTTCTTCACTTTGACCTCGGCCAGACGATCCCGGCGCTCGCCGGTCAGTTCGCCGACAAACTGCTGACGCTCCGACACTGAGCTGCCGTTCTGGTAGTTCTGGTATTCGTCATGCACATGGCGGCGCAGGAAACCTTCGGTGTAGCCGCGCTGGGCGAGGGATTCAAGATCGGTCATCAGGCTGCGGTCGAACTCGCGGCCGGCCACCGCGTCGTCGATGGCCCGGCGATAGACCTGGGTGGTGCGTGCGCAATAGAAGTGCGATTTGGTCCGGCCTTCGATCTTCAGTGAGTGCACGCCCATGCGGGTCAGGCGCTCGACGTGCTGCACCGCGCGCAGGTCCTTGGCGTTCATGATGTAGGTGCCGTGCTCGTCTTCGAATGTCGGCATCAGCTCGCCGGGGCGGTTGGCTTCCTGCAACAGGAACACCTGATCGGTGGGGGCGCCGAGGCCGAGGGTCGGTTGCGGTTCGAAGGTCTGCACGATTTCGCCGAGCTGGTTTTCCGTGGCTTCCTGCGCCGAATATTTCCAGCGGCAGGCGTTGGTGCAGGTGCCCTGATTGGCGTCACGCTTGTTCATGTAGCCCGAGAGCAGGCAGCGGCCGGAATAGGCCATGCACAGTGCGCCGTGCACGAACACTTCCAGCTCCATGCCCGGCACCTGTTCGCGGATTTCGCCGATCTCTTCCAGCGACAGTTCACGGGACAGGATGATCCGGCTCAGCCCCTGTTGCTGCCAGAACTCGACGCTCGCCCAGTTCACCGTGTTGGCCTGCACCGACAGGTGGATCGGCATCTGCGGAAAGTGTCGGCGCACCAGCATGATCAGGCCGGGGTCGGACATGATCAGCGCGTCCGGCGCCATCTCGATCACTGGCGCCAGATCCTTGAGGAAGGTCTTCAGTTTGGCGTTGTGAGGCGCGATATTGACCACCACGTAGAAGCGTTTGCCCTGGGTCTGGGCTTCGCGAATGCCGAGCGCCAGATTGGCGTGATCGAACTCGTTGTTGCGCACCCGCAGGCTGTAGCGCGGCTGGCCGGCATACACCGCATCAGCCCCATAGGCGAAGGCGTAACGCATGGTTTTCAGGGTGCCGGCGGGGGCGAGCAGTTCGGGGGTGAAAGAGGTCGTCATGGCGGCGTCGGTCGCAAAAGCGCGGCAGGGTAGAGCAGTTGCACCGAGGGTTTATTGATCTGGATCTATGCTCCATGAAGAAACAGGGCACTCGCGCCGACGCTGGTTGACTAAACGGGACGGGCGCGGGTGGCGCCTGACTGACCTGGACCGGACATGAACCAAAAGAGTCTGCAATTCAAATCCCTCACCGTGCTGCTATTGCTGGTGACGGTCGCCTTTATCTGGATCCTGTTGCCGTTCTACGGCGCGGTGTTCTGGGCGGTGATACTTGGCATCCTGTTTGCGCCGATGCAACGCCGGTTGCAATTGAAATTCGGCTGGCAACGCAACCTGACGTCGCTGTGTACTTTGAGCATCTGCCTGGTGATCGCGATCCTGCCGGTGATCGTCATCGGCGTACTGCTGGTGCAGGAAGGGGCGACGCTCTACGACAACATCGAAAGCGGCAAGCTCGATATCGGCGCGTATCTGGCGCAGTTCAAGCACAGTCTGCCGCCGTACTTTCAGCACCTTCTCGACCGCTTCGGATTGGGCGAACTCAATGCCTTGCGCGAGAAGATCGTCAAGGCTTCGATGCAGGGCAGCCAGGTACTGGCAACTCAGGCATTCAGTTTCGGCCAGGGCACTTTCGAGTTCGTGGTGAGTTTCTTCATCATGCTGTACCTGTTGTTTTTCTTTCTGCGCGATGGTGCCGATCTGGCGCGCAAGGTGCGCACGGCGATACCGCTGGAAGAACATCACAAGCGTCGTTTGCAGCTGAAGTTCAACCGTGTGGTGCGCGCGACGGTAAAGGGCAACCTCGTGGTCGCGATTACTCAAGGGGCTTTGGGCGGGGCGATATTCTGGTTTCTCGACATTCCCAGTGCGTTGCTCTGGGCGGTGCTGATGGCATTTCTGTCGCTGTTGCCGGCAGTGGGTGCGGGGATCGTCTGGGCGCCGGTGGCCGTTTACTTCCTGCTCAGCGGGATGATCTGGCAGGGCGTGGTGCTGGGATTGTTCGGGGTGTTCGTGATCGGTCTGGTGGATAACCTGCTGCGCCCGATCCTGGTGGGCAAGGATACCCGGATGCCGGACTACATGATCCTGATTTCGACGTTGGGCGGAATGGCGGTCTTTGGCCTCAATGGTTTCGTGATCGGGCCGCTGATCGCTGCATTGTTCATGTCGAGTTGGGCGCTGTTCATCGAAACCAGACCAAAAGTGCAGTTGCCTTAAGCCTTGAACGGGTCGTTGAGCAGTTGTTGCGACAGCGCCTGCGCCGCTGGCAAGGACGTGAGCGGGCCGCTGACGGGCTCGCCGTCGCGCACCAGATACCAGCAGGCGAGCAGGCCCAACTCTCTGAGCGATGCGGGAACGGCGCTACCGATAACGGACATGATTTGAACCTGAGCCATGAAAAGTACCTCCATCAATCTGTGGAGCTACCTTAGGGAATTGGCCGTTTCAGGGACAATCAACGCTTTCGATAGTGGTCATTGATGCCAGTGAGGGCTTGCTCAATCCACCACTTGATCGAGCATGTGCATGATCTCGTGTTCGTTGATAAAGCCCTTGCGGACCAGGTTTTCCGCCAGCAGCGAGAGAAATTTCGCCGTGCGGTGGCCTTCCAGGTGCTTGAGTTCGGTCAGGGTGTTGTAGACCTTGCTCGAAGTGCATAAGCCGACGATACGGTGAGGATTCTGTGTAGGCATTCAAGTCGTCCTTGTTGTTATCAACCTGTTGTATGCGGACGGATTCAGAGTGCAGTTCCGTCATGACAAATAGATGACCGTTGTGTTTTGCCCCTTACGGTCGAGTCCATCATGCCGACTTTAGCGGTTCAAACTGTCCCCACAACGACCTTGGCGAAATTTTTTCAGACCTTGGCCGACGGACGGTCAGCTTTCCCGGAGGCAATAAAAAGCCCCGCTATCAAGCGGGGCCTTGTGTACCGGTTACCAACGCGGACCACCGTAGTAGTGTGGCCGACCGTAGTAACCACGCGGCGGACCGTAATACACCGGGGCCGGTTGGACGTAGACCGGTTGCTGCACATAAACCGGGGCCGGCTGATAGTAGACCGGTGGCGGCGGTTGCTGCACGTAGACCGGTGCCGGTTGAGCGTAAACAGGCTGTTGGACGTACACCGGCCGATCCTGGTTGATGAGCGCCGAGCCGATGATGGCCGAGCCGACGATCGCACCAAATACCGCCGGGCCCTGCCAGCCACCGCCGTGGGCTTCTGCCTGACCCGTGATCGCGAATGCACCAATCAACAAGGCCACGATGGGGAGTTTACGAATCATGATAATTCCTCGGTTCTTCGACCCGGCGTCCGAGTCTGCAACAGGCTCGGGATGGCGCGGGGATACTTCTAAGACAGCAACATTTTGAAAAACAGCACGGCCGCTAGGTAAATTTTGTGTAAGGTCTGTACCGGTTTGTTTACCGGATTTCCGGCATCGGCTGTGATGCCCGGAACAGACCGCCTTATGATCGTTCAGAACCCGATGGTCTGGCTAATCCCGTCCATCCGAAAGTGCATTCGAAGGAGCCTCCCATGCAGATGAACCCCAACAAAGACACCCAACTGTGCATGTCCCTGTCTGGGCGTCCCGGGAATTTCGGTCTGCGGTTTCATAACCATTTGTATGAACAACTGGGGCTGAATTTCTACTACAAGGCGTTCAGCAGTCAGGACCTGCCGGGTGCGGTCGGCGGAATTCGAGCGCTGGGGATTCGCGGTTGCGGCGTGTCGATGCCGTTCAAGGAAGCGAGCATTGCGTTGGTCGATGAACTGGATGCCTCGGCGGCAGCGATCCAGTCGATCAATACCATCGTCAACACCAACGGCCATCTGAAGGCCTACAACACCGATTACATCGCCATTGCTCAATTGCTGGAAACCCACGCGGTGCCGATGGACACGACGTTCGCCCTTCGCGGTAGCGGCGGCATGGCCAAGGCTGTGGCCAGTGCCTTGCGCGATGGCGGTTACAAAAACGGTTTGATCGTGGCCCGCAACGAGCGCGCCGGTCGGGCGCTGGCGGATTCCCTGGGCTATCGCTGGCAGGCAGAACTGGGCGACGAGCATCCGCAGATGCTGGTCAACGTCACCCCGTTGGGCATGGACGGCGGCCCGGAGGCGGGTCAGCTTTCTTTTGACGTGGATGTGATCAAGTCTGCAGACACTGTGTTCGATGTAGTGGCGATTCCCTCGGAAACCCCGCTGATCGTGCGTGGCCGTGCCGAAGGTAAAAAGGTGATCACCGGGCTGGAAGTGATCGCGATCCAGGCGCTGGAGCAGTTCGTGCTGTACACCGGCGTGCGGCCGACGGTCGAGCAGTTCGATGCAGCGGTGGCGTTCGCGCGCAGTTGATGAAGCCTGTTCAACGGTAAATCCGCCCGGATTTGCCGTTGCCTATACTGCCGGATCAGCAGGCGCAGACTTGCCCATCACAAAAAGCCGAGGTTTGCATGCATCCGCCGATTCTCAACCTGAATGATGTCGAACTCGAACCGCTGCCCGAAGCCCTGTCTCCCGAAGGCGAAACCGCCGGGCGTTATCAGCAGCGTCTGGCCCGGATCGGCCAGCAACTGGGCGCGCAGAAACTCGGTTATCGACTGTATGCGCTGCCGCCGGGCATGCGCGGCAGCCCGTTTCACAGTCATCGTGTGAATGAGGAAATGTTTTACGTGGTGGCCGGGGAGGGGGAAGTGCGCCTGGGCGCCGAACGTTTCCCGATTCGCGCCGGGGACGTGATCGCCTGCCCGCCGGGCGGCCCGGAAGCCGCGCATCAGATCATTAATACCAGTGCTGCGGAACTGCGCTATCTCGCGGTCAGTACCCAGCAGCAACCGGAAATCTGCGAGTACCCGGATTCGAACAAATACGCGGTAATGGATAACTTCAACGTCGATGCCGAAGGCAATGCCTCGGGATTTGTCGCGGTGGCGCGGCAAGCGGACGGGGTGGATTACTGGGACGGCGAATAACGCCGCCCCGGTGTGCTTATTCTTCGAGGCGGGCCAGACGTTCTTCCAGCGCCGCAATCCGCGCTTCCAGTTCTTCGATTCGCTCCACTGACACACCGCTGGCAGCCCCACGTTCGCTCGGATTCTGCCGGGCCGCGATAATCGCCTCGATGTCCGCCGGATCGCCCAGTGCGTGGGTGTAGCGATCTTCTCGTTGGCCGGCCTGGCGCGGAATCAGCACCGCCAGCTCCCGGGCGATCAGGCGTTCCAGCTGATGCACCACTTGTTCGGTGTCTTCGAATTCATGCATGCGACCGCTGCGGGTCAGCAGTTCGTTGACCGTCTGCGGGCCGCGCAGGAACATCAAGCCGGTCAGGATCAATTGCGCCGGCACCAGTTCCAGCGCCTTGTCGACCTTGTGCTCCCAGCGGTCGGCGCGGCTGCCCATCACCAGTTTGGCGAAACCGCGGCTTTCGAGGGCGCGCAGGCTTTGGCCGACCTGGCCCTGGGTCAGGTTCATCACCGGTTCCCGGCTGGTTTTCTGGTTGCAGGCCAGTACCAGCGCGTTGAGGGTCAACGGGTAGGTTTCCGGGCTGGTGGCCTGTTTCTCGATCAACGAGCCCAGAATGCGGATTTCCGTGGCGTTGAGCCGTGGTTCGTCGGAGCGGGTTTCAAATTCTGTGGTCATCGCGCGTTCCCTCTGCAGTCGAAGGCGCCTAGCCTAATCCTTGCTGGATAAAAGACAAGCCGCGCCGCCATGCGAGCATGGCTATAATCGCCCCCACGATTCACCCAGCCACCACGTGAGACTGCCATGACCATTTCCCTGTACGCCGCATCCGTTCCGGTTTTCCAACAAATGCTCAACGCCGTGAGCGATGTGCTGAAAAAGGCTGAAGCCCACGCCACCGAGAAAAACATCGATCCGAACGCCTTCCTGCAAGCGCGTCTGTACCCGGACATGTTTCCGCTGGTACGTCAGGTGCAGATCGCCGTGGACTTCGCCAAAGGCGTGTCCTCGCGTCTGGCCGAAATCGAAATCCCGAAATATGACGACACCGAAACCACCTTCGCCGAGCTGCAAGCGCTGATCGCCAAGGTTCTGGCCTTCATCGGCGAGATCAAGCCAGAGCAGATCAATGGCAAGGAAGGCATCGAGATCGTGACCCGTCCGGGCACCCCGAAAGAGAAGCGCTTCAGTGGCCAGGCTTACCTGCTGAGCTACGGTCTGCCGCAGTTCTTCTTCCACGTCACCACCACCTACGCGCTGCTGCGTCACAACGGTGTGGAAGTGGGCAAGCGCGATTACATGGGCGCGTTCTAAAACGCTCTGCAACAAAAAGCCCGCCAAGGTTTACGCCTTGGCGGGCTTTTTGTTGCGCCGGGTTTTTACGCCGGGCGCTGGGCTTTCTGTTCTTCGCCCAAGCAAGCGGCAGCGGTGAACAGTACGTCGGTGGAGGAGTTCAGTGCTGTCTCGGCGGAATCCTGCAGCACGCCGATGATGAAGCCGACTGCCACCACCTGCATGGCGATTTCGCTCGGGATGCCAAACAGGCTGCACGCCAGCGGAATCAGCAGCAGCGAGCCCCCGGCCACGCCCGAGGCGCCACAGGCGCAGATTGCGGCGACGACGCTGAGCAGGATCGCGGTCGGGATGTCCACGGCGATGCCCAGGGTGTGCACGGCAGCGAGGGACAGCACGGTGATGGTGATCGCCGCGCCGGCCATGTTGATGGTGGCGCCGAGCGGGATCGATACCGAGTAGGTGTCTTCATGCAGACCCAGGCGCTTGCTCAGTTCCAGGTTGACCGGAATGTTCGCCGCCGAGCTGCGGGTGAAGAATGCGGTGATGCCGCTTTCGCGCAGGCACTGGAGTGTCAGTGGGTAAGGGTTGCGACGCAGCTTCCAGAACACGATCATCGGATTCATCACCAGCGCCACGAACAGCATGCAGCCGAGCAGCACTGCCAGCAGATGCGCATAACCGATCAATGCTCCAAACCCGGAGGTGGCCAGGGTCGATGCCACCAGGCCAAAAATACCCAGCGGTGCGAAACGGATGACCACCCGAACAATCACCGTCACGCCGTTGGACAGATCCCCCAGCACTTCGCGGGTGGTGTCACCGGCGTGCCGAATCGCCACGCCCATGCCGATGGCCCAGGCCAGAATGCCGATGAAGTTGGCGTTCATCAGTGCGCTCACCGGGTTATCGACCACGCTCAGCAAAAGGCTTTGCAGCACTTCACTGATGCCGCCCGGCGCGCTCACCGCGATGTTGTCGGTGGACAGCACCAGATGCGACGGGAACATCATGCTGGCAATCACCGCGACCACGGCGGCCGCAAAGGTGCCCAGTAGATACAGGAACAGAATCGGCCGGATGTGGGTTTCCTGGCCGTGCTTGTGGTTGGCGATCGAGGCCATGACCAGCACGAACACCAGGATCGGTGCCACGGCCTTCAACGCCGAGACGAACACCTTGCCGATGAAGGCCGTGGCTTTGGCCGCTTCCGGCGCGAACAGCGCGAGCGCGATGCCGGCAATCAGGCCGATCAGGATCTGGGTCACCAGGCTGAGGCTTTTAAGACGTTGCAATAGAGAAGGGGATGAAGCGGTCATGAACGGCATCTCTGTTTTTTATAGGGTGCAAGGTTGCGCAATCCGGGCGTTGAATCGGGGCAGGCCACAGACACGAACCAAAAGGACTGACGCGCCAGCCACGCCGTTAAACGGGTGGTTGAACAGGGTGTACGTTTCGCAGGGCGCGGACTTTATCACAGCGTCGTCCGATTCCTTCAGGCATGTGACGATCTGCCACCGGAACCCTCTGCAACTTAGACAGGTTTGTGCAAGTCACTCGGGAAACACTCTGTTAAGATTGCGCATCCTTATTTTCAAATTCTGCCAGCGGGCCTTCGGGTCAGCGCTGGTGTCGTCGTTTTGCTGGAGTTCCTCATGCTGTTGCCCATCCTTCTGTTGTCCGCCGCCGGATTCACGGTGCTGACGACGGAGTTCGTCATTGTCGGCCTGCTGCCGGCGATTGCCCGCGACCTGGCCGTCACCATCCCGCAGGCCGGGTTGCTGGTGACTCTATTCGCTTTCACCGTGGCCATGTTCGGTCCTTTCTTGACGGCATATTTCGCCCGCTTCGAGCGCCGCAAACTGTTCATCACCATTCTGATCATGTTTGGGCTGGCCAATACCGTTGCGGCGCTGGCGCCGAACATCTGGGTCATGGCCATTGCCCGGCTGATCCCGGCGCTGGGGCTGCCGGTGTTCTGGGCGTTGGCCAGTGAAACGGCGGTGGATATCGTCGGCCCGGACTTCGCCGGTCGCGCGATCGCCAAGATCGGCTTCGGCATCGTCTGCGCCACCGTGTTCGGGATTCCGGTCGGCACGCTGATTTCCGATGCGTTCGGCTGGCGCAGTGCGTTCGCCATTCTGGCGGTGATCGCGTTCGCCAAGGCGTTGCTGCTGTTTGTCTATCTGCCGAAAACCAGCCTGCACCAGCATCAGGTCAGCTTCGCTTCCCAGTTCAAGATACTGCGCAGCCCACTGATGCTGGGCCATGTGCTGTTGTCGATTCTGGTGTTCAGCGGCATGTTCACCGCCTACACCTATCTGGCGGATATCCTTGAGCGTCTGGCCGGCTTCAATGGCACCGTGGTCGGCTGGTGCCTGATGGGCTTTGGTGCGGTTGGCTTGATCGGTAACTCGCTGGGCGGTCGTGCGGTGGATCGCCATCCGCTGATGGCTTCGGTGATGTTCTGTGCGTTCATGATCCCGGGGATGGTGGCGCTGGTGCCGAACATCAATTCGTCGCTGGGTCTGGCGGCGGCGATGGGCATCTGGGGCGTGACCCAGGCGGCCCTGTTTCTGGTCAGCCACGTGCGTTTGATGAAAGCGGCACCGGAAGCGCCGGCCTTCGCCGCGTCGCTGAACATTGCCGGGGCCAACCTCGGGATCGGTCTGGGCGCGATCATTGGCGGTCGAGTGATCGACAGCGCTGGTCTGGGTTTTGTGGGCTTTGCCGCTGCCGGATTCATTCTGCTGTCGATTTTCCTCGCCATGGTGCTGATGGTGCTCAAGCCGCGCGACGTCTGCGCGCCGGCTTAAAACGCTGTAAACAGTTCGCGTCGGGCACCTTCGGTAATCGCTTTGATGCCGGGGTGCTTGACCTTGCGCTCCACCGAGATCGCGTAGAACGACTCGCTCACCGCATCGGTCTGGCCGATCAACTCGACGCCGTACTGGCGCTTCACCTCATCGGCAATCACGCTCGGGCCGATGAAAATCCCGCTGCCGGACTGACCAAACGCCTGCATCAAGGCGCTGTCATCGAATTCCCCGACAATCCTTGGCTGAATCTGCTGCTCGGCGAACCAGCGCTGCAAACGGCTGCGCACTACTGTTTCCGCGCCGGGGATCAACAGCGGCGCGCCGTGCAGACTGCGCGGGAAATCCTGACCGTATTGCGCTGCCAGTTCGGCGGTGGCGAAAAAACTGATCCCGCATTCCCGAGTTTCTGACTGTAGCCCTTGATGTCCAGGTGCGAGGGCATGGGGCTGTCGGAGATCACCAGGTCCAGGCGCTGGATCGCCAGATCCGCCAGCAGGCGCTCGAGTTTGTCTTCGCGGCAGGTGATGCGCAGCGGTTCGCTCAATTCCATGGTCGGCGCGATCAGGCGATAGACGATGGATTTGGGCACCACGTCCGCCACGCCGACCCGGAACAGAATCTGCTGTTCGTTGGGCTGGGCGCGCAGCATCAGTTCCAGTTCGCCACCGAGCTGGAACATCTGTTCGGCGTAAGGCAGGGCCTGACGCCCGGCTTCGGTCAGCTCGAGCTGCCGGCCGACCCGTTGAAACAACTCGATGCCGTAGGTCTGTTCAAGCAGGGATATCTGCCCGCTGATGGTTTGCGGCGTCAGGTTCAGTTGCTCGCAGGCGCGCACGATGCTGCCGGTCTTGGCCACCACCCAGAAGTAATGCAGTTGTCGGTAATTGAGCATGGGATTCGGTCCGTCAAATACAGTTCGTATAAATCGAAGTATAGCCGCTAAAAATACGAATTTTCCTGAAGTGTTTGTCTCCCTAGAATGCCCAGCCATCGACGGCCGGTCTGTATGGCGCTGTCTGTTCTATCGAGGGAGGCATCATGAAACTAAAAACTACAGCGTTACTGTTCGCGTCTTTACTGGTACTGGCCGGTTGCGACCAGGCCGAAAAGAGCGCCCAGCAACTGATGGGGCAGGCGGCCGAGGCGGCGAAACAAGCCATCGACGACACGCATAAAGCCGCCGAAGAGGCACTCAGCGATGCCACCGGCAATCTGATCAGCAAGAAAGAACCGAAAGACGACGAAGAAAAATCCGAATCGTCCTCCCAGGAAATCTAAACCGTCTTACACAGAGTCAGGACTGACCCATGGAATACCTGTTAGAACTCGCTTCCAGCCCGACGGCCTGGATTGCCTTGGCCACACTGGTGGTGATGGAAATCGTGCTCGGCATCGATAACCTGATCTTTATCTCGATCCTGACCAACAAGCTGCCCGAGCAGTACCGGCAGAAGGCTCGTCGCCTGGGCATCGGCATGGCGCTGATCATGCGACTGGCGCTGTTGAGCACCATCGCCTTCATCGTCCAGTTGACCGAGCCGGTCATCGAGATCCTGGGCCAGGCGTTCTCCTGGAAGGACATGATCCTGATCGCCGGTGGTCTGTTCCTGGTGTGGAAAGCGACGACCGAGATCCATCACAGCATGGATCCTGCGCCGGAAGATCCGAAGAGCGCCACCTCGACGGTGACTCTGGGCTTCGCCGCCGCGATCGGGCAGATCCTGATGCTGGACATGGTGTTCTCGATCGACAGCATCATTACCGCTGTCGGCATGACCGAACACTTGCCGATCATGGTGATTGCGGTGGTGGTTTCAGTGCTGGTGATGCTGTTTGCAGCTGATCCGCTGGCCAAGTTCATCAACGACAACCCGACGGTGGTGATGCTGGCTCTGGGCTTCCTGATCATGATCGGCATGACGCTGATCGCCGAAGGCTTCGGCGCCCACGTACCGAAAGGTTATGTGTATGCCGCCATGGCGTTCTCGGCTGCGATTGAAGTGCTGAACATGATGTCGCGCCGCGCCAAGCAGAAGAAATTGACTGCCGAAGCGTAATTGCTGGAAAACCAAAGGCCGCCTGAACTCGCGAGAGTCCAGGCGGCCTTTTTGTTTGTGTCGGCTACAGAAAATCAGTGCGCGGTGGCGTGACGGGCGTTGTGTTTCTCGATCTTCCTGGTCGGTGCAGGTTGTACCGGGTGGTGATGGCGGCGGGAAATCCGCAACACGCCCCACAGCATGGCGGCCGCAACGGCCAGCCAGCCGGCAATCAGCATTACGATGGTCATGGTCAGGCTCATCTGTGCCTCCTCTTGCCCTGCGTCGGGCGCTCGCTCTTTGGCTCTTATCTGAGTGACAGTCTAGTCGCTGGTGTGTTTCAAGCTATTGACCAAAGGTCGGTGGTGACCAATCAGTTCGCTCTATACAGCCGATGGATCTGTCGCTTTGGGCTATACCGCAGCGTGGCGCCGTCCTATGATCCTCGACCAAGCCGGAACACGATGACCGGTAACTGATCAAGAGAGTGACGATGGTGCAGCTATTTTCCCGGATTCGCGCGGCGCTGCTGGTGGCCGGTTGCGTGACAGCTTTGGTGGGGTGTGCGGGCAGTGTGGCGCCGGAGGTCAAGCGCCTGCCGGAGCGGGTCGAACTCAGCGGCACCTTCTATCGTGGCGAGGCCTATCAAAGCGGGCCGCAGGTGCTGGCCAGTCTGCTGTCGCAGCAGGGCATCGTGATCACGCCGGGTCTGCTGGAAAAGCCGCTGCACTTACCGGGCGCTGAGGACAAGTTGCAACAGAATCTGCAGAGCCTGGCGCGTGAATACGGCATGGTCGTGTATCCGCTGGACAGCAATCTGCCGGCGCTGCTGACTCAGGTGGCGGCCGGGTATCCGGTGATGGTGCGTTTCAGCGAGGGTTCGGCGTTTTGGGCCGAGCCGCGTTACGCGATCCTGTCGGGCTACGACCGTCTGAAGCAGAAGGTGCTGCTGCGCGCGGGGATGAATCGCCGTGAATTGATGAGCTTCAGTTCGTTCGAGTCGGCTCTCGAAAAATCCGGCGGCTGGGCAGTGTTGATCCAGAAACCGACGCAGATTCCGGCAGCGGTCGATCAGCAGCGCTGGCTCAAGGCCGCCGACGCGCTGGCTCAGGCCGGGCAGGAACGGGAAGCGGCGCAGGCAAGGAAGGCACTGGCAGCGCATTGAGGCTCCGTTCGTCGCCTGTCGGGCACCCTGGCGGAGCATGTGCTTCTGAACTGTAGCGTCCCGTGTTTTACGGGCCAGTATCAGGAGGCGAGCATGGCAATTCCAAATTCACCCAGCGGTCCGCATTCTTCCGAGCATGGCAATGGCGACGATCTGGGCTTCGATCCGGACTCGCCGGATCTGGACGATCCGCAAGTCGATCCCATCGGCCCTGCAAAGGCGCCGAAGGATGTGCAGCCGGGCGATGATCCCAAGCGTCCGGCCAAGCCTTACGATCCCTTGGCTGATCTCAAGCCTTGAAGCGAGGTGCGTATGAGTACCGATTCGAGTTTCGACGACCACAAACCTGACAGTGTGCCTGCCACACCTGAGCCGGAGGTTGATCCGGTGCTGGATCCGGACAGCCCTCTACGCGATCCGTTGGCGCGTCCGGCAGTGGTCACGCCAGAGCATTCGCGCGACCCGAGCGCCGGTGACGGCATTCCCGATGACGACAAGATGCCGTTGCCCAACGACTGAGTGCATGAATGAAAAAGCCCCGACGATTCGGGGCTTTTTCATGGGGGCGGATTACTTTGAGGCTTCGATCACGCCGCTCTGGCGACTCTTGAGGTTCTTGTCAGCCTTGTATTGCTGGGCCACGGCCGGGACGTTGGCGCTCTTGCCGGTTTCCACCCAGCTGCGGATGCGGCTGGCATCGGCGAAGTGAGTGTATTTGCCGAACGCGTCGAGAATCACCAGCGCGACGGGACGGTTGGCCATGCGGGTCACCAGCACCAGGCAATGACCGGCGGGGTTGGTGAAACCGGTCTTGGTGATGCGGATATCCCAGTCGGCCTTGTTGACCAAGTGATCGGTGTTACGGAAACCCAGGGTGTAATTGGGTTTGCGGAACGAGACGGTCTTTTCCTTGGTGGTGGTCAGCTCGATCAGAAGCGGCTGTTTGTGCGCGGCTACCAGCAACTTGCTCAGGTCGCGGGCGGTGGAGACGTTGCGCTCCGAGAGACCGGTGGGTTCCACAAAGTGCGTGCTGGTCATGCCCAGCGCCTTGGCCTTGGCGTTCATCGCTGCGATGAATGCCGCGTAACCGCCCGGATAGTGGTGAGCCAGGCTAGCGGCGGCGCGGTTTTCCGAGGACATCAGGGCAATCAGTAACATCTCTCGGCGGGGCAGTTCGCTTCGCAGTTTGACGCGAGAAAACACACCTTTCATTTCAGGTGTATGGCTGATGTCAACGTCAATCCATTCGTCCATGTTCTGGTGCGCTTCGACCACTACCAGGCCAGTCATCAACTTGCTCACGGAAGCGATGGGCACCACCACGTCCGGGTTGCTGGAATAAATGACTTTGTTGGTCTGCAGATCCATCAGCAGGGCGCTGCCGGAGGCAATTTTCAACTGCGAAGCGTCTCGAGGGGCAGCGGTGGTTTCGGCGGCGTTGACCGTTGGCGTGAGGAGCGTGCCTGAAAATGCAAAAACCAGGCTCAGGATGGACAGGCGAATATTCACGCGGGCGAACTCATGAAGGTTGGAAATGCCGTAATTTGTAACGGCCTGTGTCGTAAAAACGACGCATTTTAGGAGTATGGCTGAAGAACTGTCGATGGTTGTTTGAGGCGCATGAAAAAGTCGTGAAAAGCCCTGTAAAAATAGGGGTTTCCGGCGAACGGTAAAGGTTTTTTCGAGGGCATGAAAAACCCCGCACGAGGCGGGGTTACAGGCAAGCTGAAAACACGACTCAGGCGTGCAGGGTTTCTGCTGCGTAGAGGGTATTTTCCAGCAGGCAGGCGCGGGTCATCGGACCGACGCCGCCCGGTACCGGGGTGATCCAGCCTGCGCGCGGCAGGGCGGTTTCGTACACGACATCACCGACCAGTTTGCCGTCTTCCTGACGGTTGATGCCGACGTCGATGACGATCGCGCCTTCCTTGATCCACTCGCCCTTGACCAGACCCGGCTTGCCGGCGGCCACGACCACCAGATCGGCGCGGCCGACGTGGCCGGCCAGATCCTTGGTGAAGCGGTGGGTGACGGTCACGGTGCAACCGGCCAGCAACAGTTCCATCGCCATCGGGCGACCGACGATGTTGGACGCGCCAACAACAACGGCGTCCATCCCGTACAGATCGGCGCCGGTGCTTTCCAGCAGGGTCATGATGCCCTTCGGGGTGCACGGGCGCAGGAGCGGAATGCGCTGGGCCAGGCGGCCGACGTTATAAGGATGGAAACCGTCGACATCCTTGTCCGGGCGGATGCGCTCCAGCAGTTTGGAAGCGTCCAGGTGCTCTGGCAGAGGGAGTTGAAGCAGAACGCCGTCGATTGCCGGGTCATCGTTCAGTCGATCGATCAGATCGGTCAGCGCTTCTTGAGTGGTTTCGGAAGGCAGGTCGTAGGCTTGAGAGAGGAAGCCGACCTCTTCACAGTCTTTACGCTTGTGCGAGACATAAACCTGAGAGGCAGGATCGCTGCCAACCAGGATCACCGCGAGGCCTGGCGTGCGCAGACCTTGCTGGCGACGTTCGGCAACCCGTTGGGCGATCTGCTGGCGCAGGCTGGCGGCGATCGATTTGCCGTCGATTAGTTGTGCAGTCATTGCGCGTGATTAACCATCGAGAGGGGAAAAAAGAGAACGCATTCTCGCATGTCAAACGGTGAGGGCAAAGGCGCTTGGTCAGCAAATTCCCCTAAGCCCTTTAATTAAATGAATTTTTTTAAAAAGGATTTGACGACCTTCGGGTCGCTCTATACTATTCGTCGCACTTGTCGGGCACAGCCTAGCACTGGTTAAGAAGGTCGAACGAAATTACGGTTTCGAATGACTGGAAAGCACTTAGTTTGTAGTCCTCCAAGGGTACAGCTAACAAGGCGCCCGTAGCTCAGCTGGATAGAGCATCCGCCTTCTAAGCGGATGGTCGCAGGTTCGAGTCCTGCCGGGTGCGCCATTAGGCAGCATTGGCACAAGTAGCGCGATATGGTGGGCGTAGCTCAGTTGGTAGAGCACGGGATTGTGACTCCCGTTGTCGTGGGTTCGATCCCCATCGTCCACCCCATATTTCGAAAGGCGCCAGATGTAACAGTCTGGCGCCTTTGCTTTAAAAAGCTTCATCCGCGGATGTGGTGGAATTGGTAGACACACTGGATTTAGGTTCCAGCGCCGCGAGGCGTAAGAGTTCGAGTCTCTTCATCCGCACCAATCAAAGCTTCATTCATGCCGTTGGCCGGATGAAGTTTTACAAAGAAGTTGTTTGGCTTCTTTGGCACGCAATATGGTGGGCGTAGCTCAGTTGGTAGAGCACGGGATTGTGACTCCCGTTGTCGTGGGTTCGATCCCCATCGTCCACCCCATATTCCGAAAGGCGCCAGATTTAACAGTCTGGCGCCTTTTTTGTTTTACGGTTTCGGATTTTCGCGGCTGCAGGTTTCGGGTCGCAGGGCAGGGTGCTTCGTCGTATTAATGTTGCTCGATGATGCGCGCTGCCTGCCGACCATGCTTGCGCGGTCGGCTGTCAGGGAGATGATTCAACCGCCTCTATATATAGAAGAGGTTGGTGCAGAGCCCTGGCTTGAATTGGCTGTATTTGCTAACAGGGCGAGGTGCAACCGTTTGTCCCCGCCTTCAAATGGCCTGCTGTTTTTTACCCGTTTTCAGTAGGGTGACTTCTTGAGTTTGACCTACTAGAATGCTTGCCCTTGATTCTTGGGTCGGAAACGGCCGGCTAACGTCTGTGCAACGAGGAATATCCATGCAAGTTTCTGTTGAAAATACTACTGCTCTTGAGCGCCGCATGAGCATCACCGTGCCGGCTGAGCGCATCGAGACTCAGGTCAACAAGCGTCTGCAGCAGACTGCCCAGAAGGCCAAGATTGCTGGCTTCCGTCCAGGCAAAGTGCCAATGAGCGAAATCAAGCGCCGCTTCGGTGCTGATGCGCGCCAGGAAGCGATCGGTGACGTGATCCAGTCCTCCTTCTACGAAGCTGTGGTCGAGCAGAAGCTGAATCCGGCCGGTTCGCCGTCGATCGAGCCAAAGTCGCTCGAAGCTGGCAAGGACCTGGAATACGTAGCCGTATTCGAAGTTTTCCCTGAGTTCACCGTTGCCGGTTTCGAAAGCATCAACGTTGAGCGTCTGAGCGCTGAAGTGGCTGACGCCGATCTGGACAAGATGCTGGACATCCTGCGCAAGCAGAACACCCGTTTCGAAGTGGCTGAGCGTGCTGCCCAGAACGAAGACCAACTGAACATCGATTTCGTTGGCAAGGTCGACGGCGAAGTGTTCGCTGGCGGTTCCGCCAAGGGCACTCAGCTGGTGCTGGGTTCCGGTCGCATGATCCCTGGCTTCGAGGAAGGCCTCGTTGGCGCCAAGGCCGGTGAAGAGCGCGTTCTGAACCTGACCTTCCCAGAGGACTATCAGAACCTGGACCTGGCTGGCAAAACCGCCGAGTTCACCGTGACTGTCAACACCGTTTCCGAGCCAAAACTGCCAGAGCTGAACGAAGAGTTCTTCGCTCAATTCGGTATCAAGGAAAGCGGCATCGACGGTTTCCGCTCCGAAGTTCGCAAGAACATGGAGCGTGAACTGCGTCAGGCGATCAAATCCAAGGTCAAGAATCAGGTAATGGACGGTCTGCTGGCCACCAACCCGATCGAGGTGCCCAAGGCTCTGTTGTCCAACGAAGTTGACCGTCTGCGCGTGCAGGCTGTTCAGCAGTTCGGTGGCAACATCAAGCCTGACCAACTGCCTGCCGAGCTGTTCGAAGAACAAGCCAAGCGTCGCGTTGTACTGGGTCTGATCGTGGCTGAAGTGGTCAAGCAGTTCGAGCTGAAGCCAGACGAAGCCCGCGTTCGCGAAATGATTCAGGAAATGGCTTCGGCTTACCAGGAGCCTGAGCAGGTCGTGTCCTGGTACTACAAGAACGAGCAGCAACTGAACGAAGTCCGTTCGGTTGTGCTGGAAGAACAAGTTGTGGATACTGTTCTGCAGAAAGCTAGCGTGACCGACAAAGCGGTCTCTTACGAAGAAGCGGTCAAGCCGGTAGAAGCTCCAAAAGCCGACTGATTGTTTTTGCGTTAGAAGCACACACCATAAGCCAGCCTTCGAGCTGGCTTATGCGTATTCAAGACATGACTATTTGGGAGTGACTGCAGAGCATGTTCCGTAATTCCTATATTCAGCAGAACTCTGATATCCAGGCCGCCGGCGGCCTGGTCCCGATGGTTGTCGAGCAATCTGCTCGTGGCGAGCGCGCCTATGACATCTACTCGCGTCTTCTCAAGGAGCGAGTAATCTTTCTGGTGGGCCCTGTAGAGGACTACATGGCCAACCTGATTTGCGCGCAATTGCTGTTCCTTGAAGCGGAAAACCCGGACAAGGACATCCATCTTTATATCAACTCCCGGGCGGTTCGGTGACAGCGGGCATGTCGATCTACGACACCATGCAGTTCATCAAGCCAAACGTATCGACTACCTGTATCGGTCAGGCGTGCAGCATGGGCGCGTTCCTGCTGACGGCCGGTGCACCTGGCAAGCGTTTCTGCCTGCCTAACTCGCGCGTGATGATTCACCAGCCACTGGGCGGTTTCCAGGGCCAGGCATCGGACATTGAAATCCATGCCAAGGAAATCCTCTTCATTCGCGAGCGTCTCAACACGCTGATGGCCAAGCACAGCGGCCGTACGCTTGAAGAAATCGAGCGCGACACCAACCGCGACAACTTCATGAGTGCAGAAGCTGCGAAGGAATACGGTCTGATCGACGAAGTGATCAACCAGCGCCCAGCTTAAAAACAAGCAGCTCAAAATAGGCTTGGTCGGCGCGTCTGATCAGCGGCGGGCTTGAAAAAGCCCGCAATAGCCTTCATCTTGTGTTGCAAGCCTATCGGATTTGGATCGAACGAATGACTGACACCCGCAACGGCGAGGACAACGGCAAGCTGCTCTATTGCTCCTTCTGTGGCAAAAGCCAGCATGAAGTGCGCAAATTGATTGCCGGCCCCTCGGTCTTTATCTGCGACGAGTGCGTCGACCTGTGCAATGACATCATCCGCGAGGAGGTGCAGGAAGCACAGGCCGAAAGCAGCGCGCATAAATTGCCTTCGCCTAAAGAAATCAGCGGCATCCTTGATCAGTATGTAATTGGTCAGGAGCGTGCCAAGAAGGTTCTGGCAGTAGCGGTGTACAACCACTACAAGCGTCTGAACCAGCGTGACAAAAAGGCTGACGACGTCGAACTCGGCAAGAGCAACATCCTGCTGATCGGCCCGACCGGCTCCGGTAAAACCCTGCTGGCCGAAACCCTGGCCCGCTTGCTGAACGTTCCGTTCACCATCGCCGACGCAACCACCCTCACCGAGGCGGGTTACGTGGGTGAAGACGTCGAGAACATCATTCAGAAGCTGCTGCAGAAGTGCGATTACGACGTAGAGAAAGCCCAGATGGGCATTGTCTACATCGACGAAATCGACAAGATTTCGCGCAAGTCCGACAACCCGTCGATCACCCGGGACGTTTCCGGTGAAGGCGTGCAGCAGGCCTTGCTCAAACTGATCGAAGGCACGGTCGCTTCGGTTCCGCCGCAAGGTGGCCGCAAGCATCCGCAGCAGGAATTCCTTCAGGTTGATACCCGCAACATCCTGTTCATCTGCGGTGGCGCATTCTCCGGTCTGGAGAAGGTCATTCAGAACCGTTCTACAAAGGGTGGCATCGGTTTCAACGCAGAAGTGCGCAGCAAGGAAGAAGGCAAGAAGGTGGGCGAGTCCCTGCGTGAAGTCGAGCCTGACGATCTGGTCAAGTTCGGTCTGATCCCGGAATTCGTCGGTCGTCTGCCGGTCCTGGCGACGCTGGACGAGCTGGATGAGGCTGCTTTGATGCAGATCCTCACCGAGCCGAAAAATGCCCTGACCAAACAGTATGCCAAGCTGTTCGAGATGGAAGGCGTGGATCTGGAATTCCGTTCCGACGCGCTGAAAGCAGTTGCCAAACGTGCCCTGGAACGTAAAACCGGTGCCCGTGGCCTGCGTTCGATTCTCGAAGGTGTACTGCTCGACACGATGTATGAAATCCCCTCGCAGTCCGAGGTGAGCAAAGTCGTGATCGATGAAAGCGTGATCGAAGGCAAGTCCAAACCACTGTATATCTACGAAAACAGTGAGCCGGCTGCCAAGGCTGCACCGGACGCGTAAGCGTCCGGTCTGCCGGAACAAAGAAGGGGCCTTCGGGCCTCTTTTTTTTATGTCGTTTTTTACACCCCCTTTACGCTTGTTTTTTTTCAAGTCAGCCCCCATCTTGGTTTCAAGTTCAATTCCATCTGATTACGGCCATATGGCCGCCGTAGAGGCGAAATCATGAAGACCACCATCGAATTGCCTCTCCTGCCATTGCGTGATGTCGTTGTGTATCCGCACATGGTTATCCCGCTGTTCGTGGGGCGCGAGAAATCCATCGAAGCCCTCGAGGCCGCGATGACGGGCGACAAGCAGATCCTGCTGCTGGCCCAGAGAAACCCGGCTGACGACGATCCCGGTGAAGAAGCTCTCTATCGCGTAGGTACCATCGCCACAGTTCTGCAACTGCTGAAGCTGCCGGACGGCACCGTCAAGGTTCTGGTCGAAGGCGAGCAACGTGGCGCTGTCGAGCGCTTCAGCGAAGTCGATGGCCACTGTCGTGCCGAAGTCTCGTTGATCGACGAAGTCGACGCCGCCGAGCGTGAGTCCGAAGTGTTCGTGCGCAGCCTGCTGTCGCAGTTCGAACAATACGTGCAGCTGGGCAAGAAGGTCCCGGCTGAAGTCCTGTCGTCGCTCAACAGCATCGACGAGCCTGGCCGCCTGGTAGACACCATGGCCGCGCATATGGCACTGAAGATCGAGCAGAAGCAGGAAATCCTCGAAATCATCGATTTGTCGGCCCGGGTTGAGCACGTTCTGGCCCTGCTGGACGCCGAGATCGACCTGCTGCAAGTCGAAAAACGCATTCGTGGCCGCGTCAAAAAGCAAATGGAGCGCAGTCAGCGCGAGTACTACCTGAACGAGCAGATGAAGGCCATTCAGAAAGAGCTCGGCGACAGCGACGAAGGCCACAACGAAATCGAAGACCTGAAAAAGCGTATTGATGCTGCCGGTCTGCCGAAAGATGCCCTGGCCAAGGCCACTGCCGAGCTGAACAAGCTCAAGCAGATGTCGCCGATGTCTGCTGAAGCCACCGTGGTGCGCTCCTACATCGACTGGCTGGTTCAGGTGCCTTGGAAGGCTCAGAGCAAGGTGCGTCTGGACCTGGCCCGTGCCGAAGACATTCTCGACGCCGATCACTACGGCCTCGAAGAGGTCAAGGAACGCATCCTTGAATACCTCGCCGTGCAAAAACGCGTGAAGAAAATTCGCGGCCCGGTGTTGTGCCTGGTCGGTCCTCCAGGCGTGGGTAAAACCTCGCTGGCGGAGTCGATCGCTCATGCCACCAACCGCAAATTCGTGCGCATGGCTCTCGGTGGTGTGCGTGACGAAGCGGAAATCCGTGGTCACCGTCGGACTTATATCGGTTCGATGCCAGGAAGATTGATTCAAAAGATGACAAAAGTGGGTGTGCGCAACCCGCTGTTCCTGCTCGATGAAATCGACAAAATGGGCAGCGACATGCGTGGCGACCCGGCGTCGGCGCTGCTTGAGGTGCTCGATCCGGAACAGAACCACAACTTCAACGACCACTATCTGGAAGTCGATTACGACCTTTCGGACGTGATGTTCCTGTGCACCTCGAACTCGATGAACATCCCGCCAGCGCTGCTGGACCGGATGGAAGTGATCCGCCTGCCGGGTTACACCGAAGACGAGAAGATCAACATTGCGGTCAAGTACCTCTCGCCAAAGCAGATTGCAGCCAACGGCATGAAGAAGGGCGAGCTGGAATTCGACGAAGAAGCGATCCGCGACATCATCCGTTATTACACCCGCGAAGCCGGTGTGCGTGGCCTCGAGCGGCAGATTGCCAAGGTTTGCCGCAAGGCGGTCAAAGAGCACGCGCTGGAAAAACGCTTCTCGGTAAAAGTGACAGCTGACTTGCTGGAGCATTTCCTCGGTGTCCGCAAGTTCCGCTACGGTCTGGCCGAGCAGCAGGATCAGATCGGTCAAGTGACCGGCCTGGCCTGGACTCAGGTGGGTGGCGAACTGCTGACCATCGAAGCGGCTGTGGTGCCGGGTAAAGGTCAACTGATCAAGACCGGTTCGCTGGGTGACGTAATGGTCGAATCGATCACTGCGGCCCAGACCGTGGTGCGCAGCCGTGCCAAGAGCCTGGGCATTCCTCTGGACTTCCACGAGAAGCGCGACACTCACATTCACATGCCGGAAGGCGCTACGCCGAAAGACGGCCCGAGCGCCGGTGTAGGCATGTGTACTGCGCTGGTGTCGGCTTTGACGGGTATTCCTGTGCGAGCGGATGTCGCCATGACCGGCGAGATCACCCTGCGTGGTCAAGTTCTCGCCATCGGCGGTTTGAAAGAAAAACTGCTGGCCGCTCACCGTGGCGGAATCAAGACAGTGATTATTCCGGAAGAGAACGTGCGCGATCTGAAGGAGATTCCTGACAATATCAAGCAGGATCTGCAGATCAAACCAGTTAAATGGATTGACGAGGTCCTGCAAATTGCGCTGCAATACGCGCCGGAGCCCTTGCCGGATGTGGCTCCGGAGATAGTTGCCAAGGATGAAAAACGTGAGTCTGACTCTAAGGAAAGAATTAGCACGCATTAATACGCTTTTGCCTGGGGGGCTTCCTTGACAGCTTTTTAGAGCCCTTGTTATAAAGCGGCTCTTAAGTGTCTGTAGGCCATTCAGCACTCGTTTTTGCTTTCACCAAAAAACTTAGAATCATCTCAAAATAGATATAAGGGGACTTAGAGTGAACAAGTCGGAACTGATTGATGCTATCGCTGCATCCGCTGATATCCCGAAAGCTGCTGCTGGCCGTGCGCTGGACGCTGTAATCGAATCCGTCACTGGCGCTCTCAAGGCTGGCGACTCCGTTGTTCTGGTTGGCTTCGGTACTTTCTCCGTGACTGATCGTCCAGCTCGCATCGGTCGTAACCCACAGACCGGCAAGACTCTGGAAATCGCGGCAGCCAAGAAGCCAGGTTTCAAAGCCGGTAAAGCCCTGAAAGAAGCCGTCAACTAAGTTTGATTCAGGTTTTTACCCATCCGGGTCGGGGTCATGCCTGACTTGGCAGCGGAGCGGTAGAGCAGGCGGTTGGAATAGCCGCCTGTCACACCGGGATCGAGGGTTCGAGCCCTGTCCGCTCCGCCAGTTACGAGAAGGCGCATCCTCGGATGCGCCTTTCTTCTATCCGGATTCTACCCACGCTCCACGGTTGCCTAATTTGAAGTTCAACCGTTTCTGGGGGACGCATGCTGCAGAATATCAGGGACAATTCACAAGGCTGGATTGCCAAGACCATTATCGGAGTCATCGTTGCACTGATGGCTCTGACCGGTTTCGACGCCATTTTCCAGGCCACGACTCACAAGAATGAGGCGGCCAAGGTCAACGGTGAAGAAATCAGCCAGAACGAGCTGAGCCAGGCGGTGGATATGCAACGCCGTCAGCTGATGCAACAACTGGGCAAGGACTTCGACGCCTCCTTGCTGGACGAAAAAATGCTGCGCGAATCAGCCCTCAAGGGTTTGATCGATCGCAAGCTGCTGCTGCAAGGCGCGGAACAATCGAAATTCGCTTTCTCCGAAGCGGCCCTGGATCAAGTGATCCTGCAGACGCCTGAATTCCAGGTCGACGGCAAGTTCAGCTCCGACCGTTTCGATCAGGTGATCCGTCAACTGGGCTACACCCGCATGCAGTTCCGCCAGATGCTGGCTCAGGAAATGCTGATCGGCCAGTTGCGCGCCGGTGTGGCGGGCAGCGGTTTCGTGACCGACGCTCAAGTGCTGGCCTTCGCCCGTCTGGAAAAACAGACCCGCGATTTCGCCACGTTGAACATCAAGGCTGATCCTTCGGCCGTGAAGCTGACCGATGACGAGGTCAAGGCTTACTACGACGAGCACGCCAAGGAATTCATGACCCCGGATCAAGTGGTCATCGATTATCTGGAGCTGAAAAAGGCTTCGTTCTTCGATCAGGTCACCGTCAAGGACGAAGACCTGCAGGCGGCGTATCAGAAAGAGATCGCCAACCTGTCGGAACAGCGTCGTGCGGCGCACATTCTGATCGAAGTCAACGACAAGACCACCGAAGCTCAGGCCAAGGCGAAGATCGAAGAAATCCAGGCGCGTCTGGCCAAGGGCGAGAAATTCGAAGCGCTGGCCAAGGAGTTCTCGCAGGATCCGGGTTCGGCCAACAACGGTGGTGACCTCGGTTATGCCGGTCCTGGCGTTTACGATCCAGCCTTCGAGAAAGCCCTGTACTCGCTGAACAAGGATCAGGTTTCCGAGCCGGTTCGCACCGACTTCGGTTACCACCTGATCAAGCTGCTGGGTGTCGAGGCGCCTGAAGTGCCGACCCTGGCCAGCCTGAAAGACAAGCTGACCCGCGAGCTGAAAACCCAGCAAGTGGAGCAGCGTTTCGTCGAGGCGACCAAGCAACTGGAAGACTCTTCGTTCGAAGCATCCGACCTGGCCCAGCCAGCGCAGGAGCTGAAACTGACCGTGCACACCTCCAAGCCGTTCGGCCGTGAAGGTGGAGAAGGCGTTACAGCCAACCGTGCCGTCGTGACCGCCGCGTTCAGCACCGAAGTGCTGGAAGAGGGTGCCAACAGCACTGCCATTGAGCTGGATCCGGAAACCGTGATCGTGCTGCGTGCCAAGGAGCATCTGAAGCCTGCTCAATTGCCGCTGGAAAGCGTAGCCGCTGCCATTCGCACCCAGTTGACCAAAGAGCACGCCAGCGCGGCTGCCAAGACCAAGGCGGAGCAACTGATCGCCAGTCTGCGTGATGGCAAGACGCCGCTGGACAAGGCGGTGGACGGTCAGAACTGGAAGGTCACTGAAGCGGCGAACCGCGCTCAGGAAGGCGTTGATCCGGCGGTGCTGCAAGCGTTGTTCCGCATGCCGAAACCGTCCGCCAAGGACAAGCCGACCTTCACCAGCGTGACGCTGGCGGATGGCAGCCTGACCATCGTGCGTCTGAACGGCGTGAACGAAGCAGCGGCTCCGACCGATGAAGAGAAAGCGCAATACCGTCGCTTCCTCGCATCGCGTGTAGGCCAGCAAGACTTCGCGGCGTACCGCAAACAGCTGGAAAGCGAAGCCGACATCAAGCGTTTCTGATGCCTGGCTGAGCCGCAAGACCCGAGCCCCGGATGAAAATCCGGGGTTTTTTTATGCGCGCTGTTTCTGCCGCGGTCTGGGCCCTGTGGCGATCAAGCCGGGATGCAACCGCCAAATTGCGCGTGTTCGTCGATCATTTATCAGCGCGACTTTTTCCTGCGATTGAAGGTCGATAGAGTTGTAACTGTTTTAAGACACTAATCCATACGCCGCGGGGCAGCGATCTGTTGCACAATACGGCCCGGACCGTTTTCCCTCAGGATGTTCAATGTTGAATTCTATTCCCGTGCGTTTCATCGGGTTGGCGTTGTTGCTGACCGCCGCTGCCGGCTGTTCCAAGGACAAGCCTATCTACGAGCATGAGAATTTCGACGACTCCGGCACCTTTTCGCGCAATTACCCGGTGACCGACACCGCCAGTTGCGAAGCGGCCCGCCGAGCGTTGCTCAGCCAGGGCTACATCATTACCAGCAATGACCCGAAACTGGTCAGCGGGCACAAGAGCTTTCAGCAGACCGGCGAAACCCATCTGGAGATCAGCTTCAACGTGGTGTGCGCCGATGATGGCAGCGCCGGCCATCACGCCACCGTGTTCGCCAACGCCCTGCAGGACCGCTACGCGCTGAAGAAGACCAACAACTCGGCCAGCCTCGGTGTCGGCGTGCTGGGCTCGGTCTCGATGCCGATCGGCTCGTCTGACGACTCGATGGTCAAGGTCGCCAGCGAAACGGTGTCGTCGCAGAAGTTCTACGAGCGCTTCTTCACGTTGGTCGAGCTGTTCCTGCCGGCTGACGCAAAGAAGGCTGCGCACATCACCGAAAAACCGAAGACCGACCTGGGCGTCCCGGAAGCCAAAGCGACGCCAGCTCCATTGGCTCCAACCCCTGCGGCTGAACCGGCCCCGGCCCCGGCCCCAGCACCGGCGGCCGAGCCCGCTGCGGCACCGGCGCCAACGCCTGCGGAGGCAACCCCGGCCAGTTCCGAGCCGGTAGCACCGCCGGCCGAAGCCGCGCCGATCACCCCGGCACCGGTTGCCGAACCTGCGCCCGCGACGCAAACCATCACCCCTCCGGCCAACCCGACGGACATGCCGCCGCCCTCCGAGCCGATTCCAGCCATGCCTGCCTCCGGGCAGTGAACTTTACGCCACGTCTCCGACCTCTGTCGGACGCGTGGCGTTTTGTTGTCTCCCTTGAGCTTCTTCCTGCCAGTCCCGTCGAAAAAATTCCCGCGATAAATTCCTGACCGCCTGCTACGTTTATTTCATGAAGGACGCGTTTCATTTTTCCTTCACACGGGCACTTTATGCTCGAGGCACTGGTCATTTGTTCCAGGCCATTTCAAGCAAGCAGGTAGGGGGATTACGCAATGGATGACTATCAAGAAGAACTGCTCGAATTCCAGGCCTTTGAGCTGGATTCACCCGAGCCTGCGGAAGACGCCACCGAGCTGTGAGGCGTCAGCCTGTCTTGCGGTGACTGCGGCGAAATTCGCCCGGTGTCTGGCCGTTCCAGCGCTTGAAGGCGCGCTGGAAAGCTTCGGCCGAAGCAAACCCCAGCAGGTAGGCGATTTCACCGAATGCCAGTTCGGTGTCGCGGATGTAGGTCATCGCCAGATCACGGCGGGTGTCATTGAGGATCGCGCGAAACTGCGTGCCTTCCTCGGCCAGCTTTCGCCGTAACGTCCAGGTCGGCAGCTTCAGGCGTGCCGCCACTTCTTCCAGATCCGGTTCCCGGCCGCCATTGAGCAACGGCCCGAGCAATTGCGTGATGCGCTCACGCAGGCTGCGGGTGCGGGTCAATTGCTCCAGTTCCCGTTCACACAAACCGAGCAGATGTTTCCAGGTGCTGGGGCAATGCTCCGGGTTGCGTTGGGCCAGGCTGGTGAGGCTCAGGCGCAGTTGATTGTGTTCGGCGCCGAACTGGATCGGGCATTCGCCGAGCACCGTATAAGCGTCGCGGTAATCCGGGCTGTCGAATTCGATTTCGATCCGTTCGGCGCGCAGGGGCTCGGGGCTGACGCTGGACAACTGATGCAGCCAGCCGGCAATGATCGAATCCACCACAAAGCGGTTGTAGGCGTTGTACGGGCTGATCGAGTAGAACCGCAGCCATGCACCACTGGCGTCCTCGTGGAAACTCGACTGACCGCGATAGTTGGAGCCGTACAAGGGTTCGAAGCGAGTCAGACAACGAGCGGCTTCGCGTACCGTCGGGGCCTGCGCCGCGGTCACGCCGGCCAGCCCTGCCTGACTCAAGCGACTGAGCCCGCCCATGCGCAAACCCAGTGCCGGATCGCCGGTCAGCTGGATCGCGCCATGCCCCAGACGCATGTAGCGCGGGATCGACAGACGCGCCCCGGCTTCGGCCAGTCGTGCGGCATCCAGGCCGTACTGTTGGAGCAATGGCAACGGATCGACGCCATGGCTGCGCACGGCATCGGCCAGGCTGTGGACGAAGCCCACCGACAGATCCCCGAGACGCATCGGCAGCGGTTTCATGGTTTACAGCCAGAGGTTCAGCAGGCGCGCGCCACGAGCTTCGCTGTCAGCGAACTGCTGGCCGTTACTGTTGAGGAAGCTTTGCCCGGAACTCGGTTTGTCCCAGAACTGCCCGCGCAGAAACACACTCATGCCGGCCAGCGCCTTGCTGGCCGACGGTTGCGCGGTCAGGGTCAACTGGTGCCAGGCCTGGCCTTCGCTGATCGCTCCCGGTTTCAGGCTGACCGAGCCCGGCACGCTCAAGCCTTTGTAGCCTTTCCACGGTTGATCCCAGACGCCATGACCGACGACAACCGCAGGCACTGCGATCAGCTGCGCGCCTTGTTCGTCGAGTTTGCGGTAGTTGTCCGGATACCAACTGTCCTTGCCGATCAGCACGCCAAGGCGTCCGGCCGGAGTGTCGACCACATTGATCCGTGAAGCCTCGCGGGTGCTGGGTGCTTCGTCCTGATCGAAGACCGGACGCATCTGCCGCTGAGGCTGGCCGAGCGGGGCGCCGTCACGGCCAAAGACTACGGTGCTGTTGTACAGCGCGCCACTACCGGCCTTGAGCCTGCCTTCGATGATGTTCGGCTCGGGCAACACGATCGAGCCGGCCACCAGTGTGATCCGGAATTCCTTCGCCAACCCACCGAACAGCGCTTGATAGTCCTTGGCCATGTCCCGGGACTTCATGCGCAGGTGCGCGTCATCCAGACGTTTGCTGCCCTTGGCGGTGAGCCAGGCGCGAGCAAATTGCACCGGGTTGCTCGCCGCCAGCCAGTTCATCGCTTCGGCGAGGGTGGCGGCCTGGTACAGCTCGTCTTTCTCGCCGCTGATCATCAGCCAGGTGCCGACATGCTCCGGCAGGATGACCACGGTTTTTTCATTCAACAGCCCCTGATCCTGAGCCTGCTGCAAATAGGCGGCGAGCTTGCGGTGCAGACGTTCGGGGCTTTGGTAGTCGGTGGGGAACAGTTCGGGCTGGATGCCCAGCAGATTGCCGCGGTCGGCCGGGGTGCCCTGATCGACCGCGAGTTTGATCCGCAGGTCCGACAGGTAATGACCGGCCGGGCGGTCAGCCGCCCACATGGCGTAGAAGGTGAGCGCGGCGATGAGCGCCATGGAAAAAGTCAGGTACAGAAGTTTGCGCATGAAATCCAACAACAGCCGGGTACAGGGTGTGCGGACAGGGTAGGGCGCCAGCTCCGGCTTGCCAAGGGGCGCTGCGCATTTGGATCAATAACTTGTCAGTTACGGTCATTGAGTGACAGCGATGCGACTCCTAATCTGTCGACCATGACTGACGGGGGACGCAGAGCTCCCGCATTTTCCGTGATCGCTCGCTGTGGAGTTAACGATGACCGCCACTCAATACCCGCACCTGCTGGCCCCGCTGGACCTGGGATTCACCACGCTGCGCAACCGCACCCTGATGGGCTCGATGCACACCGGCCTTGAAGAGAAGCCGGGTGGATTCGAACGCATGGCGGCATACTTCGCCGAGCGTGCCCGTGGCGGCGTCGGCCTGATGGTGACCGGCGGTATCGGCCCGAACGACGAGGGCGGTGTGTATTCCGGTGCGGCCAAGCTGACCACCGAGGAAGAAGCGCTCAAGCACCGTATCGTCACCCGCGCGGTGCATGAGGCGGGCGGCAAGATCTGCATGCAGATCCTCCACGCCGGCCGTTATGCCTACAGCCCGAAACAGGTTGCGCCGAGCGCGATTCAGGCGCCGATCAACCCGTTCAAGCCCAAGGAGCTGGACGAGGAAGGCATCGAGAAACAGATCAACGATTTCGTCACCTGCTCGGTACTGGCCCGGACCGCCGAGTACGACGGCGTGGAAATCATGGGCTCGGAAGGTTATTTCATTAACCAGTTCCTGGCGGCCCACACCAACCATCGCACCGACCGTTGGGGCGGCAGCTACGAAAACCGCATGCGTCTGCCGGTGGAAATCGTTCGCCGCGTACGTGAAGCGGTGGGTCCGAACTTCATCATCATCTTCCGTCTGTCGATGCTTGATCTGGTGGAAGGCGGCAGCACCTGGGAAGAAATCGTTACCCTGGCCAAAGCCATCGAGCAGGCCGGTGCGACCATCATCAACACCGGTATCGGTTGGCACGAAGCACGGATTCCGACCATCGCCACCAAAGTGCCGCGTGCGGCGTTCAGCAAGGTCACGGCCAAGCTGCGTGGCTCGGTGAGCATTCCGCTGATCACCACTAACCGCATCAACACCCCGGAAGTCGCCGAGCAGATTCTCGCCGAAGGCGATGCCGACATGGTGTCGATGGCCCGGCCGTTCCTCGCCGACCCGGATTTTGTCAACAAAGCCGCTGAAGGCCGCGCTGACGAAATCAACACCTGCATCGGTTGCAACCAGGCCTGTCTCGATCACACCTTCGGCGGCAAGCTCACCAGTTGCCTGGTCAACCCGCGTGCCTGCCACGAGACCGAACTCAACTATCTGCCGGTCAAGCAGATCAAGAAGATCGCCGTGGTCGGTGCCGGTCCTGCCGGTCTGTCCGCTGCCACCGTAGCCGCCGAGCGCGGGCACCAAGTGACCTTGTTCGATTCGGCCAGCGAGATCGGTGGCCAGTTCAACGTCGCCAAACGCGTGCCGGGCAAGGAAGAGTTTTACGAAACCCTGCGTTACTTCAAACGCAAGTTGCAGACCACCCACGTCGAGGTGTGCCTGAACACCCGCGTCGACGTGGCGAAGCTGGTCGAGGGCGGTTACGACGAAGTCATTCTGGCGACCGGCATTGTGCCGCGTCTGCCGGCGATTCCGGGCATCGAGAACGCCAAAGTGCTGAGCTACCTGGATGTGCTGCTCGAGCGCAAACCGGTCGGCAAGCGTGTCGCAGTGATCGGCGCCGGCGGCATCGGTTTCGATGTGTCGGAATTCCTCGTGCATGAAGGTGTGGCCACCAGTCAGGATCGCGCTGCGTTCTGGAAAGAGTGGGGCATCGACTCGAATCTGGAAGCCCGTGGTGGCGTGGCCGGGATCAAGGCTGCACCACATGCTCCGGCGCGCGATGTGTTCCTGCTGCAGCGCAAGAAATCCAAGGTCGGTGACGGTCTGGGCAAGACCACCGGCTGGATTCATCGCACCGGTCTGAAGAACAAGCAGGTACAGATGCTCAACAGCGTCGAATACCTGAAGATCGACGACCAGGGCCTGCACATTCGCATCGGCGAAACCGGCGAGCCGCAAGTGTTGCCGGTGGACAACATCGTCATCTGCGCCGGCCAGGATCCGCTGCGCGAGCTGCACGACGGTCTGATCGAAGCCGGGCAGAACGTGCACCTGATCGGCGGCGCCGATGTCGCGGCGGAGCTGGATGCCAAACGCGCGATCAATCAGGGTTCGCGTCTGGCCGCCGAGCTGTAACGCTGCAATCAGGTCCAGCGTGCCAACGACCATCGCGAGCAAGCTCGCTCCCACAGGTTTTGCGTCGTTCACAGATGTTGTGAGCTCAGCAGAACCTTGTGGGAGCGAGCTTGCTCGCGATGGCGTCCTTTGAGCGACTAGAATGCTGGCTCTGTCCAGAATGAAAAGTCACCCATGCTTCTTCCCCCCGCAGACTGGCTCCCTCAAGCCCCCCTCGATCCCTTTCATCTGGACTGGCTCACTGCCGCCGGCATTGAAGTCGCGATCTTGCGTCTGGACAGGATCGATCCGCTGATCAGCGGCAACAAGTGGTTCAAACTCGTCGAACATCTCAAAGCCGCCGATCGCGCGGGCGCCGAAGGCATCATCAGCCTGGGCGGCGCGCACTCCAATCATCTGCATGCACTGGCGGCTGCGGGCAAACGCCTGGGATTCACGACGGTCGGGCTGTTGCGCGGGCATGCGCAGGACACGCCGACGGTCAGGGATTTGCAGGATTTCGGCATGCAACTGCACTGGCTCGGGTTTGGCGGTTATCGGGCGCGGCATGAGCCGGGGTTCTGGCAGCCGTGGCGAGAGCAATATCCGACACTGCATCCGGTGCCTGAGGGTGGCGGCGGTTTGCCGGGAGCACAGGGTTGTGCGTCATTGAAGGATCAAGTCAATGCGCAACTCGGCAAGCTCGGCTGGAACGACTATCAGGGTTGGTGGCTGGCCTGTGGCACGGGCACCACGCTCGCGGGATTGGTTTTGGCCGAGGCAGGACAACATGCGGTGTATGGCGCAATGGCTGTGCCCGACGATCACTGCGTCGCGGCCAATGTCGAGGCGATCGTGGGTGAGGCCGGAGGCTACGAGCTGATCGACGCCAGCCGTGGTGGTTTCGCCAAGGTCGATCCGGCGCTGCTTGAATTCATCGCGCAAACCGAACAGGCCAGCGGCATTCCCCTCGAACCGCTGTACACCGGGAAAGCCTTGCTGGCGCTCAAACAACAGATCGAATCTGGCCGCTTTGCCCGGGGTTCACGCTTGATTTTTGTCCACACCGGCGGTTTGCAGGGCCGGCGTGGATTTGATGGCTAGCCCTGATTGCGCTTGGGCATCATCCGCAGCAGCGTGTTATCGCCCACCACGTAATGGTGATACAGCCCCGCCAATGCATGCAGGCCGATCAGCCAATAGCCGATATTGCCGATCAGTACGTGCCATTGTTCAACCTGCTTGGCAAAGGCTTTGTCTTCTTGCACCAGCAACGGCAGGTCGAAACCGTAGAACATCACTTGATGGCCCTCGGCGCTGGTGATCAGCCAGCCGAGGATCGGCATGGCGATCATGAACAGGTACAGCGCCCAGTGCATCAGTCGGGCGAGCGCGGTCTGCCACAGCGGTGAAGCGGGGAAGATCTTCGGCGCCGGGCCGATGCTGCGTGCCAGCAGGCGAAACCACACCAGCACGAACACTGTCAGGCCCAGCATGTAGTGCACCTCGCGGATCAGCGAGCGGCCACCACTGCCCTTGGGGAAGATGCCACGCAATTCCATGCTGGCGTAAACCAGCACCAACAGCACCAGCATCAACCAGTGCAACAGGACTGACACGGTGCTGTAGCGTGATTCTGAACTTGTCCACGGCATACGGTATTTCCTCACGGATCAGGGTCGAAACGTGCCGTTCTTGAGCGACGGCATGCCTTAACTGTAATCCGCTTTGGCCGAATTGCCCGCGCCTAAAAACGCTTTCATTGCGCGAAATCAGGGGTTTGCCCAAAAAAAACGCCAGTGTCGGGCAGACACCGGCGTTTTTTTTGCCGCAGCCGCCGCAATCAGCTGCTTTGCGGCATCTCGCCGTTGGCCAGGCGTTTGTTGATGTCGGTGATCACTTCCGGCAGATCGCTGATGGTGTCGATCATGTAGTGCGGGCGCGAGCCTTCGAACAGCGCGTGAATGCGCTTGCGTTCGCTGGCCAGCGCATCGCTGCCCAGTGCGCGAAAGCCTTCGTAATCCAGGCCCAGGGCGTTGCCGGAGCAGATCAGTGCCACGGTCCACATGCCGGCGCGACGGCCTTCGAGAATGCCCGGCACGGTGTCGTCGATCTTCACGCAGGCGGCGACATCGTCGATGCCCAGCGCAATCACGTTGGCCAGTGCTTGTGCAGGCCATGGGCGGCCGTTCGGCACTTCGTCGGTGGCCACGACGTGGTCGGCGATGTAGCCGTTGGTGGCGGCGAGTGCCACGACCTTGTCCATCACCTGCTTCGGATAACCGGAGCAGGAACCGATCTTGATCCCTTGCTGACGCAGGTTGGCGATGGTCTCCAGTGCGCCGGGAATCAGCGCTGAATGCTCGGCGATTTTCTCGATCTGCAGCGGCATGAAGCGGTTATAGATTGCAGTCACGTCATCGTCGGTCGGAGTGCGGCCGAATGCCTTGCGATAGCGCTCGGCAACCTGCGGCTGATCGCACAGGGTGCGGATGTGATCCCACTTGCCCATGCCCATCGGGCCTCGAGCTTCTTCGATGGAGACCTGGACGTCGAACTCGGCGAAGGCTTCGACGAAGATCTGGGTCGGGGCGAAAGAACCGAAATCGACGACGGTGCCGGCCCAGTCGAGGATGGCGGCTTGCAGCTGGGTTGGGTTGTTGTAGTTCATGGCAAAGATTCCTGTGATAACACGCAATTCGAAAATATGGTGATCTTGTGGGAGCGAGCTTGCTCGCGAAGGCGTCGTGCCAGTTGGCATCTAGGTTGAATGTGTGACCGCATTCGCGAGCAAGCTCGCTCCCACAGTGGGTGGCTTAAATATCGAGCACTTCCATCTCGCGCAGCACTTCACCCACCGCTGCGACGGCTTCGCGCATCTGCGCCGGGGTGACGTGGCCGATGCAGCCGACGCGGAAGGTTTCGACCTGGGTCAACTTGCCGGGATAGAGGATGTAGCCCTTGGCCTTGACCCGTTCGTAGAAGTCCTTGAACTGGTAGCGCGGATCTTTCGGTGCGTGGAAGGTCGCAATGATCGGCGCCTGGATCGCGGAGGGCAGGAAACTGCGCAAGCCGAGCTTGCCCATCTCTTCCATCAGCGCCTGGCAGTTGGCGGCGTAACGCGCATGCCGCGCCGGCAGGCCGCCTTCTTCGTTGTATTGCAGCAGGGCTTCGTGCAGCGCCGCGACCACGTGGGTCGGCGGGGTGAAGCGCCACTGGCCGGTCTTTTTCATGTAGCTGTGCTGGTCGAACAAATCCATCGCCAACGAATGCGAGTTGTCGGCGGCTGCGGCCAACGATTCTTTGCGAGCAAACACGAAACCCATGCCCGGCACGCCTTCCAGGCATTTGCCGGAGGCGGCGATCAGCGCATCGAACGGGACTTTTTGCGCATCCACCGGCAACGCGCCGAAGGAACTCATGGCATCGATGATCAGGCGTTTGCCGTGCTGTTCGACGACCTGAGCGATTTCCGGCAGTGGATTGAGAATGCCGGTGCTGGTTTCGCAGTGGATCAGCGCGACGTGGGTGATGTCGCTGTCGGCGCGCAGCAGGCGGTCGACGTCGGCGGCGGTGGTCGGTTCGTCTTCAGCGGTTTCAAAGGTGCTGAACGGGCGGCCGAGCACTTCGCAGATTTTCGCCAGACGCTTGCCGTAAGCACCGTTGATCAGCACCAGCACCTTGCCGTCGCGGGGGACGAGGGTGCCGATCGCGGCTTCGACGGCGAAGGTGCCGCTGCCCTGCAACGGTACGCAGTGGTGAGTGGCGGCGCCGTTGATGATGGCCAGCAGTTGCTCGCACAGGCTGGCGGTCAATTGGTTGAAGCGGTCATCCCATGAACCCCAGTCGACCAGCATCGACTGACGGGTGCGGGCCGAGGTGGTCAACGGGCCGGGAGTGAGCAGGATGGGTGCGGCAGTACTCATTCGTGTGTCCTCGCGATAGCGCTGTGGGATGAAGCTACGGGGCCTACGTTGCAATTCGGCGGATCATCAATCAAATTGTTTGTTGTTATGCCAGCCATCAGTGAGGGTTATTCATGAACCTGTTCCAGCTCCGCGCCTTCGACGCCGTGGCCCGGGAAGGCAGCTTTACCCGTGCGGCTGCGCGGTTGTTCATCAGCCAGCCGGCGGTCACCGGGCACATCAAGGCGCTGGAGGAGCATTACCAGATCACGCTGTTGCGACGGACGGCGCGCCGGGTCGAGCTGACGGAGGAGGGCACCAAACTGGCAGCGATCACCCGGGCGATGTTCGGCATGGCCGAAGAGGCGCAGGCGTTGCTCGAGGCCAATCGGCAGTTGCTGACCGGACGTCTTGAGGTCGCGGCGGACGGCCCGCACATGGTTATGCCGATGCTCGCGAGCCTGCGGGCACGCTATCCGGGGATCACGGTGAATCTGCGATTGGGCAATGCTCAGGAAACGTTGGCAGCGTTGTTGTCCGAGCATGCTGATGTGGCGGTGCTGACCGAAGTCGAATCGCGCAAGGGGCTGCACCTGCAAGCGCTGAGCGAATCGCGGATCTGCGCGCTGGTGCCGGCGGGGCATCCGTGGGCGGCTCGCAGCGGTGAGGTCAGGCTCAAGGAGCTGGATCAGGTGATCATGGTCTTGCGCGAGCCGAGTTCGATTACCCGGCGCACGTTTGATCAGGCCTGTGCGCAAGCGTCGGTCAGCCCACGGGTGTTGCTGGAACTGGACAGTCGCGAGGCGGTTACTGAAGCGGTGGCAGCTGAGTTGGGGGTCGGGGTGGTGTCATCGGTGGAGGTCAGCCATGACCCCCGTGTCGTCGCGATTCCCATTGCGGGAGAGGGGCTGGTGAACCGGCACATGCTCGGCTGCGTGGAGCGGCGGCGGGAGTTGCGGTTGATTCAGGCGTTTTTCGGATTGGCTCCCAACTGATAACCGTATCGCGGCCATTCGCGAGCAAGCTCGCTCCCACAGGGTTTGTGCACGCCGCGGCTCCAGTGTGGGACCGAGCTTGCTCGGGAAGGGGCCGGAACTGACTACGCAAGGCTTTCGCGAACCATCTCGAGAAACGTCGCCACCACCCGCCGCGAACTCTGCTCGCGCAGGCACACCAGTGTTTCGGTCAAGCGCCGGGTGCAGTCGGTGATCGGCAGCGCGCAAACCCGTGAGTCCGCACCAAACTCTGCCGCCGACACCACGCCCACGCCAATCCCCACGACCACCGCTTCCCGCGCCGCTTCCCGGCCTTCGACCTGGATCGCCGGGCGAATGCGGAAACCGGCGCGGGCCATTTCTTCTTCCAGGGTCTGGCGAGTCACTGAACCGTGTTCGCGCAGTACCAGCGGCGTGTCATCCAGGTCTGCCAGGCAGATCGACTCGCGCTCGGCCCACGGATGATGACGCGAGACAAACGCCACCATCGGATCATTGCGCAGCGGCACGCACAGCAGACGTTCATCGCTGACATCGCGCCCAAGCAACGCCAGATCAGCCTGATAGTTGAACAGCCGAAACAGCGATTCATCGGTATTGCCAGTCTCGATCTTCACGCTGATCCCCGGGTAGCGTTCGCAGAACCGGGCAATCTGCGGCAACACGTGTACCGGCGCATCCACCGCCAGAATCAGGCTGCCGGTCTGCAAGGCCTGGGATTCCTGCAGCAGCTCCTGGGCTTCGGCCTCGACCACGAACAGACGCTGGGTGATCGCCAGCAGGCGTTCGCCCAGATCCGTCAAACGGACCGAGCGTTTGTTGCGATGGAACAGCAACACACCGAAACGTTCTTCGAGTTTGCGCACCTGGTCGGAAATCGCCGGTTGCGTCAGATAAAGCCGCTCGGCGGCTTTGGTGAAGCTTCCGTGCACGGCGACCGCGTGAAAGGCTTTGAGCTGTGCGTGTGAAACCGACATTTCTGACTCCAGTAACAAGCTGAGCTTATGTGTGAAATACGATAAATCGATTTTATTTATTAAACAGTAATTGCTTTGATCCGCTCACGCCAACGCTGACTGCCCGGTCGGGCAGCGACGCTGGCCATGAGCCTGTGCGTGCAACAGCAGGACTCATCTGACCGGTATCGCCGAAGGGACGGGGTGATATCGCAGTGCTCAACAATAAAAACACAGGCGTTTACTTAACGATTCTGCCGGCACACTCACACCCTGAGGTCAGAACCACAATGAACAAGCACATCGGCACCCTTGCGCGTTGGCGCATGCAGATCTTCGCTGTCACCTGGCTCGCTTACGCCGCGTTCTATTTCACCCGCAAAGCCTTTTCGGTGGCCAAACTGGGCATCGCAGAAGACCCCACCTTCATGCTCGACAAAATGGCGATGGCCAACCTCGACGCGATTTATCTGGCGGCTTACGCCATCGGTCAGTTCACCTGGGGCATGCTCGCCGACCGCTTTGGTCCACGGGTCGTGGTCCTCGGCGGCTTGCTGATTTCCGCCGCTGCGGCGCTGGTGATGGGCAGCTTCGCGACCTTGCCGATCTTCGCGACCTGCATGCTGATTCAGGGGCTGGCGCAGTCCACCGGATGGTCGGGATTGTGCAAGAACCTCGGCAGTTTCTTCCCCGCCGAACAGCGCGGGCGGGTGCTTGGGTTATGGAGTTCCTGCTACGCGTTTGGCGGCCTGGTGGCGTCACCGTTCGCCGGTTGGTGGGCTTACACACTGGTCGGTACCTGGCACGCGGCGTTCATTTCCAGTGCGGCGGTGGTCGCGTTGGTGGCGGTGCTGTTCTTCATCTTTCAGCGCAACAAACCGGAAGATGTCGGCTTGCCCGCCGTGGAGCCGGAGCCGGTCATCAGCGCCGAGGAAGCCGAAGCCAACAGCAAACTCAGCGTCTGGGAACCGCTCAAGGAAATCCTGCGCAACCGCACGGTGCTGGTGCTGGGGCTGGCGTATTTTCTGTTGAAACCGGCGCGTTACGCGATTCTGCTGTGGGGCCCGGTGATCGTGTTCGAACAGATGCCTTCGGTCGGCAAGGTCGGCGCGGCGATCATCCCCACCGCGTTTGAACTGGCCGGCCTGCTGGGCCCGATCATGATCGGCCTGGCTTCAGACAAACTGTTCGGAGCCCGACGCATGCCGGCCTGCGTGTTGAGCCTGCTGGCGCTGACCGTGACCCTCGCGTTGTTCATGGGCGCCTTGCACACCGGCAGCGTCATGCTGGTGGTGGCATTGTTGTTCGTGATGGGCCTGACCCTGTATGGCCCGGACTCGATGATCAGCGGCGCGGCCGCCATCGATTTCGGCAAGGCCAAGGCCGGCGCCACGGCGGCCGGATTCGTCAACGGCTGCGGCTCGGTCGGTGCGGTGCTCGGTGGTTTGCTGCCGGGATACTTCGACTCGGTGACGGTGTTCATCGTGTTCGCCGGTTGCGCGCTGTTCTCGGCGCTGGTGCTGATTCCGCACTGGAACAGTCGCCCGGTCGGCGTCATGGAACCCCGTGCTTCGGTGCCCAATCGGGCCCTGACCATCAAACCCCTGCGTAACTGAATAAACCTGCCTCGCGGCCTGCTGCGCCATTCGCGGCAGGCTGTGCCGTGGCCGACTGACTGGAGAACTCCCATGAGACCGTTTTGGCTGGAGCAGGCTTTGCAACTCGACACGTCCGAACCTTGCGCGCCGCTGCAAGGCGATGTGCGCACCGACGTGTGCATCGTCGGCGGCGGTTACACCGGGTTGTGGACAGCAATCATGCTCAAGCAGCAGAACCCCGAACTCGATGTGTTGCTGATCGAAGCCGACATCTGCGGCGCCGGCGCCAGTGGGCGCAATGGCGGTTGTGCGCTGTCGTGGTCGGCGAAGTATTTCACCCTTGAGCGGCTGTTCGGCGTCGAAGAGGCGGTGCGGCTGGTCAAGGAATCGGAGCGCAGCATCCACGCCATCGGCGAGTTCTGCGAGCAGTACGGCGTCGATGCGGATTACCGTCTCGATGGCACGCTTTACACCGCCACCAACCGCGCGCAATGCGGCTCCACCGATGCGGTGATTGCGGCGCTGGAGCGCAACGGCATCAACTCGTTTACCCAGCGTCCGGTGGCTGATGTGCAGCGCATGGCCGGTTCGGAAAAACACCTGGAAGGCTGGTTTTCGCCAGCCGCCGCCAGCGTGCAGCCGGGCAAACTGGTACGTGGCTTGCGCCGGGTGGCGTTGCAACTGGGCGTGCGGATTCATGAAGGCACGGCGATGACCGGGCTGGAGGAAGGCCGTCCGGCGCGCCTTCATACGGCGAACGGCTGCGTGACCGCCGACCGCGTGGTACTGGCGATGAACGCGTGGCTGGCCCGCGCTTTCCCGCAGTTCGAGCGCAGTGTGGCGATCGTTTCCAGTGACATGCTGGTCACCGAACCGCGTCCGGATCTGTTGCAGGAAATCGGTTTGACCAGCGGCGTGACCGTGCTTGATTCGCGGATTTTCGTGCACTACTACCACAACACCCCGGACGGCCGGATCATGCTCGGCAAGGGCGGCAATACCTTCGCTTACGGCGGGCGGATGCTGCCGGTATTCGACCAGCCATCACCTTACGCCGGATTGCTCAAGCGCAGCCTCGACGATTTCTTCCCGGCTTTTGCCGATGTGAAGATCGACGCAACCTGGAATGGCCCATCGGATCGGTCAGTCACCGGCCTGCCGTTCTTCGGCCAGATGAGTGCCGGCGGCAACGTGTTCTACGGTTTCGGTTATTCCGGCAGCGGTGTCGGACCGTGCCACATGGGCGGGCAGATTCTCGCTTCGCTCGTGCAAGGCCTCGACAACCCATGGACGCGTTCACCGCTGGTCAACGGGCCGCTGGGTTACTTCCCGCCGGAACCGATTCGCTACCTCGGCTCGCTGATGGTGCGCAACGCCATTCGCCGCAAGGAGCGCGCCGAGGATCACGGTCGGCGGCCCGGGCACCTTGATGTGCGTCTGGCGAAATTTGCTGCTGCGGCGGGCAAGGCTGACAAAGGTTGATGGTCAACGGGGCGGGGCGTAGCGGTTGAGCAGCCAGTCGAGCAATAAGTCGTCGTCAGGCTCGGTTTCCGTGGGCTGCGACGTTCGCGGGCGGCAGGCGTCGAGGCAGAGGATCGGCCGGTCGGGATCGCTGTCGAGAAAACTCACCCAGACCTCGCTGCCGGCGCAGGGCAGATTTTCCCGAGGCAGGCCGCTGCCGGCATGGGGCATGACCACCGCCAACCACAGCCCTTCGCTGGCGCTGGCATTCGCATGATCGGGCCATAACCGGACGGCGATCCGCCCCTGATCGTCCACTTGCGCCGGTTGCCCCGGCACGCCGAGTACCTGCGCCGACTGATACCCCGGAATTGCAGGGCGCGGTTGTTTCGGCGGCGGGCGAAACGGGGTCGACCAGGGCAGCGCCGTAAAGTCGTTGTGATAACGGCGAACCGTCTGAACGGGATCGAGAATGGAAGGTTGCTGGCCTTGATGACGCAAGTCGGTGATCAACCATTGCTCGTTGAACGCGTTTACCGGGTGCTCCATGACTTGCACCAGACGCCCGCTGAGCAGTCGCGGGCAATCGCTGCGGCCGTGGATCGAGCGTGACCTGCAGCGTTGGCGTTCCAGCAGGCGACGACTGCGCTGGGCCGCGTGACGTTGCGCAGTCGGCAGAAATCCCGGAGGGGCGATGGCACTGCCCAGCGTGTGATTGGCAGCGTCCTGGCCCGCAATCGAATACCCTCGCTCACGCACTCCGGCAGGAATCTGAGGCAGCACCGCCTCATGGCGCTGGAACAGGCTGCTGAGGCCGGTTGCTGGCGCATCGATCTGCGTGTTGAAAGGAATCGCTGTCGGTTGCTGCGGCAGGCTCAGGCTGTCATCGGCGAACACCACCACGTGGCCGTCCGGCTGATGTTCGAAGTGATAGTGGATGCCTTCCTCTTCGCAAAGCCGTTGCAAAAAGGCCAGATCGGTTTCTTCGTATTGAATGCAGAACGGGCGCGGCGGGTAGTGGCCGACAGTCATCTCGATCCGATAGCTGTCGGCGGGCAGGTGATGTTCGCTGAGCAGTTGTTCAAGGATGGCGGGCACGTTCAGTTGCGTGAAGACCCGGCGAACAGGGTGTTGCTCCAGCGCCTGCAGATACGGCATCAGCACCAGTTGGTAGGCGATCCGGTGTGTTGCGCGGTATTCGCAGCTGGCACTTTGAATGATGCCGTGAATTCCGTGGTCATCATCCAGGTGCAGAAATGCCGCCTGATGCAGCAGCGTGCCGGGGGACCAGGCGGGCGCCAGGCCCATGACTTCGATCTCGAACCGATAGGGCTGATTCAGCGCTTCATGACCGCTGAAGCGCAGGACCGGCAGGTTTATCCCGCCCTCGGCCAGGGTCAGCGAAAACGGACTTTCCTTGTCATTGAGCATTCGAGCGGGCTCTGTTCAGGCGATACGGGCCACAGAGGGTACGAAAACACGACGTTGAATGGACGTGGCAAACCGGTTTTTCAGAATCGCCCTACAAGGCGTGTAGAAGATGTCGATGCGCATCGGAATTTTTGGTCGATTGCCGACTTTAGGCCGTATAAACTTGGCGCCATGCGTCGGCCAATAGATGTCTCGGCGCCACAGATCAAGAGAGTGAGTAATGGGCGCACAGTGGAAGGTTAAACACAAAGAAGCGGCAGCCAACGCCAAGGGCAAGATCTTCGGCAAACTGGTGAAGGAAATCACCATTGCTGCGCGTAACGGTGCCGATACCGCCACCAACGCACACCTGCGTCTGGTGGTCGAACAGGCCAAGAAAGCCTCGATGCCCAAGGAAACCCTGGATCGCGCCATCAAAAAGGGTGCTGGCCTGCTGGGTGAAACCGTTCAGTACCATCGCGTGACTTACGAAGGTTTCGCACCGCATCAGGTGCCGCTGATCGTCGAGTGCGTGACCGACAACATCAACCGTACCGTGGCGGAAATTCGCGTGGCGTTCCGCAAGGGCCAACTGGGTGCTTCCGGTTCCGTTGCGTGGGACTTCAACCATGTCGGCATGATCGAAGCGTCGCCGGACACCCCGGATGCGGATCCGGAAATGGCCGCGATCGAAGCCGGCGCCCAGGATTTCGAGCCGGGCGAAGAGGGCGCGACCCTGTTCCTGACCGACCCGACCGACCTCGATGCCGTGCAGAAAGCCCTGCCGGAACAAGGCTTCACCGTGCTGTCGGCCAAACTGGGCTACCAGCCGAAGAACCCGGTCAGCGGCCTGAGCGCCGAGCAGATGGCAGAAGTCGAGGCATTCCTGGAAGGCCTGGACAACCATGACGACGTGCAAGACATGTTCGTTGGTCTCGCCGGCTGACACACCAGAAAATCGCAGCCCTCGGGCTGCGATTTTTTTCAGGCGTCTTGCAACGCCAGGCTGATCTCGCCAAACCCCGGCCGCGCCAGTACATCCGGCTGACAGCAGCGCTGTTCCAGGGCTTCCAGCACCTGACGCTGTTCATCGCTCAACCCCGAGTCGATGCGCGCCAGCAATTCCCCCAGCAAAATCCCGAACGCCCGCACTTCAAGGCGTTGCAGCGCGCGGGTTTCAGGCGTGTCCGCCGTGGCGTGGAACGATGCCGCACCAAAGTCCCCCAGCAGACAGTCGCCCTGATCGTTCAACAGAATGTTGTGTCCGTAGAGATCGCCATGGGTGATGCCGTGACCGTGCAGATGCCCGGCGACCGAGGCGATGCCCCGGGCAATGCGCAGGGCAACGTCGGCGCTGAAGCGGCAATCGTCGGCATACACATCCCGTGAACAGGATGCCAGGCTCGGCAGCCCGGCCAAATTGCGGAAGCTCGGATCGATCAACTGCATCACCAGGCCTTGCTGGCCATCGGGATGCCGGTCGATGCGACCTTCGACGCGGATCAGGTTCGGGTGCAGCCCGGCGGTGATGCACGCGTTCATTTCATGCAGCGGCGAACCGTCACTGGTCATTTCACCCTTGTACAACTTGACTGCCACGGGCGCGGCCGCCTGATCGGCAGGTTGCCACTGCGCCCGGTAAATGACTCCGGAAGCGCCTTCGCCCAGCCGTTGCTCCAGCTGCAGCGCCGACCAGTCGATCAGGGGCGCGGCATCGAGGGCGGCGGCATCGGCTTCGGTTTCCAGCGGATTACCGGCGTAGGCCAGCCAGGTCAGGCTCGGCAGGGTCAGCAGCCATTGCGGCAGTTCGGTCAGCTGGTTGGCGGCGATGCGGATCAGCTCCAGCCGATGGCACTGGCTCAGTGACGGCGGCAGGGCGCGCAACCGATTGCCGGCGAGCATGAGTTTTTGCAGCAACGGGCGCTCGCCCAGTTCCGTGGGCAGGGTTTCGATGGCGTTGTCGGTGAGGATCAGCCAGCGCAGGTTCGGCGGCAGCGCCGCGCCGGGCACTTGAGTGATCCGGTTGGCCTTGAAACCGATCATCGTCAGCGCCTGGCACTGGCCCAGACACGCCGGCAATTGCGTGAACTGATTGTCGGAGCAGAACAGCACGCGCAGGTGCGTCAGACGGTGCAAGTCATCCGGCAGGCTGCTCAGGGCATTGCCGCTGAGGTTGAGCACTTCCAGCGTTTCGGCCAGGTTGAAAATCTCCGGCGGAAATTCAGTCAGGCCTTCGGCCAGGTCCAGCCGGGTGATGCCCGACAGTTCGCCGGCGCGCAGTTGTGCAAGGGTGTGCATGAGCAGGATCGCTATCGAGAAGGCGCAGAGCGCCGGAAATGGGCCGCATGATAACGGCAAATCAGCCCGGTTCGTGCACTTCGCGCAATTGCCCGAGTCGGCTGCGGGTGCGGGACAGATCGATCGCCTGACCGCCGAGGCTTTCGTGCAACGGGCGTTGGCCGAGCAGGGTCAGGTGTTTGTCCTGATCGTAGAGCACGTCGATCAGGTTGATGAATCGCTGCTGGGCGGCGATCGAGCATTCGCCCAGCTCCGGCAGTTCATCGATGATCCAATGGTCGAAGCGTCGGCACAGTTCCAGATAATCCATCACGGCCGTGGGCTGTTCGCAGAGGTCGTTGAAGGTAAAACCGACGCGCCGGCCTTCGCACAACCGCGCCTGCAAGTGCCGGCTGCCGACCGCCAGCGGCAACGGTGTGGCGTCGAGTGGCGGCAGGTTCAAGGCGAGGCGCTGCGCCGGACTGGCCGGCCAGACGTAATGGCCCTGGGTGAACACCTGATGCTCATGCCGGCGCGCCTGGCTGCGGTAATCGTGCGGGCCGCCGACTTCCATGACCTGCATGCGCGCGTTGATCAGGTCGATCACCGGTTTGAAGCGCGCGTGATACAGCGGGTTGGGCAACAAGCCTTCGGGCGGGTAATTGGAGGTCACCAGCAACAGGATCCCGCGCTTGAACAACGCCTTGAACAATCGGGTGATGAGCATCGCATCGCCGATGTCATGCACATGAAATTCATCGAAACACAGCACCCGACAGTCCATCAGCAGCGCATCGAGGGTGACGGCGAGGGCGTCGTCGCGGTCGCGGTGCTCGAACATGCCTTGATGCAGTTGGGCGAAGAATCCATGGAAATGCAGACGGCGTTTTTGCTGAATCGGCAATGCCTGGAAGAATCCGTCCAGCAACCAGCTCTTGCCTCGCCCGACGGCTCCGTGCAGATACAGGCTGCGCGGGGTTCGCGCAGGCGTGCCAAACATCAGGCCGGCCTGCTGCGCCATGCAATCGATGACCCGTTGCTGGCTGTGGCTGAGGGTGTAGCCCTGGCCGTGGGCCTTTTGCCGGAAATAGTCACGCATCGATTGCGCGCTGGCAGCGCACTGGCCCGCGTTTGTAACGGAGCGTTTGCCGAAGAGATGGCGCAAGGCTGACCAGCGCTGGGTCAGACGCGAACGTTCGGGCGGTCGGGCGGGCACTGCAATCACTCCGTCATCATCGGGCCGGCTCCCCCGAGCGCGGCGGCGTAGTTTAACCAGACGGGTAGTTTTGCATCCACTGCGCTTTATCGTTTTTCCGGGGAGCAAGCTGCGGCGTGTAGAGGGCAGTGCCTGCACCGTGGGACTGAACGACGGGCAGAATGCGCAATGACAACGCGAGAATCCACACCGACCAGACCACACCGCCCGCTGGAACCTGCCTGGACAATGTGGTGCTGGATGTGGGGTTCTGACCCGGCTAGAAGCTTACGGATTGCTTGAGCATTTTCGCTGCAGGTGTGTCAGTCGGGCTGACCATCGCGTAGTTGTAGCCCTTGCCGGACCAGTACTCGGCCTGCAGATCTCCGTCCTGGCGGCTGCCCCGGGGCAGAAAGGTATTTTTCGGTCCTGGTGGACGCACGTAGAAACTGACCTTGTGCCCGCTCTGGTCTTCATACATCACCATCGCCGCCGGGCCTTCATCGGTGCTCAGCAGACGACCGCTGACCGGTGTAAATCCAGCCGATGTCAGGTCCGGCAGGCGATTGGCCTGAGTGAAGTAACGGTCGAGCCAGCGCTGGATGTCGCCGTCGCCGTTGACCTTGTAGTCCGCCGGCAGAAGCCCTTGCTGGGCGATCAAACGGTAGGCCTGCAAGGCGTCCGTCATCGGTGCCGGGGGATGAAACACGGTCATGTCCCGAGCTTTCCAGCCACCGACACCGCCGAGGCTGACGGCAATCAGCAGCACCGCCGCGCTGGCCCATTGGCGGCGCGACTGGCGCTTGAGTCGCTGACGGATCAGCGACGGATCGAGGTTCGGATTGGCCGGTTGTTGCAAGGCACCGCCGAGGGCAGCGCGCAGGTGCTGGGCATCCTGTTGCCAGGCACGAACCTGCGCCGCTTCGTCCGGATGGCTGGCGAGCCAGGTTTCCAGCACATGTCGGTCGGCCTCGCTGAGCTGGTGGTCGACGTAGGCGTGCAGGTCACGTTCGTTGGGAGGCAGACTGATCATTTGAGTATCCGCAAGGAAGGGCTGCTGATTTCCCCGTCGCTGAGCTGGCGCAGGGCCTGGCGAGCACGGGACAGGCGCGACATCACGGTGCCGGTGGGGACGTCGAGAATCTCGGCGACCTCCTTATAAGTCAGGCCTTCCACCGACACCATCAACAGCAGCGCGCGCTGTTCGGTGGGCAGTCGGTCGAAGACCTGCAAGGTCGATTGGGCAATGACGGTGCGTTCCACCGAGGGCTCGGCGTCATCGCGGCCGGTGAAGAACTCGAGCATCCGCGCATACCGCCGCGAACGCCGATGCGCATCGAGGAACTGCCGGTACAGGATCGAAAACAGCCAGGCGCGCAGATCGCCGTCGGCGCGTTTGTCGCCCCAACTCGACAGCGCCCGCTCCAGGCTGGCCTGTACCAGATCGTCGGCGCTGCTGCCGTTGCGGGTCAACGACACGGCAAAGCGCCGCAATCTGGGAATGATTTCTCTCAGTTGTTCGTCGAATTCGCTCATGAAGTTCTACTAGTCACTACGCTGTGGACTAGGAAGACGTCCGGCATTGGAGGTTATTCCACGTTCTGAAAAATAAATACCGGACCGTGGAATAAATCCCGATGGCGTGCGTCTTGCTGATTCTTCCTACTTGTGGCCGATGGCCCTGGAGTGCTTCATGGTTGATCGCAGCTCATCGCCCGGCGGGCCACAACACCCGCCACTGAGTGCCGCGAGCCTGGTGTTGCGGCTTGGCGGAATCGCCGTGGTGGTCGCAGCCCTGGCCGGGGCGTTTGCCTACGTTCATGGTTCATTTGACCCACAACGACTGACGCCGAAAGCGTTGGTCGATGTGCTGGAAAAGAACAACGGCGTGCATCCCGGCTTTCGCCGCAATCACGCCAAAGGTGTTTGCGTGATCGGCTACTTCGAGAGCAGCGGTGAGGCTCGCTCGTATTCGGTCGCGCAAGTGTTCAACGAGCCGCGCACCCCGGTGGTCGGGCGCTTTGCGTTACCGGCCGGCAATCCGTACGCACCGGACAGCGCCGTACCGATCCGCAGTCTGGCGCTGCGTTTCACTCAGGCCAACGGCCAGCAGTGGCGCACCGGGATGAACAGCATGCCGGTATTCCCGGTCGGTACGCCCGAGGCGTTCTATCAGTTGCAGCAGGCGCAATCGCCGGATCCCGCCACGGGCAAGCCGGATCCGGCCAAGGTGCCGGCATTTTTTGCCGCACACACGGAAACCGTGCCGTTTCTGACCTGGATAAAAACCGCCAGACCGTCGGCCAGTTACGCGACGGAAACCTACAACAGCATCAACGCGTTTTATCTGGTGGATGCCAGCGGCAAGAAGCAGGCGGTGCGCTGGAGCATGACGCCTCTGGCCCAGGATGCTGCCGGTGCGACTGCGCCTGAAGGAAGCGACTTCCTTGAGAAGGACCTGGTGCAACGCCTGGCCGAAGGGCCGCTGCGCTTTCAGTTGAACATCACCTTGGCCAACGCCGACGATCCGGTGAACGACGCGAGCAAAACCTGGCCCGCCGGCCGCAAAGTGTTGAACGCCGGCACTCTGGTACTGGAAAAGACCCAGCCGCAGCTCAGCGGTGAATGCCGTGACATCAACTACGATCCGCTGGTGCTGCCGGCCGGCATTCAGGGTTCCGACGATCCGTTGCTGGCCGCGCGCTCGGCCGGTTACGCCGATTCCTACCTGCGTCGCACCAGCGAAGTCAGCCAACTGCCGACCGGCAAAAAGGAGGCTCGCCCATGAGCACGCAACCGACTCATTTCAATCCGCTGGCGCGGTTGCTGCACTGGCTGATGGCGTTGATGATCATCGCGATGTTGTTCATCGGTGCCGGCATGGTGACCTCGGTGTCGGCGCGGCATGAATGGCTGATCAATCTGCACAAGCCGCTGGGCATCGCGATTCTGTTGCTGGTGATCGTGCGCATTCTTGTACGGCTGGGCACCCGCCAGCCGCCGCTGCCAGCGGATCTGCCGGGCTGGCAAGTGCTGGCGGCCAAGGCCTCTCATCTGTTGCTGTACGCGCTGATGCTGGTGTTGCCGCTGCTGGGCTGGGCGATGATCAGCGCGGCGGGGGATCCGGTGATGCTCGGCGCGTCCCTGCAATTGCCGTCGATCGTGCCGGCGGATGCGCAGGTGTTTGCGTTGCTGCGCAAGGCTCACGGGTATCTGGCGTATTTGTTGTTCCTGACCGTGCTGCTGCATCTGGCGGCGGCGCTGTTTCATGGCTGGGTGCGCCGCGACGAAGTGCTCGACAGCATGCTGCGGGGACGCAATCGCGGTTGATTGTGTCAGTCCGACGTGGCGAGGGCGCAAACAGCCTCGCCACGTTTCTGTCCGGCCAGTGATCGCCACCAATAAAGCAACGCGACCATGTTGATTGCGGCACCCAGCCAGCAGACGCCCGGCCATCCTGCCCAGGCGTACATGGCCGTCGAGGCGATCGAGCCCAAGGCGCTGCCAATGGAGTAAAACAGCATGTAGCCGGCAGTCAGTCGGCTTTGCGCCTCCGGGCGGACGCTGTAGATCATGCTCTGACTGGCGACGTGCACGGCCTGCAAGCCCAGATCCAGGGTGATGACGCCAAGCAGCAGCGCCCACAACGAAGTTTGGGTGAGTGCGATCGGCAGCCACGAGCCCAGCATCAACAGCAGCGACAGACCGCTCACCCACTGTCCCCATCCTCGATCCGCCAGGTGACCGGCTCTGGCGGCGGCGAGTGCGCCTGCCGCGCCGGCGAGTCCGAACAATCCGATTTCGCTGTGGGAAAGCGACAACGGCGGGGCGGACAGCGGCAACACCATCGGCGTCCACAGCACCATGGCGCTGGCGAAGGTGAGCAGCGCCAGGATTGCTCGTCGGCGCAGCACCGGCTCCTCACGAAACAGAGTGAACACTGAAGTGATCAGTGCCACGTAATGCGTGTCCGGTCGTGCTTCTTCATCCTTGGGCAATACCCGAAACAGCAGCGCGGCCATCACCAGCGTCAATCCCGCCGACAACAGATAGATCGAACGCCAGCCGGCCAGATCAGCCATGCCGCCCGCTACCGTGCGCGCGAGCAGAATGCCGACGACGATGCCGCTGGTGATCACGCCGACAACCTTTCCGCGTTGCGCGGGGACGGCAAGGGTTGCGGCGTAGGCGACCAGCACCTGGGTGACCACCGCAAGCAGACCGGTCAGGGTGACGCCGATCAGCAGCCACGCGCTGTTCGGGGCCAGAGCAATCATCAGCAAGGCTGCGGCGGACAACAGCGTTTGCGTGACGATCAGCCGCCGCCGATTGAGCAGATCGCCGAGGGGCACGAGCAATAACAGACCGAGTCCATAACCGATCTGAGTCAAGGTCATGACGACGCCGATGCTGCCCGGCGTCAGACCGAAGGCGTCGGCCATCGCATCCAGCAGCGGCTGGCCGTAATACACGTTGCCCACTGCGAGGCTGCAAGCGATGGCGAAAAGCAGTACGACAGCGTTATCGAGTGTTGCAGTTTTCATGTCCCGGATCCTTTCAGGTTTCAAGTTGAAACTTGATTGACGGTAGGTAATCCAGTTTTGATTTGCAACCTGATTGGGTAAAAGACGGCACAAAAAAAGATCGCAGACAGGCTGCGATCTTTCGTGAAGTGAAAAACGGGGAGGGATCAGCGCAGGGTGTCGACCATGTCGGCGATGGTGGTCAGCACGTCTTTGCCCAGTTGCTTCGAGCGTTTGCCCGACCAGCCGGTGATCGGGTTCGGCGCGTCGTCGTGATCCTTGAACGGCATTTCCAGAGTCAGCGACAGGCAGTCGAATTTCTGGCCGACGCTGTTGCAGGCCAGGGTCATGTTGGCCTGGCCCGGTTCGTCGCGGGTATAGCCGTACTTGGTCTGGAAGTCTTTGGTGGTGTGTTTCAGGTGACTGCGAAAGTGCTCTTCAAGCTTCTCCAGGCGCGGGGTGTAGCCCGGATTGCCCTCGCAGCCGGCGGTGAACACGTGGGGGATTTCTTCGTCACCGTGTACGTCGAGGAACAGATCGACGCCGTACTTTTCCATCTGCTGCTGTACGAAAAATACTTCCGGGCTGATTTCCTGACTGGCGTTCTGCCAGGCGCGGTTCAGGTCCTGGCCCATGGCGTTGGTGCGCAGGTGGCCGTGGAAGGCGCCGTCCGGGTTCATGTTCGGGACCAGGTACAGATCGGCGCTGGCCAGCAGTTTGTTCAGTACCGGATCGTCATGATGTTCCAGGCGTTCGATCACGCCTTCCATGAACCACTCGGCCATGTGCTCGCCCGGATGCTGCTGGGCGATGATCCAGATCTTGCGGCGACCTTCGGCGCCAGTGCCTTTGCGTAGCAGCTGGATGTCGCGGCCCTCGACGCTTTTGCCGGTGGCCAGCAGTTCGGTGCCGGCCTTGGTCAGCGCTTGTTCGATCAGCCAGTCGTGACGGCCACGGCTGTAAGGTTCGAAGTAGGCGAACCAGGCGTGGGTCTGCTCGGCTTCGAGGCAGAAGCGCAGGCTGTCGCCTTCGAATTGGGTAGGAATACGGAACCAGTTGACGTGGTCGTAGGAAGCGACCGCCTGATAGCCGGTCCAGGCTTTGTTGTAGGAAGACTGGCTGGCGTTGACCAGGCGAAACCAGTGTTCCTGATGGACGTGCAGGCCGCTGGCCTTGAAGTGGAACCACTGGAAATGGGCGCTGCGGGTATCTGGCCGAATTGCCAGAACCGGGTTGAGCGGATTGCTGATGTCGATGACTTGGATGTTGCCGCTGTCGAAGTTTGCGCTGATGTCGAACGAGGATTTGGCCACGGTCATAATCGGTTCCTGAATATGATTTTTATGGCGGCTACTTTACACGCAAGACAGGGGTGAAACCGAGGGAAATTGCGGGGTGTGGCGGGGGGGCGTCCTCCATGACGCGGATGCAGCTTAGTGACTGTGCGATTGATTCTCAAGTGCTGATTGGCATTACTTAGCCCCAATGTGGCCGGGGTCCGCTTGCCAAGCAATATTCTTTTGATATTATCCGCGCCATCGAATTTGCAGCACCCAAAGACTTCATTAGCCTGAAGCCATAAGCCAGAAAACTGGCAAAAAAAGACCCGGCAAAAAGCCGGGTCAAAAACCGTGATTAGCCTGATGAGGAGATAGTCCAGAAGACCGACCTAAGGTCTCTGGTCCATCGACTGATCTCGCGACCAGTTGCTTGCAATAGTAATCATTATCATTTGCAAGTCAAATGTTTTTATCTGCGCGATTGGAAAATTCTTTTCCTTCCGTCCGAACTCCCGTCTTCAGCGAACCGCGCCATCGAGCGAGTGATCAACCATCGCCCGCGCCATGTCCACCATGTGCACGACTGAAAAAGCCAGATCCCGACTCACGCCCTGCAAGCCGTCCGCCGCCTTGAACGCGGTAGCCGCTGCACATCGCAGCAGATCGGAAGCGTGGACCAGGGATTCTTCGCCACTCAGGTTGCTGTTCACACCGAAAAAACGCTCGTCCACTTCCGGTTCTGACACAGCTGGTTTCAAGTAATAGTCCAACGCCCGTTGCGCAGCGGCGCACCCTTGCGGGGAGGTGAAGGTGGTGTCCATTTGCAGATCGGGCAAGTCTTTGCTGGTGATGGTCATGGTGAAAGGTCACTCCTTGGTCGATTCAAATCCGTGACTTAAGAATAGTACTATCAGTATTTGTGACCAGAATTTAAATACTACAATATGTGTTTTGCCGGCCGCAGGCGTCCACGTATGGTGCCGCACATGGATAAATGGATTGAGTTGGTCAAGGCCAAAATGAGTGAACTCAACGTCACTCAAGTCGAACTCGGCGAGCGCGTCGGCATGTCTCAGGGCGGTATCGGCCATTGGCTGAACAAGCGCCGCGAGCCCGGCATCACGCAGATGAACCGCGTGCTGAAAGCGCTGGGCATGGAGTATCTCGAGGTCGCGGTGGTGATTCGTGAACCGCAGGTCGATGCGGACGACGAAATGCCCCTTGCGCAGAAGTACAACCCTTACTTTCGCTATCCGGTCAGCGAGTGGAATTCGCCGGTCGAGGCCCGTGAGAGCCAGCCAGCGTATTCGAGTGCCAAGGACAAGCGACGTTTCGTACTGACGGATTACCACGCCCGCGGCCCGGCGTTCTGGCTCACGGTGACGGGTAACGCGATGACGGCGCCCACCGGGCAGAGCATCGGCGAGGGAATGATGATTCTGGTGGATCCGGCACTGGAAGCCGAGCCCGGGAAATTGGTAATCGCCCAGTGGCCGGACAGCGACGAGGCGATTTTCCGCAAACTGATCGAAGAGGGCGGCCAGCGTTACCTGGTGCCGCTCAATCCGACCTGGCCGAAAGCCTTGTTGACCGACGAGTGCCGAATCATCGGTGTCGTGGTTCAGGCAACCGCCAAATACTAGTCAGATCGATCCTCGCCAAGCGTAGGATCGATCCACCTTTCAAGCTTCTTCCAGCTCGACCAGTGCACTGCCTTCGCTGACCATTTCACCTTCCTGGCAATACAGTGACTTGATCACACCGGCGTGGGGCGCGCGAATGCTGTGCTCCATCTTCATCGCCTCAAGCACCACCAATTGCGCACCGGCTTCAACCGATTGCCCGGCCTCCACCAGCACCCGCACAATGCTGCCGTTCATCGGCGCGGTCAGACCGCCCTGATGGCTGTGACTGGCTTCGACAGCGCTGATCGGGTCGTACGTTTCAACGCGTCGCAGCTCGCCGTCCCATTGCAGATACAGAACTTCTCCACGACGAATCGCCCGCAGCTGTCGACGCAGTCCATCGTGCTCGACCACCAATTGCTCGCCGATCAGTTTTGCTTTGCCGCCAGCACCGAGCGTCAGCGCTCGATCCTGCCCCTCGCAGCTCAAATGCAGAGTGATTTCACGAGGCAAACCGGCGCGCAAACCACTGTGAAGCGCCCAGGGCGAAGCCGGATCATCTGCCCGAGCCATCCCCGGCAAACTCTGCGCAAAAGCCTGCGCCGCCGCATCCCAGAACTCATTACTCAGCGCAGCGGGCGCTGGCAGCAACTGTTCCTGATAGCGCGGAATAAACCCGGTATCCAGCTCCGCCGCCGCAAACGCCGGATGACCGATGATCCGTCGCAGGAAGTTGATGTTGGTTTTCAACCCGCCAATCGCAAACTCATCGAGCATGCTCAGCAGTCGCAAGCGTGCCTGCTCACGATCCTCGCCCCAGGCGATCAGCTTGCCAAGCATCGGGTCATAGAACGGCGAAACCTCATCGCCTTCCTCAACGCCGCTGTCCACACGGCGCCCCGGCCCGGCGGTGGATTCGCGATACAGATCCAGACGCCCGGTCGCCGGCAGAAAATCATTCGACGGATCTTCCGCATACAACCGAACCTCAATCGCATGCCCGTTCAGCGGCACTTGATCCTGAGTGATCGGCAACGCTTCGCCACGGGCGACGCGAATTTGCCAGGCCACCAGATCGAGCCCGGTGATGGCTTCAGTGACTGGGTGTTCGACCTGCAACCGTGTGTTCATCTCCATGAAGAAGAATTCGCCGCGAGCGTCCAGCAAAAACTCCACGGTGCCGGCGCCGACGTAACCGATGGCCTGCGCTGAACGCACAGCGGCTTCGCCCATCGCCTGACGAAGTTCTGGACTCAGGCCTGGAGCCGGCGCTTCTTCGACGACTTTCTGGTGCCGACGCTGAATCGAGCAGTCGCGCTCGTTCAGGTACAGGCAATTGCCATGCTGATCGGCAAACACCTGGATTTCCACGTGACGCGGCTTGAGCAGGTATTTCTCCACCAGCATCCGCGAGTCGCCGAACGACGACTTCGCTTCACGCTGAGCCGATGCCAGCGCTTCAGCCAGTTGGCTGACGTCTTCAACGACCTTCATGCCCTTGCCGCCACCGCCGGCCGTGGCCTTGAGCAGCACCGGGTAGCCGATGCGTTCGCATGCATCGCGGAAAGTGTCCAGATCCTGGGCTTCGCCGTGATAACCCGGCACCAGCGGCACGCCGGCGGTTTCCATCAACGCTTTTGCGGCGGATTTGCTGCCCATCGCGTCGATGGCCGAGGCGGGCGGGCCGAGGAAGATCAGGCCGGCCGCTTCAATGGCGCGGGCAAACCCGGCGTTTTCTGAAAGAAAGCCGTAACCCGGATGAATCGCCTGAGCGCCGCTGGCCTTTGCCGCCGCGATCAGTTTGTCGATTTGCAGGTAACTGTCGGCCGCTTTGCTGCCGCCCAGATCAACACGGATGTCCGCTTCACGGCTGTGTCGCGCTTCCCGGTCGGTGGCGCTGTGCACGGCAACGGTGGTCAGGCCCAGCGACTTGGCGGTGCGCATGACCCGGCAAGCGATTTCGCCACGGTTGGCCACCAGCAGGGTGGTGAGAACAGGTGCGCTCATCAACGCGGCTCCTTGGTGGTGGTTGCGGCTTGCCAGCTCGGTGGACGTTTCTGCAAAAAGGCCCGCAGACCTTCCTGTCCCTCTGGGCTGACGCGGATGCGGGCGATGGCGTTTTCGGTGTAGCGGCGCAGGGCCGGAGTCAGCGCGCCGTTGCCGACTTCCCGCAGCAAATCCTTGCTGGCGCGCATGGCGGCGGGGCTGTTGAGCAGCAGGTTGTCGATCCATTGCTCGACGCTCTGTTCAAACTCATTCGCTGGATAACTCTCGGACAACAAACCGATTTCCCGCGCCCGCTGCCCGCCGAAACGTTCGGCCGTCAGCGCATAACGCCGCGCCGCGCGTTCGCCGATGGCTTGCACCACGAACGGGCTGATCACCGCTGGCGCAAGACCGATGCGCACTTCCGACAGGCAGAACTGCGCGTCATCGGCGCCAATCGCCATGTCGCAGCAACTGATCAGACCCAATGCACCGCCGAACGCCGCGCCTTGCACCACGGCCACGGTCGGGATTTTCAGTTTGGCGAGGTTGTACATCAGCTCCGCCAGTTCCCGGGCGTCGTCGAGGTTGGTGTGGTAATCGAGTTCGGCCGATTGCTGCATCCAGGCCAGATCGGCACCAGCGCTGAAATGTTTGCCGCGTCCGCGTACCAGCAGAAAGCGCAGGCTGGCGTCGCTGGCGACCTTGTCCAGCGCCAGGATCAGTTCGCGAATCATCTCGGCGTTGAACGCGTTGTTCTTTTCTTCGCGGCTCAGCCACAGGGTCGCGAAACCCCGTGGATCGCTGTGCAATTCGAGGGTGTTGAAGTCGCTCATGAGGTTCTCCCGATCACATCCGGAACACGCCGAAGCGGCTCGGTTCGATAGGCGCGTTCAACGACGCGGACAAGGCCAGGGCCAGCACATCGCGGGTCTGCGCCGGGTCGATGACGCCGTCGTCCCACAGCCGCGCGCTGGAATAGTAGGGGTGACCCTGCTCTTCGTATTGGTCGAGAATCGGCTGCTTGATCTCGCTTTCCTGCTCGGCACTGAACGCCTGACCGCTGCGTTCGGCCTGCTCGCGCTTGACCTGAACCAGCACGCCGGCCGCCTGTTCGGCGCCCATCACGCCGATCCGCGCGTTCGGCCACATCCACAGGAAACGCGGATCATAGGCCCGCCCGCACATGCCGTAGTTACCGGCACCGAAGCTGCCACCGATGATCACGGTGAATTTCGGCACCTTGGCGCATGCCACGGCGGTCACCAGTTTGGCGCCGTGTTTGGCGATGCCACCGGCCTCGTATTTCTGACCGACCATGAAGCCGGTGATGTTCTGCAGGAACAGCAACGGAATGCCGCGTTGGCAGGCCAGTTCAATGAAGTGCGCGCCTTTTTGCGCGGCTTCGGCGAACAGGATGCCGTTGTTGGCGAGGATCGCGATCGGGTAGCCGTGCAGGTGGGCGAAACCGCACACCAGCGTGGTGCCGAACAAGGCTTTGAATTCATCGAACACCGAGCCGTCGACCAGTCGCGCGATCACTTCGCGCACATCGAACGGCTGCTTGGCGTCCGCCGAAACCACCCCGTACAACTCATCGCTGGCGTACAGCGGCGCAATCGGCGTGCGCTGCTGCACTTCGCCGAGCTTGCGCCAGTTGAGGTTGGCGACGCTGCGCCGGGCGAGGGCGAGGGCGTGCTCATCGCTTTCCGCGTAATGGTCGGCGACCCCGGACGTCTTGCAGTGCACGTCGGCCCCGCCGAGGTCTTCGGCGCTGACCACTTCACCGGTCGCGGCTTTCACCAAGGGCGGGCCGGCGAGGAAAATCGTCGCCTGATTGCGCACCATGATCGCTTCGTCGGCCATCGCCGGTACATAAGCGCCGCCGGCGGTGCAGGAACCCATGACCACGGCAATCTGCGGAATGCCCATGGCGCTCATGTTGGCCTGGTTGAAGAAGATCCGCCCGAAGTGTTCGCGATCCGGGAACACTTCGTCCTGACGCGGCAGGTTGGCGCCACCCGAATCCACCAGATAAATGCACGGCAGGCGGTTTTGCTGGGCGATGGTCTGGGCGCGCAGGTGTTTCTTCACGGTCAGCGGGTAGTACGAGCCACCTTTCACCGTCGCGTCGTTGGCGACAATCATGCATTCGACGCCTTCCACACGACCGATCCCGGCAATCACGCCAGCGGCTGGCACGTCTTCGCCATAAACGGCGTGGGCGGCCAACTGGCTGATTTCCAGAAACGGCGAGCCCGGATCGAGCAAGCGGTTGATCCGCTCACGGGGCAGCAGCTTGCCGCGCGAGGTGTGACGTTCCTGAGCTTTCGCGCCGCCGCCCTGAGCCACTTGAGCGAGCAGAGTGTGCAGGGCGTCGACCTGTTCGAGCATCGCCGCGCTGTTGGCGGCGAACTCCGCTGAACGAGGGTTGAGCTGGGTATGCAGGATGGCCATGGACAGCTCCGTTTAGCGGGTTTCGTTGAACAGTTCGCGACCGATCAGCATGCGACGGATCTCACTGGTACCGGCGCCGATTTCGTACAGCTTGGCGTCACGCAGCAGGCGGCCGGCCGGGAATTCGTTGATGTAACCGTTACCGCCGAGAATCTGGATCGCGTCGAGGGCCATTTGCGTGGCGCGTTCGGCGGTGTAGAGGATCACACCAGCGGCGTCCTTGCGTGTGGTTTCGTTGCGCTCGCAGGCCTGAGCCACGGCGTAGAGATAGGCGCGGCTGGCGTTGAGCTGGGTGTACATGTCGGCGACTTTGCCCTGGATCAGCTGGAATTCGCCGATGCTCTGGCCGAACTGCTTGCGGTCATGGATGTACGGCACGATCAGATCCATGCACGACTGCATGATGCCGGTCGGGCCACCGGACAGCACGACGCGCTCGTAATCGAGGCCGCTCATCAGCACTTTTATGCCGCCGTTGAGTACGCCGAGGATGTTTTCTTCAGGCACTTCGACGTCGTCGAAAAACAGCTCGCAAGTGTTGGAGCCGCGCATGCCGAGCTTGTCGAACTTGTTGCTGCGGCTGAAGCCTTTCCAGTCGCGTTCGACGATGAAGGCGGTGATGCCGTGGGGGCCCTTTTCCAGGTCGGTCTTGGCGTAGATCACGTAGGTGTTGGCGTCGGGGCCGTTGGTGATCCAGGTCTTGCTGCCGTTGAGCACGAAACGGTCGCCACGTTTATCGGCGCGCAGTTTCATCGAGACCACGTCGGAACCGGCGTTTGGCTCGCTCATGGCGAGTGCGCCGACGTGTTCGCCGCTGATCAGTTTTGGCAGGTATTTGGCTTTCTGTTCGTGGTTGCCGTTGCGGTTGATCTGGTTGACGCAGAGATTGGAGTGGGCGCCGTAGGACAACGCCACCGAAGCCGAGCCACGGCTGATTTCTTCCATCGCAACGACGTGCGCCAGGTAACCCAGGCCAGCGCCGCCGTATTCTTCCGGCACGGTGATGCCGAGCAGGCCCATGTCACCGAACTTGCGCCACAAATCGGCCGGGAACAGGTTGTCGCTGTCGATCTGCGCGGCACGCGGCGCGATCTCGTTGGCGACGAAGGACTGAACCTGATCGCGCAGCATGTCGATGGTTTCACCGAGGGCAAAGTTCAGGGATGGGTAGCTCATGGTTCACCTTTTGGCTTTTTGTAGGGTGGGGAGAAGGGCGTTTCAGTTCTCACCTTTACGTTAACGTAAGCCTGTGACGAATGGCTGTCAATCACCCTTTACGTTAACGTCAACTTGAGCGAGAGTAGAGCCAGTTCTGAATGGTCGGAGCTGCTGTAGCTCCGTTCCAACACCCACTAATAAAGACAATAGGGGTCGTCATGGATCAACCCAGTGCAAACCCGCAGCGCAGCTACACCCGCGGTTCCCAGGATAAAGCCTTGCTGGCGATGACCATCGGGCAGAAGTTCGACGAAACCGTCGCGCAGTACCCGGACGGCGAGGCGCTGGTGGTGCGCCATCAGCAGCTGCGTTACACCTGGCGGCAACTGGCCGACGCGGTGGATGTTCACGCCAGAGCCCTGCTGGCGTTGGGTTTGCAAGCCGGTGACCGGCTCGGCATCTGGGCGCCGAACTGCGCGCAGTGGTGCATCACACAGTTCGCCACCGCGAAGCTCGGTGTGATCCTGGTCAACATCAACCCGGCCTACCGCAGCTCTGAACTCGAATACGTGCTCAAGCAATCCGGTTGCCAATGGCTGGTCTGCGCCGGGGCGTTCAAGAGCTCCAACTATCACGGCATGTTGCAAGGCTTGCTGCCGGAACTGGCCGAGCAATCCATCGGCGAGCTGCACAGTGAGCGGCTGCCGGAACTGCGCGGTCTGATCAGCCTCGACCCACAGCCGCCTTCGGGTTTTCTTCCGTGGTCGCAACTGGCAGATCTGGCCGCCAGTGTCACTGCGCAACAATTGCGTGAACGCAGCGACAGCCTGCACTTCGATCAGCCCGTCAATATTCAGTACACCTCCGGCACCACCGGTTTCCCCAAGGGCGCGACCCTCAGTCACTACAACATCCTCAACAACGGTTACATGGTCGGCGAAAGCCTTGGCCTGACCGCTGTTGATCGCCTGGTGATCCCGGTGCCGCTGTATCACTGCTTCGGCATGGTCATGGGCAACCTCGGCTGCATCACCCACGGCAGCACCATGATTTATCCCAACGACGCCTTCGATCCGCTGCTGACCCTGAGCACCGTCGCCGAAGAAAAAGCCACCGCGCTGTACGGCGTACCCACCATGTTCATCGCCATGCTCGATCAGCCGCAACGCGCCGAGTTCGACCTGTCGACCCTGCGCACCGGAATCATGGCCGGCGCCACGTGCCCGATCGAGGTGATGCGCAGGGTCATCAGCGAAATGCACATGAGCGAAGTGCAGATCGCCTACGGCATGACCGAAACCAGCCCGGTCTCGCTGCAAACCGGCCCATCCGATGAACTGGAACTGCGCGTCACCACCGTCGGCCGCACCCAGCCGCAACTCGAAAGCAAAATCATCGACGAGGCCGGCAACCCGGTACCACGCGGCACGATCGGCGAACTGTGCACCCGTGGCTACAGCGTGATGCTCGGCTATTGGAACAATCCGCAGGCGACTGCCGAAGCCATCGACGCGGCGGGCTGGATGCACACCGGCGATCTGGCGAGCATGAACGACGAGGGTTACGTGTGCATCGCCGGTCGTAATAAGGACATGATCATCCGTGGTGGCGAAAACATTTACCCGCGTGAACTGGAAGAGTTCTTCTTCACCCACCCGGCGGTGGCGGACGTGCAGGTGATCGGCATTCCCTGCTCGCGTTACGGTGAGGAAATCGTCGCCTGGATCAAATTCCATCCCGGCCACAGCGCCACCGAACAAGAGCTGCAAGCGTGGTGCAAGGAACGCATCGCCCACTTCAAGACGCCGCGTTACTTCAAGTTTGTGGAGGAGTTTCCGATGACGGTAACAGGCAAGATCCAGAAATTCCGGATGCGCGAGATCAGTATCGAGGAGTTGCGAGAAAAGCAGGCCTGACGAAGATCGAATGTGGGAGCGAGCAAGCCCGCTCCCACAAGGGGGCGGCGGTGAAAACAGGAATCGTGGAAAGCACAAAGGGGAGCCGAAGCTCCCCTTTAATTTTGTCGTCGCGTGCTCTTTTTTATTATTGAGGGGCGGTCTGTTGTTGTTTTTGGCAACCGTGGCCCTTTACCGCTGTTTTTGGCGACCCCCATCCGGGGTCAAGAGCAAACGTATTTTTTTGAGCGCTGATCTGCTTTCTCGCCAGGCGATCCAACCGATTCGGGAGCTACCTTAAGGTAGTTTTATTGTTCTCTGCCCGGTTGCGGGTCATTCCGAGGAACACCCTGAAAAGCACACCTTCTCCAAAAAAATCTGTTAGCTGCGTCTCTGCCGTGTTGTTTTTGTTATGTCAGAGTCGGTACGTCTTATTTTTATTGGTTTGCTGCTTTTTATTCTTGTTATGCCATAGAGATAGCAGAAGCCGTGCCAACTTTTAAAAAACCTTATAAATCAAGGAGTTGAATTTTTTGAAGGATTTCTCCTTCAGGCAAAACCAGACAATTTGTTTCCGTGTTACTCGCCTATGCCCACGTTTCGGACGCAGCGGTAACACCTTCGCCCTCACTGTGCGCTACGGGCCTTGGCTACGCGCGAACCGGTAGGGCGACCCAGCACGGCACTGATCTGTTGGCCGGCGGCAATCAAGGCGTCGAAGTCGATACCGGTCTCGATGCCCAGGCCGTTGAGCAGATACACCACGTCTTCGGTGGCAACGTTGCCGCTGGCGCCCTTGGCGTACGGGCAGCCGCCGAGGCCGGCGATCGAGCTGTCGAACACCGCGATGCCTTCCAGCAGACTGGCGTAGATATTGGCCATGGCCTGGCCGTAGGTATCGTGGAAGTGGCCGGCGAGTTTCTCTCGCGGCACCTGCTTCGACACTACTTCGAACAGCCGGCGGGTGGCGCCTGCGGTACCGGTGCCGATGGTGTCACCCAGCGACACTTCGTAGCAGCCCATCGCGTACAGCTCGCGGGCCACCATGGCCACTTGTTCCGGCGCGACCTCGCCCTCATAAGGGCAGCCGAGCACGCAAGACACGTAACCGCGCACGGTAACGCCGTGCTGTTTCGCCGATTCCATGATCGGCGCGAACCGCGCCAGACTTTCGCTGATCGAGCAATTGATGTTGCGTTGCGAGAACGCTTCGGACGCTGCAGCGAATACCGCGACTTCCTTGACCCCCGCCGCCAGCGCATCTTCAAAACCACGCAGGTTCGGCGCCAGTGCGCCGTAGGTCACGCCGGGTTTGCGCTGGATCTGCGCGAACACCTCGGCGGAGCCGGCCATCTGCGGCACCCACTTGGGCGAGACGAAACTGCCGACTTCGATATAGCCAAGGCCGGCGGCGCTCAGCGCGTCGACCAGTTGCACCTTGTCGGCGACGCTGATGGGCTGGGCTTCGTTCTGCAAACCGTCACGGGGGCCGACTTCGATCAGGCGTACTTTGGAGGGGAGGGACATGGGCTGAACCTGCTCATTATCTGACTGTATCGAGAACCCTGTGGGAGCGAGCCTGCTCGCGATGGCGTTGGGTCAGTCAACATCAATACTGGATGTTCCGGCCTCATCGCGAGCAAGCCCGCTTCCACAGGAGATGAAGTGTGGCTGTTACTGCGCGACTTGCTGACTCTTGAGCGTCTGCTCCAGCGCCTGCACGCAGCGTTCTTCGGCGGTGTCGAGTTCCAGCTTCATCTGTTCGATGTCCAGCAATTGCTGCTCGAGCTGTTCCCGGCGTTCGCTGATTTTCGCCAGCATGCTGTTGAGTTGTTTGGTGTTACCGCTGGACGGGTCGTAGAGCTCGATCAGTTCGCGGCACTCGGCCAGGGAAAAACCGATGCGCTTGCCCCGCAGGATCAGCTTCAGGCTGACCTTGTCGCGCGGCGAGTAGATGCGTTCCTGGCCTCGGCGCTCAGGGCTGAGCAGGCCTTGTTCTTCATAGAAGCGGATCGCCCGGGTGGTGATGTCCAGCTCGCGGGCGAGGTCGGAAATGCTGTAGGTCTGGCTGCTCATGAAAGCGCTCGAAGAAGGGGCTTGGCGCTAAGCTAATGGCAGGTTGACGTTTACGTCAAGTGGCGGGCGCCTGCAGCTTGTCGAGCTTCTTCTCATGTGCCGTCACTTGCTGGCACAACTCGATCATCTGCTCGCGCATCCAGCGGTTGGCCGGATCCTGATCGGTGCTTTCATGCCAGTACAAATGGGTTTCAACCGGCGGCACATCGTTGACCGGCAGATTGAACGCATGCAGGTCATGGCGGCGGGCGAAACGCTCCGGCACGGTCATCACCATGTCGGTCTGCTGCAACACCTGGGACGCCATCAGGTAATGCTGCGAGCGCAGGGCAATCTTGCGCTGAATGCCCATCTTGCCCAGTGCCAGATCGACATGACCCAGGCCACTGCGACGGCTGGAAATATGAATGTGGGTCAGCGACAGGTAATCGTCGAGGGTGAATTTTTCCTTGGTCGCCAGCGGGTGGCCTTTGCGCATCGCGCAGACGTAACGGTCTTCCATCAGCTTGACGTGGCGTACCTGCGGGTCGGTGTTGAGCGGCGCATCCACGGCAAAGTCGAGACGCCCGGCGGCCAGTTCCTTGGTGGTTTCCCGGCGTTTGGACAGGAAGCTTTCGATGATCACCGTCGGCGCCAGACGACGCAGGCGCTGGAACAGCGGCGGCAGAATCACCGCTTCGGTCAGGTCAGTCATGCTGATGCGGTAGGTCTTGACCGCTTGCGAGGGGTTGAAAATCCGACTTTCCTGAACTGACACCCGCAGCAGCGACAGTGCGTTGCGCACCGGGCCGATGATGTTTTGCGCCATGGGCGTCGGCACCATGCCCTGAGCGGTGCGCACGAAGAGCGGGTCGTTGAAGGTTTCGCGCAACCGCGCCAATGCGTTGGACACCGCTGGCTGGGTAATGCCGACAATCTGCCCGGCGCGGGTCAGGTTGGCTTCGGTGTAGATCGCGTCGAAGACGATGAAAAGGTTGAGGTCGACCTTGCTCAGATTCATTACGCGGCTCTCTTGTTATAGGTGCTTGTTATAGATGGATGGCACGGGTCAGGGCGGCCAGGAAAATCAACCAATCATATATCGGTGATGAATGTTTATACACGCCGAGAATAGGCTAGGTAAATTATCAACGCTGTTCTAGCATCGATTGCATGACTTAAACAACCTGCCGAAAAAAGGTAATTGCTCATGGATTTCGCTTATTCGCCCAAGGTGCAAGAACTGCGTGAGCGCGTGACCGCGTTCATGGACACTTACGTTTACCCGGCCGAAGCCGTGTTCGAGCGCCAGGTCGCCGAAGGCGATCGCTGGCAGCCGACGGCGATCATGGAAGAACTTAAGGCCAAGGCAAAAGCCGAAGGGCTGTGGAATTTGTTTCTGCCTGAGTCGGAACTCGGCGCCGGCCTGACCAACCTCGAATACGCGCCATTGGCGGAAATCATGGGTCGTTCGCTGCTCGGTCCCGAGCCGTTCAACTGCTCGGCGCCGGACACCGGCAACATGGAAGTGCTGGTGCGTTACGCCAACGAAGAACAGAAGCAACGCTGGCTCGAACCGCTGCTGCGCGGCGAAATCCGCTCGGCGTTCGCCATGACCGAGCCCGACGTCGCGTCCTCCGACGCCACCAACATGGCCGCCCGTGCCGTGCGCGATGGCGACGAGTGGGTGATCAACGGCAAGAAATGGTGGACCTCCGGCGCCTGCGATCCGCGCTGCAAAATCCTGATCTTCATGGGCCTGAGCAACCCCGATGCGCCGCGCCACGCCCAGCACTCGATGATCCTGGTGCCGGTCGACACCCCCGGCGTGAAGATCATCCGTCCGCTGCCGGTGTTCGGTTACGACGACGCACCTCACGGCCACGCCGAAGTGCTGTTCGACAACGTGCGGGTGCCGTACGAAAACGTCCTGCTCGGTGAAGGACGCGGCTTCGAAATTGCTCAGGGTCGCCTTGGCCCGGGCCGAATTCACCACTGCATGCGTTCGATCGGCATGGCCGAGCGTGCACTGGAACTGATGTGCAAACGTTCGGTAAGCCGGACTGCATTCGGCAAACCGCTGGCGCGTCTGGGCGGTAACGTCGACAAGATCGCCGACTCGCGGATGGAAATCGACATGGCGCGTCTGCTGACCCTGAAAGCGGCGTACATGATGGACACCGTGGGTAACAAGGTCGCCAAGAGCGAAATCGCGCAAATCAAGGTCGTTGCGCCGAACGTCGCGTTGCGGGTGATCGACCGGGCGATCCAGATTCATGGCGGGGCAGGGGTCTCGAACGATTTCCCGCTGGCCTACATGTACGCCATGCAACGCACCCTGCGCCTGGCCGACGGCCCGGACGAGGTGCACCGCGCGGCAATCGGCAAGTTCGAGATCGGCAAGTATGTGCCGAAGGAAATGCTGCGTAGCGAGCGCTGATCCAGCACTTCAGCCCTGATCGTTCCCACGCAAAGCTCTGATCGAGGAGATCGCGGTGATCGTTCCCACGCTCTGCGTGGGAATGCATAACGTGACGCTCCGCGTCACAGTGGATGCGGAGCATCCATGGCTGCGTTACCACGCAGAGCGGGGGAACGATCAGTGGTTCGACGCTCAGTAAACCCACACCTCAACCCGCCGATTCTTGATCCGGCCTTCATCCCCGCTGTTGGTCGCCACCGGCATCAGCGCGCCAAACCCGCGCACTTCGCGCAGTACCACGCCGTTTTTCACCAGCTCCCGGCGTACCGCCATCGCCCGCAGCTTCGACAGCAAATCCGCCCGTGCCGGGTCGTCCTTGGCGTCGCCGAATCCCACCAGTGTTATCGCACGGTCAGTCTTGTCGTGGTGCTTTATATAGTCGAACACCCGGGCCAGATCCTGGCGGGCCTTGTTGTCGAGGCTGGCGCTGCCTTCTTCGAAGCGGAAGTTCACCGTCAGACGCTGGGCGTGGCGGCTGAGGGATTGATAACCCTCGGGCATCAGCGCATTCGGCGTGACGGCGATGGCCTGCACGGTCTGGGCGATAAAACCGTTGGCCGCGACAATTGCCTGACCCCGACGACTCTGCGCAAACTCCACCAAGGCCTTGGCCCAGGGATTGTTGCTGTCGGGTGGCAGATAGAAGAACAGCCGCCGCGACAGAGGATAGTCTTCAGTGGCGATCAGGCTGGCGAGTGGCAGCATCGCCTGGGATTGCCCGTCGACAATCGCCACGGCCTTGGCCTGACGCACGTAGGGCAGGCCGATGAAACCGATGGCCTGCGGGTCGGCACTGACGGCGTCGGACAACTGCTCGCTGGATTCAAACCGTTTCGCGGCATTGCTCAGGGATTTCCCACGACGGCTGAGAACCAATTCCTTGAACGTGTCGTAGGTACCGGACTGATCATCCCGCGCATACAGATGAATCGTCCCACCCTTGCCGCCGACGTCGTCCCACGTCTTCGCCTCGCCGCTGAAGATCCGCGCCAGTTGTTCAGTGTTCAATTGATTCAGCGGATTGGCGGGGTGAAGGATGATCGCCAGGCCGTCGATGGCGATGACCTGCTCGGCGTCAGGGCTTTTCAGATCGCCCCGGGCTTGCAGGTTCAGCAGTTCGCTGTCCTTGATCGGGCGTGACGAGGCGGCCAGATCGGCGCTGGCGTTCTTGAGTGCAGTGAAACCGGTGCTCGAGCCGTGGGCGGCGATCTCCACGACGACCCTTTGGCCTTGGGCCGTCAAGCCGGCGACTCGCTGTTCGTTGGCGGTGTCCGGCGTTTCGCTGTGGACTTTCAGCAGTCCCTGGTCTTGCAGCAGGCCTTCCACCAACGCCGGGCCGAGCGCCGCGCCAATGGTGTTGGAACCCTGGATGCGCAATACCGGGCCGTTCTCGGGAATGGGCAACGCCGCAACCTGCAGCCAGGCGCTGAGGAGAAAGACGAACAGAACACGCAGGGTCATGCCGGCACCGAATGCAGCCAAGGGGATTGCCGGGGAGATTAAGTCAGGCGCATGACCAAAACATTACAGCTGAATCAATGTGGGAGCGAGCTTGCTCGCGATTGCCGTGTGCCAGTCAAGCTTTTGCAGCCTGACACTCTGCTATCGCGAGCAAGCTCGCTCCCACAGGATCTCAGCTCAATTCAAGCCAGATCGGCGCATGGTCCGAAGGCTTTTCCATTGCGCGCAGTTCATAGTCGACACCGGCGGCTTTCACCCGTGGCAGCAAGCCGTGGGACGCCAGAATCACATCGATGCGCAGACCACGCTTCGGCTCGTCTTCAAAGCCACGGCTGCGGTAGTCGAACCAGCTGAACATGTCGGTCACGTCCGGGTTAAGGTGACGGAAGCTGTCGGTCAGGCCCCAGTTTTTCAGGCGGGCCATCCACTCGCGCTCTTCCGGCAGGAAACTGCATTTGCCGGTTTTCAGCCAGCGCTTCATGTTGTCCGGGCCGATGCCGATGTCGCTGTCTTCCGGCGAGATGTTGACGTCGCCCATCACCACCAGCGGTTGTTCATTGTGGAACTGGCTTTCCAGCAACGCCTGCAAATCGCTGTAGAAGCGCTGCTTGGCCGGGAACTTGGTCGGGTGGTCGCGGCTTTCGCCCTGTGGGAAATAGCCGTTCATGATTGTCACCGGCACGCCGTTGGCGTCGGCGAATGTGCCCCAGATAAAGCGTCGCTGCGCGTCTTCTTCATCGGTGGCGAAGCCTTTGTGCACGGCGATCGGTTCCTGGCGCGAGAGCAGGGCAACGCCGTAATGGCTTTTCTGGCCGTGGAAATACACGTGATAACCCAGGGCCCGCACTTCTTCCAGCGGGAACTGGTCGTCGTGGACCTTGGTTTCCTGCAGGCCGATGACGTCCGGCTGATGCTTTTCGATCAGCGCCGCCAGCTGATGCGGGCGGGCCCGCAGTCCGTTGATGTTGAAGGAAACGATCTTCATGGTCGGCAGTCCTGGCAAAAGGGCGATGCTAGCTGACATGTAGGATCTGGGCCAGCGTGGCGGTAGTCCATATGCGCTGCTAATGTCTTTCGGGTGTGGGAACGATCCCTTCAGCCCAAGGCTCGTATAACAAGAACGGGGCCTGTCGAGTCCTGTCCAGGGAGAATCACCGTCATGCCTGAAACCCAAACTGCCATCGCCGACATCCACATGCTCGACCGCGGCTATTCCCGGGAAGCGCGATCCCTTCTTTATCAGGCGTATCGCCACGAGCCGACTTTCGCTTATCTGTTCGAGGCCGAACGTCCGGGTTACGAGCAGCGGGTGCGCGCGACGGTGCGGGAACTGGTCAAACAGCATTTCCTGCAGGATCTGCCGGCTATCGGCCTGTTGGTCAACGACCGTTTGATCGGCATCGCCCTGATCGCGCCGCCGCAACGGCGTCTGGGCGTCACCGAGAGTTGGGCCTGGCGTCTGCGCATGGTGCTGAGCACCGGTTTTCGCTGCACCCGCCGTTATCTGGAATACCACGCCGCTGTCGAAGCCTGCGTGCCGACCGACTCGGTGCACATGCTGCCGCTGCTCGGCGTGCACCCACAATTTCAGGGCAAGCATTTCGGCGAACAATTGTTGCAAGCGGTGCACAACTGGTGCGCGGTGGACGAAAGCTCCCAAGGCGTGATCCTCGACACCGGCAACCCGCGATATCTGGAGTTCTACAAGCGTCAGGGTTACGAAGAAATCGGCGAAGTCGCTGTCGGCCCGGTGCGCGAGCACGTGTTTTTCCATGCCAACCCGCAGGTGTTACAAACTGCAACGGGATAACCATCGAACTTTTTCGGAAATTTCCTCTTCTATCACGCTCCCAAGCCCGTGATAGCATCCGCGCCTATGAAGTTTCCAGGAAGATTTACCAGTGGCGTGCTCATGCTGTTAACCAGCTGCGCGGCGCTGGCGCAAAGTGAATTGGATGTGCGGATCAAACCGTCCAACGATGAACTGAAAGCCAATATAGAAGGCTATATCGGCAGCCTCGGCGATCGTGACGAAGAAGCCTTGCAGCGCTTCAGTCGCGGCGCCGAAGAACAGGCGCGCAAGGCCGCCCAGGCCTTGGGCTATTACCAGCCGCAGATCGAAAGTGACGTCAAGGGCGGCGAAAAACCGCGACTAGTGCTGAACATCGATCCCGGCGAGCCGATCCGCCTGCGTAACGTGACCGTGCGCATCGACGGCCCGGCGGCCTCCCTCAAATCCTTTCGAGTCCCGAAAAGCGACGTGCTCAAGCCCGGCGCGGTGCTCAACCATGGGCGTTACGAAGACGCCAAGCGCCTGATTCAGAACCAGGCTTCGCGCTATGGCTTCTTCAGCGGTCGTTTCACCAGTCAGAAATTGATGGTCGATCCCCGCGCCGGGGTCGCCGACGTCGAACTGATCTACGAAAGCGGCCCGCGTTATGCGCTGGGCAAAGTCAGTTTTGAAGGCGACACACCGTTCGATGAAGACCTGCTGCAACGCATGGTGCCGTTCAAGGCCGGCGAGCCGTATGATTCCGAGCTGATCGCCGAACTCAACCGCGACTTGCAATCGAGCGGTTACTTCGAAGGCGTGCGGGTTGACGCCGCGCCGACCGCCGCGAAAAACGACGTGATCCCGGTGGACGTCAAACTCGATACCCGCAAGCCGCGCACCATGGGCCTGGGTCTTGGTTATTCCACCGACGTCGGCCCGCGAATCAAGGCCAACTGGACCCGTCACTGGGTCAATCCGCAGGGCGACAGTTATGGCTGGGAGGCCGAACTGTCCGCGCCACGGCAGAACGTCGGCCTGTTTTACGACATCCTGCTCGACCCGCCGCTGACCGACAAGCTGCGCTGGGCCGGCGGTTATCAATACGAGGACATCGACGGCTCCGACACCCTGAGCAAGCTGCTGACTTTCGGCCCGGAATGGCACAGCAAACTGCCGAGCGGCTGGCAGCGGGTCATCTCTTTGAAATGGCAGCGCGAGGAATACCAGCTCGGCGACGACTCCGGCCTGAGCACCTTGCTGATGCCCGGCGTCAGCTATTCCTACCTCAAGAGCGACAACCGCATCGATCCGCACAATGGCTATCGCCTGACCTTCGAAAGCAAAGTGGCAAAAGAAGGCCTCGGCTCGGACAACAACCTGGTTTACGGCACGGCGCTGGTCAAAGGCTTGACCACCGTGTTCGACAAGCACCGTTTGCTCGGTCGGGTGCAGGTCGGCGGCAGCGCCACCAACGGCTATAAATCGGTGCCGCCGTCGCTGCGCTTCTTCGCCGGTGGCGATCAGAGCGTGCGCGGTTACGACTATCAGAGCCTGTCCCCGGAGAACTCCGAAGGCGACCGCATCGGCGGGCGCTACATGGTGGCCGGCAGCGTCGAATACCAATACTCGATTGCCGAGAAGTGGCGCGTGGCGACCTTCGTCGATCAGGGCAACTCCTTCAACAAACTCGAACTGCCGAACCTCAAGACCGGGGTCGGTATCGGTGTGCGCTGGGTCTCGCCGGTGGGGCCGATCCGCCTCGACCTGGCCCACGCGCTGGACGACGATGGCGGCATCCGGCTGCACTTTTCCATGGGGCCTGAGCTGTGAAGCGTGGTTTGAAAATGTCGGCGCTGGCGCTGTTGTCGCTGGTGTTGCTGATGGTATTGAGTATTGCCGTTGTGCTCGGAACGCAGGCCGGCAGCCGTTGGGTGTTGGGACTGGTTCCGGGCTTGAGCGTCGACAATTTCCAGGGTCGCCTCGGCGGGCAGTGGAGCGCCGATCACCTGTTGTGGCAGCAGGACACCAGCCGCGTCGAACTGGACAAGCCGATCTTCGAATGGTCGCCGCTGTGCCTGACGCGCATGACGCTATGCATCGAACAGCTCAAGGCCGATACCGTCAGCCTGCAATTTCCGCCGAGCGAAGAAGTCACCGAAAGCGGTCCGATCAAACTTCCTGATCTGCAATTGCCCGTGGCCATCGAGTTGGGCGACGTGCAGGTCGGCAGTCTGCTGTTCAACGGCAGTGAAGAGCTCAAAGGCCTGCAACTGGCGGCGCACTGGACCGCCAAAGGCCTGCAGATCGACAGCGTGAAACTGCAGCGTGACGACTTGAGCCTGAATCTGTCCGGTCTGTTGCAACCGACCGGCAACTGGCCGCTGAACATCGCCGGTGATCTGACCTTGCCGTCGCCGGCTCCCGAGCCGTGGACGCTGGCGCTGAAAATCGACGGCGACCTGCTGAAAACCCTCAACCTGCACGCCGACAGCCGTGGCTACCTCGACGGCCAGTTGAGCGGCGAGCTGCAACCGCTGGTGGAAAACCTGCCGGCCAAAGTGCGGATCACCTCGGAGGCGTTCAAGCCGAGCGCCGATCTGCCGGACACCCTGCAATTCAATCAACTGGTATTGACCGGCGAAGGCGACCTGAAAAACGGTTACCAATTGCTCGGCAATGCGACGCTGCCTGCCGAGAAAGGTCCGGTGGCGTTGCTGCTCAAAGGCAAGGTCGACGCCAACGGCGCGCAGATCGCCGGCCTCGATCTGACGGCCAGCGACAAACAAAGCCTCAAGCTCACCGGCAATGTCGACTGGAGCAAAGGCCTCAGTGCCCAGGCCAATATCAACTGGCTGGATTTTCCGTGGCACCGGCTCTATCCGGAGATCGACGAGCCGCAGATCACGTTGCGTACCTTCACCGGCGAAGTCTCCTACACCGACGGTCAATACATTGGTAACTTTGCCGCCGCTGCAGATGGGCCGGCGGGGGCGTTCACCCTGAGCAGTCCGTTCAGCGGCAATCTCAAGCAGATCTTCCTGCCACAGCTGAAACTCGAAGCCGGGCAGGGCAAGGCCGAAGGCCATGTGAACGTGCAGTTCGCCGATGGCATCGCCTGGGACACCGCGCTGGAACTGTCGGCGCTCAACCCGGCGTATTGGGTCGCGGAATTGCCGGGCACGCTGGCCGGCCCATTGAAGAGCAAAGGCGAAATGAAGAACGAGCGCCTGAGCCTGAATGCCGACCTCGATCTGAAAGGCAAACTGCGCGGCCAGCCGGCGATCCTGCAAGCCAAGGCCGACGGCGCCGGCGAGCAGTGGAATCTGAATGCTCTGCAAATCCGTCTCGGCGACAACAGCATCAACGGCAAGGGCAGCCTGCAACAGAAGCTTGCCGGGCAGATCGATATCAAGCTGCCGCGTCTGGCCCAGCTCTGGCCGCAGTTGCGCGGGCAGATCAACGGTCGAGTCGATGTCGCCGGTACGCTGAAAGCACCGCAAGGCAAGCTCGACCTGCAAGGCTCGCAACTGGTGTTCCAGGACAACCGCCTGCAAAGCCTCAACCTCGATGCCACCCTCGACAGCGCGCAGCGGGCGAAAATCGATCTGAAGGGTAGCGGCATCCAGGCTGGCGACACGAACCTGGGTGTGTTGACCGTCAGCGCTCAGGGCGATATCAAAAATCAGAAGCTCAACCTCGACCTGCTCGGGCCGAGGCTGAAACTCGCGCTGGGGCTGGACGGCAACCTGGACAAAGGCAACTGGCGCGGGCGTCTGGCCAGCGGCGATATCCAGGCCGGCGGTCAGGACTGGAAGCTGCAAAACCCGGCGAAACTCGAACGTCTGGCCGACGGCAAGATCAACTTCGGCGCCCATTGCTGGATGTCCGGCAATGCCAGCCTGTGTGGCGAAGATCAGCGGTTGATGCCGGAGCCGAAGCTGCGTTACCACCTCAAGCAGTTTCCGATCGAAAGCCTCGCGCAATGGTTGCCGAAGGATTTCGCCTGGCAGGGCAAGCTCAATGCCGACCTGCAACTGGACCTGCCGGCCAGCGGCCCGAACGGCCAGATCAGCGTGGATGCCAGCGGTGGCACTTTGCGCATGAAGGAAAAGGATCAGTGGGTCGACTTCCCGTACCAGACCCTCAAGCTGACCAGCAAACTCACGCCCAAACGCATTGACACTGACCTCAATTTCGTCGGTGGCAAACTCGGTGAGTTGATGGTGCAGGCGCAGATCAATCCGCTGCCGAAGAACAAGCCACTCAGCGGTTCATTCCGTCTCAGCGGGCTGGACCTGTCGGTGGCGCGGCCGTTTGTGCCAATGGTCGAAAAACTTACCGGGCGCCTCAATGGCAGCGGCACGATTTCCGGCGGGCTGCTCGCGCCGCTGGTCAACGGCACCGTGCAACTCAGCGACGGCGAAGTGTCCGGGCCGGAGCTGCCGATCGAACTGCAAGCGTTGCAACTGCAGGCCGTGATCGCGGGAGAATCCGTGCAACTGAACGGCAGCTGGAAAAGCGGCAAGAGCGGGCAGGGCAGTCTGAGCGGCAACATCGCCTGGGGTCAGGCGCTGATGGTGGATCTGGCGCTCAAGGGTACGCAACTGCCGGTGACCGTCGAGCCCTACGCCAAGCTTGAAATGGCGCCGGACCTGAAGATTTCCATGGCCGGCGATGAACTGGCGATTGCCGGCAAGGTGCTGGTGCCCCGAGGCGAAATCACCGTGCGCGAGCTGCCGCCATCGACGGTGAAAGTCAGCGATGACACGATCATCGTCGGCGCGCAGACCGAAGAGGGCAAACCACCGATGGCCATGAAGATGGACATCGACGTGGTGGTCGGCGAGGACAAACTGAGCTTCGCCGGGTTCGGCCTGACCGCCAACCTGCAAGGTCACGTGCACATCGGCGACAACATGGACACCCGTGGCGAACTGTGGCTCAACGACGGTCGCTACCGCGCCTATGGTCAGCGCCTGACGGTGCGTCGCGCGCGTCTGCTGTTTGCCGGGCCGATCGATCAGCCGTATCTGGACATCGAAGCGATTCGCCAGACTGACGACGTGATCGCCGGTATTCGACTGAGCGGCAGCGCCGAGCAGCCGACTACGCAGATTTTTTCCGAACCGGCGATGAGCCAGGAGCAGGCGCTGTCCTATCTGGTGCTGGGGCGTCCGCTGAGCACCACCGGCGAGGACAACAACATGCTCGCGCAGGCGGCGCTCGGTCTGGGTCTGATGGGCAGTTCCGGGGTCACCAGCAGTCTGGCCAGTGATCTGGGCATTCAGGACTTCCAACTCGACACCCAGGGCAGCGGCAACACCACCAGCGTGGTGGCCAGCGGCAATATCTCGGAGAAGCTCAGTTTGCGTTATGGCGTCGGTGTGTTCGAACCGGCCAATACCATTGCCTTGCGTTACAAACTGAGCAAGAAGGTCTACCTCGAAGCCGCCAGCGGCGTGGCCAGTTCGCTGGACATCTTCTACAAGCGGGATTTCTAGCCCGCTTTTTCCATCGCCGGATTGCCTGATCGTCCCCACGCCCAAACACCTGATCGTTCCCACGCTCCGCGTGGGAATGCCTCAATGGACGCTCCGCGTCCGCTGTTGAATGGGACGCGGAGCGTCCCGGGCTGCATGCCCACGCAGAGCGTGGGAACGATCTCGTGCGGTCAGTTATCGCCTAATTACAAAGCAGCCTAACTATTGCGTTGACATTCGCTGCCTAGGCAGTAACATCTCGACATACATTCACTGCCTAGGCAGTTATTAGGTGCGTACATGAAGCATTTCACCCCGGATGAATTCAAGCATTGTCACCTCGGCCTGTTGCTCGGCCGTGCAGCCTTGCTCAAGGACAGGATCATCGACACCCACATGGAACCCCACGGCATCACTGCCGCGCAGTTCAAGGTGTTGATCATCATGGCCCAGTACGGCGTCGACACCCCGGCCGAGCTGTGTCGGCACCTGTCGCTGGACAGCGGTTCGATGACCCGCATGCTCGACCGTCTGGAGCAGAAAGACTTCCTGATCCGCCAGCGCAGCGAAGGCGATCGTCGTCAGGTGCAGTTGAAGCTCACCGGGCAAGGTCAGGCGCTGGCCGATCGTCTGCCGCACATCGGTGCCGACGCCATGAATGAGCTGGCCGGCGCGATTACTCCGGATGAGTTGAAAACCCTGGAATACATCCTCAAGAAAATTTTGCTGGCGGCCGGTGACCCGATCACCATCCAGCGGCTAGGTGAACACAATGAGCGGTAAAACCTTGCGCAGCAGCCTGACACTGGTGCTGTCGGCGATGATCCTCGCCGGTTGCGCCAACTACAGCGGCCTCGATACCCATGGCAAAAACCTTGATGCGAAAGACCTTAAGGTCGGCCAATCCCTCAATGGCGTGACACTGTCGCCGGCCGCGTGGCCGAAAAGCGACTGGTGGACCAGCCTCGGCGATCCGCAGCTCGACGGTCTGATCCGCGAGGCCCTGAAAGACAGCCCGGACATGCAGATCGCCGACGCCCGTGCCCATCAGGCCAGCGCCGCCGCGTATGCCGCTGATGCCGAGCGCTATCCGACCCTCGACGCCAGCGCAGGCATCAGCCGTTCGCGTCTGGCCAAGGATCAGGACCCGCGAGGGCAGGGCGATGCCTACGCCACCACGCGCAACATCAGCGCCGGCTTCAATTACAACTTCGACCTGTGGGGCGGTCAGCGCGATGCCTGGGAAGCCGCACTCGGTCAGGCCCGTGCCGCCGAAGTCGACCGTCAGGCCGCGCAGTTGACCCTGGCTGCCGACGTGGCCCGGGCCTACAGCGATCTGGGTCAGGCGCATATCGTTTATGACCTGGCCAACGAAGACCTCAAGCGCACCAAGCAGATGCTCGACCTGAGTCAGCGTCGTTTGAGCTCCGGGATCGACAGTCAGTACCAGTTCCAGCAGACCCAAAGCCTGGAAGCCAGCTCCGAAGCCAGCCTGATCGACGCCGAAAAGCGCCTGAACAGCGCAAAAATCGCTTTGGCGGTACTGCTCGGCAAAGGCCCGGATCGCGCCAGCGAAATCGCCCGGCCGAAAGTCCTGCAAGCCAGCGCCGTCGCGCTGCCATCGGTGCTGCCGGCCGAACTGCTGGGCCGTCGCCCGGATCTGGTTGCCGCGCGCTGGCGTGTCGAGGCGGCGAGCAAGGACATCGACTCAGCCAAGACCCGCTTCTATCCCAACTTGAACCTGTCGGCTTCCGCCGGTGCCGAATCCTTGTTGGGGGACGCGATGTTCGGTTCCGCCAGTCGCTTCTTCAACATTGCCCCGACGATTTCGGTGCCGATCTTCGATGGCGGACGCCTGCGCGCCAACCTCGATGCCCGCGACGCCGACTACGACCTCGCCGTGGCGCAGTACAACAAAAACCTGGTGAAAGCCTTGGGCGATGTCAGCGACACGATCAACCAGTTGCGTGATATCGGCCGGCAGATCGGCGCCCAGCAGCACGCGACCGAGATTGCCCAGGACTCTTACAACACCGTCGTCCAGCGTTACGGTTCCGGCATCGGCAACTACCTGGACGTGCTCAGCATCGAGCAGCAATTGCTGCAGGCCCAGCGTCAGCTGGCCAACCTGAATGCCGAGCAGATCGACCTGTCGATTCAACTGATGCAAGCGCTGGGCGGCGGCTTCCAGGGGCAAACCCTGACCGCAGCCAACGCCACCCCAGCCACGCCGCACAACTAATTCAAGGTATTTGTCATGGCCACTGCCGAAAACACACAAGCTCAAGACAACGCCCAGGACACTGGCAATCCGCGCAAACGCAAGGTGATGCTGCTGGTGCTGGCCGTTGTGGTTGCCCTCGCCGGTGCCGGTGTCTGGGCGTATCACGAATTCATCGGGCGCTGGAGCGAAAGCACCGACGACGCCTACGTCAACGGCAACGTGGTGGAAATCACCCCGCTGGTGACCGGCACCGTGGTCAGCATCGGCGCCGACGATGGCGATCTGGTTCAGGAAGGCCAGGTGCTGATCAACTTCGACCCGAACGACGCCGAAGTCGGCCTGCAAAGTGCCAAGGCCAATCTGGCCCGCACCGTGCGTCAGGTGCGCGGTCTGTACAGCAACGTCGACGGCATGAAGGCTCAGGTCAACGCGCAACAGGCCGAAGTGCAGAAAGCCCAGGACAACTTCAACCGGCGGAAAAATCTCGCGGCCGGCGGGGCGATTTCCCAGGAAGAACTGTCCCACGCCCGCGATGACCTGACCTCGGCACAGAACGCTCTGGCCAATGCCAAACAGCAACTGAAAACCACCAGCGCGCTGGTCGATGACACTGTGGTTTCCTCGCACCCGGACGTGATGGCCGCCGCCGCGCAACTGCGTCAGGCCTACCTGACCAACGCTCGCAGCACCTTGATTGCGCCGGTTACCGGTTATGTCGCCAAACGTACCGTGCAACTCGGCCAGCGTGTGCAGCCGGGCACCGCACTGATGGCGGTGATTCCACTGGATCAGCTGTGGATCGACGCCAACTTCAAGGAAACCCAGCTGCGTGACATGCGCATTGGCCAACCGGTGGAGATCGAGTCGGACATCTACGGCAGCGACGTGAAGTTCAGCGGCACTGTCGACAGCCTCGGCGCAGGCACCGGCAGCGCGTTCGCTCTGTTGCCGGCGCAGAACGCCACCGGTAACTGGATCAAGATCGTGCAACGGGTGCCGGTACGGATTCACGTCAACGCCGAAGAACTGGCCAAACACCCGCTGCGCGTCGGTCTGTCGACCAATGTCGAGGTCAACCTGCATGACCAGAGCGGCCCGGTACTGGCCCAGCAGCCGCCGCAAAAAGCTTCGTTCAGCACCAACGTCTACGACCGTCAATTGGCCGAAGCCGACGCGATGATCACCCAATTGATCCACGACAACAGCGCGGCGGTCAGCAAGACCGCGCAACGCTGATCCCTTCCCCTGTGGGAACGAGCTTGCTCGCGAGAGCGGTGTGTCATTCAGCATTGATTTATCGGACAGACCGCCATCGCGAGCAAGCTCGCTCCCACAAAGGTTACTGCGTCTGTAACAAGCGCGGCACCCGCCGAGTTCCAAAGGATTCGCGATGAGCAATAACGCCTCTTTTTCGCCGCCCAGCCTGTTGCTCAGCACCATCGGCCTGTCGCTGGCGACCTTTATGCAGGTGCTCGATACCACCATCGCCAACGTGGCGCTGCCGACCATTTCCGGCAACCTCGGCGTGAGTTCGGAGCAGGGCACCTGGGTCATCACCTCGTTCGCCGTGAGCAACGCCATCGCGCTGCCGCTCACCGGCTGGCTGAGCCGTCGCTTCGGCGAGGTGAAGCTGTTTCTGTGGGCGACCATCCTGTTTGTGCTGGCTTCGTTCCTCTGCGGTATTTCCACCTCGATGCCGGAACTGATCGGTTTTCGCGTGCTGCAAGGCCTGGTGGCCGGGCCGTTGTACCCGATGACCCAGACACTGTTGATTGCGGTCTATCCGCCAGCAAGGCGGGGCATGGCCTTGGCGTTGCTGGCGATGGTCACGGTGGTGGCGCCCATCGCCGGGCCGATCCTCGGCGGCTGGATTACCGACAGTTACAGCTGGCCTTGGATCTTCTTCATCAACGTGCCGATCGGGATCTTCGCGGTGATGGTGGTGCGCCAGCAGCTGGCCAAGCGCCCGGTGGTCACCAGTCGTCAGCCAATGGATTACGTCGGGCTGATCACGCTGATCATCGGCGTGGGCGCCTTGCAGGTGATCCTCGACAAGGGCAATGACCTGGACTGGTTCGAATCGAACTTCATCATCATCGGCGCGGCGATTTCGGTGATTGCGCTGGCGGTGTTCGTGATCTGGGAAATGACCGACCAGCATCCGGTGGTCAATCTGCGGCTGTTTGCCTATCGCAACTTCCGCATCGGCACGCTGGTGCTGGTGTTGGGGTATGCCGGATTCTTCGGCATCAACCTGATCTTGCCGCAGTGGTTGCAGACCCAGATGGGTTACACCGCGACCTGGGCCGGGCTGGCGGTGGCGCCGATCGGCATTCTGCCGGTGCTGCTGTCACCGTTTGTCGGCAAGTACGCGCACAAGTTCGACCTGCGCCTGCTGGCCGGTCTGGCGTTCCTGGCGATCGGCCTGAGCTGCTTCATGCGTGCCGAATTCACCAACGAGGTGGATTTCCAGCACATCGCCCTGGTGCAGCTGTTCATGGGGATTGGGGTGGCGCTGTTCTTCATGCCGACCTTGAGCATTCTGATGTCGGATCTACCGCCAAGTCAGATTGCCGATGGCGCCGGTCTGGCGACGTTCCTGCGGACATTGGGCGGCAGCTTTGCGGCGTCGTTGACGACATGGATCTGGATTCGCCGGGCGGATCAGCATCATGCCTATATGAGCGAGAGCATCAGCACCTTCGAACCAGCGACTCGCGAGACCTTGCATTCGCTGGGGGGCGCGAGCCAATCGGCGTATGCGCAGATGGATCAGATTCTCACCAGTCAGGCGTATATGCTCTCCACCGTGGATTACTTCACGCTGCTCGGTTGGGGCTTTATGGGGTTGATTCTGATTGTGTGGCTGGCGAAACCGCCGTTTGCTGCCAAGGCAGGCCCGGCCGCCAGCGGTCACTAAGTCAGGCAGATCGTTCCCACGTCGAGGCGTCGAACCGTCTGCGTGGGAATGCAGCCCGGGACGCTCCGCGTCCCATGCCGAAGCGGACGCGGAGCGTCCATTGAGGCATTCCCACGCAGAGCGTGGGAACGATCAACTAAGTCCGGGAACGATCAGGCGGTGGCAGGGGCGGGTAATGCTGGCGGTGGCGCAAAGTCAAAGGGCGCCAACGCAAACCCGTTCTCATCCACCTGCAATGCCCAACCCTGACGATCCCAATCCCCCAGCACAATCCGCTTCGCCGCCTGATCGCCGATCTGCAACTTGTGGATCGCCGGGCGATGGGTGTGCCCGTGAACCAGGGTTTTCACTCCGTATTCCTGCATGATCCGCGGAATTTCCTGCGGCGTGACATCGACGATGTCATTGGCCTTCATCCGTGTCTGCGCGCGGCTTTCGCTGCGCAACTTGCGGGCGAGCTTGTGGCGGGTGCGCAAGGGCAGGTTGCGCAGGATGAACAGGCTGAGCGGGTTGCGCAGATAACGGCGCAGCTTCATATAGTCTTCGTCGCGGGTGCACAGGCTGTCGCCGTGCATCAGCAATACCGGTTCGCCGTAAAACTGCACGACACTCGGGTCCTTCAACAGCGTGCAGCCGGCCTGTTTGCAAAAGGCCTTGCCGAGCATGAAGTCGCGATTGCCGTGCATCAGAAATATGGCCGTGCCGCTGTCGCTGAGTTCGCGCAGGGCCTGGCAGATGGAACGCTGGAAGGGGGTCATGGCGTCGTCGCCAATCCACGCTTCGAAGAAGTCGCCCAGAATGTACAACGCACTCGCCGAGCGGGCGCGTCCGGCGAGCAAATCCAGAAACGCCCGGGTAATGTCCGGGCGCTCCTCTTCCAGATGCAAGTCTGAAATCAGCAATATCACGCTTCGATGATCTCGGCTTTCTCGATGATCACGTCGTCTGCCGGTACGTCCTGGTGGCCTGCCTTGGACGTGGTGGAAACGCCTTCGATCTTGTCGACAACGTCGGTGCCCGCAACCACTTTACCGAACACGGCATAACCCCAGCCCTGAGCGGTCTTGGCGGTGTGGTTCAGGAAGCTGTTGTCGGAGGCGTTGATGAAGAACTGCGCCGAAGCCGAATGCGGGTCCATGGTACGGGCCATGGCGATGGTGTACTTGTCGTTCTTCAGACCGTTGTCGGCTTCGTTCTGGATGCTCGGGCTCTTGTCTTTCTTTTCTTTCATGCCTGGCTCGAAACCGCCGCCCTGGATCATGAAACCTTTGATGACGCGGTGGAACACGACGTTCTCGTAGTGACCCTTTTTAACGTACTCGATGAAGTTGGCGGTGGTGACCGGCGCCTTTTCAGCGTCCAGTTGCAGGACGATGTCACCGAAGTTGGTGGTCAATTTAACTTGAGTCATGATCGCTACTCTTTATAAGGAATTCGTGGGTATTGGGACATTTCGGCCCCGTACCGGTTCAGCCCCTGAGGGCCAAGGTGCGCAGTTTAGCGTGACAGGCGCGAATTTCGAGGCTGTTTTTCAAAACCCGGCGATTAAATGCATTCCTTTTAAGCCCCGCTCTGTCAGGGGCTTGACAGCATCGGCTATGATAGCGGCTTTGTTTTGTCAGGCCCGTGTCCCGGCCGCGCACTGTACGTTCAAGGATCCTATGAGCAAGCCCACTGTCGACCCTACCTCGAATTCCAAGACCGGCCCCGTTACGCCGGTCAATTTCCTGCGCCCGATCATCCAGGCGGACCTGGACTCGGGTAAGCACACGCAGATCGTCACCCGTTTCCCGCCTGAGCCCAATGGTTACCTGCACATCGGTCACGCCAAGTCGATCTGTGTGAACTTCGGCCTGGCCCAGGAGTTCGGCGGCGTCACTCACCTGCGTTTCGACGACACCAACCCGGCCAAGGAAGACCAGGAATACATCGACGCGATCGAAAGCGACGTCAAATGGCTGGGCTTCGAATGGTCCGGCGAAGTGCGCTATGCCTCGCAATACTTCGACCAGCTGCACGACTGGGCCGTCGAGCTGATCAAGGCCGGCAAGGCCTACGTCGACGACCTGACGCCTGAGCAGGCCAAGGAGTACCGCGGCAGCCTGACCGAACCTGGCAAGAACAGCCCGTTCCGCGACCGTTCGGTGGAAGAGAACTTGGACTGGTTCGCCCGCATGCGCGCCGGCGAGTTCCCGGACGGTGCCCGTGTGCTGCGCGCCAAGATCGACATGGCCTCGCCGAACATGAACCTGCGCGACCCGATCATGTACCGCATCCGCCACGCCCATCACCACCAGACCGGTGACAAGTGGTGCATCTACCCGAACTACGACTTCACCCACGGTCAGTCGGACGCCATCGAAGGCATCACTCACTCGATCTGCACCCTGGAGTTCGAAAGCCATCGTCCGCTGTACGAGTGGTTCCTCGACGCACTGCCAGTGCCGGCGCACCCGCGTCAGTACGAGTTCAGCCGTCTGAACCTCAACTACACCATCACCAGCAAGCGCAAGCTCAAGCAACTGGTTGACGAGAAACACGTCAACGGCTGGGACGATCCGCGCATGTCGACGCTGTCGGGCTTCCGCCGCCGTGGCTACACCCCGGCGTCGATCCGCAACTTCTGCGAGATGATCGGCACCAACCGTTCCGACGGCGTGGTCGACTTCGGCATGCTCGAGTTCAGCATCCGTCAGGACCTGGACGCGAACGCCCCGCGCGCCATGTGCGTGCTGCGTCCGTTGAAAGTCGTGATCACCAACTATCCGCAAGACCAGGTCGAGAACCTCGAACTGCCGCGTCATCCGCAGAAAGAAGAACTCGGCGTGCGCCAGCTGCCGTTCGCCCGTGAAATCTACATCGACCGCGATGACTTCATGGAAGAGCCGCCAAAAGGCTACAAGCGCCTGGAGCCGAACGGTGAAGTGCGTCTGCGCGGCAGCTACGTGATCCGTGCCGACGAAGCGATCAAGGACGCCGACGGCAACATCGTCGAACTGCGTTGCTCGTACGATCCGGACACCCTGGGCAAGAACCCTGAAGGCCGCAAGGTCAAGGGCGTGATCCACTGGGTGCCGGCCGCTGCCAGCATCGAGTGCGAAGTGCGTCTGTACGATCGCCTGTTCCGTTCTCCGAACCCGGAGAAGGCCGAAGACAGCGCGAGTTTCCTGGACAACATCAACCCTGACTCACTGCAAGTGCTGACCGGTTGTCGTGCTGAGCCTTCGCTGGGCAATGCACAGCCGGAAGACCGTTTCCAGTTCGAGCGTGAAGGCTACTTCGTCGCGGATATCAAGGACTCGAAACCCGGTCAGCCGGTATTCAACCGTACCGTGACCCTGCGTGATTCGTGGGGCCAGTGATCAAGTCTTAAGGAAACACCGTGCTTACGATCTACAACACGCTCACCAAGAGCAAAGAAGTCTTCAAGCCGCTGGATGGCAACAAGGTGCGCATGTACGTCTGCGGGATGACCGTGTACGACTACTGCCACCTGGGCCACGGCCGCAGCATGGTCGCGTTCGACCTGGTGACCCGCTGGTTGCGGTTCAGCGGTTATGACCTGACCTACGTGCGCAACATCACCGACATCGACGACAAGATCATCAACCGGGCCAACGAGAACGGCGAGTCGTTCGAAGCGTTGACCGAACGCATGATCGCGGCGATGCACGAAGACGAAGCGCGCCTGAACATCCAGAAGCCGGACATGGAACCGCGCGCCACGGATCACATCCCTGGCATGCACGCGATGATCCAGACCCTGATCGACAAGGGCTTCGCCTACGCCCCGGGCAATGGCGACGTGTACTACCGCGTCGGCAAGTTCATGGGCTACGGCAAGCTTTCGCGCAAGAAGATCGAAGACCTGCGCATCGGTGCGCGGATTGAAGTCGACGAAGCCAAGGAAGATCCTCTGGACTTCGTGCTGTGGAAAGGCGTCAAGCCGGGCGAGCCGAGCTGGGAGTCGCCGTGGGGCGCCGGGCGTCCGGGCTGGCACATCGAGTGCTCGGTGATGTCCACCTGCTGCCTCGGTGAGACTTTCGACATTCATGGCGGCGGCAGCGACCTCGAGTTTCCGCACCACGAAAACGAAATCGCCCAGAGCGAAGCGGCCACCGGCAAGACCTACGCCAACGCGTGGATGCATTGCGGCATGATCCGTATCAATGGCGAGAAGATGTCCAAGTCGTTGAACAACTTCTTCACCATTCGCGACGTGCTCGACAAGTACCACCCGGAAGTCGTGCGTTATCTGCTGGTGTCGAGCCACTACCGCAGCGCGATCAACTACTCGGAAGACAACCTCAAGGACGCCAAGGGCGCACTGGAGCGTTTCTACCACGCGTTGAAAGGCCTGCCGAACGTGGCGCCGGCTGGCGGCGAAGCGTTCGTCGAGCGTTTCACCACGGTGATGAACGACGACTTCGGCACCCCGGAAGCCTGCGCGGTGCTGTTCGAGATGGTCCGTGAGATCAACCGTCTGCGCGAGAGCGATCTCGATGCCGCGGCCGGTCTGGCGGCGCGCCTGAAAGAACTGGCCAGCGTGCTCGGTGTGTTGCAGCTCGAGGCCGATGACTTCCTGCAGGCCGGCGCCGAAGGGCGTGTCGATGCAGCTGAAGTCGAGGCGCTGATCGCTGCGCGTCTGGCGGCACGTGCCGGCAAGGACTGGGCTGAATCCGACCGCATCCGTGACCAGCTCACCGCCATGGGCGTGGTGCTGGAAGACGGCAAGGGCGGCACGACCTGGCGTCTGGCTGACTGATTGCTGCGCCTGTTACAAACAAAACCCGCCTTGTGCGGGTTTTTGTTTTTCTGACGGCGTGATCGTTCCCACGCAGAGCATGGGATCGATCCCGTGGGGCGCTCAGTTTTCAAGCTGCCGCAATCGCTTGTACAGCGTATTGCGGCTCACCCCCAACCGTCGCGCCAGATGGGAAATATTGCCCCCGGCCAACTGCAACTCCCGGTTCAACGCCTCGGCATCGTTCAGATCAATGCCCAACGGCTCGGCCACCTCTACCGGCTCCATCTCCAGATCGACGAAAAAATCGTCCGGCAGATGCTCGGGTCGAATCGGTTGTTCCTCGGCCATCGCCAGCGCCACCTGCATCACGCTGCTGACCTGACGCAGATTGCCCGGCCACGGGTGCCGTTCGAACAGTTCCAGCACTTCACGACTCAATCCCGCCCACTGCGTCGGCTCGCGATGCTGTTCCCACAGCCGTTTGAACAGCGCCTGCTTGTCGCTGCGCTCGCGTAGCGGTGGCAACTCCAGAGTCAAACCGCCAATGCGGTAGTACAAGTCTTCGCGAAAGCGCCCCAGTTGCACCTGTTCCCTGAGCGAACGGTTGGTGGCGGAGATGATCCGCAGATCCACAGGAAACAGCTCGCTGCTGCCCACCGGTTGCACGCAGCGCTCCTGCAACACCCGCAACAGCCTTGCCTGGGTTGGCAGGGGCATATCGCCAATTTCATCGAGAAACAGCGTGCCTTTGTCGGCCTTGCGGATCAGCCCGATGCTGCCTTTCTGGTTGGCGCCGGTGAACGCGCCTTTCTCGTAGCCGAACAGCTCTGACTCCACCAGTTCGGCGGGGATCGCCGCGCAGTTGACGGCGATGAACGCCTGTTTGCAGCGTGAGCTGGCCTGATGCAGGGCTTTGACGAAAACTTCCTTGCCAACCCCGGTTTCGCCGTGAATCAGCAGCGGGATGTCCTTTTCCAGCAGGCGTTCAGCCTGGCGCACGGCTTTTTCCACGCGGCTGTCGCCGAAATGCAAAGTGCTCAGGCTGATCGCCGTCGGTACGGCGACTTTCGGTTCGGCGGTTCTGGTTTCAGCGGTTCTGGTTTCATTGAAGACCCGCGCCTGAATCGGCACCTGTTTAGGCCGTTTCAACAAACACTGGAAACGATTGCGCCCCGAGGTCTGCAAGGCAAACGGCAATCCGTCCGGCTGATTGATCAACTCCAGCAACGACACCTTGAACAGGCTTTCAACGCTGACCCGGGATAACCGCACACCCAACAGATTGTCGGCCCGACGGTTGGCCGACAGCACCTGACCGCTCTCATCAAAGATCAGCAGCCCGGCCCACTGGCTGTCGAGGTTGTTCAACCCGGTGTTGAATGTCAGTTGAAAGTGCTGGCCGTGGAACAGGTTGAGGATCAGTCGGTTCTCCACCGTCTGGCTCATCATCTTGACCATGCCGAGGGTGTGCGAGGGCGGCAGGTAGCTGTCGCTGGACACGTCGAGCACGGCGATGACCTTGCGCTCGGCATCGAAAATCGGTGCAGCGGAACCGGTCATGAAACGGTTGGCCTTGAGAAAGTGTTCATCGTGTTCGATGTGCACCGCCTGCTCACAGGCCAGCGCCGTGCCGATGGCGTTGGTGCCGCTGGCGCGCTCGACCCAACTGGCGCCGGCCTGGAAACCCCGCGCCAGATTCGGCTCGATAAAGCGCTGGGTGCCCCAGGACGTCAAAACCTGGCCCTGATTGTCGGCCAGCATGATCAGGCAGTTGGAGTTGCTCAGGATGTTCTCGTAATACGGCAGCACTTCCTGGTGAGTGGTCTGCACCAGCGAATGATGGCGGTCGAGCAACTGCGCGATGCCGGCGGCGGGCAGCTGATCGAAAGCCGGGGCGCTTTGATGATTGAGACCGAAGGCGCGGCAACGGGACCAGGAGTCCTGGACGATGGCGTCATGGGAAAGCGGCGGGGCAGGTGCGGCCATGGCAGTCAGCCTCTGAATACAGCATTTTTATTATTGTTATTGAGATCTCTGTGGGAGCGAGCTTGCTCGCGATAGCGATGTGTCAGTTACATCAACGGTGAATGACATACCGCCATCGCGAGCAAGCTCGCTCTCACAGGATCCGTGCCAAAAAGCATCCATAGAGTGTTGTTCACTATTGTTCATTGTCAATCGCGCGACTGTTCAATTGTTCAGTCACAACTGTTCATTTGTGTTCAGCTACGAACCACGGTTTGCGTGGCTTTCAGTGAATTCGACGGTAAATCAACAGCTTGCCGTTTCTGGCACGAATGTCGCTCTACAGGACAGGTCGCTTGACTCCAATAATAAAAAGGCCGAGCAATGTCACTCACCCTGGAGCACGTCAGCCGTACCGTCGAGGGCCAGACCTGGATCGACGATGCGAGCCTGAAATTCGAACCTGGATCCTTTAACGTTTTGCTCGGACGTACGCTGTCCGGCAAAACCAGTCTGATGCGCCTGATGGCCGGTCTGGACAAGCCCGACAGCGGCCGCATCCTGATGAACGGCGTCGACGTTACTCAGCGCCCGGTGCGTTTGCGCAACGTGTCGATGGTCTATCAGCAATTCATCAATTACCCGACCATGACGGTGTTCGAGAACATTGCCTCGCCGTTGCGCCAGGCCGGGATCTCCAACGAGCTGATCCAGAGCAAGGTGCAGGAAACCGCGAAGATGCTGCGCATCGAGAAGTTTCTGAAGCGCTATCCGCTGGAACTGTCCGGCGGCCAGCAGCAGCGCACCGCCATGGCGCGAGCGCTGGTCAAGGATGCCGAGCTGATCCTGTTCGATGAGCCGCTGGTCAACCTCGACTACAAATTGCGCGAAGAGCTGCGCCAGGAGATGCGCGAGCTGTTCAAGGCGCGCCATACCATCGCCATCTACGCCACCACCGAACCCAACGAAGCGCTGGCGCTGGGCGGCACCACTACCATTCTTCACGAAGGTCGGGTGATCCAGAGCGGCCCTTCGACCGAGGTCTATCACCAGCCGAAAACCGTGCTGGCGGCCGAATTGTTCTCCGAGCCACCGATCAACCTGATGCCGGGACGTATCGCCGGCAACGAAGTGAGCTTCGCCAACTTCGTACACTTTCCGTTGAACGTCGATCTGCGGCCGGTGGGCGAGGGCGAGTACCGTTTTGGCGTGCGCCCGAGCCACATCTCGCTGGTACCGAGCAACGATGACGACCTGGAACTGGCGGTGACCGTCGAGGTGGCGGAGATCAGCGGTTCGGAAACCTTCCTGCACGTGCGCAACGAGCATTTCCTGCTGGTGCTGCATCTGCCGGGTGTTCACGAATACGACGTCGATGCGCCGATCCGCATCTATATCCCGACCCATAAACTGTTTGTGTTCGATGCGCAGGGCCGGCTGGTGCAGGCACCGGGCCGGCGTGTCGCGAGGGTTGCCTGATGGCCGAAATCCGTTTGCAGCACCTCGCCCACAGCTACAGCAAAACCCCGAGCGGGCCCGAGGATTACGCGATCCGCGAGATGGACCACATCTGGGAGCAGGGCGGCGCGTATGCCTTGCTCGGCCCTTCGGGCTGCGGCAAATCGACCTTGCTCAACATCATTTCCGGTTTGCTCAGCCCGTCCCAGGGGCATGTGTTGTTCGACGGCAAAGCGGTCAACGACCTGACCCCGGAGAAGCGCAACATCGCTCAGGTTTTTCAGTTTCCGGTGGTGTACGACACCATGACCGTGTTCGACAACCTGGCCTTTCCCTTGAGAAATCAGGGCCTGGCCGAGGCGAAAGTACACAGCAAGGTGCAGGAAATCGCCGAAGTCCTCGATCTGCAAAACCTGTTGAGCAAAAAGGCGCGCAACCTCACCGCCGACGAAAAACAGAAAGTCTCCATGGGCCGTGGCCTGGTGCGCGACGACGTGTCGGCGATCCTCTTCGACGAGCCGCTGACGGTGATCGACCCGCACCTGAAATGGAAACTGCGGCGCAAGCTCAAGCAGATCCACGAGCAGTTCAACATCACCATGGTCTACGTCACCCACGATCAGCTGGAGGCGTCGACCTTCGCCGACAAGATTGCGGTGATGTACGGCGGGCAGATCGTCCAGTTCGGTACGCCACGGGAATTGTTCGAGCGGCCGAGCCACACCTTTGTCGGCTACTTCATCGGCAGCCCGGGGATGAATCTGATTGAGGTACAGCCGCAACCGGGCGGTGTCGGTTTCAACTCGACCCATCTGCCGTTGTCCGACGCCTTGCAGCGCCATATCGAACACTGCCAGTGGAAAAATCTGAAGGTCGGCATCCGCCCCGAGTTCATCCATGTGTGGGACGAGCCGTTTGATGACGCGATGCAGGCACGGGTCGTACACGTCGAAGACCTCGGCACCTACAAGATCATGACCCTGGACCTGGACGGCGCCCCGCTGAAGGTGCGTCTGGCCGAAGACAAACCGGTGCCGCAGGGCACGGCTTACATCAGTTTTCCGGCGCAGTGGCTGATGGTCTATGCCGACGAGTTTCTGCTGGATGCCACCGACAGCGAGGTACAGCCATGAACAAGGTGCAAAACAACAAGGCCTGGTGGCTGGTGTTGCCGGTGTTCCTGCTGGTGGCCTTCAGTGCCGTCATTCCGATGATGACCGTGGTCAACTATTCGGTGCAGGACATCTTCGACCAGTCCAGCCGCTACTTCGTGGGCGCCGACTGGTACAAGCAGGTGCTGCTCGATCCGCGTCTGCACGACTCGTTGTTGCGTCAGTTCATCTACTCGGCGTGCGTGCTGCTGATCGAAATCCCGCTCGGCATCGCCATCGCGCTGACCATGCCGACCAAGGGGCGCTGGTCGTCAGTGGTGCTGATCGTGCTGGCGATTCCGCTGCTGATTCCGTGGAACGTGGTCGGCACCATCTGGCAGATTTTCGGCCGCGCCGACATCGGCCTGCTCGGGTCGAGCCTCAACGCCATGGGCATCAGCTATAACTATGCCGCCAACACCATGGACGCCTGGGTCACCGTGCTGGTGATGGACGTGTGGCACTGGACTTCGCTGGTGGCGCTGTTGTGTTTCTCCGGGCTGCGGGCGATTCCCGATGTGTACTACCAGGCTGCGCGTATCGACCGGGCCTCGGCCTGGGCCGTATTCCGGCACATTCAGTTGCCCAAGTTGAAGAGTGTGCTGCTGATCGCGGTGATGCTGCGCTTCATGGACAGCTTCATGATCTACACCGAGCCGTTCGTGCTCACCGGCGGCGGGCCGGGTAACTCGACGACCTTCCTGAGTCAGACCCTGACCCAGATGGCCGTAGGCCAATTCGACCTGGGGCCGGCGGCGGCATTCTCGCTGGTGTACTTCCTGATCATCCTGCTGGTGTCCTGGCTGTTCTACACCGCCATGACCCACAACGATGCCAACCGCTGAGGCCCGGCCATGAGCAAAAGAAAGCTGATTCCCCTGCTGCTCTACATCCTGTTCCTGCTGGTGCCGATCTACTGGCTGCTGAACATGTCGTTCAAGAGCAACACCGAAATCCTCGGCGGACTGACCCTTTTCCCACAGGATTTCACGCTGGCGAACTACAAGGTGATCTTCACCGACCCGAGCTGGTACACCGGGTATATCAACTCGCTGTACTACGTCAGTCTGAACACGATCATTTCTCTGACCGTGGCACTGCCGGCGGCCTATGCGTTTTCGCGTTATCGCTTTCTCGGCGACAAGCACCTGTTCTTCTGGCTGCTGACCAACCGCATGGCGCCACCGGCGGTGTTCCTGCTGCCGTTCTTCCAGCTGTATTCGTCGATCGGCCTGTTCGACACCCACATAGCCGTGGCGCTGGCGCACTGCCTGTTCAACGTGCCGCTGGCGGTGTGGATCCTCGAAGGCTTCATGTCCGGGGTGCCGAAGGAAATAGACGAAACCGCCTACATCGACGGCTACAGCTTTCCCAAGTTCTTCGTGAAGATCTTCATCCCGCTGATCGGCTCCGGCATCGGTGTGACGGCGTTTTTCTGCTTCATGTTTTCCTGGGTCGAACTGTTGCTGGCGCGCACGCTGACCTCGGTCAACGCCAAACCGATCGCAGCGGTGATGACGCGCACGGTGTCGGCGTCCGGCATTGACTGGGGTGTACTGGCGGCGGCGGGGGTGTTGACTATTCTCCCCGGCATGCTGGTGATCTGGTTCGTTCGCAACCACGTGGCCAAGGGCTTTGCCCTGGGCCGGGTCTGAGGAACTGATGATGGAATGGATGAGCTGGACCGTCCCGACGGCGGCGTTTTTCATCGTGATTGGTTTGATCCTGGTGGGCATGACCACCTGGGAACTGCGCTCGCCGAGCATCTTGCGGCGAGGGTTTCTGCCGATTGCCACCACCCGTGGCGATCGCTTGTTCATTGGTCTTCTCGGCAGCGCCTACCTGCATTTGCTGGTAATTGGCGTGACCGACTGGAGCATCTGGGTAGCGTCCGCGTTGTCCCTGGTGTGGCTGTTGGCTGTGATGCGTTGGGGCTAGTCGAATCGCTCGGCAATTTTGCTCCGAAAACCTAACAGGAGGTCTCTATGTTCGATAAGAAAAATAAGCTGCGACATAGCATTTCATTGGCAGCCATGCTGGCACTCAGCGGTTTGAGCGCGTCCGCCTGGGCCGACGCCTACGAAGATGCCGCAAAAAAATGGATCGGCAGCGAGTTCAAGCCGTCGACCCTGACAGCCGAGCAGCAGCTCGAAGAACTGAAGTGGTTCATCAAGGCGGCCGAGCCGTTTCGCGGGATGGACATCAAGGTCGTCTCGGAAACCCTGACCACCCACGAATATGAATCCAAGGTACTGGCCAAGGCCTTCAGCGAAATCACCGGCATCAAGCTGACCCACGACCTGTTGCAGGAAGGCGACGTCGTGGAAAAAATGCAGACCGTCATGCAGTCGGACAAGAACATCTACGACGGCTGGGTCAACGACTCGGATCTGATCGGTACGCACTTTCGCTACGGCAAGACCGAGTCGATCACCGACCTGATGGCCAACGAAGGCAAGAACTTCACCTCGCCGACCCTCGACATCAAGGACTTCATCGGCATCTCCTTTACCACCGCGCCGGACGGCAAGATCTACCAATTGCCCGACCAGCAGTTCGCCAACCTGTACTGGTTCCGCGCCGACTGGTTCGAACGCCCCGACCTGAAAGCCAAGTTCAAGGAAAAGTACGGCTATGAACTGGGCGTGCCGGTGAACTGGTCGGCCTATGAAGACATCGCCAAGTTCTTCAGCGAAGACGTCAAGGAAATCGACGGCAAGCGCATTTACGGACACATGGACTACGGCAAGAAAGATCCGTCCCTGGGCTGGCGCTTCACCGATGCCTGGTTCTCCATGGCCGGTGGCGGCGACAAGGGCATTCCCAACGGCTTGCCAGTGGACGAGTGGGGGATTCGTGTCGAGGATTGCCATCCGGTCGGTTCCAGCGTGACCCGTGGCGGCGACACCAACGGCCCGGCCGCGGTGTTCGCCACCACCAAATACGTCGACTGGCTGAAGAAGTACGCGCCACCGGAAGCGGCGGGCATGACCTTCTCCGAGTCCGGCCCGGTGCCGTCCCAGGGCAACATCGCCCAGCAGATCTTCTGGTACACCGCGTTCACCGCCGACATGACCAAACCGGGCCTGCCGGTGGTCAACGCCGACGGCACGCCGAAATGGCGCATGGCGCCGTCGCCACGCGGGCCTTACTGGGAAGAGGGGATGAAACTCGGTTATCAGGACGTGGGTTCCTGGACCTTCATGAAATCCACGCCTGAGAAGCAGAAACTCGCAGCCTGGCTGTACGCGCAGTTCGTGACCTCGAAAACCGTGTCGCTGAAGAAAACCATCGTCGGCCTGACGCCGATCCGCGAGTCGGACATCAACTCGCAAGCGATGACCGATCTGGCGCCGAAACTCGGTGGTCTGGTCGAGTTCTACCGCAGCCCGGCCCGGGTGCAATGGACGCCGACCGGCACCAACGTGCCGGACTATCCACGCCTGGCGCAACTGTGGTGGAGCCACATCGCCGAAGCCGCCAGCGGCGAGAAGACCCCGCAACAGGCCCTCGATGGTCTGGCCAAGGATCAGGACGCGATCATGACTCGCCTGGAACGCTCCAAGGCCCAGGCGGTGTGCGCACCGAAAATGAACCCCGAGCGCGACGCGCAATACTGGTTCGACCAGCCGGGCGCACCAAAACCGAAACTGGCCAACGAGAAACCAAAAGGCGAAACCGTGAGCTACAACGAACTGCTCAAGTCGTGGGAGGCGGCACGCAAGTAAGCGCTTTTGCAGGACGGAACGGCACCTTCGGGTGCCGTTTTTTTTAGCCTTCGATTTCACGTTTCACCGCCCGGCGCACCGCTTTGAGTGTGGCGTTTTCAAAAGCGTTGTGCCCGGTGTGCAGCAGTCGGCAGTGGATGTTCATGCGTTGCCTGAGCCAGCGCACGCTGGCCATGCCATGGGTGTCGCGAATGCCCTGGATCAGCTGGGTGTTGTCATCGAGAGTCAGATCTTCATCCTCTGGCGTGAAGCCGTAGTTCTGCAGGTGGTAATGCAGTTCGAGGCGGATGGCGAGCACCGCTTCCTGATCGACAAAGCGCTCCAGGGTGTCGGGGCAGATCGTCTGCCCTGTGCGACGTAGAACAGCGTTCAACCATTCGATGGCGGCGCGGTGTTGCTGCGATGGGCGGCCTTCGCCGAGTATCCGGTAGATGTCCCTGGCGCGTTGGCCGGACGATGATTCTGGCGATTGCCTCAGCCCGTCATTGAGCGCCTGATCGTAAGCCCGGACATTGGCGGCAAACGGCACGAATACCGAAACCAGCGTGGTTTTCAGCAGGTGCTGCGGGTAACGCTGCTGGTACTGAATCGCCAGCCAACTGCCCCATGACACTCCCAACACACTGATTCTTTCGAAGCCGAAATGCTGGCGCAGGGCATCGATGTCTTCGACACACAACCCGGTGGTGTTGTACTGCAGCTCGCCGTAGGGCGTCGAGCGCCCGCAACCTCGTTGGTCAAACAGGATGATGTCGAACCGGCCCAGGTCGAAAAACTGCAGATGGTGACGACTGATACGTCCGCCGGGGCCGCCATGGAGGAAAAACACCGGTTCGTGTCCCGGAACACCATGGCGTTCCCAATAGAGCCGATGTCCGTCACCAGTCGGGTAATAACCTCGGCTGTGCAGGGAAAAGGTCATGACGCGTGAACCGTCAGACGATAAAACTGGAACAGCTCGACTTGCCCCGGCCGGGCCGCGACGCTGGATTCAAGTTTCAGGTGGTGGATGGAGGCAAGCCAGGTGACCGGGATCAGCACCGGGGTGTGACCGAAAACGAGGATCGTGCCGCCGGGCTTGACGCAGCGGATCAGCGACTCGAATGCGGTTTGCGCCTCTCGGCGGGTCAAGACTTCGGCGTTGAGGAAACGCAGGATCAAGACATCGCAGCGAATCCCGGTATCGAAGGCCTCACTCGCCTCCAGCACGTCGAACTCGACGGATGTTCCGCTGTGCCATCGCCTGGCATGTTCGATCATCGAGGCCGAGCGGTCACTGCCCAGGCAAAGACAATCGGGCAGGGCGCGGGCGAGATGGGCGATGAACGCGCCCGTTGAACAAGCCGGGTCGTAAACCAGTGCGCCTTTTTCAGTGATGGCCTGGAGCAGCCCGGCGCAGTATTCGCGCAGGTGGTGCTCGTCAGTGTTCAGCTGTTCGGCCAGTGATTCGTTGCCTTGCCAGAACTCTGCCGGGCAGACCGCTTCCCGGCCCGCCTCATCCAGCAGTGGAAAGGGAACCAGGATCTCGCTGTCAGCCTGATGCAATGCATGTTCGAAGACCTGCGTTTTCTCCGCGGGGGAGGCCGTTCGATAGCCGATCGACAAACCGTCATCCCCCCACAATGAATGCAGATGCGGGCCAAACAACATGCCGGGTTTGAGCACGCTGCTGGCCTGCCAGCGAAAATGCCGGTCACGTTGCAGGAGCTTGCGGCCGACCCAGAGCTCATCGCTCACCCGCAGGAAAAAAACCTGATGCAGTCCGCTGCCTCGCGGTTCGAGGAAGTGGCCAACAGCGCCGTTCTCATTGAGATGAAGGCGCATGGATCGGGCCAATGTCAGTTCCCGGGTGCGATCGAGTCGGTTCATGGGGCTCGCCTCTCCAGCGTACGGCCCCGGGCTTGCGGGATGACGACGTTGCCGCTGGAAACCACGAAGAAGCGCTCAAGGCCGGGGATCACCACGTTGAGCAGGGTGGTGTCGAGCTCGGTTCGTTGCAGGACGGCTGTACCCAGCGTACGGCCATGAATCCGCAGGTCTTGAGTCAGCAAGTACAGCTGGTTTTCCACTGACAGGTTTTTAGCGCAATCCGGCAGTCTCACCTCGTGTTGAACGCAGCGATGCAGCAGCGTCTGCGTATCGAACTGCGCGCAGCGCAGCAGGCGCGGGAAGGGTCGCAGGTTGCGTAACGCATTGGCCAGCGTCTGGCAGTATTCGGGTTCGGCGGCATTCAGTTGCAATTGCACCAGTTCAGTGAGCGCCCGCCATGCCGCGTGGCGCGGGTCGAGAGAGCTACCGCTGCCAAACACCTGTGGGTGAACGCCCGGCCTGGTCGTGAAGGCCAGAAAGGTCCGTACCTTGAATTCGGTGCTGATATCCACCAGGATGATCTCGCCGTCGATTTCCTGTTCGGCATCGGCCCACAGACGTCCGAGTGGGTCGCTTTCATTGAGACGCGCTACCCGTCGCAGCGGCGGATGGTTCTGGTAATAAAAATGATCGAGCAGAAACAACGACACGGCATCGCGCTCGATGCATTCGTTGGCGGCGTGCAGCATCGCTTCGTTGTAAGTGGCGCCAATCGCGGTGCCGCTGTTGCTGGCGTAGCGCCGCACGGCGCGGTAGTCCGCCATGCCCGGTGACGAGGGCAAACGTGAACCGTTCGGCGAAGTCAGCGCAACCGGATAGGAAAACCGGTCATGCCACGGCGGACAGACATAAGTCCGGCAGGCGATGCGCACGTTTTGCTGGCAGGTGAGCCTGTGCAGAAGCGAGTCATCGGCAAACATCGGCGCATCTTTGAAATAACCTTCTGTCTCGTGGTGAACATCGGAGGTACAGAGCTCATCGGTCCAGTAGTGTTCGAGTGCTTCATAAAGCGCACCCAGGTGTGCCTGATCGGCATAGCCTTTGCCGCAGCCACGGGCATGACGGTTGTCGCTGCCCTGCAGACTTGCGTGAACCGCAACGACTTTGCTGCCGAGGGTGCGGGTGTGCGGCGTGAGGCCCAGGCGTGAAAGTTCGGTATGAATACGCCGTTCTGCCTGATCGGCCGTGAGCTTACGCTCGGCCAACGTTGTCTTGTCCATGATTCCCTTCCTGGAAAGCCTGCGAGGGCGCAAGGCCCTCGCAGGTTCTGTCACTCGGCGTTCAGCTCTGCCTGTTCTTCCTCGGTCAGTTGCAGTGCTTCGATCTGCTCTGCCGAGGGCGCTTCCTGCTCTTCAAGTTCGTCGATGTGGTTGGCATTCCAGTTGCCCATATAGCCCATGATGTCGCTCCTAAGTTGTTGGGGGAGTGTGCTGTTGCAAGCACGAGCCGAATCTAAAAGCGCGGTGAGGGCGGGTCAAAAATGTCCAGACGTTTCCAGCAGCGGGTTTCAGCGGTGTCGAAATACGTACTGATAAAACGTGAATTGACGCCGGGCGGACGTGTTTCTGAGAGGGGTAGCCCTGCGTGGGAGCGGGCGAACCAGGCGAAAGGAATCAGCTGTCTCAGGTGTTCTATCTGTTGTCGCTGTCAGACGTTTCAGCGCAGGGGGGGAGGCAAATTCTTACTGAAGGATTTACGAGGCTGTATGCAGCACTTGTGCGGCGATTTTTCCCATGGAGTTTGAGAAAAAACCGCACAAATCGGCTTGGGGGTCAGTGCCGTTCCCGGTTCATCGCGGGAAACAGAGTTGCGGCCGTCACCGGTGTCACCGTGGACGTCCCGACGACCACTACCAGAGCGGCATCGATATTTTTGTGTTGTTGACCATTAATCGCTCCTGAGTCCGGCAGACGGGAACGTGCTTCGGCGTGGGTTTTATTGTTCGACGGGCAAGGGCCCGCCGGCAGGGTCGCCGAAAGGGGAGGGTGTAGAAAATGGAAATCCCGCAAAAACAGAAACGGCACCCGAAGGTGCCGTTTCTGTTCGTAGCCGACTATCGCTGAGCGATCAGCCCGCCAGGCCCGATTGCTGAACCAGTGTCAGCAATGGTTGCGGGTAGACGCCGAGGAAGAACGCGACAACGGCGATCGCCAGCAGCATCACGCCGCCTGCTTTCTGTTCCCAGTGCAGCTGGGCGTCGTGGCGGCGCAGGTTCGGTTCGATCAGGTACAGGGTCACCATCACGCGCAGGTAGTAGAACACACCGATTGCGCTGCCCAGTACCAGCGAACCTACCAGCCACCATTGGTGCGACTCGACACCGGTAGCGATGATGTAGAACTTGCCGATGAAGCCTGCGGTCAGCGGGATACCGGCCAGGGACAGCATCATCACGGTCAGTACGGCGGTCAGGTACGGACGGCGCCAGAACAGGCCGCGGTACTCGTACAGCGCATCTGCGTCACGGCCGTTGTACGGCGAGGACATCAGGGTGATCACGCCGAACGCGCCGAGGCTGGTGATCACGTAGGTGACCAGGTACACGCCGATGGCTTCCACCGCCAGACCCTTGCTCGCCACCAGTGCGATCAGCAGGTAGCCGAAGTGCGCGATGGAGGAGTAACCGAGCAGACGCTTGAGGTTGCTCTGGGTCAGGGCCAGCAGGTTACCGAACAGGATCGAGGCGATGGCGATGATGGTCAGCACGTTGCTCAGTACGCCACTGCTTGCGGCAGGGGAGATCTGGAACAGGCGAACCATGACCGCGAACACAGCCACTTTCGACGCGGTGGCGAGGAACGCGGCCACCGGCGCCGGAGCACCTTCGTACACGTCCGGCGTCCACAGGTGGAACGGTACCAGCGACAGTTTGAACGCCAGACCGATCAGCATCATGCCCAGACCCAGTTGCGCCAGCGAGCTTGGCAGGCCGGTTGCGGCCAGTGCCTGACCGATGCCGACGAAGCTCAGCGAACCCGAGTCTGCGTACAGCAGCGCCATACCGAACAGCAGGAACGCGGAACCGGCGGCCGACAGCACCATGTACTTGATGCCGGCTTCCAGCGAACGCTTGTTGAAGAAGGCGTAGGCCACCAGACCGTAGACCGGCACCGACAGCAGTTCCAGACCGATGAACAAGCCGGCCAGGTGCTGCGCGCTGACCAGAACCAGACCACCGGCGGCGGCCATCAGGATCAGCAGGTACAGTTCTTCACGGTTGCCCGGGTAACCCGAACCGCCATCGCCGAGATAGGCGTGGGCGAGGGTGACGCAAGCGAGGGTGGCGACCAGGATCAGCGCCATGTACAGGCAGGCAAAAGTGTCGATCTGCAGCAATGGAGTCACGGCCAGAGGCGCGACTTTCAGGGCCGGCAGGATCGACAGCAAGGCCAGGTTCAGACCCGCCACCGAAATCAGGAAGGTCTGCGAGTGGTTGCGGCGCCAGGCGATTGCCAGCATCACCACGATAATGGTGAGGCTGGTGATCAACAGTGGCGCTAGCGCAATAAAGTGTTGAATCGTGAATTCCATAGCGCTCTTACCGGGCCGAAGCGAGTTGAGTGAAGGCGGTGCCGAGCCACTGCTGCACGCCATGCATCGTGGCGGCAGAGGTGTCGAGGAACGGTTGCGGGTAGACGCCGAGGTAGACCAGCAGCACCGCAAGGCCCAGCACCATGATCAGTTCGCGAGCGTCCATGCCGTGCAGGATCGAATCCGATTTGGACGGACCGAAGTAGGCACGGTGGATCATGATCAGCGAGTAGACCGAACCGAACACCAGACCGGAGGTGGCAATTGCGGTGATCCATGGCGCGCTGGCGAAGGTACCGATCAGGATCAGGAACTCGCCGACGAAGTTACCGGTGCCCGGCAGACCCAGCGAAGCGGCTGCGAAGAACAGGCTGATCGCCGGCAGGTATGCGATACGCGACCACAGACCGCCCATCTCACGCATGTCGCGAGTGTGCAGGCGCTCGTACAGCTGACCGCTGAGGATAAACAGCGCGGCTGCCGACAGACCGTGGGCCAGCATCTGGACCACGGCGCCTTGCAGCGCCAGTTGGCTGCCGGAGTAGATGCCGATCAGTACGAAGCCCATGTGGGAAACGGACGAAAAGGCGATCAGACGCTTGATGTCGGTTTGTGCGAAAGCGAGGAAAGCACCATAGAAGATCCCGATCAGACCGAGGGTCATGGCGATCGGCGCGAACTCGGCCGAGGCGTTCGGGAACAGCGGCAGTGCGAAACGCAGCAGACCGTAGGCCGCGGTTTTCAGCAGGATACCGGCGAGGTCGACGGAACCTGCAGTCGGTGCCTGGGCGTGAGCGTCAGGCAGCCAGGAGTGGAACGGGACCACTGGCAGCTTGACCGCGAAGGCGATGAAGAAGCCGAGCATCAGGATGTACTCGGTGGTCATCGACATCTTGGTCTTCAACAGATCGGCGTAGTTGAAGGTGATCACGCCGGTGCTGTTGTAGTTGACCAGGACCAGACCCAGGATCGCCACCAGCATGATCAGGCCGGAAGCCTGAGTGAAGATGAAGAACTTGGTCGCGGCGTAGATACGGGTTTTCTTGCCGTCCGAAGAACTGTGACCCCAGAGCGCGATGAGGAAGTACATCGGCACCAGCATCATTTCCCAGAAGAAGAAGAACATGAACAGGTCGAGGGCGAGGAACACGCCGACGACGCCGCCCAGGATCCACATCAGGTTCAGGTGGAAGAAGCCAACGTGACGCTGGATCTCTTTCCACGAGCAGAGTACCGACAGGATGCCCAGCAGACCGGTCAGCAGGATCATCAGCAGCGACAGACCGTCGAGGGCCAGGTGCACGTTGATGCCGAAGCGCTGGATCCAGACATGCTTGAACTCAAGCGCCCAGGTCGGATCGGCGCCAGGCGCCGGAGCAAATGAATAGTCACCGTGGGCCCACAGCCAGAGGCCGAGGGCGAGTTCCAGGGTCATGGTCAACAGCGCAATCCAGCGGGGGAGGGTAGCGCCGAAGCGCTCACCCATCCAGCACAGCAGGCCGCCGATGAAGGGGATCAGGATTAGCCAAGGCAGAATCATGACGGGCTCGTTTCCTTTCGCAAATTCGCAAGGTTCATATCAGACCGCTACCAGCACGACAGCACCGATGACCAACACGGCACCAGTAGCCATCGAAGCAGCGTACCAACGCAGTTGACCGGTTTCGGTACGGCTCAGGGCAGTGTGACCACCCTTGGCCATGCGCGGGATCAGACCGATGGTCTGGTCGAGCGGGTCTTTGCGCAGCATGTGGCTGATCGCAAGGTACGGCTTGACGAACAGTTTGTCGTAGATCCAGTCGAAGCCCCAGGCAGCGAACCACCAGGCCGAAAGGAGACGGCCGATGCCGCTGTTGGCGATCGCGGTCACGAAGCGACGCTTGCCAAGGAACAGCAGGGCCGCCAGCAGGATACCGGCCAGGGCGATGGCGCCCGAGGCGATTTCCAGGCTGTGCTTGGCTTCGCCACCGGCATGGCCAACGCTCTCGGGCAGTACGCCGTGCAGCGGTGGAACGATCATGGCGCCGACGAAGGTCGACAGCACGATCAGCACCGACAGCGGCAGCCAGTGAGCGATGCCGTGACCGGCGTGGGCTTCGGTCTTGGCTTCACCGTGGAACGCGATGAAGATCAGGCGGAAGGTGTACAGCGACGTCATGAATGCGCCGACCAGACCTGCATAGAGCAGACCGTGGTTGCCGCTGGCGAACGCTTCCCAGAGGATTTCGTCCTTGGAGTAGAAACCTGCGGTCACCAGCGGCAGGGCGGCCAGGGCGGCACCACCGACGATGAAGCTGGCGTAGGCCAGCGGCAGTTTCTTCCACAGGCCGCCCATCTTGAAGATGTTCTGCTCGTGGTGGCAGGCAACGATCACCGCACCGGAGGCAAGGAACAGCAGGGCCTTGAAGAAGGCGTGGGTCATCAGGTGGAAGATCGCGCCTTCCCAGGCGCCAACGCCCAGCGCCAGGAACATGTAGCCGATCTGGCTCATGGTCGAGTAGGCGAGGATACGTTTGATGTCGGTTTGCACCAGCGCGGCGAAACCGGCCAGTACCAGGGTCACACCACCGACGATGCCGACCAGGTGCAGGATATCCGGCGCCAGGGCGAACAGACCGTGGGTACGGGCGATCAGGTAGACACCCGCAGTCACCATGGTTGCAGCGTGGATCAGTGCCGAAACCGGGGTAGGACCGGCCATCGCGTCCGCAAGCCAGGTCTGCAGCGGCAGTTGAGCCGACTTACCGACTGCACCACCCAGCAGCATCAGGGTCGCCAGCACGATCCAGAAATCGCCGACCTTGAAGTGCTCAGGCGCCTTCACCAGCAGTTCCTGGACGTTCAGCGTGCCCAGTTGCTGGAACAGGATGAACAGGCCGATCGCCATGAACACGTCGCCGATGCGGGTGACGATGAAGGCTTTGAGTGCGGCGTTACCGTTGTTGCGGTTGCTGTAGTAGAAACCGATCAACAGGTACGAGCACAGGCCCACGCCTTCCCAACCGAAGTAGATGAACAGCAGGTTATCGCCCAGGATCAGGAACAGCATGCTGGCGATAAACAGGTTGGTGTACGAGAAGAAGCGCGAGTAACCGTCTTCGCCACGCATGTACCAGGAGGCAAACAGGTGGATCAGGAAGCCGACACCGACGACCACACCGAGCATGGTCACGGACAGACCATCCAGGTACAGCGCAAAGTCAGGCTGGAAACCTTCCACCGATATCCAGCGCCACAGCACCTGGGTGTAGACGCCACCTTCCGGTGGAGCGACGTTGAACTGCCAGATCACGTAAGCCGCGACGATGGCAGACAGGCCGATGGAGCCGACACCGATCAGCGCCGACAGGTTTTCCGAGAAGCGGCCGCGCGAGAACGACAGCAACAGGAACCCGATCAGAGGGAATACGAAAGTCAGAAAGAGTAGGTTCATCCGCGCATCTCACTGGCAGCGTCGATATCGAGCGTGTGGAAGCGGCGATACAGTTGCAGCAGGATCGCCAGGCCAATACTGGCTTCGGCGGCTGCAAGGCTGATCACCAGGATGAACATGATCTGTCCATCCGGTTGCGCCCAGCGGGCGCCCGCGACGATGAAGGCCAGTGCAGAGGCGTTCATCATCACTTCCAGACTCATCAACACGAACAAAATGTTGCGGCGGACCATCAGGCCGACCAGACCAAGGCAGAACAGGATGCCGGCAACGGCCAGGCCATGCTCCATAGGTATAGAACCGAGAGGGATAACAGGCATGTTCTACTCCTTAGCCTCATTACGGCCCAAATGGAACGCCGTGACGGCTGCAGCGAGCAGCAGCATCGAGGCGAGTTCGACCACCAGCAGGTACGGACCGAACAGGCTGATGCCCACGGCTTTCGCGTCAACGGTGGTTTGACCGATGGCCTGACCGCTCTGGTGAGCGAACAGCACATACAGCAGTTCGGCCAGCAGCAGGGCGGCGAGAATCACCGGTCCTGCCCAGATGCCGGGCTTGAGCCAGGTGCGTTCCTGCTGAACCGAGGCCGGGCCAAGGTTCAGCATCATCACCACGAACACGAACAGCACCATGATGGCGCCGGCGTAGGCGATCACTTCCAGCACGCCGGCGAACGGTGCGCCGAGGGCGAAGAAGGTCATGGCCACGGAGATCAGCGAAATGATCAGGTAGAGCAGGGCGTGCACAGGATTGGTGTTGGTGACCACACGCAGTGTGGACACAACAGCGATACCCGATGCGAAATAGAAAGCGAATTCCATCGTTCTTCCTTAAGGCAGCAAGCTCTTCACGTTGATCGGCTCGGCTTCGTTTTGTGCGGCGCCTTTCGGCTTGCCCGCAACGGCCATACCTGCAACACGATAGAAGTTGTAATCAGGGTTTTTGCCGGGGCCGGAGATCAGCAGATCTTCTTTCTCGTACACAAGGTCCTGACGTTTGAACTCGGCCATTTCGAAATCCGGGGTCAACTGGATCGCGGTGGTCGGGCAGGCTTCCTCGCAGAGACCGCAGAAAATGCAGCGCGAGAAGTTGATACGGAAGAAGTCCGGGTACCAGCGACCGTCTTCGGTTTCAGCTTTCTGCAGCGAGATGCAACCCACCGGGCATGCCACGGCGCACAGGTTGCAGGCTACGCAGCGTTCTTCGCCATCGGGGTCGCGGGTCAGGACGATGCGGCCACGGTAGCGTGGCGGCAGGTAGACCGGCTCTTCCGGGTATTGCAGGGTGTCGCGCTTGCGAAAGCCATGGCCGAAGATCATGACCAGGCTGCGCAACTGGGTACCGGTACCCTTAACGATGTCGCCAATATATTTGAACATGGGTCAAATCCTCACTGAACCGCAACCGCAGGCGTGTTCCACAACACGATTGCAGCGGTCACCAGCAAATTGATCAGGGTCAGTGGCAGGCAGAATTTCCAGCTGAAATCCATCACCTGGTCATAACGCGGACGCGGGATGGAAGCGCGCAGCAGAATGAACAGCATGATGAAGAACGCAGTCTTCAGTGCGAACCAGACGAAGGACAGTTGCGGCAGGATGCCGAACGGACCGTGCCAGCCACCGAAGAACAGGGTGACCAGCAGCGCCGAGATCAGGATGATGCCGATGTATTCACCGACGAAGAACATGCCCCATTTCATACCGGCGTATTCAATGTGGTAACCGTCGGCCAGTTCCTGTTCCGCTTCCGGCTGGTCGAACGGGTGACGGTGAGTCACGGCCACGCCAGCGATGAAGAAGGTACAGAAGCCGAAGAACTGCGGAATGATGAACCACAGGTTCTGCGCCTGGTACTCGACGATGTCGCGCATGTTGAACGAGCCGACCTGCACCACGATGCCCATCAGGGCCAGGCCCATGAACACTTCGTAGGACACGGTCTGCGCCGAGGCACGCAAGCTGCCGAGCAGGGCGAACTTGTTGTTACTCGACCAGCCGGCGAACAGCACCGCGTAGACCGAAAGACCGGCCATGGCGAAGAAGAACAGCAGGCCGATGTTCAGATCCGCCACGCCCCAGGTCGGGGTGATCGGGATGATCGCGAAAGCGATCAGCAGGGCGGACATGGCCACCACCGGTGCCAGGGTGAAGATCACCTTGTCGGCAAACGGCGGGGTCCAGTCTTCCTTGAAGAACATCTTCAGCATGTCGGCTGCGATCTGGAACATGCCGAACGGGCCGACACGGTTCGGACCGTAACGGTCCTGCCACCAGCCCAGCAGGCGACGCTCGACAAAGCTGAGCAACGCGCCTGCGACCACCACGGCCAGCAGGATCACGATGGCTTTGATGACCGTCAGGATCACATCGATCACTTCAGGGGTGAACCAGGTCATTGCGCTGCCTCCTGCAGACCATCAACGGATACGCCGGCGAATGCCGGTGGAATGCCGGCGATGCCCGCAGGCAATGCCACTAGACCTGCGCCCAGTTCTTCATTGATGCGCAGCGGCAGACGCAGGGTCTGGCCGGCAACATTGAGGCTCAGCAGTGCGCCGTCGTTGACGCCCAGGCGATCCGCTTCGGACTTGGCCAGAGCAACGTAAGCCGCCGGAATGCGTTCCTGAACCGGAGCAGCCTTCGAAGAGGTTTCTTCGCTGCCGAACAGGTGGAAGAACGGCACGGCTTGCCAGGTGCCCGGCGCCGGGTTGAACGCACGTGGCGCAGCGGCAAACCAGTTCAGCGAATCACCGGTGCTTTCGATCAGGCGGGTGCCCGGATCGCCAGCGCGCAGGTGACCACCGACTTCGTCCTGGAACTTGTTCCAGGCTTGCGGCGAGTTCCAGCCCGGCGACCATGCAAAAGGAACCTGCTGACGCGGTTCGGCGGAGCCCGAGTAACCTTCCATCGAGAAGGCGAACGCGGTGTCCTTGTCTTGCGGGGTGCGTGGTTCGTGAACGCTGATGTCGGCGCGCATTGCGGTGCGACCGGAATAACGCAGCGGCTCACGCGCCAGTTTCAGACCCTTGATGCGGAACGAGGCGGACGGCGCGGCGTCGACGATTCGGGCCAGTTGCGGGGTGCTCGAAGCAACCGCAGCGGTGACGTGGTCGAGTTGCGTCCAGTCGATCGGCTGGTTCAGCAGCGTCGAGCGCAGGGCGTGCAGCCAGCGCCAGCCTTCGTGGACCAGAATGCTCGCGTCCATGTATTGCGGGTCGAAAACCTGGAAGAAGCGCTGGGCGCGACCTTCCTGGCTGACCAGCGTACCGTCGCCTTCAGCGAAGCTGGCGGCTGGCAGAACCAGGTGCGCGCGATCGCTGGTGGCGGTCTTCTGATGGTCGGCAACGATCACTACTTTCGCAGCGTTGAGTGCCGCATCGACCTTGGCTTTGGCAGTGCGGGTGTACAGATCGTTTTCCAGCACGACGATGGCGTCGGCCTTGCCGTCGATCACAGCTTGCAGCGCGGCATCAACCGATTCGCCACCGAGCATGGCCAGGCCGAGGCTGTTGGCTTCCGGCACGATCAGGCTGATCGAACCGTTCTTCTCACGCAGCTTCAGGACCTTGGCGATGTTCGCCGCAGCTTCGATCAGGGCTTTGGAGCCCAGCGAAGTACCGGCGATGATCAGCGGACGCTTGGCAGCGAGCAGGGCATCGGCGATGCGCTTGGCCAGTTCCAGGGCTTCGGCGTCCAGACCTTCAACGGCAGGCGCGCTGGCGTCCAGGGCGTGGGCCACGGCGAAACCGAGGCGGGCCAGATCGTCCGGAGCGGCGTGTACACACTCTTCGGCGATGTCGTCGAGCTTGGTTTCAGCCAGGCTGGCGATGAACAGCGGGTTCAGCTCGTGCTGACCGATGTTCTTCACCGCGGCGTCGAGCCAAGGCTGGACGCGCATGGCTTCGGCCATGTCTTCGGCCTTGCCTTTGACCGACTGACGCAGGGCCAGGGCCATGCGGGCGGCAGTTTGGGTCAGGTCTTCACCGAGGACGAACACGGCGTCGTGGTCTTCGATGTCGCGCATGTTTGGCACGGGCAGCGGGCTGTCTTTCAGCACTTGCAGGACCAGACGGATGCGCTCCAGCTCGGAGGCTTCGATACCGGAATAGAAGTGCTCGGCGCCGACCAGTTCACGCAACGCGTAGTTGCTTTCGAGGCTGGCACGCGGCGAACCGATACCGACGATGTTGCGACCGCGCAGCAGGTCGGCGGCTTTGTCCAGCGCAGCATCCAGCCCAAGCTTGGTACCGTCGGCCAGCATTGGCTGACGTGGACGGTCGGCGCGGTTGACGTAGCCATAACCGAAACGGCCACGGTCGCACAGGAAGTACTGGTTCACCGAACCGTTGTAACGGTTTTCGATGCGACGCAGTTCGCCGTAACGCTCGCCCGGGGAGATGTTGCAACCGCTCGAGCAGCCATGGCAGATGCTCGGCGAGAACTGCATGTCCCACTTGCGGTTGTAGCGCTCGGAGTGAGTCTTGTCGGTGAACACACCGGTCGGGCAGACCTCGGTGAGGTTGCCGGAGAACTCGCTTTCCAGCGTGCCGTCTTCAACGCGACCGAAATACACGTTGTCGTGGGCGCCGTACACACCGAGGTCGGTGCCGCCGGCGTAGTCCTTGTAGAAACGCACACAGCGGTAGCAGGCGATGCAACGGTTCATTTCGTGGGAAATGAACGGGCCCAGATCCTGGTTCTGGTGGGTGCGCTTGGTGAAGCGATAACGGCGCTCGTTGTGGCCGGTCATCACCGTCATGTCTTGCAGGTGGCAGTGACCGCCTTCCTCGCACACAGGGCAGTCGTGCGGGTGGTTGGTCATCAGCCATTCAACGACACTGGCGCGGAACGCCTTGGATTCTTCATCGTCGATGGAGATCCAGGTGTTGTCGGTGGCAGGGGTCATGCAGGACATGACGATGCGACCACGGGTGTCGTTCTCGTCGGTGTACTGCTTGACCGCGCACTGGCGGCACGCCCCGACGCTTCCAAGCGCGGGGTGCCAGCAGAAATAAGGGATGTCGAGGCCCAGCGACAGACATGCCTGTAACAGGTTGTCTGCCCCGTCGACTTCGAGCGCTTTGCCGTCTACGTGGATAGTGGCCATGGTTCAAAGGTCTTCGTTGGCCCGGTGTCAGCGGGCGTGGCTAATGGAATCTTGTTATCCGTCCGAATCCAGTCAGCCCCGAAAGGCGTCATCGGACGAAAGGCGAAGGGCACGGACCCTTCGCCTTTTAAGCGTTTACGCGCCGACTGTGATCGGCTTCGCCAGAGGCGGGACGGCGGCGCTTGCAGGCGCGATACCGGCTTCGAACTCTGGACGGAAGTATTTGATGGCACTGCCCAACGGCTCCACGGCACCCGGTGCGTGAGCACAGAAGGTCTTGCCCGGGCCGAGGAAGTTGACCAGACCCAGCAGGGTCTCGATGTCGCCTGGCTGGCCGCGGCCTTGCTCGATGGCCATCAGCAGCTTGACGCTCCATGGCAGGCCATCACGGCAAGGGGTGCAGAAACCGCAGGATTCGCGAGCGAAGAACTGCTCCATGTTGCGCAGCAGGGACACCATGTTGACGCTGTCGTCCACCGCCATGGCCAGGCCGGTACCCATACGGGTGCCCACCTTGGCGATGCCGCCGGCGTACATTTGTGCGTCGAGGTGTTCCGGCAACAGGAAACCGGTACCGGCGCCGCCTGGCTGCCAGGCCTTGAGCTTGTAACCGTCGCGCATGCCGCCGGCGTAGTCTTCGAACAGCTCGCGACCGGTCACGCCGAATGGCAGTTCCCACAGGCCCGGGTTCTTGACCTTGCCGGAGAAGCCCATGAGCTTGGTGCCCATGTCTTCACTGCCGTCGCGGGCCAACGATTTGTACCAGTCCACGCCGTCGGCAATGATCGCCGGCACGTTGCACAGGGTTTCAACGTTGTTCACGCAGGTCGGCTTGCCCCACACGCCAACGGCGGCAGGGAAGGGCGGCTTGGAGCGCGGGTTGGCGCGGCGGCCTTCGAGGGAGTTGATCAGTGCGGTTTCTTCACCGCAGATGTAACGCCCGGCGCCGGTGTGGACGAACAGTTCGAAATCGAAGCCGCTGCCCAGAATGTTCTTGCCCAGCAGGCCCGCTGCCTTGGCTTCTTCCACGGCACGGTTCAGGTGCTTGGCGGCGGTGGTGTACTCGCCACGCAGGAAGATGTAGCCACGATAGGTTTTCAGCGCGCGGGCGCTGATCAGCATGCCCTCGATCAGCAGATGAGGCAGTTGCTCCATCAGCATGCGGTCTTTCCAGGTGTTCGGCTCCATTTCATCCGCGTTGCACAGCAGGTAGCGGATGTTGATGGATTCGTCCTTGGGCATCAGGCCCCACTTCACGCCAGTGGGGAAGCCTGCACCACCACGACCCTTGAGACCGGCGTCCTTCACGGTCTGGACGATGTCGTCCGGTCCCATGTCGGCGAAGGCCTTGCGTGCAGCGGCGTAACCGTTCTTGGCCTGGTACTCGTCGAGCCATACGGCTTCGCCGTCGTCACGCAGGCGCCAGGTCAGCGGGTGAGTCTCGGCCGAACGCTGAATGCGGTTGGCCGGGCCGAAAGAAGTCAGGGTCATACGTAGCCCTCGAGCAGTTTGGCGACGCCGGCAGGCTGGACATCGCCAAAGGTGTCGTCATCGATCATCAGCGCCGGTGCCTTGTCGCAGTTGCCGAGGCAGCAGACCGGCAGCAGGGTGAAGCGACCGTCGGCGGTGGTCTGACCCAGGCCGATACCCAGGTTGTTCTGGATTTCGCTGACCACCGACTCGTGGCCACCGATGTAGCAGACCATGCTGTCGCAGACGCGAATGATGTGACGGCCGACCGGCTGACGGAAGATCTGGCTGTAGAACGTGGCGACGCCTTCAACGTCGCTGGCCGGGATGCCGAGGATCTCGCCGATGGCGTACAGAGCGCCGTCCGGCACCCAGCCGCGTTCCTTCTGGACGATCTTCAGGGCTTCGATCGACGCCGCGCGCGGGTCTTCGTAGTGATGCAGCTCGTGCTCGATGGCCGAGCGCTCGGTTTCACTCAGGGTGAAACGGTCTGTCTGGATAAGCGTGCTGTTCATGCTTAGCGGTCCACGTCGGCCATAACGAAGTCGATACTACCCAGGTACGCAATCAGGTCCGCGACCATGCTGCCTTTGATCACCGAAGGGATCTGCTGCAGGTGGGCGAAGCTCGGAGTACGGATCCGGGTACGGTAGCTCATGGTGCCGCCGTCGCTCGTCAGGTAATAACTGTTGATGCCCTTGGTCGCTTCGATCATCTGGAAGGATTCGTTGGCCGGCATGACCGGGCCCCACGAAACTTGCAGGAAGTGCGTGATCAAGGTTTCGATGTGCTGCAGCGTGCGCTCTTTCGGCGGCGGCGTGGTCAGCGGGTGATCCGCCTTGTACGGGCCTTCCGGCATGTTGCGCAGGCACTGGTCGATGATCCTGACGCTCTGGCGCATCTCTTCGACGCGAACCATGCAGCGGTCGTAGGCATCACCGTTGGCGGCCAGCGGCACTTCGAACTCGAAGTTCTCGTAGCCGGAGTAAGGACGCGCCTTACGCAGGTCGAAGTCGCAACCGGTGGAACGCAGGCCGGCACCGGTGACGCCCCATTCCAGGGCCTCTTTGGTGTTGTACTGGGCAACGCCGATGGTACGACCCTTGAGGATGCTGTTCTGCAGGGCGGCCTTGGTGTATTCGTCGAGGCGCTTCGGCAGCCATTCAACGAAGTCTTTCACCAGTTTGTCCCAGCCGCGCGGCAGGTCGTGGGCGACGCCACCGATGCGGTACCAGGCCGGGTGCAGACGGAAACCGGTGATGGCTTCAATCACCGTGTACGCCTTCTGACGGTCGGTGAAGGTGAAGAACACCGGAGTCATGGCGCCGACGTCCTGGATGTAGGTACCCAGGAACAGCAGGTGGCTGGTGATCCGGAAGAACTCGGCCATCATGATGCGGATGACGTCGACCTTCTCCGGCACCTTGATGCCGGCCAGTTTCTCGACCGAGAGCACGTACGGCAGGTTGTTCATCACGCCGCCGAGGTAGTCGATACGGTCGGTGTACGGAATGAAACTGTGCCAGGACTGACGCTCGGCCATCTTTTCGGCGCCACGGTGGTGGTAACCGATGTCCGGAACGCAATCGACGATTTCTTCACCGTCCAGTTGCAGGATGATGCGGAACGCACCGTGAGCCGAAGGGTGGTTCGGCCCCAGGTTGAGGAACATATAGTCCTCGTTCGGGCCGGAACGCTTCATGCCCCAGTCTTCAGGACGGAAGCGCGCGGCTTCTTCCTCAAGCTGTTGCTTGGCCAGGTTCAGGCTGAACGGGTCGAATTCGGTGGCGCGCGCCGGGAAGTCCTTGCGCAGCGGGTGACCTTCCCAGGTCGGCGGCATCATGATGCGCGACAGGTGCGGGTGACCTTTGAAGTCGATGCCGTACATGTCCCAGACTTCACGCTCGTACCAGTTGGCGTTCGGCCAGATGCTGGTGACGGTCGGCAAGCTGAGGTCGCTCTCGGACAAGGCGACCTTGATCATCACGTCACTATTACGTTCCAGCGACATGAGGTGATAGAACACGGTGAAATCGGCACCGCCCGGCAGCCCTTGACGCTTGGTGCGCAGACGCTCGTCCACGCCGTGCAGGTCATAAAGCATGACGTACGGCTTGGGCAGGTTGCGCAGGAAAGTCAGGACTTCGACGAGTTTGGCGCGCGCGACCCACAGCACCGGCATGCCGGTGCGGGTCGGCTGAGCGGTGAACGCTTCGGCGCCAAAACGGTTGTTCAGTTCGACGACCACATCCTGGTCGTCTGCCTTATAAGGCGGGATGTACAGAGCACTGCCTGTAGTCATGGTTATTTTTTCGCTTTCGGTCAACGTAAAGAATGAAGCCAGCTTCTCGTTTCTTTGAAACAGACTGGATCAGACTTCGTCAGGGCTGCGCAGGTTGGTGACTGCGATTCGCTGTTCGCGGCGCTGTTCCTTCTGCGAAGGCATGTCGGCGCGATAAACGCCTTGATCGCCAACGACCCAGGAAAGTGGGCGACGCTCCTGGCCAATGGATTCCTGCAACAGCATCAAGCCTTGCAGAAACGCTTCTGGACGGGGCGGGCAGCCAGGTACGTAGACGTCAACGGGCAGGAACTTGTCCACCCCCTGAACCACGGAGTAGATGTCGTACATGCCGCCGGAGTTGGCGCACGAACCCATCGAGATCACCCACTTGGGCTCGAGCATCTGCTCATACAGGCGCTGAATGATCGGCGCCATCTTGATGAAGCAGGTCCCGGCGATAACCATGAAGTCGGCCTGACGCGGTGATGCCCGGATTACTTCGGCGCCGAAGCGCGCGATGTCGTGGGGCGCCGTGAAGGCGGTGGTCATTTCCACGTAGCAGCAGGAAAGGCCGAAGTTGTACGGCCACAGGGAGTTTTTACGTCCCCAGTTGACCGCGCCACTCAGCACGTCTTCCAGCTTGCCCATGAAAATGTTTTTGTGGACTTGATCTTCTAACGGATCGGAAACGGTTTCCCGCTGGCCAATCGGATACTGCTCGTTAGGAGCATCGGGGTCGATTCTGGTGAGATTGTATTGCATTGCCAAAGCCTCATTGTTTCAGCTTCGCCTGCCGCTTGCGACGAGCTTCCGGAGCCCAGTCAAGGGCGCCCACTCGGAACAGGTAGACAAGACCTGCCAACAGAATTGCTATGAAAACGAGAGCTTCGACGAATCCGGTCCAGCCGCTTTCGCGGACGGACACAGACCATGCAAAGAGAAAGAGGGCTTCGATATCGAAGATCACGAACAGCATCGCGACCAGATAGAATTTGGCTGAGAGCCGCAAGCGGGCGCCACCGGTAGGTAGCATGCCGGACTCGAACGGTTCGTTTTTGCTGCGGCCCCAGGCTTTTGACCCGAGAAGGCTGGAGACGCCGAGCATGAAGGCACACAGGCCGACTACACCCAGAAGGAAAATGGCAAAGCCCCAGTTGTGGGCCATGAGTCCTGTCGCTTCGGGCATGCTGGAAATCCTTAACAGAGAGCAAAGGTCTCTGAGCTTGATAAAGAAATAAGGCAGTGACGATATGTCGCAGCAATCAATCGCGCTGATTTTATGGCTAAACACCCTGCAAGTAAAATTCCTATAGCGAAATTATTTATTGGAATAAGGACATAGCGCTCCTCGAAGGGCCCGCAGCCCATGCGTTGCGGGCATTAGCCGGGTTTACGGGAAATATGTTTTGTTTGGAATGTAACGAACATAGTTGCGGCCAAATGATAATCAATATTGTTTGCGGGGTTTTTTAGATTGTTAGGCGGGTGTGTGGGTGGGAAGTTGTCTTGAATAGCGGTTACTGCAAGTAGCAGCCGAGGTCGTTTTACCGCATTTTTCGAGGGGCGGATCTGCTCTGGATCAATGTTTCTGCCGAAGGCATGGCAAGGCGCGGGGCGAATCGCGGGCAAAAACCTCCCAACCCGTCGGTTAGCCTTGGGTCGGTCCGCAACAGGCGGCCGACCTCCGTAATTCAAATCGCGCTGTGGCCTCCATCAATGACCAGATCGGCACCGGTCATCCAGGAGGAGTCATCAGAGGCCAGAAGGATCGCCGCGCCTGCCATGTCTGAAGGTATTCCCGCTCGCTGCAGGGGAATGTGCTTTTTTCTTTTCTGCCATATCGCCGGGGCGTCCCGCCACTGGCTGGCGTTACCACCTGTCGCGGTCAGTCCGGGTGAAATCGTATTGACTCTGACGCCATGAGGAGCCAGTTCCACCGCGCAGCTTCGTGTGAGCATCGACAGCGCCGCCTTGCTGGCTTGATAAGCCGACAGGCGACTGACCGCCCTGAAAGCACTGACAGATGAGATGTTGATGACGCTACCGCCCTGACCGCGAGCGATGCAGTTTTTTGCGAAGCGCTGAGTGGCAAAAAAAGGAAAACGCAGATTGACCGCCAGCGTCTGCTCATACTCATCGTTGCTCAGTTCAAGAAAAGGCGTGCGGGTGATAAACGCGGGATTGTTGACGAGTACATCAATGGGCCCGATGGCGGCGTGCGCTTCATCAAAGAGCGCCTCGATGCAGACGCTCGTGGCTTCCATGAGGGTGAAGCTGGCGCGCTGACCCTGGCGCGCTGCGAACTCAAGAACTTCACGAGCCGCAGCTTCATCGGTGCGAGCGGTAATGAATACATCAGCGCCCTCGGTAATGAAGGCTTCGGCTATCGCTCTTCCAATGCCTGAGGACGCGCCGGTTATAAGCGCTCGCTTTCCTCTTAATCTTCCATTCATGAATAGTTCTCCATAATACAAAGCTGCAGTGCGCGCGCCTATAAGTTGTACGCAGCGCACGGTTAGAACGTAGATCCGTTAATGTGATTCGGCATGTGTAAATGATTATTTAAGAGTGTTCCTACGGATCATTCATTAATGGGTGAAGGAAGTTTCTTGAGTGTCTATAAGGGCTCTGATTTTAACCGCCGGTGGCGGGCTGTTGTCAGCTAAGCTTTGGTTGAGTAGAGGTCGGATGTTTATGGGTGTTCAGCATTGTCATTGAGTCGGCTACGTGCGAGCGCATGTAAGTAATTGTTCCTGTTATATGGACTTATACTGAGGTCGTGTATGTCAGAACAACGAAATAAATTCATTAATACCGCCAGGTCCGTCGATATCGGTAACCCTTCCTGGGCCCTCGCGCAACAATCGGGATTGACCGATTTGAGCGTCAAACATACCCAGCAGGGGCGTATGCAGGATCAGAACGGTCATCCATTCATGAACATGTGCTCTTGTTCATACCTGGGTCTTGAGGTCGATCAGCGTCTGGCGCGCCGCGCCGCAGATTATGTGCTCAATAGCGGTACGGTGAATCTGCCCACCTCGCGTATCAGAATAAGGTTGCGAGAACTCGATGAGCTTGAGGATGCCTTGTCCGCGCATTTCAACTGTCGAGCCTTCACCGCGACGTCCTGCAGTGCGGGTATTGTTGCCTCGTTGCCGCTTCTGGCTGCTGGCATGTTTACTGAAGGGCAGCGCCCCTTTTTGATCTTTGACAAGCACGCCCATTTTGCACTGAATCAGGTCAAGGCCATTTGTGGTGATGAAACGCAGGTGATGACCTGCAATCATAACGATGTAGATTTTATTGAGGATATGTGCAAGCGACATCCGTTGGTCGCATATGTTGCTGATGGTGCCTACAGCATGGGCGGAAGTGCGCCTATTGAACGGTTGTTGGCGTTGCAGGATAAATATGGGCTGTTTCTTTATTTTGACGACTCTCATTCCTTGAGTGCCTATGGCGATCGGGGTGAAGGTTATATCCGTACTTATATGCCTGAGCTCAATCCCAGAACGCTTCTGGTTTATTCATTGGCCAAGGCATTTGGTGCCAATGGTGGAGGCATATTCATGTCGGAGAAGGCCGATTATCAAAGTGTCTTCCGACGCTTTGGTGGTCCGATGTCTTATTCTCAATATATAAATCCGGCGGCTGTCGGGGCGGCCATGGCTTCGCTGGATATCCATAAGAGTCCTGAGCTTGGCGTCTTGCAGGACAAGCTACGTTGCAACATTCGCCTCTTCGACAGTTTGTTTGATACGGAACACGCGGGGTCCGAATTGCCGATTCGGGTTATTCCATTGGACAGCCCGGACCTGGCGATCAGCGTTTCCGAGGGCGTCTTCAAACGAGGGTATTACACCTCGGCGGTGTTCTTTCCCATTGTGGCCAGAAACAAGTCCGGTTTACGCGTGATGATGCGTGCCGATATGTCGCAAGAAGATATCCGCAGTTTTTGCTCCGCAGTCTGGGCAGAGATCGAAGAAGCCCGTCTGAACCCGAACCTGCCGAACGCGAGGTGGTGATGACTCATCCGATACCACGAAGCTTGTTGTATTGCTCTGCCTTGCACCCTGAGCAATATGCCAAGAGTGCCCTGACGGATGTCATGGTGATTGATCTGGAGGACGGCGTCCCGCTCCTCAAAAAAGCCGAAGCCCGCCTATGTGTCGAGCAGTTCTATCGATCCGCTGTGGTGCAGCGTACGGCACTGCGTATCAATCCCTTGCGTGACAATCAGGGATTGCTCGATTTGCTGATGGTGCAGTCACTTGAACAGCGACCCGAGTATGTCGTCCTGGCAATGACTGAAGCCGCGGCCGAGATAGACGTGGTACGCGCCAACTTAGGGGGGCAGGGAAGCAGTCCGAAAATCCTGGTCACCGTCGAAACCCCGGCCTGTCTTCGGGATATTTACGCCATTGCATCCAGCGCCGACGGACTGATCTTCGGTTCCGCCGACTACGCGGCCAGCCTGGGTGTGCCGATTGGCGGCTGGAGCAACATCCTCCACGCCCGTGCAAGCATCATTGCCGCCGCCAGCGCAGCGGGTATTCCCGCGTTCGACACCGCTTACTTCAACCTCGATGACGAAGCCGGGTTACTGAAGGAATGCCAGGACACCCGGGAGTTGGGCTTCAGTGGCAAGACCTCCATTCACCCAAGGCAGATATCGATCATCAATGAGGCATTCACGCCTTCGATCGCGGAGTACGAACATGCCTTGGCCGTTGTGCAGGCTGCGCAAAACAGCGGTGAAAAAATCACCCGATTGAAGAATCTGATGGTCGGGCCGCCCTTTGTGAAGCTAGCCCGCAAAGTCATCCAGCGCGCCCAGGAACTGGGTCTTTAAGGAGGACGCCATGGAACCGATGATTCCGGCGCATGAACGGATTGGGGCGAATCGCTACCGTGAATCTTATGGGCTGCATTACGAAGAGTTTGTGGTGGGCGATGTGTTCGAGCACCGCCCCGGGCGCACGGTGACGGAGCTGGATAACATCTGGCAGTCACTGATGAACATGAATAACCATCCGGTGCATATCGATGTGGCTTACGCACAGCGCACCGAGTTCGAAAAGTTGCTGGTGAACAGCTCCGTGACCTTGTCGATTATCAGCGGCATGACGGTCGCGACGATGAGCGCACGAGCCATCGCCAACCTGGGCTGGGATGAAATACGCCTGCCCAGCCCGGTGTATGTCGGCGACACACTGTACGCGGAGAGCGAGGTGGTTTCCAAGCGTGAGTCCCGGTCGCGTCCGGGCCAGGGCATCGTCACCATCAGGGTGATTGGGCGTAAGCAGGATGGCACTCCGGTCATCACCTACCTGCGCACTTTTCTGGTTCCAAAGCAGGGGTTTTCCCAGGGCTACCCCCTCGGCTGAAGGTCAGCTTCAGTCAGCGTGGAAGCGCTGCCGGTGAGGGAATGGCCGGGACCTTCAAAGAGCCTTGATGAAAAGGACAAACCATGCTGCTGCTTAATCGTGAAGATATAGGGCGTTGTGTCGAGTTGCCGTCGCTTGTGCGCGTACTCGAAAAAGCTCACCAGGGTTTTTCTCTCGCGGCACCCGTGGTTCCGCCACGTTCGATAATCACGCACTCGCGACAAAAAGCATTCTCTTTGTTCATGCCGGCCTTTTTGCCTGTGAGCCAGACGCTGGGCATCAAAGTGTCGTCGTTTCATCCCGGCAACGCAGTGCTGGGGCGCTCGGCGGTCAATGGCGCGGTTTTGCTGATCGACGTCGATAGCGGCAGGTTATTGGCGATGCTCGACAGTGCCGCTCTTACAGCAATTCGCACCAGTGCCCTGAGTGCGTTGGTGACGGACAAACTCTGCCTGCAGGCCCGGCTCAATCTGGCGGTGATCGGGGCTGGGGCTCAAGCGGCGGCGCATATCCAGGCGATGGCCGCTATCAGGGAATTGGGGCAGGTCAGGATCTTTTCCCGCTCGATGGCCCGCAGTGTCGCCTTGGCCGAACGTCTGTCCATTGAACTTGCGCAGCCGGTCGAGGCTGTTGAGCGCATGGAGGATGCTTTGGCAGACGCGGATATTGTCTGTACGACAACCTCCTACGACAGTCCGCTGCCGTTGATCGGGGTACATCAGCTCAAACCCAATGCCCATATCAATGCCGTTGGCGGCAGTACGCAGCAGGCGTGCGAGGTCGATCCAAAATTGCTGGGCAGTGCTCAAGTACATGTCGATCATTTGGACGCCGCATGCCGCGAATCGGGCGAAATTGCCCAGGCCTTGGCGTGGTCGGTGATCAACCGCAAGGACATCCGTGAGATCAGTACTTTGGTTGTCGAGCAGCCTTCGCCGGTTACCCGCAAACAAGGCCTCAGTTACTTCCGCAGTGTTGGCCATGCCAGTCAGGACATGGTGGTTGCCGCCTGCGTCTATGGCGCGGCCGTGGAGGGGCATATCGGCCAACAGTGCGACTACCTCAATGCCTGAGAGTCGCCGGGCGCAACGTTTTGAATCAGCAGTGCCAACGACGCAGGAAGGAAAAGGATGCCCATGAATATTTTGATGATCGATTCGCAGCGAGTGAACTACGTCGACCCCGGGGAATATGGCCCGGGGTCGGAGTATCGACACTACGGCGTGGAGGTGACGTTCCGGCCCTCGGATGAACAACTGGCCAAAGCCGACGGCATCATCGCCTTTCATTCGGTGGTCATCGACGCGCCGCTGATCGCCAGAATGCATCGTTGCCGCGCATTGGTTAAGGCCACGATCGGCCTTGATGATGTGGACGTCGAGGCGTTGAGCGCGCGAGGCATTGTGTGCGCCAACATCGGTTCTGTAGGGGTGGAGGAAGTTGCCGAGCACGCCTTGGCATTGATCCTTTTTGCCCAGCGCAAGCTGTTCGACTACGCGGGACACACCCGCCAGGGAGGCTGGAACTGGCGAGCCCATACCGGTGAAGTGAGAGCCTGTGCAGACACCGTTCTGGGAGTCGTGGGTTATGGTGCAACAGGGCGAGCGTTGGCCCGCAGGGCGGCGGCCCTGGGTTACCGCATCTGTTTTTACGACCCCGGGGTCGAGCGCTGTGCCGAAGGCATTGCCACGGGCGTGACGCTGGATTCGCTGCTCGAAACGGCCGATATTCTGTCGCTGCATCTGCCGCTTACCCCGGACACTGCACATCTTATGAACGACGCGGCATTTTCACGGATGAAGCACGGTGCGACCTTAGTCAATACCGCGCGAGGTGGCATCGTCGACACCGATGCGCTGCTTCGGGCCTTGCAGGCAGGGGGCGTGTCCATGGCTCTGCTGGATGTCGTGCAGGAAGAGCCTGCTCCTCTCCAGGCCTTGATCGAGCATGAGCGGGTGTTATTAACGCCGCATGCCGCTTTTTACAGCGAGCGCTCTCTGGCCCAACTCAAAGCCAATGCCCTGGAAACCCTGCTGGCTCTGTTACAGGGGAAAACAGTCGAAACTGTGGTCAATTCCGATTGTGTATCGCGGGAGGCAGACGGATATGCCTGAATTGAAACGTGCGGGATTTGAATCGTCCCGAGCCGGGTTGCCACCTTGGTTCGACATGGCGATCGGCAACAGCATTGTTCAATACGGTCAGCGGCTGGCGGCGCGACAACTACTGGTCAATACGCTGGGCAATATCGCTGTACGCAGCCGCTCTCCGTACTGGCAACGCGACGTGATCTACACCAAACACCGCGGCATCTCTCTGGAAGAGTGCGGGCTTGAGCATTTGTCGGTGCTGGACATGCAATCCGATGAGCTTTTGCACGGTTGTTTCCGGCCCAGCCAGGGGCACCGGATGCATCGGGAAATCATGCGCTGTCGCGCCGATGTCAATGCGACGGTGCATCTGCATCCCAATGAAGTCATTTCCTTCTTCGCTGTCTCGCAGTGGCGTGAGATGAAATACGTGTCGAACGACACGGCATTGGTCATGGGCAAACCACCGTGCATTCTCGGCGAAGGTGTGAATATCGAGCTGGATGTCAGTGCCATTGCCCGCTGCGCGGGTGACACCAACTGCATTGTCATGCCCGGTCATGGCATTACCTGTTTTGGCCGCGACCTGTCGGAGGCGTTTCATCGCGCCGTGGCATTCACTGCCGAAATCAGCCGCTTGATTACCAGCCAGTTTCTATCGGCCGCCACGGGGAAATCGGTGGTGTATGCCAGTCACGAAGAGGTCAGGCAGATGTATGCGCTTGGCGAGCAGGTGATCTATGGAGGGATGCGCAAATGAAGTTTCACCCTCACATCTCATGTTCCGGATTATGGAAGGCGCCGGAGCGCGATCTTTCATCGGTGTTGCTGGATTTGAACGAAAACCAGTTTTTACAAAGGTTTCTGGCAGGGTTCATCGCCAACGAATTGAAGCCCCAGGATCTGTTCGCCTATCCCAATTACCGGCCGCTCCTTAACCAGCTCGCACAGTACTGCAAGGTCTCCACCGACCGTTTGCTGCTGACCAATGGCGCGGATCAGGCCATCGATCTGGTGATTCGGTTACTGTTTTCGCCAGGGGATCGGGTGGTGGTGCCGTCTCCGGTTTTTTCCTTTTATTACCAGATGCTCGACGTAAACGGTGTGGCTCCCGTGATCGTGGGGTTTGAAAAACAGGCCGAAAAATTCGTGCTGTCCACCGAGGCGGTACTCCAGTCCCTGCAAACCAGCCAAGGGCTGATCCTGTGCAACCCCAACAATCCACTGGGTGTTCGCATCGATCCAGAGCAATTGCAGGTGTTCGTCGAGGCTTGTGTCAGGCAAGACAAACCGATGATCGTGGACGAATGTTATTTCGAGTATTTGCAACAATCTTGTCTGGATGCATTCAGTGCGGTCAGGCAGTTGTTTGTGATTCGTTCGTTTTCCAAGTACTTCGGTCTTGCCGGGTTGCGCCTGGGGTATGTGGTCACGCGACCGGAATCCATACGTGAACTGATGAAAGTGCGTGGCCCATGGGATGTGAACCATGTAGCGGTGAAAGCCGGGCTGTTCTGTTTGCAGAATCAGAAAGTCTTGCAGCAGGCGCACGATCATCTTGCGCAGATCAAGACTGAAATAATCGAAGTCTGTCGGGCCAACGCGATCGTCGTCTATGAGAGCGACACGAACTTTCTGCTGCTGCAGGATGAGCACGACGGTCGTCTGGCCAGCGCTTTCGCTCAGGCCAATATCCGCGTAAGCAACTGCTCGCAATACCCGCACAGTTTTGGCCTGCTCGACAATTTACTGCGGGTGGCTGTCCCTTCATCGTCGGATCTCAAACTATTGCTGATGGCGATATTGCGCGGGAGCGGCGGCGCGGCTTGTTTGAGCGATGTGAAAATAGAACGCTGGATTGCCGGAAGACCAAAGCTGCGCACTGGCGGAGCATCGCGGTGATGCTCATATGAGGAGATGGCTGAAAAGGATCGGTCTGGCGGCAGGGATGCGCAATATCATTGCGCTGCGCTTGCTGTTCGTCATGGCCAACGCATTGGGGCCTTTTGCGGCATTGTTTTTCCAGCGGCATTACGAGCTCGACAGCGCGGCGGTGGCCTGGGTGATCACGCTGATGTCGGCATTTTATCTGCTGGGTAATCTGTTGGGTGGAGCGCTGATCGGTCGTTTTACCTTCCGGGCACTTTTGATCTGTACGTCGTCCTGTTCATCACTGTTTTTGTTGTTCGCTGCCGTATTCAGTTCAACGATCGCATCAATTGCGATGGTGCTGTTGTTCATGCTGTGCGCAGGCCTGATCACGCCGGTATTCAGTGTGCTTACGTCCCTGGCCGCGGACGACAGCAATCGCATCGCCTCCTTTGGTTATCTGCACCTGGCCAGCAATCTGGGGGGAGCGCTGCTATTTGTGATGGGTGGGTACTTGCTCGGTCTCGACAGTCACTATCTGGTGCTGTTTGCGATGGTTGCCAGTGTGTTGTGCCTGTTGGCGAGTGTGTTTCTGGTGTTGCCGGAGCGTCAGAATGTTTTAACTGAAACCAGAAGTGCTTCCATTCGCGCACTGGCCGATGTGCCAAGGATCGTGATCGTGGCGGGCGCCATGTTTTTTGCGTTGTCGGTGCTGGATGCCCAGCGCGAGTATCAGCTGCCTCTATGGCTTGATCAGGTGACGGTGGGGAAGGCCGCCGGGCTGTTTGGTGCGGTAGGTATCGTCAATGCATTGCTGGTGGTCGTGGTGACGCAGCCTCTGATTGCATTGACGTCGCGTTTCGGGGCGCTGACCAATTTGTCCCTGGCGGCGGTTTTTTACGGTATCGGATTTGGAGCCTATGCCTTTTTCGAGCAAACCGCACTGATCCTCTCGTTTGTTTTCCTCTGGACGCTGGGTGAGATTCTCGGTGTTACCTACATCACTGCGTTGATTGCGCAGAAAACCACGTTGCAAACCCAGGCCAGTCTGTTTTCGATAATTCCTGTAGTGCTGGCGTTGGCGAGGATGGTTTCTGTGGGCATCGGCGCCTCTTTGATCGCCGGGATCGGTTTCCAGTTGAGCTGGAGTGTCTACGGGCTGGTGGGCATTTTGTTCGGAAGCGCTTGTCTTTTACTTGCTACCAGAAAGAGCCGCTATGCGACTGCAGTCTGAAATGGCCTGTTTAAATGGCAGTGATGGTGAAAGCGCGAGTAAAAAAACGCCCCGAACCAGTCGGGGCGTCAGTCTTTCGGCAATGCGGTTAGCTTTCTAAACGGTCCGCAAAGGCCGTTTACTTGGTGAAGTCGATCAGTGGAACTGTTCTTCTTCGGTCGAACCGGTCAGCGCAGTCACCGAGGACGTGCCGCCCTGGATCACGGTGGTCATGTCGTCGAAGTAACCGGTGCCCACTTCCTGCTGGTGAGCCACGAAGGTGTAACCCTTGGCGGCGTCAGCGAATTCCTGCTCTTGCAGCTTCACGTAGGCAGTCATGTCGTTGCGGGCGTAGTCGTGCGCCAGGTTGAACATGCTGTGCCACATGTTGTGAATGCCGGCCAGGGTGATGAACTGGTGCTTGTAACCCATGGCGGACAGTTCGCGCTGGAACTTGGCGATGGTCGCGTCGTCCAGGTTTTTCTTCCAGTTGAAGGAAGGCGAGCAGTTGTACGACAGGATCTGGTCCGGGTATTCCTTTTTGATCGCTTCGGCGAAGCGACGGGCTTCTTCCAGGTCTGGCTTGGCGGTTTCGCACCAGATCAGGTCGGCGTACGGTGCGTAGGCCAGACCACGGGCGATTGCCTGGTCCAGACCTGCGCGAACCTTGTAGAAACCTTCCTGGGTACGGGTGCCAGTCACGAAAGGCTGGTCGTACGGGTCGCAGTCGGAAGTCAGCAGGTCGGCGGCGTTGGCGTCGGTGCGGGCCAGGATGATGGTCGGTACACCGGCCACATCGGCAGCCAGACGAGCGGCGGTCAGCTTCTGCACGGCTTCCTGGGTTGGAACCAGAACCTTGCCGCCCATGTGGCCGCATTTCTTCACGGAAGCCAGTTGGTCTTCGAAGTGAACGCCGGCGGCGCCTGCTTCGATCATGCTCTTCATCAGCTCGTAGGCATTCAGTACGCCGCCGAAACCGGCTTCGGCGTCAGCCACGATTGGCGCGAAGTAGTCGATGTAGCCTTCGTCGCCCGGGTTCTTGCCGGCTTTCCACTGAATCTGGTCGGCACGACGGAACGAGTTGTTGATGCGCTTGACCACGGTTGGAACCGAGTCCACCGGGTACAGCGACTGGTCCGGGTACATCGATTCGGCGGAGTTGTTGTCCGCAGCGACTTGCCAGCCCGACAGGTAGATCGCCTGGATACCGGCTTTCACCTGTTGAACAGCCTGGCCGCCGGTCAGGGCGCCCATGCAGTTGACGAAATCTTTCTCTGGGCGGAAGGACGGCTTGGCACCCTGGGTGACCAGGTTCCACAGTTTTTCGGCGCCCATTTTTGCAAAGGTGTGCTCTGGTTGAACCGAGCCACGCAGACGGACGACGTCAGCAGCGGAGTAATTGCGAGTCACGCCTTTCCAGCGCGGGTTTTCAGCCCAGTCTTTTTCAAGGGCTGCAATTTGCTGTTCGCGTGTCAGTGCCATGGAGATAAACCTCGTCGCGTCTTTATGAAAAGTTGTTCTGCGGTGGAAAATTCCTTGCGCTCGCTGACCAGAAGCTTAGGTGGTCAGGTCGGGTTCGGCGGGGCAGGCGACGGGATGAACGATGGGCTCGAGGGGAAGTGAGCAGGTAAAGGCAACTGGTGGGCGCATTCGGGTGTCGTGGGCCTTTATGCGAACTACAGTGTAAAGCCGGGTTACCTAATTACGCTTCCGTCCCTCGGGACAACTTCGTTCCAGTCGGCAACCTCGTCAAACACACCTTGTGGGCGGTACAGACACGAAACGGCTCGCGGGGATGGTTGCGAGCAGCGCTTCGAAGGCCCTTGCCAGGGCCTCTGATTAGCGGGAGCGAGGCCATCATGCCTTCGCTTTTTTGGCTCGTCAAACATTTTGTAGTGCTTTTTTTAAAGCACTACATCTTTCGTCTAATACGACTAACCAGTCAGTTTTTGGTGCTTTAGTCCAGTGTGTCGACTTTCACCCGCAAGGTCATGTCATCCCGGCCTTGAGTCGAGTAGCTGCGGGCCAGACCTTGTTTGTCGGCTTGAGTCTGGCGATTCACGCCGGCAAGGGTGATCCATTCGCCCAGTCGTCCGGTGACAGTTGTGTCGGTGCTTTGCACGTTCACTACATCGGGACGTTCCTGGCTCATGCGGTCACGGTTGGTACTGATTGCCAGATGAACGGTTTCGCCAGTGACGCTGGCGGTGACGTAGAACCCCTGTGTGACGTTGCGATATTGGGTCTGGCTGCTGTAATCGCCGTACGAGTTGGTCTGGCTGCTGGTGATCGGTACGCTCTGGCCGACCTGAATCAGCGCCGGCGCACCTTCGCTGGCTTGAATCTGCTGAATTCCGCCGTCTCGGCTGGCAGTGCTGCGGCTGATGATGCGGGTCTGCGCGCCGTTGACCGAATAGCCTTCGTCGCCACGCCCGTTGTTTTCGTTGGTATCGACCGTGATCAGCAGGCGCTTGGGTGCGGTGTCGAGTTGCGAGAGCAAATCCTTGAGCTCTTCGATTTTGCCGGGCTCGGCCTTGACGATCAGTTGGTTGCCGTAGGCGCTGACCTGGCCGTCCTTACCGATGAAGTCCTGAGCGACTGGCAGCATGTCGGCACTGGTGTGGTGCTTGAGGGGAACGATTTCTGTGGCTGCCATCACCGAAAAACTGCAGCCGAGCAGCAGGGTGGTGAGCAGGGTGCGTAGGGACATGTCCGTTATCTCCGCTTTCGAAAGGCTTGATATTGCCAGTTTGTCGGCCCGGGGTGGGGCAAGTTGAATCGTAGACAGCAAAACGCCCCGGCATCGGTCGATGGCGGGGCGTTTTGTGGTGCTCATCAAGCGTTATGCCGAATGGCGAACCATGTCGACATGCGGAATCCCGGCTTCGAGGAATTCCTCGCTGACCAGGTTGAAACCCAGGCGCTCATAGAACGCCGTGGCCTGCACCTGCGCGCTGAGCATCTGCTGCTTCAAGCCACGCGCTTCCGCTTCGGCAATCACCGCTTGCATCAGCGCATCGCCGACCTTCAGCCCGCGCCAGTCCTTCAGTACCGAAACCCGGCCAACATGCCCGTCGGGCAAAAGGCGGGCGGTGCCGATCGGAAAGTCGCCTTCGAAAGCCAGGAAATGCACCGCCGTGGCGTCATCGGCGTCCCACTCAAGCTCGGGTGGAACCGATTGTTCGGCAATGAACACCGTTTCGCGAATGCGGCGGATCTCGGCGTTGTCCTTTTGCCAGTCTGCAACACGTACGCGAATCTTATTCATCGTCGGCGAACCCCAGACTGCCCTGTTTGACCAGTTCGCACAGCAGGCCGCGACCGTCTTCGTCGCTCAGCCACTCACCAAGGTTGTCGGTGTGCAGGGCGTCGGCGGAGCAGATCAGCTTCAGCAATTCACGCAGCTTGCCCGGCAGGTATCGGCTCTGGCCGCTGGCGAACAGCAGCAGATCGTCATCGACGTCCGACCACGCCAGGCGCGCGCTCGGGTTGCGGATCAGGATGGCGCCGTCTTCGAGCGCACCGAGAAGGTCTTCTTCCTCGACTTCTTCCGGGCCTACCACCAGCTCTGGATAGCGCGGCTCGGTCATGTACTGGCCGAACCAGGTCAGCAACAGGCGTTCGTCGCTCATGTGCTCGGCGAGCAGCGCTTTCAGACGATCGAGGGCATCGTGCTGGATCTGATGTGGATCGTCGCTGACCGGTTTGGCGTCGGCGTCGGTGTAGCGCTCTTCGTCAGTCAGGAACTGGCTGAGGAAGTCGGTGAAGTGGGTCAGTACTTCAGCGGCGCTTGGTGCGCGGAAGCCGACCGAGTAGGTCATGCAGTCATCGACGGCAACGCCGCAGTGAGCCAGGCGCGGCGGCAGGTAGAGCATGTCGCCCGGTTCCAGGACCCACTCTTCGGTCTCGTGGAATTCGGCGAGGATGCGCAGGTCTGCGTGTTGCAGCAGCGGGCTTTCCGAATCGCACATCTGGCCGATTTTCCAGTTGCGCTTGCCGTGGCCTTGCAGCAGGAACACGTCGTAGTTGTCGAAATGCGGGCCGACGCTGCCACCCGGGGCGGCGAAGCTGATCATCACGTCGTCGACGCGCCAGCTCGGCAGGAAGCGGAAGTTTTCCAGCAGCTCGCTGACTTCCGGCACGAACTGATCGACCGCTTGCACCAGCAGGGTCCAGTCGCGCTCCGGCAGCTTGCTGAATTCGTCTTCGGCGAACGGGCCGCGACGCAGTTCCCAAGGTCGCTCGCCGTGCTCGATCACCAGGCGCGATTCGACTTCTTCTTCCAGGGCCAGGCCGGCGAGTTCGTCGGCGTCGATCGGGCTTTCGAAATCAGGGATCGCCTGGCGGATCAGCAGTGGTTTTTTCTGCCAGTAATCGCGCATGAATTCGCGCGCCGTAAGACCACCCAGAAGTTGAAGAGGAATATCGGGATTCATATGTAACCTATTGAAAAAAAGCATTTTTCAGACGGGAATAAAAACGCCCGGCGCGGCCGGGCGTCTCAAACGGGTCAAGCAGTCGATCAGATGCGTTTGGCTTGCGCTACAGCGTTGCCGATGTAGTTGGCCGGGGTCAGTTGCTTGAGCTCGGCTTTCGCTTCGGCCGGCATGTCCAGGCCGTCGATGAAAGTCTGCAGGGCTTCAGGGCTGATGCCCTTGCCGCGAGTCAGTTCTTTCAGCTTCTCGTACGGGTTTTCGATGTTGTAGCGGCGCATCACGGTCTGGATCGGCTCGGCCAGGACTTCCCAGCAAGCGTCCAGGTCGGCAGCGATCTTGTCAGCGTTCAGTTCAAGCTTGCTGATGCCTTTGAGGCTTGCTTCGTACGCGATCACGCTGTGGGCGAAGCCGACACCGAGGTTGCGCAGCACGGTGGAGTCGGTCAGGTCGCGCTGCCAGCGGGAGATTGGCAGTTTGCTCGCCAGATGCTGGAACAGCGCGTTGGCGATGCCCAGGTTGCCTTCGGAGTTTTCGAAGTCGATCGGGTTGACCTTGTGCGGCATGGTCGACGAACCGATTTCACCGGCGATGGTGCGCTGCTTGAAGTAACCCAGGGAGATGTAGCCCCAGATGTCACGGTCAAAGTCGATCAGGATGGTGTTGAAGCGCGCAATGGCGTCGAACAGCTCGGCGATGTAGTCGTGCGGCTCGATCTGCGTGGTGTACGGGTTGAAGGCCAGACCCAGCTCGTCTTCGATGAAGGCGCGGGCGTTGGCTTCCCAGTCGATCTGCGGATAGGCCGACAGGTGAGCGTTGTAGTTGCCGACAGCGCCGTTGATCTTGCCCAGCAGCGGAACGGCAGCGACCTGCGCGATCTGCCGCTCGAGACGATAAACCACGTTCGCCAGCTCTTTGCCCAGAGTGGTCGGCGAAGCCGGCTGGCCGTGGGTGCGCGACAACATTGGCACGTCGGCGAAACGCAGGGCCAGTTCGCGGATGGCGTTGGCAGTCTGGCGCATCAGCGGCAGCATCACGTCGTCACGGCCTTCGCGCAACATCAGGGCGTGGGACAGGTTGTTGATGTCCTCGCTGGTGCAGGCAAAGTGGATGAACTCGCTGACCTTGGCCAGCTCCGGCAGCTTGGCCGCCTGCTCTTTTAGCAGGTATTCGATCGCTTTTACGTCGTGGTTGGTGGTGCGCTCGATCTCTTTGACGCGCTCGGCGTGCTCGAGAGAGAAGTTCTCGGCCAGTTCATTCAGAACGGCGTTGGCTTCGGCGGAGAAGGCTGGCACTTCCGGGATGCCGGCGTGAGCGGCCAGGCGCTGGAGCCAGCGCACTTCAACCAGAACGCGGGCACGGATCAGACCGTACTCGCTGAAAATCGGGCGCAGGGCCTGGGTTTTGCCGGCGTAGCGGCCGTCAACAGGGGAAACCGCAGTGAGCGAAGAGAGCTGCATGGGGTGTTCTCGGACAGTCGGGCAACGAAATGGGGCGCGTATCATACATGAAAAAATCCGCCGGTCCGTCGCCAACTGACCGGCGTATTACGCGTTACAGCCTACAAGGCTTTTATTGCGCGGCGATTTACTCGCTGCGCATCAACGGATACAGCTCTTTGAGCAACTTGCGCCGACTCACGACCAACTGCCAGCGATGACCGCCGAGCTGACGCCACAGGCGTGCCGAGCGAATGCCGGCGAGCAACAGGGCGCGGATCTTCGAGGCATTGCTCGGCTGCTGCAGATTGCGCATGTCGCCGTGCACCTGAATGCGTTGGCGCAACGTGCTCAGGGTGTCCTGATACAGCGCGCCGCAGGCCGCGATCACGTTTTCGTGGGCCGGGCCGAAATGCTCGACCTGCGACTGGATCTGCGGCAAACGCTTGCCGATCACATCGAGCATGTCGTCGCGTTTGGCCAGCTGTCGCTCGAGGCCAAGCATCGACAACGCGTAGCGCAGCGGTTCGCGCTGCAAGGTGCTCGGATCGCGCTCGAGGGCGCCGATCAGCGCGCGGTAACCTTCGCGCAGGTTGATATCGTCGCCGCCGTACACATCCAGGGTGTCTTTCGGGTCGCGAACCAGCAGACTGCCGAGCATGCAGCTCAGGCCGGCCTCGTTGGTCTGGCCGGTCTTGGCGATCCGGTCCACCAGCACGGCGGCGAGAAACACGCCGCCCAGCGCCGTCAGTTGCTCCTGAGTCGGGCTCATGCCAGGCCGCTCCACGGCTCGGCAACTTCGATCACGCCGCCACCGAGGCAGATTTCTCCGTCATAGAACACCACCGACTGGCCCGGCGTGACCGCGCGTTGCGGCTCGTCGAACACGGCGCGATAACCGGTTGCGGTTTTTTCCAGGGTGCAGGCCTGATCGCTCTGGCGATAACGGACCTTGGCAGTCAGGCGCAGCGGCTGGCTCAGATCGATCGGGTTGACCCAATAGATTTCCGAAGCGAGCAGGGCGCTGGAGAACAGCCACGGATGGTTGTTGCCCTGGCCGACGATCAGCTCGTTGGTGTCCAGATCCTTGCGCAGCACGTACCACGGCTCGTCGCCAGCGTCTTTCAGTCCGCCGATGCCCAGGCCTTGGCGCTGGCCGATGGTGTGATACATCAAGCCGTGGTGACGGCCGATGACTTCGCCTTCGGTGGTCTTGATCTCGCCCGGCTGTGCCGGCAGGTATTGCTTGAGGAAATCGCTGAAACGGCGCTCGCCGATGAAGCAGATCCCGGTGGAATCCTTCTTCTTGGCGGTCGCCAGCTCGTATTTCTCGGCAATGGCACGGACTTCCGGTTTTTCCAGCTCGCCGACCGGGAACAGGGTCTTGGCGATCTGTTCACCGCCGACAGCGTGCAGGAAGTAGCTCTGATCCTTGTTCGGATCCAGGCCCTTGAGCAGTTCGGTGCGGCCATCGATGTCGCGGCGGCGCACGTAGTGACCGGTGGCGATCAGGTCCGCGCCGAGCATCATGGCGTAGTCGAGGAACGCCTTGAACTTGATCTCGCGGTTGCACAGGATGTCCGGGTTCGGCGTGCGGCCGGCCTTGTATTCGGCCAGGAAGTGCTCGAACACGTTGTCCCAGTACTCGGCGGCGAAGTTGGCGGTGTGCAGCTTGATACCGATCTTGTCGCACACGGCCTGTGCATCCGCCAGGTCGTCCATGGCGGTGCAGTATTCCGTTCCGTCGTCTTCTTCCCAGTTCTTCATGAACAGGCCTTCCACTTCATAGCCCTGCTCGATCAGCAGGAGAGCGGAAACGGAAGAGTCCACGCCGCCGGACATGCCGACAATGACGCGCTTCTTGGATGTGTCAGAAGGGGCTGGATCACGCATAGGGATTCAATGAGTGTCTTGAAAAAGGACGCGATTCTATCAGGCTCACGCCCTCAAGGCTAAAGGGAAGGGCGGATCAGTTCGAGGCCGAAGCGATTGCCGGCCAGATAATCATCGATGCAACGGATGATCAGCTCGCTGCGCCAGTTATCGCGCTGGGCCAATAATTCGTCGCGGGTCAGCCACTTGGCGCCGACGATGCCGTCGTCCAGTTGATAATCCGGGTGGTGCTTGACGGCTTTGGCGCTGAAGCACACGCGTTGGTAAGTCACGCCGTTGCTCGGTGCGGTGTACAGATAAATGCCGATCACGGCGGTGGGTTCGACATCCCAGCCGGTTTCTTCGAGGGTTTCGCGCACGGCGGCTTCGATCAGGGTTTCGTCCGGATCCAGATGGCCGGCAGGCTGATTGAGCACGTTACGCCCGGCCTTGTGTTCCTCGACCATCAGGAAACGACCGTTGTCCTCGACGATGGTAGCGACGGTGATGTGGGGTTGCCAGTTCATGGACTGCTCTTGCTCGGGGGAGGGGCGCAAGTAAACAACAAGGCGTCGTAGTCCTCAACCGATTCATGCAAGTCTGCTTAATAAGGCATGCTCATAAAGTTTTTTGATTGAAAGCCATAACTTTTCAGGAAAGTCGAGATTTTTGAAATCTGTTCGTTCGTAAGTGCGGGTATTAATGAAATTACATTAAAGACTTGAACGTTGCCCGCAAAGCAGTGCCACTCGACAAGTGCGTAGGGGTCCGCCCAAATATACCGAGATGGAATGTTCGTGCCTCCAAATCCATAAGGCGCAGATCCTGGACTTGGATTGACAATGTTGACACTCAAGTCTGTGGCGATGAGATTCTTGGGGATGGCTTGTACGTAATACCATTTATCGACGGGGTTGTGATCGTAGACATCAACTTTTCCCACTGCCCAAAATATGGGTGCCAGCAAGTCCGGGAAAGTCACCCGGGGTTTGGTTGCCAGAATCTGGGATTCGTCTGTCGCAGCCATGCCACCATTTATTTTTTGATGGATCCAGCGGTAATACGCCTGATTTCCAAAAGGTAAATAAACTCTGAAACCTTGTGGCAGGCCTTTCAGAGTGTTGAAGAGTTGCATAGGGACCTGGAGGGCGGGAGGGTCAGTGCATGGTCCATCACTGATTGCCGGGTCATTCCATGAGAGAGTGTCGGCAGATGCTGAAGATATAAGTGCGGCCAATGCAAAGCTGGTGAGTAGGCTCGACGGTTTCATTTTTATCTCCTTGCGAGGTTTAAAGGTATCTGAAAAAGTTGTCTCTCAAAGTTTTTGTTGGGCTCGGATGTCTGCATCGGGGATGCAAGGTGTTGATTCGACTCGCTCGTTTTTTATTATTGATTCCGGAGTAATGGCCGGCCGGCTATTTCGGTGTTTTGTGTTATCGGGAGCGTGAGTGAGGTGGCAGATATTTTATTTCGAGTGTTCTGAGATTAGTGGCTTGCTCGAGTCTTGTGACCTGTCAACTTTGACAGTTGATTATGCTTTTTTGCGATCGTCCATTGCGACGATGTGGAATAAGGCGCTCGATTCTCGGGGGGGTAAGTAAGACCGAAAACAAAATTTCAACCTTTTGAAAAAAACAAACCCCGGCGCATGGCCGGGGTTTGTGAAGTTCCCTTTACAACCTTATACCAGCGCAGCAATCGCCGCGTTGAGGGTTGCGCTTGGGCGCATGGCCTTGCTGATCAGCTCGGCATTGGCGTGGTAGTAACCGCCGATGTCCACTGGCTTGCCTTGAACGGCATTGAGCTCGGCGACGATGGTCGCTTCGTTCTCGGTCAGGGTCTTGGCCAGAGTCGCGAACTGCGCTTGCAGTGCAGCGTCTTCAGTCTGGGCGGCCAGGGCTTGAGCCCAGTACATCGCCAGGTAGAAGTGGCTGCCGCGGTTGTCGATGTTGCCGACTTTGCGCGATGGCGACTTGTTGTTGTCCAGGAACTGGCCAGTGGCCTGGTCCAGGGTCTTGGACAGAACCAGCGCTTTCGGGTTGTTGTAGTTAACACCCAGGTGCTCGAGAGAAGCGGCCAGGGCCAGGAATTCACCCAGCGAATCCCAGCGCAGGAAGTTCTCTTCGACCAGTTGCTGCACGTGCTTGGGCGCGGAACCGCCAGCGCCGGTTTCGAACAGACCACCACCGTTCATCAGCGGCACGATCGACAGCATCTTGGCGCTGGTGCCCAGTTCCATGATCGGGAACAGGTCGGTCAGGTAGTCACGCAGTACGTTGCCGGTCACCGAGATGGTGTCCTTGCCTTCGCGGGTGCGCTGCAGGGTGTACTTCATGGCGTCGACCGGCGACATGATCTGGATGTCCAGACCGGCGGTGTCGTGATCCTTCAGGTAAGCCTGAACCTTCTCGATCACCACGCCGTCGTGGGCGCGCATCGGGTCCAGCCAGAAAATGGCCGGGGTGCTGCTTGCGCGAGCACGATTGACGGCCAGTTTGACCCAGTCCTGGATCGGCGCGTCTTTGGTCTGGCACATGCGGAAGATGTCGCCGGCTTCAACAGCCTGCTCCATCAGCAGGGAGCCTTTGCTGTCGGTCACGCGAACCACGCCGTCGGCCTTGATCTGGAAGGTCTTGTCGTGGGAGCCGTATTCTTCAGCCTTTTTAGCCATCAGGCCAACGTTTGGCACGCTGCCCATGGTGGTTGGATCGAAAGCGCCATTGGCTTTGCAATCTTCGATCACGGCCTGGTAGATGGTGGCGTAGCAACGATCCGGGATCACAGCCTTGGTGTCGTGCAACTGGCCGTCGGTGCCCCACATCTTGCCGGAGTCACGGATCATGGCCGGCATCGAGGCGTCGACGATGACGTCGCTCGGCACGTGCAGGTTGGTAATGCCTTTGTCGGAGTTGACCATCGCCAGCGACGGACGAACGGCGTAGACCGCTTGAATGTCAGCTTCGATCTGGGCTTGCTGTTCGGCCGGCAGGGATTTGATGCGGGCGTACAGGTCGCCGATGCCGTTGTTCAGGTTGAAGCCGATTTCGGCCAGCACATCGGCGTGCTTGGTCAGGGCGTCCTTGTAGAACTCGGCAACGATCTGGCCGAACATGATCGGGTCGGAGACCTTCATCATGGTGGCTTTGAGGTGAACCGACAGCAGCACGCCTTGTTGCTTGGCGCTGTCGATTTCAGCGGCGATGAACGCGCGCAGGGCCTTTTTGCTCATGACGGAGCAGTCAAGGATCTCGCCCGCCTGAACGGTGGTTTTTTCTTTCAGGACGGTCGCGGTGCCGTCTTTGGCGATCAGCTCGATCTTCACGGCGTCAGCGGCGTCGATCAGGGCAGCTTTTTCGCTGCCGTAGAAATCACCGGTGCTCATGTGAGCGACGTGGGACTTGGAGTCCTTGGCCCAGGCGCCCATTTTGTGCGGGTGCTTGCGAGCGTAGTTCTTGACCGACAGCGGAGCGCGACGGTCGGAGTTGCCTTCACGCAGGACCGGGTTCACGGCGCTGCCCTTGACCTTGTCGTAGCGCGCCTTGGCTTCTTTTTCGGCGTCGTTGGTCACGGTTTCCGGGTAGTCCGGCAGGTTGTAGCCCTGGGCTTGCAGTTCTTTGATCGCGGCTTGCAGCTGCGGAACCGAGGCGCTGATGTTCGGCAGCTTGATGATGTTGGCTTCAGGCGTAACGGCCAGGTCGCCCAGTTCGGCGAGGTGGTCGGCTACGGCTTTGTCGCCCAGTTGCTCGGGGAAGCTGGCCAGAATGCGTGCTGCAAGAGAGATATCGCGGGTTTCCACGGCGATATCGGCCGAGGCGGTGTAAGCCTCGATGATCGGCAGCAGGGAATAGGTGGCGAGGGCTGGAGCTTCGTCGGTGAAGGTATAGATGATCTTCGAGCGGGTGGGCATATTCGGATTAACTCTCTCTTCTTTGCTAAAGCGTGCGCAGAAACTCGAGGGGCGCCGGGTAAGCGCGTTCGTTCAAAGTCATCCATGAACCGAATGTCGAGAATCTTCGCGGTGATGTTGGGTGCATCAGTAGAGCGTCAAGCAGTCGGACTGCGGTAACAACCCGACCAATCAGGCGGAAAGTCTCGTGCTAGAGAGGCCAGCCGTCGTGACCCTTTGGTCAGCGGGCGGCATTATACATAGGTAGCTGGCAATCTGCCGATGGTTCATATGCAACGATTCTCGTCCATTGGTCTAAAGGTCGCAGGGCGGGGTGGGGCGTAGAGTCGCCGTGAATGCTTGAGATTGGCGCTTTTCCCTTTGCTTTCAGGCTTGTACGAAACGAGATGTGGTCGGGCCCGGAACAGAGGGTTTGCGTGTTGATTCAACTGGGTTACGCTCGAACCAAGCCAGATGTTCAATCCAAACAATGGAGTTCAGCATGGGTTACAAGAAGATTCAGGTTCCAGCCGTCGGCGACAAAATCACCGTCAATGCAGACCATTCTCTCAATGTCCCTGATAACCCGATCATTCCCTTCATCGAAGGTGACGGCATTGGCGTCGACGTCAGCCCTGTGATGATCAAAGTGGTTGATGCTGCCGTAGAAAAAGCCTACGGGGGCAAGCGCAAGATTTCCTGGATGGAGGTTTATGCTGGCGAAAAAGCAACTCAGGTTTATGACCAGGACACCTGGCTGCCCCAGGAAACCCTGGACGCCGTCAAGGATTACGTGGTTTCCATCAAAGGCCCGCTGACCACTCCGGTCGGTGGTGGTATCCGCTCCCTCAACGTTGCCCTGCGTCAACAGCTCGATCTCTATGTCTGCCTGCGTCCGGTGGTGTGGTTCGACGGCGTGCCAAGCCCGGTTAAAAAGCCTGGCGACGTCGACATGGTGATTTTCCGCGAGAACTCCGAAGACATTTATGCCGGTATCGAATGGAAGGCCGGCTCGCCTGAGGCCACCAAGGTCATCAAGTTCCTGAAAGAAGAAATGGGCGTCACCAAGATCCGTTTCGACCAGGATTGCGGTATCGGCATCAAGCCTGTTTCCAAGGAAGGCACCAAGCGTCTGGTGCGCAAGGCCCTGCAGTACGTGGTGGACAACGACCGCAAGTCGCTGACCATCGTGCACAAGGGCAACATCATGAAATTCACCGAAGGTGCCTTCAAGGACTGGGGTTACGAGGTGGCGAAGGAAGAATTCGGCGCCGAGCTGCTGGATGGCGGCCCATGGATGAAGTTCAAGAACCCGAAAACCGGCCGCGAAGTCGTCGTCAAGGACGCCATTGCCGACGCCATGCTTCAGCAGATCCTGCTGCGTCCGGCCGAATACGACGTGATCGCCACCCTCAATCTCAACGGTGACTACCTGTCCGACGCCCTGGCGGCGGAAGTGGGCGGTATCGGTATCGCGCCGGGTGCCAACCTGTCCGACACCGTGGCCATGTTCGAGGCGACCCACGGTACTGCGCCGAAATATGCCGGCAAGGACCAGGTCAACCCGGGCTCGGTGATTCTGTCGGCGGAGATGATGCTGCGCCACCTGGGCTGGACCGAGGCGGCCGACCTGATCATCAAGGGCACCAACGGCGCCATCAAGGCCAAAACCGTGACCTACGACTTCGAACGTCTGATGGAAGGCGCCACGCTGGTATCTTCTTCGGGCTTCGGTGAGGCGATCGTCAAGCACATGTAAAAAGGCAGCTGCAACGAAACCGCCCGGCTCGAGTGATCGAGCCGGGCGGTTTGCTTTCTGGCAGGTGTCCGTGTTGCTTCAACTGGTCACTGACTGATGCTGAACAGCGGTCGAGGCGGCATCTTTTGCAGCGTCGGCATTCTGAATTTTTGTGGCATGCAGGCCTTTGGGCCCTTGCACGATCTCGAATTTGACGATTTGCCCGGCTTTGAGGGTTTTGTATCCGTCCATTTCAATGGCGGAGTAGTGGGCAAAGAAATCGATCTCTTTGCCGTCCTCGTCCTTCCCCTCGCGGGAGTCGGTGTTGATGAAACCGAACCCCTTGGCATTGTTGAACCATTTCACCTTGCCGACAGCCATGCTCAAATCCCTCTGCAACAGTCTCCATCGCTGGAGTATCATCCAATTCATCCGCAGTCGAATCCGTTAAAAAGATTGACTCCGCGGATCTTTTTTCCCCACTGTGGGTTCTATTGGTTGTAACACCGTTTTCCCGATAGTCAAGGTGACCGGGCAGTCGGAGTTGAAAACGTGTCAAGCCGCCCCCACCACTGTATTTGCACAACTGACGAACCTTTCTTTCCATGCATGCAATCAGCCAGATTCGACTAACATTCAATCAGGATCGCCCGCTTCTCCAAAAGGATCTTCCACAGGAGCACGACGACGATTCGGCAGGCGTTGCTGTTCAGGAAGCAAAGCCCGCGTTACAGGCGCCGCCGATGTACAAGGTGGTTTTGTTCAATGATGACTACACACCGATGGATTTCGTCGTCGAAGTGCTCGAGGTGTTTTTTAACCTGAATCGCGAGCTGGCGACCAAGGTCATGCTGGCCGTCCACACAGAAGGGCGGGCAGTATGTGGAGTGTTTACCCGCGACATCGCCGAGACAAAGGCCATGCAGGTCAACCAGTACGCCAGGGAAAGCCAGCATCCGCTACTCTGTGAAATCGAGAAGGACGGTTAATCGCCGACCACTTGGGTATGAGGTGAAGCTATGTTAAACCGCGAGCTCGAAGTCACCCTCAATCTTGCCTTCAAGGAGGCTCGTTCGAAGCGTCATGAATTCATGACCGTCGAACACCTGCTGCTGGCCCTATTGGACAATGAGGCTGCCGCCACTGTATTGCGTGCCTGCGGCGCAAACCTCGACAAACTCAAGCACGACCTGCAGGAGTTCATCGACTCCACCACGCCACTGATCCCCGTCCACGACGAGGATCGCGAAACCCAGCCAACCCTGGGCTTCCAGCGTGTGCTGCAACGTGCTGTCTTTCATGTGCAGAGCTCGGGCAAGCGCGAAGTGACCGGCGCCAACGTGCTGGTTGCAATCTTCAGTGAGCAAGAGAGTCAGGCGGTGTTCCTGCTGAAACAGCAGAGCGTTGCACGCATTGATGTCGTCAATTACATCGCTCACGGCATTTCCAAAGTGCCGGGGCATGGCGATCACTCTGAAGGTGAACAAGATATGCAGGACGACGAGGGCGGTGAGTCTTCTTCTTCAGGCAATCCGCTGGATGCGTATGCCAGCAATCTCAACGAACTCGCGCGCCAGGGCCGGATCGATCCGCTGGTTGGGCGTGAAACGGAAGTCGAGCGTGTGGCGCAGATTCTCGCGCGTCGTCGCAAGAACAATCCGCTGCTGGTAGGCGAGGCGGGCGTGGGTAAAACCGCGATTGCCGAAGGCCTGGCCAAGCGCATCGTCGACAACCAGGTGCCGGACCTGCTGGCCAACAGCGTCGTTTATTCCCTTGATCTGGGTGCTTTGCTCGCGGGTACCAAGTATCGCGGTGATTTCGAGAAGCGCTTCAAGGCGTTGCTCAGCGAACTGAAAAAACGTCCGCAGGCGATCCTGTTCATCGACGAAATCCACACCATTATCGGTGCGGGTGCTGCGTCCGGTGGCGTGATGGATGCCTCGAACCTGCTCAAGCCGCTGCTGTCGTCTGGCGACATTCGCTGCATCGGCTCGACCACGTTCCAGGAATTCCGTGGCATTTTCGAAAAAGACCGTGCTCTGGCACGGCGCTTCCAGAAGGTCGACGTCGTCGAGCCGTCGGTGGAAGACACCATCGGTATCCTGCGTGGCCTGAAAGGTCGTTTCGAACAGCACCACAACATCGAATACAGCGATGAGTCGCTGCGCGCCGCTGCGGAACTGGCTTCGCGCTACATCAATGACCGGCACATGCCGGACAAGGCCATCGATGTGATCGACGAGGCTGGCGCTTTCCAGCGTCTGCAACCGGTCGAGAAGCGTGTGAAGCGCATCGAAGTGTCTGAGGTCGAGGACATCGTGGCGAAAATCGCGCGGATTCCTCCGAAGCATGTCACCAGCTCCGACAAGGAACTGCTGCGCAACCTCGAGCGTGACCTGAAACTGACGGTGTTCGGTCAGGACGCGGCGATCGATTCGCTGTCGACCGCGATCAAACTGTCCCGTGCCGGTCTCAAGTCGCCTGACAAGCCTGTCGGTTCGTTCCTGTTTGCAGGTCCGACCGGTGTCGGTAAAACCGAAGCCGCGCGTCAACTGGCCAAGGCCTTGGGCATTGAGCTGGTTCGCTTCGACATGTCCGAGTACATGGAGCGCCACACCGTATCGCGTCTGATCGGTGCACCTCCGGGTTATGTCGGTTTCGACCAGGGCGGTCTGTTGACCGAGGCGATCACCAAGCAACCGCATTGCGTATTGCTGCTCGATGAAATCGAGAAGGCGCATCCGGAAGTCTTCAACCTGCTGCTGCAGGTGATGGACCACGGTACGCTGACCGACAACAACGGGCGCAAGGCGGATTTCCGCAACGTGATCGTGATCATGACCACCAACGCCGGTGCTGAAACGGCGGCGCGTGCCTCGATCGGTTTCACCCATCAGGACCACTCCTCCGATGCGATGGAAGTGATCAAGAAGAGCTTCACGCCGGAATTCCGCAACCGTCTGGATACCATCATTCAGTTTGGTCGCCTCAGTCATGAGGTCATCAAAAGCGTGGTGGACAAGTTCCTCACCGAGCTTCAGGCGCAGCTGGAAGACAAGCGTGTGCTTCTGGAAGTTACCGATGCGGCGCGCAGCTGGCTGGCGGCCGGTGGTTACGATTCGGCCATGGGCGCTCGTCCGATGGCGCGTCTGATCCAGGACAAGATCAAACGTCCGCTGGCGGAGGAGATTCTGTTTGGCGAACTGGCCGAGCATGGCGGTGTGGTTCACATCGACATCAAGGATGGTGAGCTGACGTTTGACTTCGAGACTACTGCGGAAATGGCCTGATGGTTGTTGGTCTGTTGTAAAGCGAAAGGCGCCTTTTGGTGCCTTTTTGCTGTCTGCGGTTTTGGGTGTATAGCCGTTACCGCAGCAACGGATATACACCCAAACTCAAAAAACGCACAGACAAAAACGCCCGGCATTAAGCCGGGCGTTCTGTATTGACTTGATTAGCGAGCGCGGTAAGTAATACGCCCTTTGCTCAAGTCATAGGGCGTCAGCTCGACGCGCACTTTGTCACCGGTAAGAATACGAATGTAGTTCTTGCGCATCTTGCCGGAGATATGCGCGGTTACGACGTGCCCATTTTCCAATTCCACGCGAAACATGGTGTTTGGCAGGGTGTCGACGACAGTGCCTTCCATTTCGAAGCTGTCTTCTTTCGACATGCAGTAAAGCCCTCGGTGTCCAGTGAATGGCCCGGTGCAACTGCGCCAGGCAAAAGCGGCGTGCATTGTGCCCGAAAAATGGGGTTTACGCCAAGGGGTTTAGGGTTTGCGTTTAGTTCAGGATGACCCAGCGCTGGTTGATCAGCAGTTCGATAGGCCGATATTGGGTCTTGTAGTTCATCTTTTTGCAGTTTTTGATCCAGTAGCCAAGGTACACCGCCTCAAGCCCCAGGCGCCGGGCTTCGGCGATTTGCCAGAGGATCGCGTAGCGCCCCAGGCTGCGGCGTTCTTCCTGCGGTTCGTAGAAGGTATAGACCGCCGACAGTCCGTTGGGCAGCAGATCGGTCACGGCAACCGCCAGTAACCGTCCGTCGAGCCGGAACTCGTAAAAGCGTGAGAAGGGCAGGTCGCGTACCAGAAAAGTCGAGAATTGATCCCGGCTCGGCGGGTACATGTCGCCGTCGGCGTGGCGCTGTTCGATGTAGCGCTGATAGAGGTCGAAGTATTCTTCGCTGAATGCCGGCTTGACCGGGCGCACCTGCAAATCGATGTTGCGTTTGAAAATGCGTTTTTGCTGACGGTTGGGGGTGAACTGCGCCACCGGGATGCGCGCCGGCACGCAAGCATTGCAATTCTGGCAATGCGGGCGGTACAGATGGTCGCCGCTGCGACGAAAGCCCATTTCTGACAGGTCTGCGTAGACATGCACATCCATGGGCTGGCTCGGGTCGAGAAACAGGGTCGTCGCCTGTTCCTCGGGCAGATAACTGCAAGAGTGAGGCTGAGTGGCATAAAACTTCAACCGCGCCAACTCGGTCATGATCAACCCTCAAGGGTAAGCTGGTGAAATTAAGTGTAAGCCACGCGCGCAAAAGTCGCTCAGCAAACCCAGGTTGCATGATTGGGTTGGTCGAGGTGCCGGGCCAGGTATTCGGCGAATGTCTGCCGTGAAATGGCCCGGGCGCCGAGGCTGTGCAGGTGATCGGTAGGCATCTGGCAGTCAATCAATACGAAACCCGCTTCTTTCAGATGTTGCACCAGCGTCGCAAAACCGTACTTGGAGGCATTGTCCGCGCGGCTGAACATCGACTCACCGAAGAACAGTTGCCCCATCGCCAGACCGTACAGGCCGCCGACCAGTTCGCCCTCATCCCAGACTTCCACTGAATGAGCAAAGCCGCGTCGATGCAATTCGACATAAGCGTCCTGCATCGCTTCGGTGATCCAGGTGCCGTCGGCGTAATCCCGGGGAGCGGCACAGGCACGGATTACCGCTTCGAAATCCTGATCGAAGGTCACTTGATAACGCTGTTTGCGCATCAATTTTCCGAGGCTGCGCGAGACGTGCAGTTCGTCGGGAAAAAGTACGGTGCGCGGATCCGGCGACCACCAGAGAATCGGCTGACCTTCGGAAAACCATGGAAAGCAGCCGTGGCGATACGCCTGGATCAGGCGATCGGCGGACAGGTCGCCACCGGCCGCCAGCAATCCGTTGGGATCGCGCATGGCCTTTTCCAGTGGCGGGAAAGTCAGTGAATTGCGTTGTAACCAAGTCAGCATGGCGTCCGGGCTTGCAGAAGGGGAGGGCGGTGGGCGCTGGGCCCGCGGTAAAGTGTGCCGGGAAATGACGCGAATGTCCTCCGTTGCAGTGGGATGATTGGGCTGCTGCAACTTGAGCATCCGGATGCGGTCGTAATCGGGCGCAACACCGCTGCGGGCAAGGTGACCGATGCCAATGTGTGGCGCTCAGGGGGGATGAGGCGCGAATGCTTCGCTACGTTCATCAAATACACCTCATAAGCCTTTGTCACAAAAGACAATGCATGCTCAAATTGAACGCCGGGCCTTGTGCCTTTGGCTATGCTTGAACCAGGGGCCGCGAAGCATGGCGTCGAACGCGCAAACCCGTACAATGCCGGGCTGTTACAGAATATTCGCCGCGTACCGTGTTTATAAAAGGCGGGGCGCAGTGTTAAAAGTAGTCTCCGTTTCGCCCGTCATTTTTTTACCTGCCTGGATCGGGCAGTTTTTTATCGTCATTCAATAGATGGACGCGCCTCTGGCGCAGGAAAAGAAGCGTTTTGAAGAAATCCACGGAAGCACCAAAAACAGTCGTTCCGCTCTGGCGTCAACAGTTGCACTACCGGCTCAAGGAAGGTGCATTGATCGCCATCGGCGCCTTGTGCCTGTTCCTGATGATGGCGTTGCTAACTTACGGCAAGGACGATCCAGGCTGGAGCCACAACAGCAAGATCGACGATGTGCAGAACTTCGGCGGTCCGGCCGGCTCCTACAGCGCCGACATCCTGTTCATGGTGCTGGGTTACTTCGCGTATATCTTCCCGTTGCTGCTGGCGATCAAGGCGTATCAGATCTTCCGTCAGCGTCACGAGCCATGGCAGTGGAGCGGCTGGCTGTTTTCCTGGCGCCTGATTGGCCTGGTGTTCCTGGTGTTGTCCGGCGCCGCGCTGGCGCACATCCACTTCCATGCGGCCACTGGTTTGCCCGCTGGCGCCGGCGGTGCGCTGGGTGAAAGCCTCGGTGACCTGGCCCGCAATGCTCTGAACATACAGGGCAGCACTTTGCTGTTCATCGCGCTGTTCCTGTTCGGGCTGACGGTGTTCACTGACCTGTCGTGGTTCAAGGTGATGGACATCACCGGCAAGATCACCCTCGACCTGTTCGAACTGTTCCAGGGCGCGGTCAACCGCTGGTGGTCGGCGCGTACCGAGCGCAAGCAACTGGTCGCGCAATTGCGTGAAGTCGATGATCGAGTGCATGACGTGGTTGCACCGACCGTCACCGACAAGCGCGAGCAGGCCAAGGTCAAGGAGCGTCTGATCGAGCGCGAGCAGGCCCTGAGCAAGCACATGTCCGAGCGCGAGAAACAGGTGCCGCCGGTCATCGCCCCGGCCCCGGTCAAGGCGCCGGAGCCGAGCAAGCGCGTGCAGAAAGAGAAACAGGTGCCGTTGTTTGTCGACAGCGCCGTCGAAGGCACCTTGCCACCGATCTCGATTCTCGACCCTGCGGAAAAGAAACAACTCAATTATTCGCCCGAATCCCTGGCGGCGGTCGGCCACTTGCTGGAGATCAAGCTCAAGGAATTCGGCGTCGAAGTCACCGTGGATTCCATCCATCCCGGCCCGGTCATTACCCGTTACGAGATCCAGCCTGCTGCAGGCGTGAAGGTCAGCCGTATCGCCAACCTGGCGAAAGACCTTGCACGTTCGCTGGCCGTGACCAGCGTCCGGGTGGTGGAAGTGATTCCTGGCAAGACCACGGTCGGTATCGAAATTCCCAACGAAGACCGACAGATCGTGCGCTTCTCAGAAGTGCTGTCGACATCCGAATACGACAACTTCAAGTCGCCGGTCACTCTGGCCCTGGGCCACGACATCGGCGGCAAGCCGGTCATCACCGACCTGGCGAAGATGCCGCACTTGCTGGTAGCCGGTACCACCGGTTCCGGTAAGTCGGTGGGCGTGAACGCGATGATTCTGTCGATCCTGTTCAAGTCCGGTCCGGACGACGCCAAGCTGATCATGATCGACCCGAAAATGCTTGAACTGTCGATCTACGAAGGCATTCCGCACCTGCTGTGCCCGGTCGTGACCGACATGAAGGACGCCGCCAACGCCCTGCGCTGGAGCGTTGCCGAGATGGAGCGCCGCTACAAGCTGATGGCGAAGATGGGCGTGCGAAACCTGTCCGGCTTCAACGCCAAGGTCAAGGAAGCCCAGGACGCCGGCGAACCGCTGAGCGATCCGCTGTACAAACGCGAAAGCATCCACGACGAAGCGCCGCTGTTGCAGAAGCTGCCGACCATCGTTGTGGTCGTGGACGAGTTTGCCGACATGATGATGATCGTCGGCAAGAAGGTAGAAGAACTGATCGCCCGTATCGCCCAGAAGGCGCGTGCGGCCGGTATCCACCTGATCCTCGCGACCCAGCGGCCGTCGGTGGACGTGATCACGGGTCTGATCAAGGCCAACATCCCGACGCGGATGGCGTTCCAGGTATCGAGCAAGATCGACTCCCGAACCATCATCGACCAGGGCGGCGCCGAACAATTGCTTGGTCACGGTGACATGCTCTACATGCCGCCGGGCACCAGTCTGCCGATCCGGGTTCATGGCGCATTCGTGTCCGACGATGAAGTTCACCGGGTGGTAGAAGCCTGGAAACTGCGCGGCGCACCGGAATACAACGACGACATCCTCAACGGTGTCGAGGAGGCGGGCAGTGGTTTCGAAGGCAGCAGCGGCGGCGGAGACGGCGACGATCCGGAAGCCGACGCGCTGTACGACGAAGCCGTGCAGTTCGTACTGGAAAGTCGCCGCGCCTCCATCTCCGCTGTGCAGCGCAAGCTGAAGATCGGTTACAACCGTGCCGCGCGCATGATCGAAGCCATGGAAATGGCCGGGGTCGTGACGTCCATGAACACCAACGGTTCCCGCGAAGTTCTGGCCCCTGGCCCGGTACGCGACTGATTCGATACCCTGATCCAAATGCAATGGACGGTGCATGAAGCGCCGTCCACTTTCCCACGAGTATTCAAGAGGACTCCCATGCGTCTTATCCGCATGTTGCTGCCGGTACTGGCTCTGACCACCCTCACGGCTCACGCCGATGACAAGGATGTGGCTCGCCTGACCCAATTGCTCGAAACATCCAAGACTCTGACTGCCAACTTTTCCCAACTGACCCTCGACGGCAGTGGCACCCAGTTGCAGGAAACCACCGGCGACATGACCCTGCAGCGCCCGGGCCTGTTCTACTGGCACACCAATGCGCCAGCCGAGCAGACCATGGTGTCCGACGGCAAGAAAGTCACCCTGTGGGACCCGGATCTGGAACAGGCCACCATCAAGAAGCTCGATGAGCGCCTGACTCAGACTCCAGCCCTGTTGCTGTCCGGCGACGTATCGAAGATCAGCCAGAGCTTCGACATCACCGCTAAAGAGGCCGGTGGCGTGATCGACTTCACCCTGAAGCCGAAAACCAAGGACACCCTGTTCGACAGCCTGCGCCTGTCGTTCCGCAACGGTCTGGTCAATGACATGCAACTGATCGACAGCGTCGGCCAGCGCACCAACATCCTGTTTACCGGTGTGAAGGCCAACGAAGCGGTCCCGGCATCGAAGTTCAAGTTCGACATCCCGAAGGGTGCCGATGTGATCCAGGAATAAACACAGAGGTTTCAACGGTTCGTGATGGATCTGTTTCGCAGTGCACCGATTGCCCAGCCACTGGCCGCCCGTTTACGGGCGACCAATCTGGATGAGTACGTCGGTCAGGAACACGTGCTCGCTCGCGGCAAGCCTTTACGCGAAGCACTGGAGCAGGGTGCCCTGCATTCGATGATCTTCTGGGGCCCGCCGGGCGTGGGCAAAACCACGCTGGCGCGGTTGCTGGCGGAAGTTTCGGATGCGCACTTCGAAACGGTCTCGGCAGTCCTGGCCGGGGTCAAGGAGATCCGTCAGGCGGTGGAAATCGCCAAGCAGCAGGCCGGCCAGTACGGCAAGCGCACGATTCTGTTTGTCGATGAAGTGCACCGTTTCAACAAGTCTCAACAGGACGCCTTCCTGCCGTACGTTGAAGACGGCACGCTGATCTTCATTGGCGCCACCACCGAAAACCCTTCTTTCGAACTGAACAATGCATTGCTGTCGCGGGCGCGGGTCTACGTGCTCAAGAGCCTCGACGAAGCGGCGTTGCGCAAACTGGTGCATCGCGCGCTGACTGAAGAGCGTGGTCTGGGCAAGCGTCATCTGACCCTCAGCGATGAAGGCTTTCAGATGTTGCTGTCCGCCGCCGATGGCGATGGCCGGCGCCTGCTGAACCTGCTGGAAAATGCCTCGGATCTGGCCGAAGACCACAGCGAAATGGGCACCGAGTTGCTGCAGAGCCTGCTCGGCGACACTCGCCGGCGTTTCGACAAGGGCGGCGAAGCGTTCTACGATCAGATTTCCGCGCTGCACAAGTCAGTGCGCGGTTCCAATCCTGACGGCGCGTTGTACTGGTTTGCGCGAATGATCGATGGCGGCTGCGATCCGCTTTACCTGGCTCGGCGCGTAGTGCGCATGGCCAGTGAAGATATCGGCAACGCCGATCCTCGCGCCCTGAGCCTGTGCCTGGCCGCGTGGGAAGTGCAGGAACGTCTTGGCAGCCCGGAAGGTGAGTTGGCAGTGGCTCAGGCCATCACTTATCTGGCGTGTGCGCCGAAAAGCAATGCGGTGTACATGGGCTTCAAGACCGCGCTGCGCGCCGCCGCCGAGCATGGTTCACTGGAAGTGCCGCTGCACCTGCGCAATGCACCGACCAAATTGATGAAGCAATTGGGCTACGGCGACGAATATCGTTACGCCCACGACGAACCGGATGCTTACGCGGCCGGCGAAGACTATTTCCCGGAAGAACTCGACCCGATTCCGTTCTACCAACCGGTGCCCCGTGGCCTGGAGTTGAAGATCGGCGAAAAGCTCAACCATCTCGCCCAACTTGATCGTTTAAGCCCCCGGCAGCGGAGAAAATAGTGGTTCCATTGATCGTTGCAGTCTCCGTCGGCGGGATTGCCGGCACCTTGTTGCGCTTCGCCACCGGCAATTGGGTCAACGCCAATTGGCCGCGGCACTTCTATACCGCGACGCTGGCCGTTAATATCGTGGGCTGCCTGCTGATTGGCGTGTTGTACGGCCTGTTTTTGATACGCCCGGAAGTGCCGATCGAGGTACGTGCCGGGTTGCTGGTCGGCTTCCTCGGGGGGCTGACGACTTTTTCATCCTTTTCACTGGATACGGTGCGCCTGCTGGAAAGCGGGCAGGTGCCGCTGGCCCTGGGCTATGCGGCCATCAGCGTATTCGGCGGGCTGCTCGCGACCTGGGCCGGCCTGTCCCTGACCAAACTTTGATAACGAGAAACCGACATGCTCGATCCCAAACTGTTACGTAGCAACCTTCAGGACGTAGCGGACCGCCTGGCTTCCCGTGGCTTTGCCCTGGATGTCGCGCGCATCGAAGCGCTGGAAGAACAGCGCAAGACCGTCCAGACCCGCACCGAAGCACTGCAGGCTGAGCGTAACGCGCGTTCCAAATCCATCGGTCAGGCCAAGCAGCGCGGCGAAGACATTGCGCCGCTGATGGCGGACGTCGAGCGCATGGCGGGCGAACTGAGCGCCGGTAAAGTCGAACTGGACGCGATCCAGACCGAACTGGATTCGATCCTGCTGGGCATCCCGAACCTGCCGCACGAATCGGTACCGGTCGGCGAGGACGAAGACGGCAACGTCGAAGTCCGTCGCTGGGGCACTCCGACCGCTTTCGATTTCCCGGTTCAGGACCACGTGGCCCTGGGCGAGAAGTTCGGCTGGCTCGATTTCGAAACCGCCGCCAAGCTGTCTGGCGCCCGTTTCGCCCTGCTGCGCGGCCCGATTGCCCGTCTGCATCGCGCGCTGGCGCAGTTCATGATCAACCTGCACGTCACCGAGCACGGCTATGAAGAGGCCTACACGCCTTATCTGGTTCAGGCCCCGGCGCTGCAAGGTACCGGTCAACTGCCGAAGTTCGAAGAAGACCTGTTCAAGATCGGTCGTGAAGGCGAAGCCGATCTGTATCTGATCCCGACCGCCGAAGTGTCTCTGACCAACATCGTCGCCGGTGAAATCGTCGATTCGAAACAGCTGCCGATCAAATTCGTCGCCCACACTCCGTGCTTCCGCAGCGAAGCCGGCGCGTCGGGTCGTGACACCCGCGGCATGATCCGTCAGCACCAGTTCGACAAGGTCGAGATGGTCCAGATCGTCGAGCCGTCGAAGTCGATGGAAGCGCTGGAAGGCCTGACCGCCAACGCCGAGAAGGTCCTGCAACTGCTGGGTCTGCCTTACCGTACCCTGGCGCTGTGCACCGGCGACATGGGCTTCAGCGCGGTCAAGACTTACGACCTGGAAGTGTGGATTCCGAGCCAGGACAAATACCGCGAAATCTCGTCGTGCTCCAACTGCGGCGACTTCCAGGCCCGCCGCATGCAGGCGCGTTTCCGCAACCCGGAAACCGGCAAGCCTGAGCTGGTGCACACCCTGAACGGTTCCGGCCTGGCGGTCGGTCGTACTCTGGTGGCCGTGCTGGAAAACTACCAGCAGGCCGACGGTTCGATCCGTGTGCCGGACGTGCTGAAGCCGTACATGGGTGGCCTTGAGGTCATCGGCTAAATGAAATATCTGCCGCTGTTTCACAACCTGCGCGGCAGTCGTGTGTTGGTTGTCGGTGGGGGGAGATTGCCTTGCGCAAGTCCCGCCTGCTGGCCGATGCCGGTGCGCTGCTGCGGGTGGTTGCACCTGAAATCGAAGCGCAACTGCGCGAACTGGTTGCCGCCAGCGGTGGCGAATGCCTGCTGCGTGGCTACGCCGAAACGGATCTGGACGGTTGCGGGCTGATCATTGCCGCCACCGATGACGAAGCGTTGAACGCGCAGGTCTCCGCCGATGCTCATCGGCGTTGCGTACCGGTCAATGTGGTGGATGCGCCAGCGTTGTGCAGCGTGATCTTCCCGGCAATTGTCGATCGTTCGCCGCTGATCATCGCGGTCTCCAGTGGCGGCGATGCGCCGGTGCTGGCCCGGTTGATCCGCGCCAAGATCGAAACCTGGATTCCTTCGACCTACGGCCATCTGGCCGGTCTGGCCGCACGGTTTCGCGATCAGGTCAAAGGCCTGTTTCCCGATGTGCAGCAACGTCGCGGTTTTTGGGAGGACGTGTTCCAGGGGCCGATTGCCGATCGCCAGCTGGCTGGGCAGGGCGCCGAGGCCGAGCGTCTGTTGCAGGCGAAAATCGACGGCGAAGCGAGCGTAACCACCGGCGAGGTTTATCTGGTGGGCGCAGGGCCGGGCGATCCGGATCTGCTGACCTTCCGCGCCTTGCGTCTGATGCAGCAAGCCGATGTGGTGCTGTACGACCGCTTGGTGGCTCCGGCGATTCTTGAGCTTTGCCGCCGCGATGCCGAGCGGGTCTACGTCGGCAAGCGACGCGCCGATCACGCCGTGCCGCAGGATCAGATCAACCAGCAACTGGTGAATCTGGCCAAGGCCGGCAAGCGCGTGGTGCGGTTGAAGGGCGGGGATCCGTTCATCTTCGGCCGTGGCGGCGAAGAGATCGAGGAACTGGCGGCCCATGGCATCCCGTTCCAGGTGGTGCCGGGCATCACGGCGGCCAGCGGTTGCGCGGCGTATGCCGGGATTCCGCTGACTCATCGCGATTACGCGCAGTCGGTGCGTTTCGTCACCGGCCACCTGAAGGACGGTTCCAGCGATCTGCCATGGGCCGACCTCGTCGCGCCGGCGCAGACGCTGGTGTTCTACATGGGCCTGGTGGGGTTGCCGATCATTTGCGAGCAGTTGATCAAGCATGGTCGTGCAGCCGAAACGCCGGCCGCGCTGATCCAGCAGGGCACCACGGTCAATCAGCGAGTCTTCACCGGCACGTTGGCCGACCTGCCGCGTCTGGTGGCGGAGCATGAAGTGCATGCGCCGACGCTGGTGATCGTCGGCGAAGTGGTGCAACTGCGCGAGAAACTGGCCTGGTTCGAGGGCGCTCAGGGTCAAATCTGACGACTCTGAAGGGATTGTTCCCACGCTGTGGGAACAATCCTGCTTTCAACCTCTGCGCCAGATCCCTTTCCCGCTCAACCGGTTCCGGTCATGGGCAACAGTGAAATCCTGCTTCGGCCCCTTCGGCACAACTCCGGTCGGGTTGATGGTCTTGTGGCTGCCGTAGTAATGATTCTTGATGTGCTGGAAATCCACGGTCTCGGCAATGCCCGGCCACTGGTACATCTCCCGCAGCCAGTTCGACAGGTTCGGATAATCGCTGATCCGCCGCAGATTGCATTTGAAGTGCCCGTGGTACACCGCGTCGAAACGAATCACCGTGGTGAACAGACGCACGTCCGCCTCAGTCAGGTATTCGCCCGTCAGATAACGGTTGGCGCCCAGAACCTGCTCCAGATGATCCAGTTCGGCAAACACATCGTCGAACGCCTCTTCATAGGCTTTTTGCGAGGTGGCGAACCCGGCGCGATACACGCCGTTGTTCACGGCAGGGTAGATCCGCTCGTTCAGCGCATCGATCTCGCCGCGCAATGGCGCCGGATAGAAGTCCAGATCGTTGCCGGTCAAGTCATCGAAGGCACTGTTGAACATGCGGATGATCTCCGCCGATTCGTTGCTGACGATACGTTTCAGTTTCTTGTCCCATAGCACCGGTACGGTGACGCGGCCGGTGTAGTCGGCGGTGTCGGCGGTGTAGCGCTGATGCATGAAATCGAAGTGGTCGAGTTTGTCGCCGGTCGAACCGAGGTTCTGGTCGAAGGTCCAGCCGTTTTCCAGCATCAGCCAGCTGACGACTGACACGTCGATCAGGCTTTCCAGGCCCTTGAGCTTGCGCAGGATCAGCGTGCGATGAGCCCATGGACACGCCAGGGAGACGTAAAGGTGATAACGCCCGGCTTCGGCGGCAAAACCGCCTTCACCGCTGGGGCCCGGCTCGCCGTTGCGAGTGACCCAATTGCGGCGTTGCGCCTGTTCACGCTGGAACGCGCCGTCCTTGCTGCTTTCGTACCACTTGTCCTGCCAGCGGCCGTCGACGAGTAAACCCATGATCAAGACTCCATAAACCAATATTCGTTGGAGCCGAGTCTATTCCGATGAGTTCGAACAAAAAGCGCAAAGATCGGGCGTTAATGATCGGTTAAATCGATTTGTCCCGCGCAGCCCAGTATTTCTCGGCGGTTTCGAAAGCCTGTTCACGGGAGTGGCCAAGGCCACGAAGTGCCAGCGCCATGGTCGAAATCAGCGCCATTTGCGGGTAGCTGTCGACCACATCGCCGCGCCAGACCGCCTTCAGATGCTCGACATCCAGCGACGCCGGTTTGACATGACGCTGCGTCGACAGTTGCGGCCATTCCTCGTCCCAGCTCTCGCCGCCGGTGGTGCCGTACAAGTGACTGTCGGCATCCGGGTTGATCTCGATTTCGCCGCCGTCACCCTTGATCACGATCGCCGTGTCACCGAGCAGGCCGCTGGCATCGCGATGCACCGCTTGGTAGCCGGGGTGGAAAATACTCTGCAGGCCGCAACGCGCGCCCAGTGGATTGAGGATTCGCGCCAGCGAATGGATCGGCGAGCGCAGACCCAGGGTATTGCGCAGGTCGATCATCCTTTGCAGCTGCGGCGCCCAGTCCACCAGTGGCATGAACGCCAGGCCACCGTTATCCAGCGCCGCACCGACTTGCTGCCAGTTGCGGCACAGCGGAATGTTCAGCTCACCGAGCAACTGTTCGGAATACAAACGCCCGGCGGTGTGGGCGCCACCCCCGTGCATGAAGATGCGCACGCCGTTCTGCGCCAGGCACTTGGCAGCCAGCAGATACCACGGCAGGTGACGCTTCTTGCCTGCGTAGGTCGGCCAGTCCAGATCGACGTCCAGTGCCGGTGCCTGCAAGCGTTCACGCAGAGCTTCGGTGAAGCCGGCCATTTCCTCGGCGCTTTCTTCCTTGTGCCGCAGCAACATCAGGAACGCGCCGAGCTGGGTTTCCTCGACCGCTTCATCGAGCACCATGCCCATGGCTTGCCGGGCTTCCTCGCGGGTCAGGTCTCGGGCGCCGCGCTTGCCCTTGCCGAGGATACGCACGAACTGGGCGAACGGATGCTCGGCGGGCGTTTCGAGGGTCAGTGCTGGATAGTCGGTCATAGGCAATTCGTCGGTTTGGGCAGGCCCGCCAGTTTCGCGGCGAGTTTGGCAGGGGTGCCTTTGAACAGTCGGTTCAGGTGCAGGCTGTTGCCTTTCTCCGCGCCGAGTTTGAGCGCGGTGTACTTGATCAGCGGCCGGGTGGCCGGGGAGAGCTGGAATTCGGCATAGAAGCTGCGCAGCAGCTCGAGGACTTCCCAGTGTTCCGGGCTCAGTTCGATGTCTTCGGCAGCGGCGAGGGCGCTGGCGACTTCGGCCGACCAGTCGTTGAGGTCGACCAGAAAGCCGTCCTTGTCCAGTTCAATGGCGCGAGCGCCGACGGTCAGCGCACTCATAGCCAGCTGTTGACCTTGGCGTGGTGGATCGACAGTTCGACGAAGGCCGGGTAATCGATGGCTTCGGCCCAGTCCGGAACCTGCACGGCGCGGGCTTGCGCATCTTCGGCCAGCACGAACAATTTCACCTTGCGGAATTCCAGCGCACTGAACGGCGCAGTGCCGGGTTGTAGCGCATAAGCGGCATCGCCACACAGCAACAACGCATCGCTGGCACCCAGCAGACGCAGGCAACTGGTCAGGCGTTCGTCGCCGAACGGGGAATGGGACAACACATGCAGAGTCGACATCAGAGGGTGATCACCTGGTCGTAACGGTCAATGAGGGCGGTGATTTGCTCGGCGGTCAAAGGCTGCGCCTCGTCCAGCGAACGATTGACGAGGCCGCGAGCACTGGCGCTGTCGGCGCAGTAGAACAGCTCTTCGACACCGAACATTGGCAATGCTTGCAGGTTGGCGCTCAGGTCTTTCTGTTGCAGGGCCTTGGCATTCTGCCCGGCGGCGAGTTGCAACACGCCGTCGTCGAGAAACAGCAGGCCGATCGGCAGATCGAACGCGCCACCGGCCAGCACGATGTCCAGCGCTTCGCGGGCGCCGGGGCCGGACCACGGCGATTGACGGCTGATAATCAGAAGGGACTTGGCCATGTCATGCGCCTCCGAAACAGATCAGGCGGTCGGCATCCTGCACCGCGTCATGCAACTGACCGAGGCCGGACAATTCCCACGGTGCGCTGACTGCCACGGCGTCACGCTGATAACGTCCGGCTTCCTCGGCATTCAACACGCCACGGCGCAGGGCCGCGGCGATGCACACCACGCCGTCGAGGTTTTGTTCGGTGATGAAGGTTCGCCACTGCTTGGGCAGGTCCAGTTCGTCCTGCGGCGTGACCACGGCGTCGGACGCGTTGTGGACCCCGTCCTGATAGAAAAACAGCCGGACAATCTCATGCCCGCCGGCCAGCGCAGCCTGGGCGAACAGCAGGGCGCGGCGCGAGGACGGCGCATGGGCGGCGGAAAACAGCGCAATGGCGAACTTCATGACGGACTCGATCAGCAAAACTGCGGCCATGATAAAGCTTTCTCGGCGGGGCGGCGAAGTCGATGTTTCCCGCGCCCGTCTCGATGCGAACAGGAGGCTGTCAGCGCGGCATGTAGCCCAACTGCCAGCGCCGCGGAATTTTCAGGGTCAGCAGCCCCAGAACGCCAGCAAACAGTCCGCTGACCAACATCGCCTTGAGCCCCAGATGATGTTCCAGCACCGCCCCCAGAATGGCCCCGACCAGCATCCCGCTCCACGGCACCAGTTGCACCCGCCAGCCACTTCGCCGTTCGCCTAGCACCCACCGCCCCAATCCCCGGCCGAATCGTGACAGTGCGCCGGTGACATACGTCAGCCCGACCGGCAGACCGTTCACTTCTTCCACCGCTGCGTTGAGCATGCCCATCGCAATGATCGCCGCCAGCAGGGCAGGCAGTTGCGTGTCAAAGGGCCAGGCCGCCAAACAGAGCAGAGCGGCGATAGACAGCAGCAATGGCAGCGCACGCCGTCCGCCCAGTCGGCTGACCACGACACCCAGGGCATTGCCGACAATGAACGTCGCCACCAGCAGGATCAGCCTCAATGTCAGTCCGCTGTCACCCTCGCTGATCGCCACTGCCAGTCGCGTTGTGTTGCCGCTCATGAAGGAAACGAAATCGCCGCTGGCCATGAAGCCGATGGCGTCGGTCATGCCGGCCAATACCGACAGACAGGCAACCAGTGCCAGGCCAACACGGCCGCGCCATTTCTGTATGTGAAGATGTCCGGGGCTGGCGCGGTGGGTCGAGGTGGAAGGCAGCATCGAGGCAGCATCCTTGTGCAGGGGTTACGGTTCTATGCCATACAGATCGCAATATTCCAGCCAGTCCATCCCGGCCATTTCCGCTACTTCGCGATGCACTTCCAGGCGTTGCGCCTGGTACTCCTCGGGCGTCGCGGCGGTGAGCTGCAACGTCAGTTCCCAGGCAAACAACCCTTGGCTTTCGGCCTCGGCTTCGAAAGCTTCGTGCAGCCGTTCTTCGCGGTACTGCGCCTGGGTTTCGCCCTTGGCCTGGGCCAGTAGCGGGTTGAGGTGGTCGAGGGTTTCGCGCAGTTCCGCATGCGCTTCGAGAAACAGTTTCAGGGCCTGTTCGTGTCGCTGTTCAGTAGGCGCCATGGGCTTTCCTTGTAAGGCTGATGACCGTTAATGTGCCGCAGCGGCCGCCCTGTGTCGCGCTCTAAATGCAGTAAAGCAGAACGTTTTTTGGCGTTGCGGTGATACAGTCCGCTTTTTTCCGAATGAGCGAATGCAATGCGAATGCTGATGGTGGCACTGGCGGCAACCCTGCTGGCCGGTTGCGCGGGTTCGGCGATGGAAGACGCCCGCACGCAAACCCCTTACAAGACCCTGAATTCGGACAAGCCCGAAAAAGACGTGGCCCGGTGTGTGCAATTCGCCTGGCAGGACGAAGCGGTGTTCGGCGTGGACGCGGCGGCGTATCTGCAACCGGGCAAGAAGGGCGGTTCGACGGTCTATACGCGCTCGGCGGAGTCGTTTGTCGACTTGACCACGGAGGCGTCCGGCACCGTGCTGAATTACTACGCGCAGAAGGATGATTTTGTGGCCAAGCGCCGCTTGGCGGCACTGGCAACCTGTCTGTAAAGAGGCAGCTGGATGCGTTGACGCTACGCGCCCCGCGCCAGCCTGCGGGCGAGGGGCGCTGAATTCAATCAATCAAGCGCTTCTGGAAGAAATGCCGCTTGTGCCCCAGCGGGTAATCCGCAATCTCGCCACACTCGGTATACCCCAGTTTTTTGTAGAACCCGGGCGCCTGAAAATCAAAGGTATCGAGCCAGATCCCTACGCAGTCTTTTTCCCGGGCGAATTGCTCGACCATCTGCATCAGCTTCGAGCCGATTCCCTGTCCCCGACCTTCCTCCGGCACCGCCAGCAACTCGATAAACAGCCACCGATAGAACGTGTGCCCATAAAGGCCACCGAGGATCGCGTCGTTATCGTCGCGCACCAGCAGAGCGACCGGTTCGTACAGCGAAGGCCCGGCCTTGGCGATGTTATGGGCACGCAGGGGCGCCAGGATGGCTGCGCGCTGTTCTTCGGTGGGGGCTTGTGACAGCTCGATCCGCAACGTCATGTTGTCTTCCTTGTAGTAATGAATCGGCAGCCTATCGCGCCGCAGCCGATTCAGGCAAACGCTTGGAACCGTCGCTGTTGTGCCGGGGTCTAGCCCTTTAGGGCGTCCATCCGGAACGCGTTTGCCTGGGAGATTCCATGAACATTTTCGAAGCCCTTCGTGAAAGCCACGACCGTCAGCGGACCTACGCGAAATCGTTGATCGAGACCAGCGGCGACACCCCGGAAAGGGTCGAGGCCTACAAGCAGTTGAAGGCTGAGCTGCAGGCCCACGAAACGGCCGAAGAGCGCCACTTCTATATCCCGCTGATGGAGTTCGACAACGGTATCGACCTCAGCCGCCATGCCATTGCCGAACACCATGAAATGGACGAGATGATGGAAGAACTCGACGAGATCGAGATGTCCAGTCCGGCCTGGCTGGCCACGGCGAAAAAGCTTTCGGAGAAGGTCCATCACCACCTGCAGGAAGAAGAGCAGAAGTTCTTCCAGATGGCCGGCAAGCTGCTCGACGACAAGCAAAAGGAACAGCTCGCCGGGCAATATGAAAAGGAGTTCAGGGCACAGCTTTCCTGAACCGCTGAATGCAGGTTTTTGCAATAACGCGGTGTAGTCCTTTTGCCATGCGTTGAGTGAGCTTCATCGCAATGAACTGTGTTTATATACAGTGTTTTCGGCGTTTTTCGGATTTCGTCGAGGCAGACTGCGACAAAACCGCCGATGGACAAAAAATCCCCCTCCGTTAGCTTGAAGGCCTCTCCTTGGACAGGAGAGTTCTTAAATCAACGGAGTGAAAAACATGAATCAACCACAAGCTCAAACCCAACTGCGACACGGTCGCGTCATTTCCCCTGCAAGCCGCGGTGCGGTGGCCATCGAGCAAGGATTGCTCGGCGGCTGGCAGGTCAATGAAATGGAAGGCGGCAAGAACTTCCCGGCACTCGCGGCCGGCCCGTTTCCCGCGCCATTCGAAAGCGACAATCCGAGCGTCGTGCCGCCTGCCGACGGCTATATTCTCAGTGGCGGCAAGAACGACGCACGTGATTGCGTGAACTTCACCGCAGAAGAAATGAGCAAGAAACTCGGACGTCCGTTCTCCTGGCCGCTGCTCAATGTCACCCCCGGCCAGACCCTTGAGGTCAAGTGGGAGTACACCGCGCCGCACACCACCCGCGGTTACCGCTGGCTGATCACCAAGGATGGCTGGGACCCGAAACAACGCATCACGCGAGCGCAACTGGAGGCGCAGCCGTTCGCCGAGGATTTCTATCCGCAAGTGCCTTATTACAGTCACTCGGCGGAATTGAAAGCCAAGGTCAACCACGCCGTAAAACTTCCCGGCAACAAGCAGGGGCATCACGTCATTGTCCTGATGTGGATCGTCGCCAACACCGGCAACGCCTTCTATCAGGCCTTCGATGTGGACTTCAAATAAGCCCGCAACATCAAACCCACAGGTTCTGAAGGATTAGAACATGTCAAACATCGACTTCACCCTATTGAAAAACCAGGCCAGTGACGCGGCGTCGCTGATGCCGACACTTGCCGGCAAGAAGATCCTCATGGGCTTCTGGCACAACTGGCCAGCCGGACCGAGCGATGGTTACCAGCGCGGCCAGTTCGCCAACATCGCTCTGGAAAACGTGCCGAAGGAATACAACGTGGTCGCGGTGGCCTTCATGAAGGGCAGCGGGATTCCGACCTTCAAGCCGTTCAACGTCTCCGATGCCGAGTTCCGCCGTCAGGTTGGCGTGCTCAACAGTCAGGGGCGGGCCGTTCTGATTTCCCTGGGCGGTGCCGATGCGCACATCGACTTGCGCGCCGGCCAGGAGCAACCGCTGGCCAATGAAATCATCCGTCTGGTGGAAACCTACGGCTTCGACGGCCTGGACATCGATCTTGAACAGAGCGCGATTGATTTCGCTGCCAACAAGACCGTCCTGCCCGCCGCACTGAAACTGGTCAAGGATCACTACGCCGGCCAAGGCAAGCATTTCATCATCAGCATGGCGCCGGAGTTTCCGTACCTGACCACCTCCGGCAAATACGCCGGTTACTTGCAGGCGCTGGAAGGTTATTACGACTTCATCGCTCCGCAGTTCTACAACCAGGGTGGCGACGGGGTCTGGGTGCCGGAAGCCAATAACGGCAATGGAGCGTGGATCGCCCAGAACAACGACGCGATGAAAGAGGACTTCCTCTATTACCTGACCGAAAGCCTGGTGACCGGCACTCGCGGTTTCACGAAGATCCCGGCGGACAAATTCGTCATCGGCCTGCCGGCCAACGTCGATGCCGCTGCCACCGGTTACGTGATCGACAAGACCGTGGTTGGTAACGCGATGAAACGCCTGGCGGTCAAAGGGCATCCGATCAAGGGGCTGATGACCTGGTCGGTGAACTGGGATAACGGCACCAGCAAGGATCGCGTGTCGTACAACTGGGAGTTCAGTCGGCGTTATGGACCGCTGATTCACGGGGCGCCGTTTGCGGCGCAGGGCACTGATGCAGCAACCGTGAACGTGGCTCATCAGTAGTCAATGAAGTAAAAGCCCGGTAGCGCTGCCGGGCTTTTTTTCGTCGGCGGTTCGCATCATTTCACCTACCATGGCCATCTTCCGAATGACAAAAAGGATCAGGCGTCATGTCCAACACAACCGAGCGGGTCAACATCGTCGATACCCAGGTGTTGTCCCACGACTGGTATCTGCTGAAGAAAATCACCTTCGACTATCGCCGCAACAACGGTGACTGGCAGCGTCAGACGCGCGAGGTCTACGACCGTGGCAATGGCGCGGCGATTCTGCTGTTCAACCGCGAGCAACGCACCGTGGTGCTGACCCGACAATTCCGCCTGCCGGTGTTCGTCAACGGTCACGACGGTTTGCTGATTGAAGTGGCGGCCGGGTTGCTTGAAGGTGCGGCGCCTGAGCAGCGCATCCGTGACGAAGCCGAGGAAGAAACCGGGTACCGCGTGCATGACGTGAAGAAGGTGTTCGAGGCCTACATGAGTCCCGGCTCGGTGACCGAGAAGTTGCACTTTTTCATCGCCGAGTACGATGCCTCGTCAAAGGTCAGTGAAGGGGGCGGTCTGGAAGAGGAGACCGAAGAACTTGAAGTGCTGGAGTGGCGTTTCGACGACGCGCTGGCGGCGTTCCAGCGTGGTGAGATCTGCGATGCCAAGACCATCATGCTGCTGCAATATGCGGCGATGAATAACCTGTTTGGCGGTTAAAACAGATCACCGGTTTTGCCAATGTCCGACCACTGGCCACCCTCAAGGGTCAGCAAGCGCTCCTTGGCTTCCAGGCCTCCGGCAAACCCGGTCAGTTTTCCTGATGCGCCGATGACTCGATGGCACGGCGCGATGATCGAAATCGGATTGCGCCCGTTTGCCGCGCCGACCGCACGCACCGCGCTCGGATGGCCGATCTGTTCGGCGATCTGGCGGTAGGTGCGGGTTTCGCCAAACGGAATGGTGAGTAGTGCGGCCCAGACTTTTTTCTGGAACTCGGTGCCGGCAAAGTCCAGCTCCAGATCGAACGCGTTTCGCGTGCCTGCAAAATATTCTTCCAGCTGTCGCGCGGTTTTCATCAACACCGGGTTGTCCGGTGCCTCGCTCATCGGTCCGAGGCGCACCCGGTTCGGTTTGTCGTTTTCCCAGAGGATGGCGGCCAGACGTGAACCGTTCGCGACCAGCTTCAACTCACCGACGGGCGAGGGCAGGGTGATGAACGTGTAGGCCATGGAAAAAACTCCGGTACGGGGGCGAAAACTGCGCCCAGCATACTGCCGGATCGGGGAGGCGCAAACCGTAAACGCGACCATACTGGCTGATGCTCTTGAAGCGCTTTCCTACCTTATAAAAAGAAGAGACCGACTCATGAAGTACGAACCTTTTGCCAAATCGCTGATTGCGACCTCATTGGCGCTGAGCTGCCTGATGGCCCACGCCGCTTCGGTTGCCCCGGTTGCCGCCGAAAACGGCATGGTGGTCACCGCCCAGCACCTGGCCACTCACGTGGGCGTCGACGTCTTGAAAAGTGGTGGCAACGCGGTGGATGCGGCGGTCGCCGTGGGTTATGCACTGGCGGTGGTTTACCCGGCGGCGGGTAACCTCGGTGGCGGTGGTTTCATGACCATTCAACTGGCGGACGGACGCAAGACCTTCCTCGACTTCCGGGAAAAAGCCCCGCTGGCCGCAACGGCCAACATGTACCTGGACAAGGACGGCAACGTCATTCCGGACCTGAGTACCCGTGGCCACCTCGCGGTGGGCGTTCCGGGCACCGTGTCCGGCATGGAGCTGGCGCTGAGCAAGTACGGCACCAAACCGCGCAAGGACATGATTGCCCCGGCGATCAAACTGGCGGAAGAAGGTTTCGAGCTGCAACAGGGCGACGTCGAACTGCTGGAGTACGCTACCGACGTGTTCAAGAAGGACATCAAGGATTCCGGCGCGATCTTCCTGAGCAACGGCGAGCCGATGCAGGTCGGGCAGAAACTGGTGCAGAAGGATCTGGGCAAAACCCTGCGCACCATTTCCGAAAAAGGCGCCGATGGCTTCTACAAAGGCTGGGTGGCCGACGCCATCGTGACGTCCAGCCAGGCCAACAAGGGCATCATCACCCAGGCCGACCTCGACAAATACAAGACCCGCGAACTGGCCCCGGTGGAGTGCGACTATCGTGGCTACCACGTTGTGTCGGCACCACCACCGAGCTCCGGCGGGGTGGTGATCTGCCAGATCATGAACATTCTCGAAGGCTACCCGATGAAGGATCTGGGCTTCCATTCGGCCCAGGGCATGCACTACCAGATCGAGGCGATGCGCCACGCGTACGTGGATCGCAACAGCTACCTGGGCGACCCGGACTTTGTGAAAAACCCGATCGAGCACCTGCTGGACAAGAACTACGCAACCAAACTGCGTAACGCGATCCAGCCGCAGAAGGCCGGCGTGTCGGCGGAGCTCAAACCCGGTGTCGCACCTCATGAAGGCAGCAACACCACGCACTACTCAATCGTCGACAAATGGGGCAACGCGGTCTCGGTCACCTACACCCTCAACGACTGGTTCGGCGCGGGCGTGATGGCGAGCAAGACCGGGGTGATCCTCAACGATGAAATGGACGACTTCACTTCCAAGGTCGGCGTGCCGAACATGTACGGCCTGGTGCAGGGTGAAGCCAACGCTATCGCCCCGGGCAAGGCGCCGCTGTCATCGATGAGCCCGACCATCGTCACCAAGGACGGCAAGGTGGTGATGGTGGTCGGTACGCCGGGCGGCAGTCGCATCATCACCGCGACGTTGCTGACCATGCTCAACGTCATCGACTACGGCATGGGCCTGCAGGAGGCGGTCGACGCGCCGCGCTTCCACCAGCAGTGGATGCCGGAGGAAACCAATCTCGAAGACTTCGCCGCCAGCCCCGACACGAAGAAGATCCTCGAGAGCTGGGGCCACAAGTTCGCCGGGCCGCAGGACGCCAACCATATCGCCGCGATTCTGGTCGGTGCACCGTCGCTGGGTGGCAAACCGGTCGGCAAGAACCGCTTCTACGGCGCCAACGATCCACGGCGCAACACCGGGTTGTCATTGGGTTACTGAGCGGAGTAAAAAGGGGCGGGCACACGTCCGCCCCTGTCTCAAGGACCGATCAAGGAAGGCTCACCATGACCACCGCATTGCTGATCATCGATGTCCAGCGCGCCCTGTGCGCAGGCGAGTACGAGTGCCACGACGCCAAGCGGGTAATCGACACCATCAACGGCCTCAGCGCCCGCGCCCGCAAGTCGGGCATTCCGGTGGTGCTGATCCAGCACAGCGAAAAGGACAGCCCGTTCGCTCACGGTGCCGAAGGCTGGCAACTGGCTGAAGGACTGGAAACCGCGCCCGGCGATGTGCGCGTCGACAAGACTGCCAACGACTCGTTCTACCAGACCAACCTGCAGAAACTGATCCCCCGGGAGGACTTCGACCGCCTGGTGATCTGCGGTATGCAAACCGATTACTGCGTCAACGCCACCGTGCGTCAGGCCCACCAGCTGGGGTACGACGTGGAACTGGCGGCCGACGCCCATACGACGGTCGACAACGGCAACATGAGCGCCGAAGACATCATCGCCGAGTACAACAAGGATTGGGCGCATCTGAGCGGTTCCGTGGCGCGGATCGATGTGAAGCCGGCGGCCCAGATTACGTTCTGATGGGTTATCACAGTCATTGTGGGAGCGAGCTTGCTCGCGATGGCATTCGTTCAGTCACCGATGATGTTGAATGTGCTGCCCTTATCGCGAGCAAGCTCGCTCCCACACTGACGCGTGTGAATCACGCCATTTGCAACCGCCGCACCACGGCCTGAAACCGCTCCGATTCTACCCACTGCGGATCCGCGTCCTCCACCAGCAACATGATCCCCAGGTGATGCTCCAGGTGAAGGGTGATCACCTGACCGTCGACTGCCAGGTCCCAGTAACACTGATCCAGACCGCTGGCCTGGGTTGTCCAGGTTCCGCTCAGCGTCTGCTGGAGCTCATCGGCGATGCGCTTGAAGGATTCTGTGTCCGAACTGCCCGACAAGTGAATATCTGACTCGGCCATGTGTTGCTCCTTGAATGACGTCGGGAATAAGCGAAGGCATATTGCGACCGCCTGAAATCAAGTCGCAAACATCAACCTGCGAACATCGCTCACCGGCTCGGACACCGCACCGCTCAGCACCAACCGCGTAATCGTCTCCGCCGCCAACGCATAGTCCTCATCCTGCGGCACTTCCCGCCCGGTGATGCGCCCCATCTGCCAGCCAATGTTGGTGTAGGTGCGCGTCGCCGACCAGATGAACAACATCAAATGCTCGGGAGCGACCGGCGCCAGCAGCCCACGGTCGATCCAGCTGCGCAGGCACTCGACATTGCGCCGGGCTTCGCCGTGCAGCAGGTCGCGGCATTCGTCGGGCAGTTGGCGACCGCCGAGCAGCAACTCGCCGCTGAACACTTTGGCAATTGCCGGATATTCGCGGGCGATGCGGATGCGGGCGGCGACGTAGGCGCGCAGGCCGATCAGCGGATCGTCACTTTCGCGCAGTACCGCCGAGGCTTCCAGCAACGGTTCGATAAAGCCGAGCAGCACTTTGCCGTAGAGGTTTTCCTTGCTCTGGAAGTAGTAATACAGGTTGGCTTTGGGTACACCGGCGCGAGCGGCGATGTCGCGGGTCTGGGTCGCGTCGAAGCCGTTGGCGGCGAATTCCTCGCTGGCGGCGGCCAGGATCAGTTGCTGGTTGCGTTCGCGGATGCTGCTCATGGACGGCATGAAGGGTCTGGCCATTGCGGGTTCGCAATATACAAAACTATATAGCGATTGGGCCAGCGAACTTGTTCCTCAGCGCTATGCTGGTATCAGTTTCGGTAACCTCAGGAAAATGACAATGCCCCTTCAGGCACTGCGCGCCACGACGATTCACCTCGACGCGGTGGCGAAGCTGTTCGACGCCTATCGTGGTTTTTATGGCCAGCCGTCAAATCTCGAGCAATCGCGGGCCTTCATCGCCGAGCGCATGACCGGCAATGAATCGGCGATTTTTCTGGTTGAGGATGAAAGTGGTGAGGCGCTGGGATTCGTCCAGCTATACCCGACGTTCTCTTCGATAGACGCCCATCGCACCTGGCTGCTCAGCGACCTGTTCACCACGCCGGCCTCTCGGGACCGTGGAGTCGGGCGGCTATTGATGAACACCGCCCGCGACTTTGCCGTCAATACCGGCGCCAAAGGGCTGGTGCTGGAAACCGCCACCGACAATTTCACCGCCCAGGGTTTGTACGAATCACTTGGCTGGGTGCGTGATACGGCCTATTACACGTACACCCTCGATTTGCGTCAAAGCTGAATCGGCTTTTTCAGGTTTTTCCCGAATCAGGTCTTTCCCCGAACGTAGACCATCACTAGAATCCGCCCCCGGCGCTCCGCAATGGAGGCTCTTTGATATCATTTTAGGGACGACATCATGCAATTCGGGAAAATCCTTGCGCTGGGTCTGGTGCTCGCGCTGGGTGGCTGTGCCAGTTTCACCAAGGACGAAGTGGCCCCGGTCACGCTGCCATCGATGGCCAGCTATGCCAACAAGCCAAATGTCTATGTGGATTTCGACTTCTACCAGGGCGAGCCGAAAAGCGCTTCCGCCGTGGAAATGCCGCAAGCTCGGGAGATGCTCAAACCGCAATTGCAAACCGTCCTGAAGGATTCCGGTTTGTTCGGTCGTGTCACCTTCGACCAGTTCGAGAAGCAGCCAGGTGACTACAGTCTGCGTCTGAAAATGTACAACCATCCACCGAATGGCGGTCAGATGGTGCTGGCGTTCATCAGTGGCCTGAGCATGACGATCATTCCGGCCTACGCCACCGACCAATACACCATGAGCCTGGAAACTCTCGATCAGCAAGGCCAGCCGTTGTCCACCGCCAGCAACCATGACGCGGTCGGCACCTGGATGGGCATCTGGTTCCTTCCGCTGGCGTTCAATACGCCGAAAGCGGCGGTGACCGATACGTTCACTCGGCAGGTCAATGCGTTGCTCAAGGAGTGGGCCGACAGCAACCGTCCGAAATATTCGGGTATCTGACGCACGAGACAGCAGCAAAAAAAGAGCCGCAATCGCGGCTCTTTTTTTGCCCTTACTTCAGGGCCTGGATGAACTGTGGATCGCTGTACAGATTCTTCAGCAAGTCCTGCAGCATCGGGTTGTAGGCGTTGGTCGCGTTGGGGATCGCGATAAAGCCGAAAAAGCTGCTGTTCCACTGATGGCTGACATCTTTGGTGGCGTCGTACACCACATCGTTGCCATTGCGCAGGGTGAAGCGCGCAGCGATGGTGCCGTCACCTGTGCCCATACCGGCGTTCAACTGGTTTTTCACCACCAGCACTTGCAGATGACGCGTCGCCTGCGGATCAAGCAGACCGGCCTTGCGCAGTTCTTCGGTGATTGCGTCCTGGATATGCGCCGGGATGCTGCCTGTCGGCGACTTGATCGGGTTGGCGCGGACCATCAACGAGCCTTCGCCCGATTCGGCAGTGACCTGCGGATTGCTGATCGCGTGCAGCGGCGGGGTTTGCTTGAGCTTTTGAACGTTGTCGAAGCTTGGCTCGTAGCGGGTCATGGTCATGCCACAGCCTTGCAGGAGCAGAGCAAACAGCGGGACCAACAGCAGCGATTTTTTCACGGCAGTTCCTTGCGCGTAGAAGAGGGGGGCGAATTATGGGCAGAGTGCCATCATTGGGCAACTGTCTTCGCCGCCTCATTCACGTTGCCGCAACAAGCCCTCGATCTGCGCCAGTTCCCAGGTACTTAACAGGCTCACCGGATCGGTGCCGAAACGCTGCCGGGTGTCGAGGGTCCATTGGCGGCCGTCCGGGCAAAAACAATCAGCGCAGTGATGCAGGCGCTGGCCGTCGAAGTCCAGCTGCAAACGCCAGCCTTCGATTTCGACCGACACCCGATCCGCTCGCGCGCTCGTCACCCGCAAGGTACACACGCCCAACGCGGCATCGCGCAATCGCTGGCACACTTCGCGGCTGGTCAATTCGGTCGGCATCCTGGGCTCCATAGCCTGAAACAGCGCGTCAGCATAGAGCGCACGCCAGCGGATGTCAGCGATCACTGGCCCACGCCGGTGCATTTGCGTAACATCCGCAACCCTCTTTTTCCGCAGCGCTCTTTTGCGCAAATGCATGCGGCCGCGCCCGTCGGCCGCTCTGTCAGGTAAGCCATGAAACCGATTCGTCTGCGCGCCGATGTCCTGGCCGGACTCACCACCTCGTTTGCCCTGTTGCCCGAATGCATTGCGTTTGCGCTGGTGGCTCATCTCAATCCGCTGATGGGCCTGTACGGCGCCTTCATCATTTGCACGTTGACCGCGTTGTTCGGTGGCCGGCCGGGCATGGTTTCCGGGGCCGCCGGTTCGATGGCGGTGGTGATCGTCGCGCTGGTGGTGCAGCACGGTGTGCAGTATCTGCTGGCGACGGTATTGCTCGGCGGTTTGATCATGATGGCGTTCGGTCTGTTGCGACTGGGCAAACTGGTGCGCATGGTGCCGCACCCGGTGATGCTCGGGTTCGTCAACGGTCTGGCGATCATCATTGCGCTGGCGCAACTGGAGCATTTCAAGAGCGGTGAGCAGTGGCTCAGCGGCACGCCGTTGTACCTGATGACCGGGCTGGTGCTGCTGACCATGGCCATCGTCTATGTATTGCCACGCCTGACCCGGGCTGTGCCGCCGGCGCTGGTGGCGATCCTCGGCGTCGGTTTGCTGGTTTATGTGCTCGGTCTGCCGACCCGTACCCTCGGCGACATGGCGCACATCGCCGGCGGCTTGCCGACGTTCGCCTTGCCGGACATCCCGTGGACGCTGGACACCCTGCGCATCATCGCGCCTTACGCGATTCTGATGGCGCTGGTCGGCCTGCTGGAAACCCTGCTGACCCTCAACCTCACCGACGAAATCACCGAAACCCGTGGCTACCCGGATCGCGAGTGTGTGGCGCTGGGCGCGGCAAACGTAGTCTCCGGCGCGTTCGGCGGCATGGGTGGTTGCGCAATGATTGGCCAGACTGTGATCAACCTCAGCTCCGGCGGACGCGGACGCTTGTCCGGCGTAGTGGCGGGTGTGTTGATTCTGCTGTTCATCCTGTTTCTGTCGCCGCTGATCGAGCGGATTCCGCTGGCGGCATTGGTGGGGGTGATGTTCGTGGTGTCGCAACAGACTTTCGCCTGGGCGTCATTGAGGGTGCTGAACAAAGTGCCGCTCAACGATGTGCTGGTGATCATCGCGGTAACGACCATCACCGTGTTCACCGACCTGGCCACGGCGGTCTTGTGCGGGATCATTATCGCGGCGTTGAATTTTGCCTGGCAGCAAGCGCGCGAGCTGTACGCCGACGAACATCTGGAAGCGGACGGCAGCAAACTCTATCGCCTGCACGGCACGCTGTTCTTTGCCTCGACCACGCCGTTCCTCAATCAGTTCGACCCGGCCAACGACCCGCAGCGGGTGACGCTGGATTGCCGGCACCTGAGCTTCGTCGATTACTCGGCCATCGCGGCGCTGAAAACCCTGCGTGAACGCTACGCCAAGGCCGGCAAGCAGTTGCAGGTGTTTCACCTGTCCGAGCGCTGCAAGAAGTTGCTGAAACGCGCCGGGGTCGATCACGACTGACGCGTCCTACGCAGTACAAAATTCAATGTGGGAGCGAGCTTGCTCGCGATAGCGGAGTATCAATCGACAAAGATGCCGACTGATCCACCGCCATCGCGAGCAAGCTCGCTCCCACAGTTTTTTGCATTACGCTGGATTTTCAATGGCGGGGAAATCGATGTCGGTCAGCGCCGCGTTGTTCAGGTAGTTGGTGAGGGTCTGCGCGGCGACGATGGCGATCACTTCGATGATCTTCTTGTCGTCGATGCCGGCAGCGCGGGCGGCGGCGATCTGTTCATCGCTCAGATGACCACGGGTTTCGGTCAGTTGATGGGCGAGGGTGGCAAAAGCATTCAATCGACCGTGACGTGCTTCGATGATTTCCTCTGCTGCCAGCCCGGCCTTGCTGGCGAACAGGGTGTGCGCCGCCAGGCAATAATCGCAACCGTTGACTTGCGAGGTGGCCAGATACACCGCCTCTTTTTCCTTGGCGCTCAGGGACGTTTTGCCCAAGGTTGCCGAGATTTGTACGTAGGCATCCAGCGCAACGGGCGCGGTGGCCAGGGTCTTGAACATATTGGGCAGGAAGCCGATTTTTTTCTGCACGCCTTCAAGTGTCGGGCGAGTGGCGTCGGTGGCGGTTTCGAGGCTGAGAGGGGCGATGCGGCTCATGGTGATTCTCCAAAAGTCCGGTGCGAAGTGCGCCGGGGATGGAGTGAATGCTACGGAACGCGGCTGGTGCTTTGGGTGCAAATCGTCGAGGATATGCGACAGACCGTCCAAACCTGTCGTTGCGAGAATCAGTCATGGATCGCCTTTCTACGTTACTCAGCCATTTCGGCGTCAATGCCGGCACCTTTCACAGCGGCACGTTTTGCGGGGTGAGCGCCTACGGCGGCGATCAGGTGTGCGGGCATGTGCATCTGTTGCAGGCGGGGGAGCTGCTGCTCAAACCGGGCAATGATCCTGAAATCTCGCTCAATGAACCGACCCTGATCTTTTTCCCCCGCCCCATGGCCCATCGCTTGTTCGCCAACGAAGCCATGGGCACGCAATTGGTGTGCGCATCGCTGACGTTCGACGGCGGCGCGGGTAATGCCCTCGCGGCAGCGCTGCCGGATTATCTGGTGCTGAAACTCGCCGACCTTCCCGAAATGGCCAACACCCTGGAGTGGCTGTTCAAGGAAGCGTTCGATGGCCATTGCGGGCGCGAAGCGGTGATGGATCGGCTATTCGAATTGCTGGTGATTCTGTTGTTGCGCCACCTCATCAGCAGTCGCCACCAGCAGCCGGGCATGATGGCGGGACTGGCGGATCCGAAGATTTCCCGAGCCTTGAACCTGATGCACGACCAACCGGCCAAGGCCTGGAGCGTCGCTGAACTGGCGAGTGCCGCCAACCTGTCCCGCGCCGGTTTCGCCGAACACTTTCGGCGGGTGGTGGGGCAGACGCCGGTGGATTATCTGGTGAATTGGCGGATCAGCCTCGCGCAGAAACGCCTGCGCGAGGGACGACCGATTGCCCTGATCGCCGAAGAGGTCGGTTATGAAAGTCCCTCGGCGCTGGCCCGGGCGTTTCGGCGCAAGACCGGGCTCAGCCCGCGGGAATGGAAATCCGGCGCAAGCTGAAAACTATCTGGCGAATTTCTTTGCCCCGGCCACGCACAGGATCACCCCCAGCGTGACCACCAGCATGCCCGCGCTGACGTGCTCATGGAGCAAGGTCGCGGCCAGTGCCAGGCCAAAAAACGGCTGCAGCAATTGCAGCTGTCCGACCGCCGCAATCCCGCCCTGCGCCAGCCCGCGATACCAGAACACAAAACCGATCAGCATGCTGAACAGCGAAACGTAGGCCAGGCTCACCCACGCCGACAGGCTGATACCGCTGAGCGAGGCGGGCGCCAGCCACACACTCAGCATGGCCATCACCGGCAACGACAGCACCAGCGCCCAACAGATCACCTGCCAGCCGCCGAGGGTGCGCGACAGTTTGGCGCCTTCGGCGTAACCGAGGCCGCAGGCGAGAATCGCCGCCAGCATCAGCAGATCGCCGGTGGGCGAGGCGGTCAGTCCTTGCGAGATCGCAAAACCCGTCACCAGCGAACTGCCCAATACCGAAAAAATCCAGAACACCGGACGCGGTCGTTCACCGCCGCGCAGTACGCCGAAAATTGCCGTCGCCAGCGGCAGCAATCCTACAAACACAATGGAATGCGCCGACGTTACGTATTGCAGCGCCAGGGCCGTCAACAACGGGAAACCCACGACCACACCCAGCGCGACAATCAGCAATGACAACCACTGGTCCCGCGCCGGGTGCCGTTCGCGAAACAGCCACAGCAGACATAACGCCAGGACGCCGGCGATGGTTGCGCGGATGACCGTGAGAAACACCGGGTCGAATTCCAGCACTGCCAGCCGCGTGGCCGGCAACGACCCGCTGAAGATCACAACGCCGATGAAGCCGTTGATCCAGCCGCTGGTTTTTTCCAGCGCCGGGGTGCCGAATTGGGTGGTTCGTTCCATACGCGTTGCGCTCAGAGGTGGGTTGCGTTGCAACAATCCTAGGGTCGAGAATCAGCACAATCAAAGAATTGTCATGGATACAGCCCGACATGCCGCGCTCCCGTTACAAAACCCTCGTCGACACCTATGCGGCTGACATTCGTGCCGGTCGCCTGCTGCCCGGCACGCGTTTGCCGACTCACCGACAACTGGCGGCCAGCGAAGGACTGGCGCTGGTTACCGCGTCGCGGGTGTATGCCGAGCTTGAGGCCATGGGTCTGGTCAGCGGCGAAGCCGGGCGCGGCACCTTCGTGCGGGAAACCTCGTTGTTGCCGGGGCAGGGCATCGATCAGAAAGATATCGCGGTCGGCATGATCGACCTCAACTTCAATTACCCGTCATTGCCGGGGCAGGCCGAGCTGCTGCGCACCGCGTTGCGGCAACTCGCGTTGTCCGGCGACCTCGAAGCGCTGCTGCGTTACCAGCCCCACGCCGGTCGCCAGCATGAGCGGGCCTCGGTGGCACGACACCTGCAGACACGGGACTTGAATGTCGAGGCCGAGCAGGTGCTGATCGTCAACGGTGCCCAGCAAGGGCTGGCGGTGACGCTGATGGCCTTGCTCAAACCCGGTGATGTGATCGCCGCTGACGCCTTGACCTATTCCGGATTCAAAGTGTTGGCCGAAGCGCTGCACCTTGAAGTGGTGGCGATTCCCGTCAATGAGCAGGGCCCCGATCTGGCGGCCCTCGACAAACTCTGCCGCCAGCGCCCGGTGCGTGCGGTGTACAGCATGCCGACCCTGCACAATCCACTGGGCTGGGTGATGCCTCTGGAGCAACGTGAGGACTTGATCGCGATTGCCCGCCGGCATGATCTGACGATCATCGAAGACGCTGCCTACGCCTTTCTTGTCGATACCCCACCGCCCCCGTTGGCGGTTCTGGCACCGGAGCGCACGGTCTACGTTTCAGGCCTGTCGAAAAACATCGCCACCGGCCTGCGCGTAGGCTTCATCGCCGTGCCGATCGAGCGGGTGGCGGCACTGGAGCGGATCATCCGCGCCACCACCTGGAACACGCCTGGCGTGATGACCGCCATCGCCTGCGGCTGGCTGGACGACGGCACCGTCACCTTGCTCGAAGCACAAAAGCGTAGCGACGCTCGGGCCCGGCAAACCCTGGCCGCGCAGATCCTCGACGGCCTGCCGACCGTGGGCCATCCCTCTTCGTATTTTCTTTGGCTGCCGCTGCCGGAAGATGTCCGGGCCGACCATATCGTGGTCGAGTTGATGCACGAACAGGTTTCCGTCACCACCGCAGAACCCTTCACTGTGTCCGCCCATGTGCCCCACGCAATTCGTCTGGCGCTGGGGTCGGTGGACATGCTTGTCCTGCGTCAAGCCTTGCTCAAAGTCCGTCAGGTGGTGGGCGCCTACCTGTAGCGCAACTTGCCGCGCCCGATTACCCTTGGCGCCGCCGACGATCTGGAAAAACCCCTGATGAAAAACGCTGCATTCGCTCTCGCCCTGATCCTCAACGCAGGCCTTTTCAGCACGCCGACACTGGCAGCCGGTGACGCCGAGGCCGGCGCAAACATCTTCCCGCGCCTGTGCGGCGGTTGCCATCAGGTCGGCGAATCCGCCCGCCCGGGCTTCGGCCCGGAACTCAACGGCATCATCGGCCGCCAAGCGGGGACGTCGGCGAATTACGTGTACTCCGACGCCATGAAAAACTCCGGCCTGACCTGGGATCGTGAAACGTTGACGAAGTATCTGAAAGATCCGAAGGGCGTGGTGCCGGGGACTCGGATGATCTTTTGGGGGCTGAGTGACGAGGAGAAGATTGATAATTTGTTGGCGTATTTGCAGACATTTCAGTCCGAGTAGTCGCGGCTGACCGGTTACAACACCAGAATCTTCGGTGACGTGATCAAACTGAAACGGTGCAGTAAGCACCGGTTGGACGTGAAAAAGCCCGGCTGATCAGGCCGGGCTTTTTGTTTGTGCAGCCTTAGAGCGTTGGACTCAGGCAACGCGACGTTCGATCAGGCGATCAGCGCCACCTTCAGCCACACGACGCTCGATCAAACGATCAGCACCACCTTCAGCCACACGGCGTTCGATCAAACGATCAGCGCCACCTTCAGCCACACGACGTTCAATCAGGCGATCAGCGCCACCTTCAGCCACACGACGTTCAATCAGGCGATCAGCGCCACCTTCAGCAACGCGACGTTCAATCAGGCGATCAGCGCCACCTTCAGCCACACGACGTTCGATCAGTCGATCAGCGCCACCTTCAGCCACACGGCGTTCGATCAGACGATCAGCGCCACCTTCAGCAACGCGACGTTCGATCAAACGATCCGAACCACCCTCAGCCACACGACTTTCAATCAACCGGTCCGAACCGCCTTCGGCGATCATGGTGTGGGCGGGTTTGGCTGCAAAAGCGTTGACTGCAAGAACCGAGAAAGCGATGCCGAGAAGGATTTGGCGTTTCATGATCGTGTGCTCCAGGGGTGTTGTTTGTTGGGTATGGAGCGGATGTTACGCCGCGGATTTTTTATGAGAACTTCATTGACGTGATGGTGACTATCGACGCCAGCAATGAATGCCAGGACCCTTGTTCTAGGGCGCCAGCGGCCGAATGCACAGCTCTCCGGTGGCGCGGATCAATGCCAGATCATGCAGTGCATCACGACTCAGACCGGTGCGCGCCTTGGCCAGCCACGCCGGACAGTTCGGGTCGTGGCGGTAGGGTGTGAAGTCGGCATATTGCTGCAACAGACGGGTTTGCAACTCATCCAGACGCGGGCGAATCTGCTTGCCCAGATCCGGGCGCGGCGTATCGGGCGCCGCACCGGCCGCTTGCCATTGTGCGAGCAAACCGTACTGCACCAGTTTGTTGGCCTCAATCTGCGCGGCGATCAACTGCGCGACGTCTTCCGGGTCGAGCTGGCGTTCGGTGGCGAGCTTGCGCGCGTTGTCGAGCACCTGCGCTTCACGGGGACTGTCCTGGATCGGCTTGCCGCTGTCCCATTTGGTCAGGGCGACGAGGTCACCGATGTTCAGGCGTTCGTTCAGGGTGTTCATCAATCCTTGCACTACCTCGGGCGAGGGCGCAGGGCTGGCGTGGGCAGTCGACGCCAGTACAGTCAATAAAGTGCAGCTCAGCAGAAACGGGGAACGGCGCATGGGAGGGATTCACTTCCTGTCGTGATGGAAAGACTATGCAGATGGGTCGAGGTGCAGATTACGAAGTTTTAATGCAAACGGGTACGACCTGAACGGCATTGCATACCTTAGACTCTGTCATCAGCTCCTGCCCCGAGATGGATCCTCAATGCAAACCCCCGCTCATTCCCCCCTCTGGAAAACCTACCTGCTGTTCCTGGCCCCAATGGTGCTGTCGAACTTCCTGCAATCGATGTCAGGCACGGTCAACAGCATCTACATCGGCCAGATGCTCGGCACGCAGGCGCTGGCGGCGGTGTCCGGCATGTTTCCGATCATCTTTTTCTTCATCGCGCTGGTCATCGGACTGGGCGCCGGGGCAGGGGTGCTGATCGGTCAGGCGTGGGGGGCGCGTGAGTCGCATATGGTCAAGGCGATTGCCGGGGCGACGCTGTTGCTGGGGGTATTGATCGGGCTGGTGGCGGCGGTGCTGGGCAGTGTGTTTGCGCGCCAGGCCTTGCAGGGGTTGGGGACGCCGACGGATGTGCTGGATGATGCGGTGGCCTATGCCCGGGTGATGATGTGGACCTTGCCGGTTGTGCTGGTGTACGTGCTGTTCACCCAGTTGTTGCGTGGGGTGAGCGACACGCTGTCGCCGATGCTGGCGCTGTTATTGTCGACCATTGTCGGGCTGGCGCTGACCCCGGCGTTCATTCGTGGCTGGTTCGGCCTGCCGCAACTGGGCATTCAGAGCGCGGCGTTCGCAGGCCTGGCCGGAACGCTGGCGGCGATGGCGTGGCTGTCATGGAGCCTGATCCGCAAGGGCCATCCGCTGGCGCCGGATCGCGAGTTTTTCGCGTCGCTGCGACTGGACGGCGCGATTCTCGGCAAAGTGCTGCGTATCGGTCTGCCCACCGGGGTGCAAATGATCGTGCTGTCGCTGTCGGAGCTGGTGATTCTGGCGCTGGTCAACCAGCACGGCTCGCAGGCGACGGCGGCGTATGGCGCGGTCACGCAGATCGTCAACTACGTGCAGTTTCCGGCGCTGTCGATTGCGATCACCGCGTCGATCCTCGGCGCCCAGGCGATCGGCGCCGGACGGCTGGAGCGGATGGGCCCGATCCTGCGCACCGGGCTGTGGATCAACGTGTGCCTGACCGGTGGTCTGATCCTGTCGGGTTACCTGTTGTCGCACTGGTTGCTCGGGCTGTTCCTGACCGAAGACTCGACCCGGGCGATGGCCGAACACCTGTTGCACATCATGTTGTGGAGCCTGCTGATCTTCGGTTTCCAGGCGATCATCGGCGGCATCATGCGCGCCAGCGGCACGGTGCTGGTGCCGGTGGGCGTGGCGATCATCTGCGTGCTCGGCGTGCAATTGCCGGCGGCCTACTGGCTGGACGGGCAGTTCGGTCTGCAGGGCGTGTGGATGGCGTTTCCGATCGCGTATCTGGGGATGCTGGTGTTGCAGACGCTGTATTACACGCGGGTCTGGAAGCATCAGAAGATCGAGCGATTGGTGTGATGAAGCGATCCGGGTAGATATTGGCGAGGCTGGCGTAACCGCCGGATGTTTGCTTAAGTCATTCGAGACCCATCGGGCGCCGGAGCATTCCATGTCGATTCGATTGTTGTTGGCGGCCGCGTGTTGCTTGATCGTCGTCCCTGCCGCGCAGGCGGTTGAGTACACCCGGGTCAATACCACCGCCAGCCAGATCAGTTTCACTTACAACCAGATGGGCTCGCGGATGTACGGCACGTTCGGCAAGTTCGACGCGACGCTGGATTTCGACACCGACAACCTCGCCAGTGCCCGCACCACACTGCACATCGACCTCACCAGCATCGACGCCGGCAGTGAAGACGCCAACACCGAACTGGTGAAACCGGCATGGTTCGACACCGAAAAATTCCCGGTGGCAGTGTTCGAATCGACCCGCTTCAGCCCGGCCGGGGACAACCGTTATCTGGTCGACGGCCACCTCACCCTCAAAGGCATCACCCGGGAGGTGCAGGTGCCGGTGCAGCTCAAGCCCGACAGCAGCATCGGCATCTTCGACGGCGAACTGGTGCTCAAGCGCGACGAGTTCGGCCTCGGCGCGGGGGAGTGGGCCGATACCGTGGTGTCGAAGGATATCGACATCAAGTTCAAGGTCGTTACCCCCGCGCAGTGACCGGCCTCAATACGCCCGCCAGTGCCCCGGCATCCAGCGCCATTGGTTGCCGGCCCAGCGGTAATGCCCGGCGACCCAGTGATAGCCCGGCGCAGGCATTGCCGGAACCACTTCGACGATCGGGGGTGGCCGATGCGGGCGAGCCGGTTCGACGACACAGCCTGACAAAGCGATTGCCACCAGCGTGGCAGCGAGCAAGGGTTTCATGGTTTTCGGGGAACGCGGAACGTTCATGACAGCTCCTCAAGGCCTGCGTCGGGAAATCAAAGCAGCTGAAAATTGGACGCCAAATCGGCGAAAAGTCCGTTCTCGGGCAGATGAAATTTTTGTCAGGCTTGCACAAGGTATGATGTCGCGGTTCGCCGGTCGCTAAAGCTGCGCGGCAACTTGTGTTTTACCGTTGGAGTCCGCCCGCCATGCCCCGCATCACCCACTACAAATCCCCATGCCCCGAAGGTGTCAACAGCCAGATCCTGCAGATGGTGGTCGATAACCTGACCGACATCAGTGCCATCGGCCTCGGCCCGAGCAACCTGCTGTACAACGTCTATCAGTACGCGGTGGGCTACGAGGTGCATCTGTATCTGGAGGCATTGAACGGCGAGAAGGGCACAGAAGTGGAACTGCTGGTGGCCACCGACGACGATGATCCGGAGCAGGTGACCGGCTTCCTGTTGTACCTGCCGGTGCAGGGCGATTGGGAGGCGTGCAACGTGGCCTATCTGGCGGTGCGCGAGGGGCATCGGCGTCAGGGCGTGGGCCGTTCGTTGATCGCGGACATGGTGGCGCGTTACCCCCATGCCGAGTTGACCTGCAGCGTCGGCAAGGTGCCGTATTTCGAGGCGCTGGGCTTTGAAGTGCTGGGTCGATTGGAGACGCAGGTGCTGATGAGCACCCGGCATTACCGCAGCAACGGGCTGCGCGGTTTCATCGACACCACACCGATCTACCGCTCACTGGAAGTGCAGCAAATCCACACCTACCTGCTGCAAAAACACGGCAAACGGGCAATGCTCGATGCGGAGAAACAGCGCGACCGGCATCTGGATCAGGTCACTCGGCGCACTGAAGAATTTGTCCGCCAGCGCCTGACCGTTCACTGATTCTCTTCGAAACGGCAAAAGCCCTTGTTGCGATCAGCGCAGCAAGGGCTTTTTTGTGCCGGTGATATCAGGACAGTTTCACGTTCATGGTGATGCGCGCCGTAAACACTTTCTTGCCCTCGGCATCATGGACATCCACCGGCACGATCTTGTCGCCTTCGGTCTGCCAGTCCAGCCCGTCGCCATTGGCCACGGCGGTCACGTCGGTCTTGGCCTTGGCCAGGTATTCGACGGTCATGCCTTTGGGAATCCAGCGCGCGCCGGCGGGAATCGACACGTCGGTCATCATCCCGGCCGCCAGTTCGGCGGCATTGCACAGGGCGATGGCATGCACGGTGCCGAGGTGGTTGGTGATCTCGCGGCGAAACGGCACTTGTACTTGCGCCGAACCGGCGCGCAATTCAGTCACCAGCGGGTTGATGGTGCTGAAGTACGGCGCGACCTGGCAGGCCATCTGGCTGAACGCCTGGGAACCGACGCTGTTGAACATGCTGAGAAACTGACTCATGGAAGAAGCCTCGCGGTTAGAAATTTACAGAATGATGTTCCGTTACAGAATAATGTTCTGTAACGGAACGGTATTCTGTCCGCGGGAAATCTGTCAACCTGTGCGCGTTTCGATGACCGGCACCGATGTGCCCTTTACCCGGATTTTCAACGCCCATGGACACCGCAGATCTACTCGAACGCAGCTACCCCGGCCGCCGCGCCGAACTCAAGCGCGACATCTTTCGCAAGGCCTTGCGCCTGTTCAACGAGCAAGGCATCGAGGCCACCACCATCGAAATGATCCGTGCCGAGTGCGACACCAGCGTCGGGGCGATTTACCACCATTTCGGCAACAAGGAAGGACTGGTGGCCGCGTTGTTCTTCACCGCGCTGGAGGATCAGGCGCGCCTGCGTGACGCCTATCTGGCGCAGGCGACGACCACCGAAGAGGGCGTGCAGGCGCTGGTCTACAGCTACGTGGATTGGGTCGAGAACCAGCCTGAATGGGCGCGGTTCCAGTATCACGCGCGTTATGCCGTGACCCGGGGCCCGCACAAGGATGAACTGGCCGAGCGCAACAAGACCCGCAATCTGGGCCTGCGCAACTGGCTGGCCGAGTCCGGACGCGCCGCTGAACTCAACGAGTGCCCGGCCGAACTGTTGCCGTCGCTGATCGTCGGTCAGGCCGACAGCTATTGCCGGGCGTGGCTGTCCGGGCGAGTGCAGGGCAGCCCGAAGGCGTATCGCGAATTGCTGGCCCAGGCCGCATGGCGTTCGATCCGTCGCGAACCCGAACGCTGATTTTCAGAGACAAAAAAAGAGCCTCAAGACTCTTTGATGGGGAGGAAGTAGAGCCCGCGAGGCTCAAGATGCGCATGAAGCCAGGTGCGGGCTTGATTGGGGTTCAGAGCACCCGCACCTACGCAGCAGCCTGGTGGCCCAGGCGATTGCGTAACTCCATCGTAGGAAGGTGAGGTTATGTGCTCAAGTACCGTCAGTCACCTGCATTTGAGGCGCGGGCGGCTCCCTCCACCCCAGGGGCATCAGCGTGTCAGCGAGCGCCCGGCCAGCCGGCTTTTTCGAGGGCTGCGAGCAGGGTGGCAGCATCCAGCCCCGGCACCGAATGCCCGTTGCCTTCGGTACTGTCGCTGGCCAGCAAGGCGTTGATGATCGCTTCTTCCACCGCCTCGGTCGCCGCCAGAAACAGCTCGCTGATGTGGTCGTTGTTGACCATGCGCAGGCCGTCGCAGATCGGTGCACCTTTGCCTTCATAGGCGGCGGGCGGAACATGATCATTGCCGGTGGCGAAGGCGATGAAAATGTCGCCGCTGTGATCCTCGTTGCCGCCGCCGGTGCGCGCCAGACCGAGGCTCGCCCGTTGCGCCAGCCGCGTGCATTGATGCGGCAGCAACGGCGCATCGGTGGCCAGGCACACGACGATCGAGCCCATGCCCGGATGCGGCAACGAAGCGCGCAGGAACGGCGAATCCGCCTGTTCCATGTAACGCCCGACCGGGTAGCCGTCGACCCGCAACTCGCTGCGAATCCCGTGGTTGGCCTGGACGATGGCGCCCACCGTCCAGCCACCCTGAGCCTTGCTCAATCGGCGTGATGCGGTGCCGATCCCGCCCTTGAATTCATGGCAGATCATGCCGCTGCCACCGCCCACCGCGCCTTCCTGCACAGGGCCGTCAACGGCATTGTTCAGCGCTTCGGCCACATGTCTGGGCTGCACATGAAAGCCGTTGATGTCGTTGAGCAGACCATCGAAGGTTTCCAGCACTACCGGCATGTTCCAGTAGAGCCGACCGTCGTCCGGTTGCTGCTCGCGATCCAGTTCGATCAAGGCATCGCGCACCACACCCAGGCTGTGGGTGTTGGTGAAGGCGATCGGACTGGTCAGCAGGCCGGCCTCACGAATCCATTCCAGCCCTGTGGCATCGCCGTTGCCGTTGAGTACATGAACGCCAGCGAAACACGGTTGCGCGTTGGTCGAACCGACGCGGGGTTCGATCAGGGTGACGCCGGTGCAAATGTCACGACCGCTGGCGCTGCGGCCGCGCACGTTGCTGTGGCCGACCCGTACGCCGGGTACGTCGGTGATGGCGTTGAGCGGGCCGGGCTGCAATTGGCCGATGCGGATATGGAGATCGCGGGCACGTGGTTTCATTGATGTTCTCTCTATTGGAAGGCAGTGATTTGAACAGTTGTTACTGGCCATTCTTGATCTTGCTCCAGACCCGCGTGCGCACTCGCTCGGTGGCTTTGGGCAATGGCTCGAGGGTGTACAACGTGGCCATCGCCGTGGCGGACGGGTAAACCGCCGGGTTGTCGCGAGTGGTCCGGGCAACCAGTGCCGTGGCGGCGCGATTGCCATTGGGGTAGGAAAGGTGATCGCTGACCGGCGCAATCACTTCGGGCCGCAGCAAATAGTCAATGAACGCGAGACCTTGAGCCGGATGCGGCGCGTCCTTGAGCAACACCAGCGTGTCGAACCACACCGGCGCGCCTTCCTTCGGCAGGCTGTACTGAATTTTCACGCCGTTGCCGGCCTGCTCGGCGTTGGTCTTGGCTTCGAGCATCGCGCCGGACCAGCCGACTGCCACGCAAATGTTGCCGTTGGACAGATCGCTGATGAATTTCGAGGAATTGAAATAGGCGATGTGCGGGCGCAGTTTCAGCAGCAGCGCTTCGGCTTTCTGATAGTCCGCGGCGTTGGTGCTGTTCGGCGGCAGGCCGAGGTAGTGCAGCGCGACCGGGAGCATTTCCGACGGCGAATCAAGCATCGCCACGCCTCATTCGCCGAGCCTGGCCAGGTTTTCTTCCTTGAACACCAGATCCCAGGAATCCACTGGCGCCTTGTCGCCCAGCAAGGCACGCACCTTGTCGACGTTGTAGCCGATGCCGTTGGTGCCCCACAGATACGGCACGGCGTACTGGTTGCCGGGGTCGTTGTTGGCCAGTTTGCCGAGCAGATCGTTGTCAAGGTTCTTCCAGCCCGGCAGTTGTTCGCGGGGCAACGGGGCGAGGGCGCCGGCCTTGATCAGGGTCGGCAGGCTGAAGTTGCTCGCCACCACCACGTCGTAGCCGCTGCGGCTGGTCATCAGTTTGCCTTCCAGCACCTCGGCGCTGTCGAAGGTGTCGTAGACCGGTTCGATACCGCTGTCACGCTTGAAGTCATGCAGGGTGTTCGGGCCGATGTAGTCGTACCAGTTGTAGACATGCACGCTCGGCGCATCGGCCGCCTGCGCACTCAGCGCTGCGGACAAAACGCCCATCAGCCCCAGGTTGATATACCCACGATGACCACGCATGATGCGGCACTCCTGGCCTGTTGGCAGGCCGGTGATGAACAGGAGTGGTCAGCCTATCGGGCGGGCCGCACCGCACCCATTCCCATCATGGGTTACTCAAAAGGGGTAGTGCGTGGACGCGTTGCTGCAGGAATTGCCGGTGCATCAGAGCCTGTCGCGGGTGTTCGCAACGGTCGGTCAGGACGGTTTCTGGCGGGCGCTGGTGGATACGCTGCGGTTGCTGGTGCCGCTGGACAATGCGCTGGTGGCGGTGATGCAGGCGGGGCGGGCGCCGCAATTGCTGATCGACTTCGACAGCCAGGGTCGCGCCGACGAGCAGGAAGAACTGGCCGGTTACTGTGCCGGCATGTACCTGCTTGATCCGTTCTATCAGGCCGCCGTCGCCGGGATCGCCGACGGTCTGCACAGCCTCGCGGCCGTGGCGCCGGACCAGTTTCTGCACAGCGAGTACTACCAGAGCTACTTCCGTTCGGTGGTCGGCGCGGATGAGCTGCAATTTCTGGTCAATCTCGATGACGGCGTGCTGGGCTTGTCGATGGGCCGCTCGACGGCGTTCAGTTTGCAGGAGCAGGGGCGCCTGCTCTGCGTGCGGGACTGGGTGCTGTCAGCGATGCGCCGGCATGTGCAGTTGATGCCGCCGCAAGGCGCAGCGGTCGAGGCGCCGGTCGGTGATATTGCGGCGCTGCTCGACCGCTTCGACGCCCGCCTGACTGTGCGCGAAATCGACACGGCGCGCCTGATTCTCCAGGGCTTTTCCAGCAAGGCGATCGCCCAGCACATGAACATTTCGCCGGAGACCGTAAAGGTGCACCGGCGCAATCTCTATCACAAGCTCAACGTCACCGGGCATGGCGAGTTGTTTGCGCTGGTATTGCGCCCGCGCTGACGGGGTCAGCCGATCTGCTTGAACAGCAGCGCCTTCAGGCCGCTTTCAGGATCGACATCGGGAAACTCCGGCGGATTCTCCAACCTTTGCTCGAAGCGCAGGCTTGGCGCTTCCTGGGTTACGCCGTCGATCAGGAAGTCCGAACCGAACGAAGGATCGTTCATGCACGCCAGCACCGTGCCTTGCGCGGTGAGCAGTTCCGGCAGACGACGCAGCACACGCCGGTAATCCTTGGTCAGCAGAAAACTGCCTTTCTGGAACGACGGCGGGTCGATGATCACCAAATCGTACGGGCCGCTGTTGATCACCTTGCCCCAGGATTTGAACAGGTCATGGCCCAGGAAACTCACCTTGCTCAGGTCATGCCCGTTCAACCGGTGATTGTCGCGGCCCCGGCTCAGGGCGGCGCGGGACATGTCGAGGTTGACTACATGGCTGGCGCCGCCCTCGATGGCCGCCACCGAGAAGCCGCAGGTGTAGGCGAACAGGTTCAGCACCCGTTTGCCCGCCGCTTGTTCGCGCACCCAGTTGCGGCCATAACGCATGTCGAGGAACAGCCCGGCGTTCTGCTTGCGGCCCAGGTCCACGCGGTATTTCAACCCGCCCTCGACGATGGTCATTTCGTCGATCTCGTCCCCCAGCAGCCATTCGGCGGTGCTTTGCGGCAAGTAACGGTGCTGGATCAACAAAGTATGGGCGCCGGATTGCTGCCATTGCTCTGAATCGGTGATCTCCAGCAACAGACGTTTAAGGTCTTCCAGCTGCGAAGCCTCGGGCTCCTTGAACAGCGACACCAGCACCACGCCCTGCAGCCAGTCCACGGTGACTTGCTCCAGCCCCGGCCAGCAACGTCCGCGCCCATGGAACAGGCGCCGGGTTTCGGTCGGTGCCGACGTCAGCGCCGTGAGCAGATGGGTGTGAAGAGTGGCGAGGGCTTGAGGGTTCATCAATCGGAATCGGCCAGCAAAAGGGCGGGCATTTTAACCACAAACAGGCCGTGACGAGGGCTCGCCGACCGACGTTATCGAAAAGACCTGTATCTAAAATGAATTTCTGTACAAGGTGTCGCTCATACCAGATAAGCAGCGGGTTCAATCCGCTGAAAATGTTCATGTTGTTCAGGGAGTGCCAGTTCATGTGTCCAGTTCCGTCGTCGAGCGCGCACCTTCCTGACGGGTTGATTCTGGTAGTGGAAGACGATCCGTTGATTCTGGAGTTTCTGTGCGAAATTCTTCAGGAGGAAGGTTTCAAGGTAGAGCCGCAGACCAGCGCCGATGCGGCGTCGCAATACCTGGAGGAGCACGCGCCGGAAGTCGCGCTGTTGCTGACCGATATCACTATGCCCGGCACGCTTAACGGCGCCGACCTGGCCAATCTGGTCGGTGATCGCTGGCCGGACAAACCGGTGATGGTCATGTCCGGCTATGAAACACCGGAAACCTCGGGCGTGAAGCATCCGGTGGCGTTCATCAAGAAGCCCTGGGCCATCGGGCAGTTGCTCGATTGCGTCGACGGTGCGTTCAAATCCAAGGCGCCGCGGCTGCACTGAAGCGTCTCGCAAGTGCTACATTGCCGGGCATCGTTGCCCGGCCTTTTGCGAGCGGGCCCTTTGCGAGGAAGTAATCTTTTGTCTGCTCACGATGCTGTTTTCAATCGCGCGTTCGGCGCGTTCCTGTTCGACATGGACGGCACCGTCCTCAACTCCATTGCCGCTGCCGAGCGAATCTGGTCCGCCTGGGCCGTGCGCCACGGGGTGGACGTCGACACGTTCCTGCCGACCATCCACGGAGCGCGCGCCATCGACACCATCACGCGTTTGAACCTGCCGGGCGTGGACGCCGAGGCGCAAGCGGCGTTCATCACCGAGGCGGAAATCGAAGACGTCGAAGGCATTGTCGAAATCCCCGGTGCGGCGGCGTTTCTCAAGTCGTTGCCGGCGGATCGCTGGGCCATGGTGACTTCGGCGCCTCGGGACCTGGCGTTGCGGCGGATGGCGGCGGCAGGGATTCCTGAACCGACGGTGATGGTCACCGCCGAGGACGTGACCGCTGGCAAACCTGATCCGGCCGGTTATCGGCTGGCGGCCAAGCGTATGGGCCTGGAACCGGCGGACTGCCTGATCTTCGAAGACGCCACCGTCGGTATTCAAGCCGCTGAAGCCGCCGGTGCGCTGTTGATGATCATCACCACGACTCACCAGCATCCGCTTGAAACCGCCCACGCGACCATCGCCAGCTACCGCGACCTCACGCTGAACATCGACAGCGACGGCCAGTTGCGCCTGCAACCTCAATAAACACCGGGCACCAAGCGCCAGCTGCGCGCGCAATAGGCGTCGTATTCGGCGCCGAACTGCGTGCGCAGCAAGGCCTCTTCGGAGTGGATGCGGGCGATCAGCGGGATCAGCGTCAGCGCTGCCAGCAACAGGCCGACCACCGAGCGAAACGCCAGCGCCCAGCCGATCGCATTGATCACCAGCCCCAGATAACTGGGGTTGCGCAGATGCCGATAAATGCCCTCGGTCACCAGCCGATGCCCCGGCTGAATCGCCACCAGCCCGCTGAACCGATTGCCAAGCACAAACACCGGCCACAAGCGCAACACGCCACCGACAATGAACAGCAACGCTCCCAACCAGCGGGTGCCTTCGCGGCCGATGGTCCAGAAACCGATGCGGTCGCAGTAAGCCGGCAGAACGGCACTAACGAGACCGATCACCGCGAACGCCGGAATCACCCAGCGATTGGCCCGATCCTCGCGTTCGCCGGTGCTCAGGTTCACTTCCGTGAACAGCGACGCCACCACCATGGCCAGCGTGGCCAGCGCCACCACGACCAGCGCCCCGTGAGAAAAAAACACCGCCACGCCACCGATGCCCCACATCGCCAGGCCCAGATAGGCAAGGGTGGCGAGCACTGCGACCACGGTCATTTGCGCTGACATTTTCATAGGCACCTCACGGCTGTTCCGTTCAGTGTAGATCCCGGCACGATCCCCGGCGTTTAACCGCTGGCAGGGCCGTGGTCCAAACTCCAGGCTGAGACCTTCCGATCATCCGATTCGCCGCTTCGGGAGTCCGCCATGCTGTACATCCGCACGCCGCTGATCGTCCATCCAAGTCTGTCGACCGCATCCCGGCGCATCTGGCTGAAGCTGGGAAACTAGCAAACGTGCGGCTCGGGGGTGAGTATCAGTGCGCAACGGTTGGGGGAGTGGGCGCGGATGGGGATTTGAGCGCTCAGGGATTGCGCGTTGACCGCCGGCTCCGTCCAGCTCCACCGCCCACTTCAATTCCCCACACTCGAAATCCACATCGCCGCAATCCATGGCGTCGATATCAAGGCGACTGCACTACAATTCTCGCTGGCCGGTCCGGCCGGTTTCTGGCAGGCCATGCGTGAAGCGAAACGGGTGTCCTGACGTGCACCATTACCCATTGATGAGGTGAAAGCATGAAGATCGATCTGAGCGGAAAACTGGCGATTGTCAGCGGCAGCACGGCGGGCATCGGTTTGGGCATCTGCCAGTCGCTGGCCGAGGCAGGCGCTACGGTGGTGGTGATCGGTCGCGACGCGGCCAAGGTCGAGCAGGCGCTGGCAAGCATTCGCGACAAGGTGCCGGGCGCGCAACTGCGCGGTCTGACGGCGGATCTGGGCACGGCCGAAGGCGCGCAGAAACTGTTCGCCGCCGAACCGAAAGCCGACATCCTGGTGAACAATCTCGGGATTTACAACGCCGTGGATTTTTTCGACGCGCCGGACGATGAGTGGACGCGCTTTTATGAAATCAACGTGATCTCCGGCGTGCGCCTGTCGCGGCATTACGTACCGGCGATGGTCGAGCAGGGCTGGGGCCGGGTGATTTTCCTGTCTTCGGAATCCGGCGTGGCTACCCCGGCCGACATGATCAACTACGGCGTGACCAAAAGCGCCAACCTCGCGGTGTCCCATGGCCTGGCCAAACGCCTGGCGGGCACCGGGGTGACGGTCAACGCGATCCTGCCCGGGCCGACCTTGACCGACGGAGTCGAGGAAATGCTCAAGGATGCCGCCGCCGAGTCTGGCCGCAGCCTGCGGGACGAGGCAGACGCGTTTGTTCGCCGGGCCCGTCCGAGCTCGATCATCCAGCGTGTGGCGGATGTCGAAGAGGTCGCGCACCTGGTCACCTACATCGCTTCACCGCTGTCCTCGGCCACCACCGGCGCCGCGTTGCGGGTCGACGGCGGCGTGGTCGACAGCCTGACTATCTGAATTCATTGAGAGAGACTTTTCATTTATGGCAACAGCATCGGCAACGATCGACATCCCGGCTTCGGCCGATCAGGTCTGGCAATTGATTGGCGGCTTCAACACCTTGCCGGACTGGCTGCCGTTCATTCTCAACAGCGAACTGAGCGAAGGCGGGCGCGTGCGCACTTTGCAAACTGCTGACGGCGCGGTGGTGGTCGAGCGTCTGGAGACGTTCGATAACGCGGGCAAAACCTACAGCTATTCGATTCTGCAGGCACCGTTTCCGGCCACCGATTATCTGGCGACGATTCGTGTTGAAGCCCAGGGGCAGGGCGCGCGGGTGACGTGGTCGGGGCGCTTCACGGCCAAGGGCGTGAGCGATGAGGAAGTGGTGGCGTTGTTCAGCGGCGTCTATCAGGGCGGGCTCGAAGCGCTGCGCGCCAACTACCCCACCTGAGTTTGTTGATCGTTCCCACGCTCTGCGTGGGAATGCCTCAAGGGACGCTCCGCGTTCCAGCTCTGGAAGGGACGCGGAGCGTCCCGGGCTGCATTCCCACGCAGAGCGTGGGAACGATCTATGAAGGTCAAGCCTGTGAAATCAGGCTCTGCCGACAATCCAGCACCAGCTTCGCCCCGCCCAGATCGCTGCGTCCCACCTCAAGGCTGAACCCGTGCAGGTTGACGATCGCCGCGACGATCGACAGCCCCAAGCCAAAACCATTTTGCAGTTGCCCGCCCTCGGCGCGGTAGAAACGCTGGAACACCGCCTCCCGCTCGGATTCGGGAATGCCGGGGCCGGAGTCATGCACTTCGATCCGCGTATGCCCCGCATCATTGACCCCGCGCAACACCACCGTGCCACCGGCCGGGGTGAACTTGATCGAGTTGCTCAACAGGTTCGCCAGGGCTTCAAACAGCAACGCCCGGTCACCGTTCAGCATGGGCAGGGTTTCTGGCATGTTCAGCTCGAAACGCAGCTCGTCGTCTTCGGCCAGCGGCAGATAGAATTCGTGCAGTTCCTGCAACAACAACACCGGATCAAGCTCGACAAACCCCGAGCGCCGCTGACGATCCTCAAGTTCCGAAATTCTCAGCAACCCGCGAAACCGTGCCATCAGCGTATCGGCCTCGGCCAGCACCAGATCCAGTTGCGCCGCTTCCGGCGAGCCTTCGCCGGCCTGTTGCTGCATGCGATACAACTGCGCCCGCAAACGGGTCAGCGGGGTGCGCAGGTCATGGGCGATGTTGTCGCACACGCCTTTGACTTCATTCATCAGGCGCTCGATGCGATCGAGCATGGCGTTGACGATGGCGGCGAGCATGTCCAGCTCATCGCGGCGATTGGACAGCGGCAAACGGTGAGTCAGGTCGCCGGCGACAATCGACTGGGCGCTGGCCTGGATCGCCCGAATCCGCCGCAGCGGCCGACGGCGCAGCAAATGCCAGCCGATGATCCCCGGCACAATCGTCAGCGATACGCCCCAGAACAACGCATGCAGAATGATTTTCGTCACCGCGAACAGCGAACCGTTGTCCCGCAGCAGCACCAGCCAGCGGCCGTCGCGGGTCGGGGTGGCGACCGCGTCGCAACTGTCATTGGGCAGGGTCGGATCGTCGGAGTCGGCGCATTCACTGAGCATGTGGATCTTGCCGTCCAGCGGCAGCCCTTCGGGGATCTTCTGCAACGCGCCGCCGAGGTAGCGGTGCTGGGCGTCAAACAGGCCATAGGCGTCGATGCCGCGAATGTCGAAGGTCATGCTGGCGGCGAGCGCGTCTTCCAGTTGATCGCCGCGAAAGTGCGAAAACAGATGCTGACGTTGCATCAGCGAATGCTTGGCGAGGTTGTCGAGATAACCGGAAACCTCGAAGTACATGACCCCCATCAGGATCGCACTCCACGCCACGAACAACGAACTGTACAGCGCCAGCAAGCGGCTGCTGGAGGAGCGCCAACCGTCAGACGGGTTCGGCAATGACATAACCCGAGCCTCGCACTGTGCGGATCAGCGGGACATTGCCCGGCGGGTCGATCTTCTTGCGCAGGCGGCCGATGTGCACGTCGATCAGGTTGGTGCCGGGATCGAAGTGATAGCCCCAGACTTCCTCGAAAATCATCATCCGCGACAGGATCTGGCCGCTGTTGCGCATCAGAAACTCCAGCAATTTGTACTCGGTCGGCAGCAGCGTCAGCACCTGTTCGGCGCGACGGGCTTCGTGGCTGATCAGGTCGAGTTGCAGATCCGCCACCTGCAAGGTGGTCGGTTGGGCGCCGTTGCTGTTCTGCCGGCGCAGCAACACTTCAACCCGGGCGGCCATTTCATCGGTGGCGAACGGTTTGGTCAGGTAGTCATCGCCACCGGCGCGCAAGCCGCGCACGCGCTCGTCGACGTCGGAGAGGGCGCTGATCATCAGGATCGGTGTGGCCACGCCCATGGTGCGCAGGGTGGTGACGATGGCCAGGCCATCGAGTTCCGGCAGCATGCGGTCAAGGGTGATCAGGTCGTAGTTGCCGCTGACGGCGCGGTCCAGGCCTTCACGGCCGTTGTCGACCCAGTCCACGTCGAGGCCGTGGCTGCTCAGTTCGGCGACAATTTCCCGGGCGGTCACGGCGTCGTCTTCGATGGTCAGGATGCGAGTCATGGTGGGCCTGCTGGTCTGTTCAAACGCAATGGCAGCATTTTGCCAAGATTTTGCGCTGGCGCTTTAAATTAACTTTCATGTTTTAGCGGATAGAAACGCGATGGCGCGGCTTTTGTGCCAATGCATAAAACCCGCTGATATCGACCCGTTGTTGCAAATTGCATGGTCCTGGGAAGTTCATAATTTTTAACTGATTGAATTAAAACGAATTATTTAATGTTGGCGACTGGCACGGTCACTGCAATTCCTCTGATGACGAGTTGTAACACCATTTTTCATCCCTGGAGCACTACAACAATGAATAGATCCTCTGATGGGTTTTATCCTGCCTACGAAGGAGAGTCGAGCAACGTCTCAGGGGTGTCCTGGGGCGCGATTTTCGCAGGGGCTGCCGCTGCAGCGGCACTGTCGCTGATTCTGGTGCTGTTGGGTTTCGGTCTGGGCTTCTCCGCCGTTTCACCCTGGGCCGGTGAGGGCGTCAGTGCCAAGGGCCTGGGCATTTCAACCATCATCTGGCTGGCCGCCACACAAATCATCGCTTCGGGACTGGGTGGCTACATCGCCGGTCGCCTGCGGGTGAAATGGGCCAACATGCACGGTGACGAAGTGTACTTTCGCGATACCGCCCATGGCTTCCTCGCCTGGTGCGTAGCAACGCTGGTTACCGCGACGCTGGTGGTCGGTTCGGTCAGCAGCATCGTCAGCGGCGGTGTGCAGGCCGGTGCAAGCGTTGCCGGTGGCGCAGCCAGTGCGATGACCCAAGCAGCCGGCACCGCAGCGTCCAACACTGACAGCGATCAGTACGGCTACTTCGTCGACAGCCTGTTCCGCGACGATCGTCCCGCCGCCGTCAGCGATGACGCCGCCCGTGGCACCGTGACCCGGATCTTCGCCCAGAGCCTGGCCAACGGTCAGCTCAGCGCCGAAGACCGTAGCTACCTCGCCCAACTGGTCGCCCAGCGTACCAACCTGACCCAGGCCGACGCCGAACGTCGGGTCGATGAAATCTACGCCCGCACCCAGAAGGCAATCGCCGACGCCAAGGTTAAAGCGCAACAAGCTGCCGACACCGCCGCCAAAGTCGCTGCCTGGACTTCGCTGTGGATGTTCATCGCACTGCTGGCCGGTGCGTTCTTCGCCAGTCTCTCGGCCACCTTCGGCGGTCGCCGCCGGGATGCGGTCGAGTACGTCGAAGTCGAAACCTACACCACGACCACGCTGCCGCCAGTCCGTTAATCAAGGAGAACCACCATGCGCTCACTACTGCTGTTTTTCCTCGGCGTTCCAATCCCGATCATCATCCTGATCGCCCTGTTCGTGCACTGATTACTTGAGGCATATGCCTTGGCCGCTTCCACCTTCGGGTTGAAGCGGCTTTTTGCTGTCTGCGCGAGCCGAAGGCGCAGAACCGACCAGTCATTTCCATGGCGTGGATCAATATTCGTCGGCGCAATATCCCCTACCGTGAAATTTCTAGGCCCTTGCCGCTGGATCGACTACATTGCTTGCGCGCACTTTGCTGCGCGAGCAGGAATAACCTGCCGGCCCGATAGAGAGCGATAACCCCCACGAGCCGGCGAGGTGTAGTGCAGCAAGGAGCTGTTTCAACCTCACCTGAACCTTTTCACGGATGATCATTGCAATGCACTGCCTAGAAAGAACCTTCGATATCCAGCCTTTGACGCAGGCGGATATGACTGTCCACATCAACGGCCAGCCGGTCACCGCCGCCATTGGCGAAACCGTGCTCAGCGTCATTCAGTCCCTCGGCGTGCGCCAGGTCGCGCGCAACGATCACAACCAGATCAGCGGTGCCTATTGCGGCATGGGCGTGTGCCAGTGCTGCCTGGTGAAAATCAATGGCCGGCACAAGCGCCGCGCCTGCCAGACCGTGGTGCGCGAGGGCATGTTGATCGAAACCCAGGTCAACCGTATTCACGGGCAGGAGGTGGTATGAGCCCGCATCCGGTGATCGTCGGCGGTGGCCCGGCGGGAATGGCCGCAGCCATCGAACTGGCCCTGCACGGGGTGCGCTGCACCTTGCTTGAAGAAGCTTCGCGTCTTGGCGGCGTGGTCTATCGCGGACCGCTGCGTGACGGGGTGCAGCTGGATTATCTGGGGCCGCGTTATTCCGAGGCGCTGGGCAAATTGCACGGTGATTTTCAGGAGCAGTCCGGGCTGATCGACGTGCGTCTCAACCACCGCGTGGTCGGCGCCGAAGGCACGCGCTCGCTGGTGGTGCTGGACGGCGACGAGCGTTTGCACGAAATCCGATACCCGCAGTTGCTGCTGGCCGCCGGTTGCCACGAGCGCAGCGTGCCGTTTCCCGGCTGGACCTTGCCCGGTGTGATCATGCTCGGCGGTCTGCAATTGCAGATCAAAAGCGGCGTGGTCAAACCGCAGGGGCCGGTGGTGATTGCCGGCACCGGGCCGCTGTTGCCACTGGTGGCGACCCAGTTGCACGCCTCGGGCGTCAGTGTGGCGGGTGTCTACGAGGCCTGTGCGTTCGGCAAGATCGCCAAGGAAAGTCTGGCACTGCTGAACAAGCCGCAGCTGTTCCTCGATGGCTTGAGCATGCTCGCTTATCTGAAACTGCACGGCATCCCGATGAACTACGGCTGGGGCGTGGTCCAAGCGCACGGCGAAGGCGAACTGAAAAGCGTCAGCGTGGCGCCGTACTCGGCAACGTGGGAGCCGGACATGAGCCGCGTCGAACGCTTCGAAGCGAAGACGCTGGCGGTCGGCTACGGCTTCATTCCGCGTACGCAGCTGAGTCAGCAGATGGGCCTGGATCACGGCTTCAGCGACGACGGCTACCTGCGCGCCAATGCCAACATCTGGCAGCAAAGCAGCGAGCCCCACGTGCATCTGGCCGGTGACATGGGCGGTATTCGCGGCGGTGAAGCGGCGATGCTGGCCGGCAAGATCGCGGCGACCTCGATCCTGCTGCAACGCGGTGTGCTGGAGGAGGAACTGGCGCGAGTCCGTCGCGACCGTTACCTGGGCAAACTCAAAGCCATCGTGCGTTTCCGCGCGGCGGTGGATCGCTACACCGAACGCGGCGTCGGGCAGACCGCATTGCCGGCCGCCGACACGGTGATCTGCCGCTGCGAACATGCGACCCGCGCCGACATCGACCGCGCCCTGGAGCAGGGCGTACAAGACATCGCCAGCCTGAAAATGCGCACCCGCGTGAGCATGGGCGATTGTCAGGGGCGGATGTGCGTCGGTTATTGCAGCGACCGCTTGCGTCAGGCCACCGGGCGCAAGGATGTCGGCTGGCTGCGACCGCGTTTCCCGATCGATCCGATTCCTTTTTCCGCGTTCCAGTCCCTCGGCACGGAGGCCGTTTCCCATGAGTAAGTTCTATGACGTGGTCATCGCCGGCGGCGGTGTGATCGGTGCGTCCATCGCCTATCAGTTGTCCAAGCGCAAAGACCTCAAGGTCGCGTTGATCGACGCCAAGCGTCCGGGCAACGCGACCCGCGCTTCGGCCGGCGGCCTGTGGGCGATTGGCGAGTCGGTGGGGCTGGGCTGCGGGGTGATTTTCTTCCGCATGATGTCGGCCAACCGCAAGCGCGAAACCCAGGGCGCGGCGGTGGCGGTGGACTCCAGCACGCCGCACATCCTGCCGCCGTCGTTCTTTGATTTTGCCTTGCAGTCCAACGCGCTGTACCCGGCGCTGCACCGTGAGCTGAAAGACAATCACGGAATGGATTTCAAGTTCGAAAAGACCGGGCTCAAATTCGTCATTTATGACGATGAAGACCGGTTGTACGCCGAGCACATCGTCGGCTGCATCCCGCATCTGGCCGATCAGGTGCGCTGGCTTGATCAGGCTGCATTGCGCGAGTCCGAGCCGAGTGTCAGCCATGAAGCGCGCGGTGCGCTGGAGTTTCTCTGCGACCATCAGGTCAGCCCGTTCCGCCTGGCCGACGCCTACACCGAAGGCGCCCGGCAGAATGGCGTGGCCATGTTCGTCAACACCAACATCACCGGCGTGCTGCACCACGGTCGGCGGGTGACTGGCGTACAGACGGCCGAAGCCGGGGTGTTCCACTGCAAGACCCTGATCAACGCCGCGGGTGCCTGGGCTGCAGACTTGAGCGAATGGGCGACCGGCATCCGCATTCCGGTGAAACCGGTGAAAGGTCAGATCCTGCTGACCGAACGCCTGCCGAAAATCCTCAACGGTTGCCTGACCACCAGCGATTGCTACATGGCGCAGAAGGACAACGGCGAAATCCTGATCGGCAGTACCACCGAGGACAAGGGCTTTGACGTCACCACGACCTGGCCGGAAATCGCCGGGCTGGTGCAGGGCGCGGTGCGTTGTCTGCCGGAACTGGCGGACATCAACCTCAAGCGCACCTGGGCCGGGCTGCGGCCGGGCTCGCCGGACGAGTTGCCGATTCTCGGGCCGATGGCCGGAGTGGAGGGTTATCTCAATGCCTGCGGGCATTTCCGCACCGGCGTGCTGACGTCGGCGATTACCGGAGTGTTGCTGGACAAACTGGTCAACGATGAACCGCTGCCGCTGGACATCACGCCGTTTCTGGCGGATCGGTTTGAAGTGGCGCCGGCCAAAGAAGAGAGGGAGCTGGAGATGGCCTGAACCTGTGGGAGTTTCCCACCTGATCGTTCCCACGCTCTGCGTGGGAATGCCTCAAGGGACGCTCCGCGTTCCAGCTCCGGAACGGACGCGGAGCGTCCCGGGCTGCATTCCCACGCGGAGCGTGGGAACGATCAACTCTGAAAACGTCAGGGCTTGCCCGATTGTTCTTCCAGTTGATCCGACTCGAACAACCGGGCCAGTTCCGCCCGCGCTTCCTGGGCGGTCTGCAGGACTTTGGCCGCGTCGTCGTACACCGCGTGTTGAGCCTCGAGCACCTGTTCGTCATGGTGCTTGAAGCGCTTGATCCGTGCATCGGCCTGGGCTTGAGTCAAGCCAAGGCCAACCAACGTGCGGCGGCTCATTTCCAGACTCGAGTAATAAGTCTCCCGGATCGGATCGGCACCGACATCCACCAACCGATGAACATGCTGCCGGTTACGCGCCCGGGCGATGATTTTCATGTGCGGGTAGAGCTTGCGCACGATTTCGGCAGTCTTGATGTTGGTTTCCGGATCGTCCGTGGCAATCACGAAATATTCCGCCTCACCAACCTTGGCCGCGTTGAGGATTTCCGGGCGCATCGGGTCACCGTAGAACACCGGCACACCACCGAAACTACGAGACAGTTCGATGGTTTCCACCGACGTATCCAACGCCACGAACTTGATGTTCTGCGCCCGCAGGATCCGCGCCACGATCTGACCCATCCGGCCCATGCCGGCGATCACGACACGTGGGGCTTCGGTTTCGATCTGGCGGAATTTCTCCGGCACCTCTACCGGCTGCACTTTCGGGCTGACCAACCGTGCGCAGACCAGCAGCAACAACGGTGTGACCGCCATCGACAGGGTAATGGTCAGCACCAGCAGGTCGTACAGACGCGGTTCGAACAGGCCCTGATCGCGACCGATCTTGAACACCACAAAGGCGAATTCACCGCCCGCCGCCAGCACGATGCCGAGGCGAATCGCGCTGACCTTGTTCAGCCCACCGGCCAGACGCCCGACCACAAACAGCAACGGCAACTTCAAGGCGATCAGCAGCAGCGTCAGCCCCAGCACCGTGATCGGCGCGCTGAGCAGCAGACCGAGGTTGGCGCCCATGCCGACGCTGATGAAAAACAGCCCCAGCAGCAGGCCCTTGAACGGCTCGATCTGCGCTTCCAGCTCATGGCGATATTCCGAATCCGCCAGCAGCAATCCGGCAAGAAACGCGCCCAACGCCATCGACACGCCGACCATGTCCATCAGCCACGCTGTGCCGATCACCACCAGCAACGCAGTGGCGGTGGAGACTTCCGGCAGACCGGTTTTCGCCACCACGCGAAACACCGGACGCAACAGATAGCGCCCGCCGATCACCACCACGGCGATGCTGCCGAGCACCTGCAAACTGTGGCGCACATCGTCGGCAGTGCTGGTGTGGTGATCGACGCCCGCAAGCATCGGCACCAGCGCGATCAGCGGGATCGCGGCGATGTCCTGGAACAGCAGAATCGCAAACGCCAGCCGTCCGTGCGGGCTGGTCAGTTCCTTGCGCTCCGCCAGGCTTTGCAAGCCGAACGCGGTGGACGACAGCGCCAGACCCAGGCCCAAGACAATCGCGCTGTTCAGCGGCTGGCCGAACACCAGCAACGCCAGCACACCAATCACCGAACCGGTCAGCAGCACCTGCGCCAGACCCACGCCGAATACCGATTTGCGCATCACCCACAAACGTCGCGGCGACAGCTCAAGACCGATGATGAACAACAGCAAAACCACGCCCAGTTCCGAGATATGGCTGACGCTTTGCGGATTGCCGATCAGGCCCAGCACCGACGGGCCGATGATCACCCCGGCAAACAGATAGCCGAGCACTGCGCCCAGTTGCAGGCGCTTGGCCAGGGGAACGGTAAGCACGGCGGCCAGAAGAAAAACGACGGCGGCTTGTAACAGATTGCCTTCATGGGGCATGAGCGGAACTCCAGTAACGCGGTACGGCGGGGGCGACAAGGATAAAGGTTGCAACAATGGCAGATCTACCGCATGCCCGGCTTGAGCAGATGTGCTTGTGTAATAATTTGCATCAATTGGTTACATTTATAGCCTCAGCGAATCAATCCTCCAGAGTCTTCCATGGCCATCAACTTCGACCTCAACGACCTGCAAGCCTTTCGCGCGGTGGTCGAGCAGGGCAGTTTCCGCAAGGCCGCCGATACCGTGCGCCTGTCGCAACCGGCCCTGAGCCGACGCATCGAAAAGCTCGAAGACGCCCTCGGCGTGAAGCTGTTCGAACGCACCACGCGAAAGGTCAGCCTGACCCAGGCCGGACGCGGTTTCATGCCCAGCGTCGAACGTTTGCTCGACGATCTGGACGTCGCGTTGCTCGGCATCAGTGAAGTCGCCTCGAACCGGCAGGGCCACGTGACTGTCGCCTGCGTGCCGTCGGCGGCGTATTACTTCATGCCGAGCGTGGTCGCCCGCTATCACCGGCAGTTCCCGCGCATCAAAGTCAAAGTCCTCGATTCCAGCGCCCACGACGTGCTGAGCGCGGTGGTCAATGGCGAGGCGGATTTCGGTCTGAGTTTCATGGGCACTCAGGAGGCGGGCGTGGATTTCGAGCCGCTGGTGCAGGAGAGCTACGTGGTCGCCTGTCGCCGCGATCATCCGCTGGCCGGGCGCAGCAGCGTGACCTGGGACGAGTTCTACCGGCAGGATTACATCTCGCTCGACAAGACCTCGGGCAACCGTTTTCTGCTGGATCAGGCTTTGGCCAAAGTGGTGCCGCAGCGCCCGAGCATCTGCGAGACGCGGCATGTGACGACCATGATCGGTCTGGTGGAAGCGGGGTTGGGCGTGGCGGCGGTGCCGTTGATGGCGATGCCGGCGGCGGATCATCCGATCCTGACGCGGGTACCGCTGACCGAACCACAAGTGATGCGCAGCGTCGGCATCATCAAACGCCGGGGCCGTACGCTGACCCCGGCGGCATTGGAACTGGAGCGGCTGGTGGTGGAAATGAAAGTCCAGCCGCCGACGGTCAGCGCTTGACCGAATCCAGCCCGGTGGCCTGCACGTCAGGCTGGGCGGCAGGCGCGGCCAGATAAGCGAGCAAGGCTTTCGCTTCCTCTGGATGCTGCGCACCCACCGGAATCCCTGCTGCAAATCGTGTTACCGACTGCACCGACTCCGGAATCTTCGCCACAAAACTCACCCCTGGCACCGGCAGCAACTCGCTGACCTGCTGGAAGCCCAGTTGATAGTCGCCCGTGGCGACCACCGAGCCCACAGGGATTTTCGGGATCATCTTCGCCTTCGGTTTCAGCTGATCTTCGATACCGAGTTTCTTGAACAACTGCTGCTCGATGTACACGCCGCTGGCGCTGTCGGAGTAGGCCACCGATTTTGCATCCAGCAGGGTTTTCTTCAGGGCATCGACATTGCTGATGTCCGGTTTTGGCGCACCTTCGCGCACCACCAGGCCGATTCGCGAATCTGCCAGTTCTACCCGCGACGCCGGGTCGACCTTGCCTTGCTTGATCAGATCATCGAGGGCGTAGCCGACCATGATCACCACGTCGGCCTTTTCGCCACGGGCAAGGCGATTGGGGATTGCCTCCGGTGCCTTGCCCATCGACGGGCCGAGTTGGGTGTCCAGGGTGTTGCCGGTGGCAGCGGCGAATTTCGGCCCGAGGATCTTGTAGGCAGCGGTAAAACCGCCGGAGGTCATGACCCGCAACTCTTCGGCCTGGGCCGCAAAGTTGAACGCAAGACCGGCGAGCAGGGCTGTAACGGTAAACAGTTTTTTCATGGTGATGTTCTCAGGCAGTAGCAGGTTGCAGACGACCGCCGGCGCGGCGATACAGATACAGCGTCGCACCCAGTGCGCAGAGCGCGCCGATGCTCATCCAGTAACCCGGAGCGGCTTTGTCGCCGGTGTACTGGATCAGGAAGGTCGACATCGCTGGCGTGAATCCGCCGAACACGGCGGTGGCGAGGCTATAGGCCAGGGAGAAACCGGCCACGCGCACTTCTACCGGCATGATTTCGGTCAGGGCCGGAATCATCGCGCCGTTGTACAGGCCGTAGATAAACGACAGCCACAACAGCGACAGCAGCATATGGCTGAAGCTTGGCGCCTGCACCAGATACGACAGCGCCGGATACGTGGTGGCCAGGGCCAGCAACGCCATGGCGATCAGCACCGGACGGCGCCCGACACGATCGGACAACGCGCCGCCAATCGGCAGCCAGAAAAAGTTGGAAACGCCCACCAGCAGAGTCACCAGCAACGCATCGGAGGTGCTCAGGTGCAGCACGGTTTTACCGAAGGTCGGTGCGTACACGGTGATCAGGTAAAACGCGGTGGTGGTCAGGGCAACCATCAGCATCCCGCCCAGCACTACGCCCCAGTTCTGACCGAGGGTGCGGAACACTTCCTTCATGCTCGGACGATGTTTACGTGCGGCGAACTCTTCGGTTTCCGCCAGATTTCGTCGCAGAAAGAAGATGAACGGGACGATCATGCAGCCGACGAAAAACGGAATCCGCCAGCCCCAATCGGCAACCGCTTGCGGTGCCATCCACTGGTTCAAGCCATAACCCAGCGCAGCGGCGACGACGATGGCCACCTGCTGACTGGCCGACTGCCAGGCGGTAAAAAAGCCTTTGCGACCGGGCGTGGCGATCTCCGAGAGATACACCGAAACCCCGCCCAGTTCCGCACCCGCGGAGAAGCCTTGCAACAGCCGCCCGATCAACACCAGCGCCGGGGCAAACAGGCCGATGGTTTCATATCCGGGCACCAGCACAATCAGGATCGTGCCGCTGGCCATGATCGACAGGGTGACGATCAGACCTTTGCGCCGACCGACGTCATCGATGTACGCGCCGAGCACAATAGCCCCCAGCGGACGCATCAAAAAGCCTGCGCCGAACACTGCAAAAGTCATCATCAGAGAGGCGAACTCACTGCTCGCCGGGAAGAACACCGCCGCGATCTGCGTGGCGTAGAAGCCGAACAGAAAGAAGTCGAACTGTTCGAGGAAGTTACCCGAGGTCACCCGGAAAATGGCGCCGGCCCGCGAGCCGCCGTGTGGGATTGAGGCTGTCATAGAAAAGTACTCCACCGCTTTTATGACGTGCGCGACGGGGAGGCGGCGCACGGTTTTTATTGGGGCGGATAGTGGCGCGCAGGGATCGATTTGTTAATTGCATAGTTGGCATGGATTGATGTGCGGAGCGGATCAATGCAGTTGTTCCTATTTAGCGACTGTTCCTACAAAGACTGACGAAGCGCCTTACATAAAATCACTGCCTTCCCTTGATAGCGTGCCCGCCAATTCTCGCGAGCACGAACCACGGACGGTTTGGACATCGCGCTCTTTTCCTCTTTGCTTAAGGATAAGCGTATGTTCCGGTCGGCCAATGCGGCGCATTTCGTGTTGCAGATTCCTGCGATCCGCCACGACTTCAAGGTCCTGGCCTTCAGCGGCACCGAAGCGATCAGCACCCTCTACGGCATTCACATTGAACTGGTCAGCGAACACTCGGATTTCGATCTGGAAAGCTTGCTTGCCCGGCCCGCGTTTCTGCAGTTTGGCCACAACGGCGAAGGCATTCACGGGCATATCGAGGATGTGTTGGCGGGTGAGTCGGGCAAGCGTCTGACCCGCTACCACCTGACACTGGTGCCGGCGCTGCACTACTTGCAGTTCGGTCGTGATCAGCGGATTTTCCAGCAGCGTACGGTGCCGCAGATCATCGCGCAGGTGCTCAAGGGGCATGGCATTCAAGCGGATGCCTTCAGCTTTCATGTCGCGGCGAATCCGCCCCGTGATTACTGCACCCAGTACGGCGAATCCGATCTGGAGTTCATCCAGCGCCTGTGCGCCGAGGACGGTATCGCCTGGCATCACCAGCACTCGGTGGACGGGCATCTGCTGGTCTTCACCGATGACCAGGTGTTTTTACCCAAGCTTGGCGCCACGCCCTATCGGCAGGACTCCGGCATGGTGGCCGAGCACTCGGTGGTCAGCCGTTTCAGCATTCGTACCGGCACCCGCACCAGCACGGTCGTGCGCCGCGACTATGACCTCAAGCGCCCGAGCCTGCTGGTCGAGAGTCGCTTTACCGCCGATTTCACTCCGGTGCTGGAGGATTACCGCTATCCGCTGTTGATCGAGAACGAAAGACGCGGCAAGCAGCTCGCACGGCAGGCGCTTGAGCGCTCTCGCGCCGACTATGAGCTGGGTGAAGGAGAGAGCGATCAAGCCAACCTGCGCAGCGGCCATCTCTTTGAACTGGCCGAACACCCGCGCCAACACTGCAACGACCTGTGGCTGTTGCTCAGCGTTTCCCACGAGGGGCGTCAGCCCCAGGTGCTTGAAGAATCGGTCACCAGCGATGCGAAAGACACCGACGGTTTCACCCAGGGTTATCGCAATACCTTCAGCGTCATCCCTGCCGAGGTGGTGTTCCGGCCACCGCTGCCGGCACCTCGTCGTCCGCTGGTCAGTCAGACCGCCCGAGTCACCGGGCCGGTCGGCGAAGAGATCTATTGCGATGAGTTTGGCCGGGTGAAGTGCGAGTTCCCATGGGACCGCGCCGAACTCGACAGTGAGCGCAGCAGTTGCTGGCTACGGGTTTCGTCGAGTTGGGCCGGTGAAAGCTTCGGCTCGGTGACGATCCCGCGCATCGGCATGGAAGTGCTGGTGACCTTTCTGGAGGGTGATCCGGATCAGCCGCTGATTACCGGGTGCGTGGCCAACAAAGTCACCTCGGTGCCCTACACCCTGCCTGAGCACAAGAGCAAAACCGTGCTGCGCAGCCACAGTTCGCCACACACCGGCGGCTACAACGAACTGATGATCGAAGACCGTGCCGGGCAGGAAAAAATCTACCTGCGGGCCGAGCGCGACTTCGAACAACTGATCCTCAATGACAGCCACAGCCAGATCCGGCGCGACCGTTTCCAGCAGGTGGACAACCAGAGCACCAGCCTGATCAAGGCGGATGAACGACACACCACCGACGGAACGCGCCATACGGTCATCGGCACCGACGATCTGCTCAGCATCAGCGGCAACAGCAGCACCACGGCGGACGGCACGCTGGTCATCCAGGCCGGCCCCCATGCGCGGGTCACCGCCAGCCAGGTGGTGATCGATGCCGGGACCAGCCTGACGCTGACGGCGGGCGGGCATCACATCGTGATCAATTCGGGCGGGATCTTCAGCAGCGTGGCGATTGTCGAGGGTGGTGCGCCGGTGGCGGGTATCGCGGCGTTATCAGCAACGCCATCAACCGAAAAAAAACCTCCGGCCCCCGTATTGCTCCAGTCACAGCGTTTGGCCCTGATGGCCAGAAGGCCGATCTGCGCGGTGTGCGAAGCCACCCAACCACGTGGAGAGGCCGATGCTTGAACTCCCTTCGTTACCCCATGACTTGCCTTGGTCCGTGCCGGCTTACTTGCTGCTGGACGGTGTGAGCACCCCCGATCTGCCGCAATGCCTGCAACGTTGGAACAGCCCGGCGTATTGCCTCTATCAAGGCACGCGCTGGCAGGAACTGGCAGATATATCGCCGTACCTGATCACCCTCAACGGCGCAGACGATCCGTTGCTGACGTACTTTCAGGAAAGCGCCGCATTGGAATGGGGATTTTTGCTGTTCAGCGATGCTGATACAGCAACGCTCTGCAAGCACTGGCGTCGTCTGCTCGCCGTCAAACATCCGAGCACGGTGGAGGTCATGCTGCGCATCGGCGATCCCGCTGTCATGCATCAATTGCTCGACCTTGCGCAGCAGGCCAACAGCACACGCTGGTTTGGCCCCGTCCAGCATCTGTGCCTGCCTGATGGGCTTCGGGCCACCTGGCTACAACATCAACGTGTGGATCATGCCGCGCCCGACACCCCCGAGATCTATCAGTTGACCGAAGGGGAACTCACGGCGCTGGGAGAGGCACAGTTTCATCAGTCGGTGATTGGCCTCAACGATCACTTGCGGCGGTATTTCCCCGGATTCATGGCGTCCTGCGCAGATCGGGAACGCCTTCGATTTGCCGAAAAAACAGCGCAACAGGCCTATGAACAAGGCTTCACCTCAGAACAGGAAATCACGCTCTACGCCAACGTGTTGGGCTATCTGGCCGGGCAGCCATTGGAGAGTCACCCGGACATTGTCGAGCTGCTGACCGTGCCTTCACAGCAGTGCCCGCTGAAACGCGTGCAACGCGCTGCCGAGCTGGCGCATGAACGTTCGACCCGTCTGCCGGGAGATTTGTCATGACAGCCGCCAATATCGCCGCCCTGGCCAAAAGCACCCAAGACATCCGCTCACCTATGGGGCAGTGCTTCTTGATGAGCGAAAAAGTGCAGTTGCTGCCCCTGCGCTACGGTCTGGTGGAAAACCTCGATCCTTCAGCCGAACTGAGCATACCGCTCAAGCTGAACAGCCAACCGTTGGGCATTCGTCTGCTGCGTGACGGCTACCTGTACATCATTGATAACGGCACCGGTTACCTGCATGAATACCGCATTGAGCAAGGCCAGATCAGCAAACTGGTCTGGAAGGGTCGGGAAGTCGCCAGCGACATGCGCACCACGTCGATTGGCGAGCCGCAATTGGTGTTCTCCCGGCAGCACACGTTGTTCGCCAGCTATTCGGAAATCCAGTGGACGGCCTACAAATGTTCGCAAGTGCTCAAGGACGTCGCTGAGCGTGAGCACTGGATGCAACGCATCGAACTGGCGAGTGCCTGTCCGGACAAGGGCGGCATGCACCTGCTGAGCCAACGTCAGGCGGATACCTGGCTGGCCGAGGTTGCGGAAAAAACCGCGCCAATGGATCTGCCCGAGGGTGCCAACCCGCAGCAACGCCAGTCTTACGCTTGGGAAGACACATCACTGTTCAAAAGCACGTCGATTGAAACCCTCAGCAGCCAAGTGCTGGGGGCGCATCAGAACGATTACCTGTTTCTGGTTTTGCGTGACGACTTTGGTGTGATGCGCGACCTGGCCAGCGCCCAACTGAAGGTCGCGGACTGGCTCGATCATTGGAGTAGCGATGAGGCCGCCCAGCGTCGCTACCTCACCGGCGCCTACATCCAGTCGTTGTACGAAGTGACCCCGGCACGCCTTGATGCACTGGCCAGCACCGACCCCGCCGCCAAAGCCCTGAGGGACGAAACCAACGCTGAGCAACAGGCAGTCATTGAGGACTACTTGCGTACCAAACGCGACCACGCCGGGCGGCCAATATTTGGCGATGAAGACCATTGGCGAAAAGCGGCCGCGACCGATCCTTATGCGCGCGCGACCGTCAACCTGCTGGACGCCCTGGGTCAGGTGCTTTGGCAAAAACACCGAGACACTATCGCGGCACTGCACTTGCAGACATGGCAGGCGTTGTTCGGAAAGGAGCTCGGCCAGCGCGGCATCGATCACCTGATCAACCGCGCCGACATGCAAGCGTTCGTCAGCCAGCAGCAGACGCTGCTGAGCCATTGGCACACGCGCTTGCAGGCCATTCGCGAAGATCGCCTGGACATGATCGTCGCCGGTCACTTTCACCGGGCGGCCTGGTATTACGACTTTCGCAACGACGAACATATCCGCCATCGCCTTGAAACCGAGTTCCTCTGCGTCGCAGCCCTGTGCTGGAACAGTGAGGCCACGGAAAAACTGGCGGCCTATCTGGAAAGCAACCTGCTGACCGTCGTGCCAGGGCTGGACACCTTGACCCTTGCCGATCAGCGGGACGTGAGCAAGAAACTCATGGACCTGAGCAGCTTCTCGATCAAGGCCGCGGCGGCGCAGGAAAGTCTTGATGCGGTTAACGTGCTGACCAATCAGTTCAGAAGCTTGATGAATGAGCGGTTACCCAACTTTGCGGATCTGAATGGGCGGTTTAGTGGGCTGCAGAGTTTGTTGGATGGGGCTTACGTGCCGGCGCATCAACTGATCGCAGCGGATCAGTTGAATCGGGCACACTCAGAATTCAAACGCCAACAACCAGTCGACCCAGCCAGCTTCATCCGTAGTCTCGGTATCTCAACGCGACTGCAGCTGCTGCGCGAGTTTTCCCGTAGCGGCTTGACCTTGCGGGCAGCGTCGGCGTCCGAGTTTCAGGCCTTCAACAAGAGCCGCGATGCCGCGCTCGACCTGCGTCGCCAGCTCAGTGAGACCTACAAACTGCGTCATCGCGAATTGTCGCGGCAGATCTACGGCCTCGCCGCCCCAGGCAGTGAGCAGGTGCACAACCAGCGGATCAACCAGCTCAAGGCCGCGCTCCTGCCGCTGGAAGACAACCTAAGTCGCGCCCTGACCGTCGGTTCAAGCGGGCCGGGCCAGATTGGCACGGTGATCGACGGCATGGCTCCGGGGTTACGGGAAGAAATGCAGCGCACCGTACGTGATTTCCGCGCGACGGGAACGTTTGGCAAACCGATGGCGGGTGCGTTGAAGTCCAAGGGCGACGGGATTGCGTTATTGCTGTTTGTTTATCAGGGGCAGAAGTTTGTTGAGGCGTTGAGTGCATTTGGTAAAAAGGGCACGGCGCCGCTTCCTGACTGGGGGACACTATTCGAATCATCGGTTGGCATGCTGGCAGCGGGATTTGCCGTAGTTCAAGGTCTGTCGGTGACGATCCTTCAGGCGCATATCGAACAAATGGACAGTGCCGCTGGCAAGCTCAACTCCATGAGTCGGTTAGGGCGCTGGACGGCGGGGGCGGGGTTTGGAGCATTCATATTCGGTGGTTTGGCTGCCATAACCGATTCAGTCAAACATTCGCAGCAATGGGGTAAAGCGTTGGCCGAAGGTAATTATCAGGAGTTAGCTGCCACCACCTTGCAAATTGCCGGTGACGCTACCCTAGTGGGCACCAATACCTGGGGCGCCAAACACACGACGTCGATCATCACTCAGGTTCTGAGAAAACCCGCCGAACTGCGTGCTATTGCCTGGGCTGAAGCCAGTCCCCGACTGCTGGGCATCGCCGCCCAGGCCAACCTTGTGGGTTTGATCGGTACGGCTCTGCAACTGCTGGGCGAGGGCTTGTACAACTACTTCAATCTGGACGCCTTGCAAAAGTGGCTGCAAGCGAGTGCCTGGGGCGCCGCCGACCTGCAACGCAGCCTGCCGGAAGACTGGAGCGCATTGGCAAGGGTGGTGCAACAGCCAACCTGCGAACTGATCCGCGAGGGCAAGCGCACCTGTTTGCAGCTCAGACTGCCCGGCGTGCGCACCCGGGAAATGGACAGCCGTCAATTGCAACTGTTGGCCCATCAACAGACCCGTGCAGTACCGATTCACGGTCCCTACAACAGTCAGCTGCCACCCCGGCGCTGGCAGGAAAGCAGCGCCGCGTGGGCCGCGGTTGCCGTAGTCGTCAGTCAGGGAGACGAGGTACTGACCCTGCAGTTGCCTATCGCCGAGGCCTTGCAAACGACGGACTTCGCTCTGGCGCTCAACATCGGTTACCAACTGGAAGCCGGACGTGACCTGATACACCGCACCTGTTTCGTCCTGCGCGATCTGCGCATCGCCACGGAACGTGGTGTACGTTTGCCGGCCCAGGGCCGGTTCACCCTCGACCCCGTCGAAACCTTGCCTGATGGCTTGAGCAAGGCGCCGTACTGGTTGTTCACCCGCGAAGAAATGGCGACTGTCGATGTTCAGCAAACTGTTCAAGCGTAAAAGCAAGCCCGAAACCAAAGACCCGGCACCGGACATTCGCAGCCAACGGCCGAGCGCCGGGGAGTTGCGGGTCCGCGGGCTGAATGAAACCCTGTTTCTGGCGCCGCTGCCGGTTTACACCGGGCAGGCTCAGGTGTCCCGGCGTAACTTTTCGGAGATGAATGAGACCTTTCTGGAGTTGGGGGGGAATAATCGGGGCACAGTTGAGCAAGCGAAAATCTTGGCTGCCGGGATTTGGATGGTTTTGTTCCTCGCTTTTTTAATGCCTGTTCTCATCTCTATCTGGCTTGTATTTTTCAGCCCATCAGAATTCAGTCGGAAGTTTTCTGAAATAGTTTGGGATGGATTGCAAGTTTTCGTCACGGGTTCGCTTTTATCCGTTATTCCAATTGGTGGCTACGTCTACGGCATGCTCTCCAACGTCCGAACCCTCGCCAAAAGCTACCCCGTACGCTTCAACCGCCAACGCCGCGAAGTCTGCTACATCGACGACACCACTCATCGCGTACTGATCGTGCCGTGGGAAAGTGTGGTGGCCTGGGTCGCGCGCAGTCAGGGCGTCACCGGTTACGGCGCCCTGCGTGATTACACCTTCGGCATGGGGCTGGAGGACGAAGAGCACGACACCGTGCAATTTATCCTGATGGCCCAGCCCAGCGACGTGCATGCGCTGGGCATGTGGGCGTCGATTCGCAATTACATGGAGGAAGGGGAGTTGGTGGATACGCCCAATCCCATGCTCGTTCTGCTGGGGCTGACCCCGACCGAAGACGAGCTCAAACCTTATGAAGGACTGCATACGTTTGAAATTGAACGTAAAGGAGCGCGCTTCATGGGCTCGTTAGACGATGGCGCCGAAGACCTGAGCGCCGAACAGCGCCACCGTTACGGTTACGGTAAACGCACCCGATGGCCCCTGCGCTGGTGGTACGTCCGCCGCGTCCTGACCTTCTGGAAAATGCCCTACCTGATCGCCGAATGGGCCCACCGCAAAGGTCGTCCGACCCTGCCGGACAGCGTGCAAGCCTGGTCGCAACCCCTGCCTCCCGAGCAATGGGCCAAACCCAGCCCCGCGCTGCAAAAAGCCAACGCGCTGGTCAAACACGCCATGGACAAAAAAGGCATCAATTTCGTCGATGCCTGCAAAGCGGCGGGGCTGCATTGAGCAGGGACGGCTTGAGCAAGGCGCCGTACTGGTTGTTCACCCGCGAAGAAATGGCGACTGTCGATGTTCAACAAACTGTTCAAGCGTAAACGCGAGCCTGAATCCGCAGAATGGAGTTAATGATTCAGCCTGCCAGCGATAGCGGTCTTTTTGACGACTACAGTCTCTCGGTCAGCCGAGACCAAAAACACGGAATGATTCCCGAACCCCGCAGTCGGAGTTCAGGTATCACACATCTGAAGGAGGTTCACCGATGAACAACAAGACCCTAATCGCCAGCCTGGCCCTCGTCGCCGGCATCGCCGGGATCAGCCCCCTCGTTCAAGCGGCGCAAACCTCGAACGATACTGTCGAACAATCACCGACCGGCAAACGCGAACTGAACGTCAACGACCGCGCCCCGGATATCTACCAGCGCAGCGAAAAAGCCATCAAAAACTGGAAACAGAAAGGCCTCAAGCAACCAGAGCCGCAGGCGCAGTGGGTGCAGATCAACGATAAATACGTGATGGTGATGATTACCAACGGGACGATTGTGGCGATTCAGCCGGTCGAGAAATAGCCTGGGGACTCAATCAACCCGGCCATGACTCAGCAACTGTCCGCCACCCAACCGATATTGATTGTTCCCGCTGCGCTTGGCCTCATACATCGCCAGATCGGCAATGTGCAGCAAGCGATCCATGGTCGGCGCGTGGTCGGGGAATACGGCGACGCCGAGGCTGGTGCCGATGTGGCGTTGGTCGTTGCCGATCGGAATGGGTGGGGACAATTCGATGAAGATTTTCTGGCAGATGCTGCGGGCTTCGTCCTGCAGGTTCAGGCCGGGGGCGAGGCCTTGCAGGATGACCACGAATTCATCGCCGCCGATCCGCGCGACGGTGTCGCTGACTCGCAGGATGCGTTTCAGGCGAGTGGCGGTAGTGATCAAAACGCGGTCGCCGGCGGCGTGACCGTAGCGGTCGTTGATTGCTTTGAAGCCGTTGAGATCGATGAACACCAGCGCCACCCGCGTCTCGGTCACGCGGGCATGTTCGAGTGCTTCCGATAGCCGTTCTTCCAGCACCAGCCGATTCGGCAGACCGGTCAGCGGATCGAAATGGGCCAGATGCTGGAGATAGCTGGCCGAAGCCTTTTCTTCGGTAATGTCGCGCACCACGCCCATCATCTTGATCACCGCGTCGTGATCGTTGCGTACCACGTTGCCGGTTTCCCGCAGCCAGCGAATCGTGCCGTCGGGCCAGACCACGCGGTATTCCTCATCGTGGTTTTCACCGGTTTCCAGACAGCGCAATTCTCCGGCGCGCACCTTGGCGCGATCATCGGGGTGCACGCACGAGCAAAACAGGGCGTAGGAGGGTGTCACCTCGCCGATCTTGAACCCGAACATGCCGAAGATCGCATCCGACCAGTAGAGCCGGTCGGTGTCGACCTCCCAGTCCCAGGTGCCGATCCGGGCGAAATACTGGCTGCGCTTGAAGCGGTCGGCGTCGCCATCCTGGTGAATGTTCTGTCCTTCGGCCGCACGGGTGAGCAGTTCGCGATACTCGGCGAGTTGCTGACGAAGTTCGTGCACTCGGCGGATCAGAACGGCGATCACGACCATCAGCACAACGACAATGGCAAAGCCGATCCAGAGTTGAGTCATTCAAACATCGCTGACATGGCGTATCGATTCGGGATGGGTGGCGGGTGGCCATCATCCATCACGGCCAACACGGGGTCAAACGGTTGCCAAGGGCCGGCATTTCTGGGAAAACGGCGGCCAGCGGAACAATAGAGCGAATGTTATGAATGACGAACTGCAGATAATCGATCTTCAGCCCGGTGACGGAAAAGCCGCCGTCAAAGGCGCGTTGATCACCACCCAGTACACCGGTTGGCTGGAAGACGGCACCGAATTCGATTCGTCCTGGAGCCGGGGCAAGCCGTTTCAGTGTGTGATCGGTACGGGCCGGGTCATCAAGGGTTGGGATCAAGGGATCATGGGCATGCAGGTGGGCGGCAAGCGCAAGCTGCTGGTGCCGGCGCATCTGGGTTATGGCGAGCGGACGATGGGCAAGATTCCGCCTAATTCGAATCTGGTGTTTGAGATTGAGTTGCTGGAGGTTTTGACGCGGGAGGATTGATTGCCCGTTTCACTGCTGAGGTCATAAAACCCGCTGTCTCCTTTCACGGAGCCAGCGGGTTTTTTCTTGCCTTTTTACCTGGGGCGTTACGCGGCAATCGCCATCTCATCCAGCGTCGCGGCAACCGTGCTGGTCAGGCTTGGAAATCGGCGCTTTACGCTGGTGAGTGCGGGCAGCAGTCGATTGCGGTCCAGTTCGCCATGGTCACGGGCGAGTTGGGTGAGGGCGTTGAGTGCGGCAGTGACGATGGATTTTCGTTCGCTCTCGAGCAGTAGCAGACAGACTTTCTGGGCCCACTGGCTGTCTTTTTCGTTGAGGCCGATGGAGATCAGAGCGGCGACGATGTGTGCATCGGATTTGCTTTCCATGGGTGTTCCTCAGGTCGTGGCATCGAGAGTGTCCAGCGCCCGATTGACCGCCAGTTCGCCACACATCACCACTTGGGCGATGCCCAGCACGGTGCTGCGGTAGGGCGGGTCCAACAGCGCGGCGAAGTCGTTGAGCATCACGCTGGCCGAGGCCATCGATTCGCAGGCGTGGGCCAGCAAGGCATGTTGATCGATGTGGGGGGCGATGAGGAACATGCGGCCGGGGCAGTGCTGTTTCGGGGCGGTGGGTTTCAGGTAGTGGTCGAGAGCGCGCTCGGCGGCTTCGTGGAGTTTCTTTGAGTCGGTGGACGAGTAGGGCGAAGTCGGGTCGGACTCGTTGGGAGCGTCTTTTTCGGGTGGATCGGGTACGTATTTGAACATTCGGGAAAGCCTCAAAGTGATGCCGACACCACCTCGCGACTAAACGAATAGGTGGCAGCTGTACGCAGGTTAGTCGACCGGCGACTTCCCAAAACCGGCGCACCCGAGGGTGCCCTGCACACAGCCGCCATAGAGTGCAGATGAAGGTCACCTGACTTGTCTGGAGCACATGTAAAGTTTTGAGAAATCATCGAGCGACTAAACCCGTTCACTGACCATTCAGTGATGCGAATCAAGTTACCGACGCCCTCAAAACCGCACAAGCCGGCGGATTCTGGCGTAGTTGTAGGCAAAGGCGCAAGGCAATGTAGCCTCCCGGATGGGGGCAAAATGATGCGTCATTTTTCAGTCCGCCATCGCGAGCAAGCTCGCTCCCACAGGGGATCTGTGTGGGCTTAACAAGTGTGCCGACTCGCCAATTTCTGCTTTGTGATACCAAATGTCAGATAAGCCAATTCAAACTTGATTTATATCGGTTTCGATATAGTCTGCTGTATGTGATCGCTGCCATTCCTTGCAACACACCGCCGCGACACGATTCCGTCCGGGCTATTACGCTTTTCCTTCCAACACAGGAGAAGCCAATGCCAAGACACAAGGACGTGGTGTTTGTCGGGAGTGCGCTCAAGGATTTGAGAGCTTTTCCCCTCGATGCTCGCAGAGCTGCAGGATTCCAACTGGATCTGTTGCAACAGGGCGACGAACCCTTTGACTGGCGCCCCATGAAAACAGTCGGGCGGGGCGTCAATGAAATCAGAATCACCGAGGATTCAGGGGCGTTTCGAGTGTTTTATGTGGTCAACCGGCCTGACGCGATTTATGTGCTGCACGCCCTGCAAAAGACCACGCGCAAAACCGAGACGCGAGACATAGAACTGGCACGGGCCAGATACCAGGAAATAGGTTGAACCATGACGGATCATCAAAACTCTTCCCAGCGTTTCTCAAGCGTCTGGGATGCACTGGAAGACACGCCGCAGGAAGCGGCCAACTTGCGCCTGCGGGCCAAGCTGATGCGCACGCTGTGCGAAACGATTCGTGCCTGGGAGCTTCCGCAGAAGGAGGCGGCCAAGCGTCTTGGCATCACCCAGCCGCGCCTCAACGACGTACTCAACGGCAAAATCGACAAATTCTCTCTCGATGCGCTGGTCAACCTGTCGGCCGCCGCGCAACTGGACGTAGACCTCTGCTTCTCGTCGTCCCCGCCACTGCAATGGGCCTGACAGACGAGGGTTCCCAACGGCCCTGCCTCTGAACAGCCTTCCAGAGGCGGCGCCGTCTGACGTGCCGCCTCATTCACATCAAAATTTCAAGCCGCGACGGATGGTCGAAAGCAGGCCTTGCCCCTTCTGATCTAAACAGCGACTATGCTCGCCATATAGGGGTAGGGGGTATAGGTATGTCGCACACACACGAACACAAAGGCGAGTTGCTTAACCGCGTCCGGCGCATTGCCGGGCAGGTTCAGGCTGTCGAAAAAGCGCTGGAGTCCGAGGCCGATTGTGCCAAGACGTTGCACTTGATGGCGGCGGTTCGCGGGGCGATCAACGGCCTGATGGAGCAGTTCATCGAGGCCCACGCCCGCGAGCATGTCGCCCGTCCCGACCTCAGCGACGAGGCCCGCGCCCAAGGCGTGGAAGAGTTGTTGCTGGCCATCCGCCGATATTCCAAGTGAGCGCCGATATCATGACCCTCAAGGTTGATGACTTTTCCCACGACCACCAGTTTCTCGGTGCTTCCCACGATGAAAACGCCCGCCGCACGCTCTGGGTGGTGGTTCTGACCTTCGTGATGATGATCGGCGAGATTGCCGCCGGTTATCTCACCGGTTCGATGGCATTGCTGGCCGACGGTTTCCACATGGCGACTCACGCCGGCGCCTTGGGCATCGCGGCGGCGGCCTACGGTTTTGCCCGGCGCAACGCCAACAACCGGCGCTACAGTTTCGGCACCGGCAAGGTCGGCGATCTGGCGGGTTTTGCCTCGGCGATGGTGCTGGGGCTGGTGTCGCTGGGGATTGCCGGGGAATCGGTTTTCCGTCTGTTCCAGCCGACCAGCGTGGCGTTCGGCGAAGCCACCTTGATCGCCGTGGTCGGACTGGGCGTCAACCTGCTCAGCGCGTTTTTGCTGGCCGGCCATCACAGCCATCATGACCACGGCCATAGTCACGACCACAGCCATGATCACGGTCATCATCACCATCACGACAACAACCTGCGATCAGCCTACATGCACGTACTGGCAGACGCGTTGACCTCGGTGCTGGCGATTGCCGCGCTGCTGGCCGGTCGCTATCTGGGCTGGGTGTGGATGGATCCGGTGATGGGCATTGTCGGTTCCGTCGTCATCGCCAAATGGGCCTGGAACCTGATGCGCGACAGCGCCGCCGTGCTGCTCGATACCACCGATGAGCCGGTGGCCGAGGAGATCCGCGAACTGCTGGAAACCTCCGATGACGTACGCATCAGCGATTTGCACGTCTGGCAGGTCGGCCCGCAGGCGCGGGCGGCGATTGTCAGCGTAGTCGCGGCGGCTGGCGTGACTGCTGAAGCGATTCGCGAGCGTCTGGCACCGGTGCATGAGTTGTCGCACCTGACGATCGAATTACGCAACGCCTAAGCCCGTACTTCGCTGAACAGCGGAATTCGCCCGTTCAGCGAAGGGCGGTAATGCCAGGCGAACCGCTTCAGGTCGATGTCATGGGCGAGGATTTCACTGATCGTCGCTGGCAATCGTCATCGCCGGCCTTTGCCCCTGACATTGGTGCCGACGTGTCTGGACTGGAGCATGCGCCGGCCGCACTTAGGCGGTTCGCTCGGGGCGGCGTTATTGCAGGCTGCGTTGAAGCGCAAATGGGTGACGCAGGATCTGGACTGCCGGGCGCTGACGTTGACGGTGCAAGGGCGCCGAGAATTTGCGTCACGCTGGGGTCTGGTTTTGCCCGAAGCCGGGCGGGACTCGTCAGGTCGCAAGCTGACGGATTCCACGCCCGGATCGGTGCATGCGCGTTAGCTCAGGGTATAACCGCTATCGACCACCCAATCCTGACCGATGACGCCGCGAGCACCATTGCCCAGTTGGAACAGAATGACGTCGGCCACTGCCGCAGGTTCGAGAAACTGCCCGCTCAAAAGCCGGTTGTTGACGCCTTGGGCCACGTCCCGGAGCGCTTCGTCACTCAGGCCCAATGTCGACCAGATCGGCGTTGCAGTCGGGCCGGGGGAGACGCAGTTGATGCGCACGCCGTGGGGCGCCAGCTCGACCGCGAGGGTCCTGGCATGGGCGATCAACGCTGCTTTTGATGCGATGTAGGCGGCCAGCCCCGCGAAACTGATTTGGGCCAGAAAAGTACCGATGAACACAACTGACGCCTTGTCAGCAAGGTGCGGGCGCAGGGCAGCCAACGTGTTCAGGGCTCCGGCGCCGTTCACCGCCCATTGGCGATCGAACGCCGAGCTGTCGAGCCCGTCGGCGAGTTCTGCGATACCGGCATTGGGCACCACGAAGCTTGCCGGGCCCAGACTCGCAGCCTGCTCGGCCAAGGAGGCAAGGTCAGAGGCTTGAGTGACATCGCCGGGATGCCAGACCAGTTGCTGTGGATACCGCTCAAGCAGTTCGGCCAGTGCTCCGGGCTTTCGCGACATGGCCAACACGCGTGCGCCTTGGTCGAGCAGGCGCTCGGTAGCGGCCAGGCCTATGCCCGAACTGGCGCCGGTGATGACCGCAAGCTTGCCCTGAAAAACATGATCCATGTTCAACTCCCGTTTTTGGTCTTCAGCCAAATGGCTACCGTGAGTCAGTCAATTTTCGGGCCATGCCGGACAGCCTTGAATATCAAGGGCTGCGCAGATTTGATAGTCATTATGACCTTCGTGATATCGAGTCAATCTGACTGCCATTGAGTCAAATTGACCTGACTGCTGCGGCGCGACAATCCGACGAAGAGCGGCATTGCACCTTGAATGAGCCAATTGCTCTCTATACTGTATATGCGAACAGTATCGAGTGCGTGCCATGCAAATCATCGACAAGCTCAGCATCCTCGCCGATGCCGCCAAGTACGACGCCTCCTGCGCCAGCAGTGGCGCGCCCAAGCGCAGCTCCGAGGGCAAGCGCGGGCTGGGTTCGACCGATGGCATGGGCATCTGCCACAGCTACACGCCGGACGGGCGTTGCGTGTCGCTGCTCAAGGTTCTGCTGACCAACTTCTGTCTCTACGACTGCCAATACTGTGTCAACCGCCGCTCCAGCGACGTACCCCGCGCGCGGTTCACTCCAGAGGAGGTGGTGACGCTGACCCTGGATTTCTACCGGCGCAATTGCGTCAGCGGGTTGTTCCTCAGTTCAGGGATCATCCGCTCGGCGGACTACACCATGGAGCAACTGGTGCGTGTCGCGAAGCTGTTGCGCGAAGAGCATGAGTTTCGTGGCTACATTCATCTCAAGACCATTCCCGACGCGGATCCTGCCCTGATCGAAGAGGCCGGGCGTTATGCCGACCGCTTGAGCGTCAACATTGAATTGCCCACCGATGCCAGTTTGCAGACGCTGGCGCCGGAGAAGCACATCGGTTCGATCAAGCAGGCGATGAACACCATCTACACCGGCTTGCAGACCGTGCTTAACGAACCCCGCGCACCAAAGTTCGCCCCGGCCGGGCAGAGCACGCAGATGATCGTCGGCGCCGATGACACCGACGACAGCACAATTCTGCACAGCGCCCAGGCGCTCTACGGCAACTTCCGTCTGCGCCGGGTCTATTACTCGGCGTTCAGCCCGATTCCCGACAGCCCGAAAAGCGTACCGCTGGCCGCGCCGCCACTGATGCGCGAGCACCGCTTGTATCAGGCTGATTTTCTGTTGCGCGGTTATGGCTATACCGCCGGTGAGTTGCTTCAGGGGCCGGGCAATCTGGCGCTGGACATCGACCCGAAACTGGCCTGGGCGCTGCAGAACCGCGAGGTGTTTCCGCTGGACCTCAACCGCGCCGAACCGGCGTTGATCTCACGCATTCCCGGCATCGGCCTGCGCACCACCGAACGTCTGGTGGAGCTGCGTCGACAGCGGCGCATTCGCTACGAAGACGTGGCGCGTATGCGTTGCGTGCTGGCCAAGGCCAAGCCGTTCATCATCACCAGCGATTACCACCCGCAGCAGGCAGAAGTCACCAGCCAGATGCTCTATCAGCAACTGCGCGACCGGCCGATGCCGCAACAGATGGGGCTGTGGGGATGATCAATCTCGATTGCGACGACCTGTTCGACATCTGGCGCCAGCAGGCGCGCTGGCTGCTCAGCCATGAAATCGACCCGAGTCTGGTGAGCTGGGCGTCGGAAGGCGTGAGCGATCTGTTCGCCAGTGACGTGTCGGTGCCCGAAGGGCAGGGGCCGTTTCAGGCGCGGATTCCGCGTGCATTGCTCGACACCCTGGAACAAGCATCTCGATACCGGGGCGATCAACGCTGGAGTCTGCTGTATGAAGTGCTGTGGCGCGTCAGCCATGGCGATCGCACCGCAATGATGGCCGGTGACAAACTGGGCAGCGAGTTGCAGCGGCGGATCAAGCAGGTGCAGCGCGAAGCCCATCATCTGCATGCGTTCGTGCGTTTCATCGAGCGCTCGGCGGATCTGCCGGGGCCGCAATATGTCGCGTGGCACGAACCGGCCCACGACATCCTGCACAGCGCCAGCGAACATTTCGTCGGGCGCATGGGGCGGCATCGCTGGCTGATAGCTACGCCCCGCGACGGCGTTTATTACGATGGCGATCGACTGATCCATCAACGGCAATGCCCGGTGGAGTGGCAGCAACTGGCGCAGAACGTCGATGATCCCCACGGTGATTTATGGCTGACGTACTACAGCCACATCTTCAACCCGGCGCGGTTGAACGAGAAAGTCATGCAAGGGCATTTGCCGACGCGGTTCTGGAAGAACCTGCCGGAGGGGGAGCTGATTCCCGGATTGATTACCCAGGCGCGCATGGGCAAGCAGCAGAACGGACAGGCGAGCGGGATTGCCGGTCGCGCGGGCAAGCGGATTGCCATGAAGGTTAGCGAACGGGACGAATGAAAAAGCCCCCATCGATCACTCGATGGGGGCTTTTGTGCATCTGGCTGTCAGATCAAACCTTGACGATCCAGCCTGCTGGCGCTTCGATGTCGCCGGTCTGCACGCCGGTCAGCTCTTTGTAGAGCTTCTGGGTCACAGGGCCGACTTCGGTTTCGCTGTGGAATACGTGCAGGTGGTCGTTGTAGCTGATGCCGCCGATCGGGGTGATCACCGCAGCGGTACCGCAGGCACCGGCTTCCTTGAAGTCCGACAGCTTGTCGATGAACACGTCGCCTTCGACCACTTCCAGACCCAGGCGGGACTTGGCCAGTTCGATCAGCGACAGACGGGTGATACCCGGCAGTACCGACGGCGAGTTCGGTGTCACGAACTTGTTGTCGTGGGTAATCCCGAAGAAGTTGGCCGAACCGACTTCCTCGATCTTCTTGTGGGTCAGCGGATCCAGGTAGATGGCATCAGCGAAGTGCGCTTTCTTGGCCTGGGAGCCCGGCATCAGGCTGGCGGCATAGTTGCCACCGACCTTGGCGGCACCGGTGCCTTGTGGCGCGGCGCGGTCGAAGGTGGAGATCTGGAAGTTGTGCGGCGTCAGGCCGCCCTTGAAGTAGGCGCCAACCGGAATCGCGAACACCGAGAAGATGAACTCAGGTGCGGTACGCACGCCGATGTTGTCACCCACGCCGATCACGAAAGGACGCAGGTACAGCGCGCCGCCGGTGCCGTAAGGCGGGATGAAGCGCTCGTTGGCACGAACCACTTGCTTGCACGCTTCAATGAACTGCTCGGTGGACACATGTGGCATCAGCAGGCGGGCGCAGCTGCGTTGCATGCGTGCAGCGTTCTGGTCCGGACGGAACAGGTTGATCGAGCCGTCCTTGCAACGATAGGCCTTCAGGCCTTCGAAGCATTGCTGACCATAGTGAAGCGCAGTGGAGCCTTCGCTGATGTGCAGCACGTTGTCTTCGGTCAGGGTGCCTTTGTCCCACTCGCCGTTGCGAAAGTACGACAGATAGCGTTTGTCGGTCTTGATGTAGTCAAAACCCAGCTTGTCCCAGTTGATGCTTTCGTTACCCATGACACCCTCTATCACTGAACAACCGCCGAAGCGGTTCAAGGCTTCTGACGTTTTTTTGGATGGGCACAACAATACTTCATTCTTGAGCGGTTTCGCAGCCCGAAATCTCTGCCTTTGATCGTTCCCACGCTCTGCGTGGGAATGCAGTCCGGGACGCTCTGCGTCCCGACAGTCGAACGCGGAGCGTCCGTGGAGGCATTCCCACGCGGAGCGTGGGAACGATCTGCGACCGAGAGTTACAGGTGCAACGCATGCCCGAGCGCACGCAACGCCGCTTCCTGCACCGCTTCGCCCAGGGTCGGGTGCGCATGAATGGTGCCGCCGATGTCTTCCAGTCGTGCGCCCATTTCAAGGCTTTGCGCGAACGCGGTCGACAGCTCCGACACCCCGACACCCACTGCCTGCCAACCGACAATCACATGATTGTCCCGACGAGCGACCACCCGCACGAAGCCGGTTTTCGATTCCAGGGTCATCGCCCGGCCATTGGCCGCGAACGGGAAGTTCGACACGATGCAGTCCAGTCCCGCAGCTTTCGCTTCGTCCGGCGTCTTGCCGACGACCACCAGTTCCGGGTCGGTGAAGCAAACCGCAGCGATGGCGGTCGGGTTGAATTCGCGGGTCTTGCCGCTGATCAGCTCGGCCACCATCTCGCCCTGAGCCATGGCGCGGTGGGCCAGCATCGGCTCGCCGCTCAGGTCGCCGATGGCGTAGACGTTGCGCATGCTGGTCTGGCAACGGTTGTTGATCTTGATCGCGGAGCCGTTCATGTCCAGGTTCAGCGCTTCAAGGTTCCAGCCTTGGGTATTGGGTTTACGGCCGACGGCCACCAGCACCTGATCGGTTTCCAGATTCAGGGTGTCGCCGTTCGGATCGCGCACCTGCAACGTACCGTCGAAGCCCAGAACGCTGTGTTTCAGATACAGCTTCACGCCCAGTTGCTTCAGCGCGTCGTGCACCGGTTGGGTCAGTTCTGCGTCGTAGGCCGGCAGGATGCGATCCTGCGCCTCGACCACGCTGACCTCGGCGCCGAGCTTGCGATAAGCAATGCCCAATTCCAGACCGATGTAACCGCCACCCACCACGATCAGACGCTTCGGAACCGACTTCGGCGCGAGCGCCTCGGTAGACGAAATGATCGGCCCGCCAATCGGCAGGATCGGCAGATTGACGCTTTTTGAACCGGTGGCCAGCACCAGATGTTCGCAGTGGATGCGGGTGTCGCCGACTTCCACGGTCTTGCCATCGATGACCTTGGCCCAGCCGTTGATGACCTGAACCTTGTTCTTCTTCAGCAACGCGGCGACGCCAGTGGTCAGGCGATCGACGATGCCGTCCTTCCACTCGACGCTTTTGCTGATGTCGAGGGTCGGCGCCGAAACGCTGATGCCGAGTGCCGAATGCTGATTGTGGTGTTGAGTCTGGTGAAACTGTTCGGCCACATGAATCAGCGCTTTCGACGGAATACAGCCGATGTTCAGGCAGGTGCCGCCCAGCGATTCGCCCTCGACCAGAATGGTCGGAACGCCCAGTTGCCCGGCACGAATGGCCGTTACGTAACCGCCGGGGCCGCCGCCGATGATCAGCAGCGTGGTGTTCAGAGTTTGCATGCCATCACTCCACAAACAGGGTCGCAGGTTGTTCGAGCAGACCACGAATGGCCTGGATGAAGAGCGCCGCGTCCATGCCGTCGACCACGCGGTGATCGAAGGAGCTGGAGAGGTTCATCATCTTGCGGATCACCACCTGGCCTTTGACGACCATCGGGCGTTCGACGATTTTGTTGACGCCGACGATCGCCACTTCCGGCAGGTTCAGCACCGGGGTACTGACGATGCCGCCAAGGGCGCCGAGGCTGGTCAGGGTGATGGTCGAGCCGGACAGCTCATCGCGGCTGGCCTTGCCATTGCGGGCGGCAGTGGCAAGGCGAGAAATTTCCGCCGCGCTGTCCCACAGGCTGCGCGCTTCGGCGTGACGCACCACCGGTACCATCAGGCCGACGTCGCTTTGGGTGGCGACGCCGACATGCACCGCGCCGAGACGGGTGATGACCTGGGCTTCGTCGTCGTAACGGGCGTTCATCTGCGGGAAGTCGCGCAGGGCGACGACCAAGGCACGTACGAGGAACGGCAGCAAAGTCAGCTTGCCACGGCTGGCGCCATGTTTTTCGTTCAGGTGTGAACGCAGTTCTTCAAGCGCGGTGACGTCGATTTCCTCGACATAACTGAAGTGCGCAGCACGTTGGGTCGCGTCCTGCATGCGCTGGGCAATCTTGCGGCGCATGCCGATCACTTGAATCTGTTCTTCATCGTGACGCTGGGCGTAAGCGGCGGCGACCGGTGCCGAAGCGTTCGACTGACCCTGTGCCAGGTAGGCGTCGAGGTCTTCGTGCAATACGCGACCGGCCGGGCCGGAACCGCGCACCAGACGCAATTGAATACCCAGATCCAGCGCGTGTTTGCGCACGGCCGGCGAGGCCAGCGGACGCTCATCGGCTTCACGGGCAACCATTGGGCCCTGGCAAACGGCAGCCGCCGGACGCGGCGCGGTGACAGCAGGTTTGCTTTCGACGACCGCTTCAACTTTGGGTGCGGCAGGTGCTTCTTTCGCCGCAACAGGCGCCGGCTTGTCCGACTCCTTCAGATTGCCGGCGCCTTCAACCTCGATGCTGATCAGGATACTGCCGACCGCCATCACTTCACCCGGCTGACCGCCCAACGCAATCACCTTGCCGTGTACCGGCGAGGGAATATCGACCATCGCCTTGTCGGTCATCACATCCGCCAGTACCTGATCTTCAACGACCAGATCGCCGACCTTGACGTGCCACTGCGACAGTTCTACTTCTGCGATGCCTTCGCCGATGTCCGGCATCTTGATAACGTGCGTGCCCATTCAGACCTCCATGACCCGTTTCAGCGCCGCGCCCACTCGGGACGGCCCAGGGAAATACGCCCACTCCTGCGCGTGCGGGTAGGGGGTGTCCCAACCGGTGACGCGCTCGATCGGCGCTTCCAGGTGGTGGAAGCAATGCTCTTGCACCAGCGACACCAGTTCGGCGCCGAAACCGCAGGTGCGGGTGGCTTCGTGCACCACCACGCAACGGCCGGTTTTCTTCACGGATTTGACGATGGTTTCCAGGTCCAGCGGCCACAGGCTGCGCAGGTCGATGACCTCTGCATCAACGCCGGATTCTTCGGCGGCAACTTGCGACACGTAAACGGTGGTGCCGTAGGTCAGCACGGTCACGTCCTTGCCCGGACGGGTGATCGCGGCGACATCCAGCGGTACGGTGTAGTAACCGTCCGGCACTTGCGCGGCCGGGTGTTTCGACCACGGGGTTACCGGGCGATCGTGGTGGCCGTCGAACGGGCCGTTGTACAGGCGTTTCGGCTCGAGGAAGATCACCGGGTCATCGTTTTCGATGGAGGCGATCAGCAAGCCTTTGGCGTCATACGGGTTGGACGGCATGACGGTGCGCAGACCGCAGACCTGAGTGAACATCGCTTCGATGCTCTGGCTGTGGGTCTGGCCGCCGTAGATGCCGCCGCCGCAAGGCATGCGCAGGGTCATCGGCGCGGTGAACTCGCCGGCCGAGCGATAACGCAGACGGGCGGCTTCGGAAATGATCTGGTCGGACGCCGGGTACACGTAGTCGGCGAACTGAATCTCGGCAACCGGACGCAAGCCATAAGCACCCATGCCCACGGCGACGCCGACGATGCCGCTCTCGGAGATCGGCGCATCGAACACCCGCGAGGTGCCGTACTTGGCCTGCAGGCCTTCGGTGCAACGGAACACGCCGCCGAAGTAGCCGACGTCCTGGCCGAACACCACAACGTTGTCGTCACGCTCAAGCATCACATCCATGGCCGAGCGCAGGGCCTGGATCATGGTCATGGTGGTCGTGGTCATGGCGGTTTCCAACTGAATATTGTTGTTGTGATCGTTCATGTCAGATCCCCAACTGCTGACGCTGGCGCTTCAAGTGCTCCGGCATCTCTTTGTAGACGTCTTCGAACATGGTCGCGGCGCTCGGAATCTGGCCGCCGGCGAGGGTGCCGTACTGCTCGGCCTGTTTCTGCGCGGCGATCACCTCGGCTTCGAGTTCGGCGCTGACGGCGGCGTGCTCTTCTTCCGACCAGTGACCGACCTTGATCAGGTGCTGTTTCAGGCGGGCAATCGGGTCGCCCAGCGGGAAGTGGCTCCAGTCGTCGGCAGGACGGTATTTGGACGGATCGTCGGAGGTCGAGTGCGGGCCGGCGCGGTAGGTGACCCATTCGATCATGGTCGGGCCGAGGTTGCGGCGGGCGCGTTCGGCGGCCCAGGCGGAGGCGGCGTAGACCGCGTAGAAATCGTTGCCGTCAACGCGCAGGGAGGCGATGCCGCAACCGACGCCGCGTCCGGCGAAGGTGGTGGCTTCACCACCGGCGATGGCCTGGAAGGTCGAGATCGCCCACTGGTTATTAACGACGTTGAGGATCACCGGCGCCCGGTAAACGTGAGCGAAGGTGAGGGCGGTGTGGAAGTCCGATTCGGCGGTGGCGCCGTCGCCGATCCAGGCCGAGGCGATTTTGGTATCGCCCTTGATCGCCGAGGCCATGCCCCAGCCCACGCCCTGGATGAATTGAGTGGCGAGGTTGCCGGAAATGGTGAAGAAACCGGCGTCCTTGACCGAGTACATGATCGGTAACTGACGGCCCTTGAGCGGATCGCGCTCGTTGGACAGCAGTTGGCAGATCAGGTCGACCAGCGGTACGTCGCGGGCCATCAGAATGCTTTGCTGGCGGTAGGTCGGGAAGCACATGTCGTCGATGTTCAAGGCCAGGGCCTGGGCGCTGCCGATGGCTTCTTCGCCAAGGCTCTGCATGTAGAACGACATTTTTTTCTGACGTTGGGCGACCACCATGCGGTTGTCGTAGATCCGGGTCTTGAGCATGGCGCGCATGCCTTTGCGCAGGATCTCGATCGGCACGTTTTCGGCCCAAGGGCCGAGGGCATTGCCCTGGTCGTCGAGCACGCGGATCAGGCCACGGGCAAGGTCGGCGGTGTCGGCCGGTTCAACGTCGATGGAGGGTTTGCGCACCGTCCCGGCATCGGTCAGATGCAGGTAGGAGAAATCGGTTTTGCAGCCTGGGCGACCCGAGGGTTCAGGGACGTGCAGACGCAGCGGTTCATACGCTTGGGTCATGGCTTCTACGCTCGATCTTGTGAATTTCTTGTAGTGAGCTGGCAGTCATTCTTCGATAAAAGAAATCTTGTCCTACAACAATCATAGGCCCGGGCAAGAAGAATATTTCTCTCTGTTTCGTTGCGCTGGCGATCATTTGCAGATAGAAATTCTGCATAAACATAAAAAACAGGTGGTTTTGTCTCATGCGCAAACTGGACCGTACCGACATCGGCATTCTCAACAGCCTTCAGGAGAACGCGCGCGTCACCAACGCCGACCTCGCCCGTTCGGTCAATCTGTCGCCGACGCCGTGCTTCAACCGGGTCAAGGCGATGGAGGAACTGGGGCTGATCCGCGAGCAGGTGACACTGCTCGACGCCGACCTGCTGGGGCTGCACGTCAACGTGTTCATCCACGTGAGCCTCGAGAAGCAGGTAGAGGAAGCGCTGCAGCATTTCGAGGAAGCGATTTCCGACCGGCCGGAAGTCATGGAGTGCTACCTGATGGCCGGCGACCCGGACTATCTGATCCGGGTGCTGGTGCCGACCATTCAGGCGCTTGAACGCTTCATGATGGACTTTCTGACCAAAGTCCCTGGTGTGGCGAATATCCGCTCAAGCTTTGCGCTCAAGCAGGTGCGCTACAAGACGGCATTGCCGTTGCCGGCGAATGGCTTGACGCTCGGGGTTTGAAGATCATTCCCAGGCTCTGCGTGGGGGGGCCGCCTCGGGCGCTCCCGATCAATTGATTACAGTTTGTTGATCGGAATCTTCAGATACACCACGCCGTTATCTTCTGCCGCTGGAAAATTGCCCGCCCGCACATTGACCTGAATTGCCGGCAGCAACAGCGTCGGCATGCCCAACCCGGCATCGCGTTTGGTGCGCATCTCCACAAATGCGGCTTCGTCGACGCCGTCATGCACATGGATATTGCTTTTGCGCTGTTCACCCACGGTGGTCTGGCACTGCGCGGCGCGACCTTGCGGCGGGTAGTCGTGGCAGACGTAGAGCTTCACGCTGGCGGGGAAGGCCAGCAGCTTGTGAATCGAATTGAACAGTTGATGGGCGTTGCCACCAGGGAAGTCGCAACGGGCGGTGCCGACGTCAGGCATGAACAGGGTGTCGCCGACCAGGATCTGTTCTCCATCGATCAGGTAAGCCATGTCCGCCGGGGTATGGCCGGGAACGTGCAGGGCGGTGGCCTTGAGGTTGCCGATCCGGAACGACTCGTTGGGTGCGAACAGGTGATCGAACTGCGAGCCGTCGACGCGAAATTCCGGCTCCAGGTTGAACAGCGCCTTGAACACGTTCTGCACTTTGCTGATCGATTCGCCAATCGCGATTTTCCCGCCCAGTTCCCGGCGCAGGTACGGAGCGGCGGACAAGTGATCGGCGTGGGCATGGGTTTCCAGCAGCCACTGCACTTGCAGGTGATGGGCGCGAACGAAGGCGATGATCCTGTCGGCCTGAGCCGTACAGGTGCGACCGGCGGCGCCGTCGTAATCGAGCACCGGATCGACGATTGCGCACTGCCCGCCGTCGGCCTCGTAGACCACGTAGCTGTAGGTCGAAGAGGCGGGGTCGAGGAAAGCTTCAATCAGCGCGGGCATGAACACGGTCCTGTGCAGGAAGGTGGGAAGTCAGGGTTGCAACACTTTATGTAAACACATAATGTCCGCAGCTTAAGTGACGTTGAAGGCATCCTGCAAATGCAATCCAGTCTGACCGAATGTGAAGTCGCCCAACTGCGCGCCTCGGCCTCCAAGGCCTGTTCGCTGCTCAAGGCATTGGCCAACGAGGATCGGCTGTTGATCCTGTGCCAGTTGACCCAGGGCGAGCGCAACGTTGGCGAGCTGGAGAAAATGACCGGCGTGCGTCAGCCAACCCTGTCCCAGCAACTGGGCATCCTGCGCGATGAAGGGCTGGTCGCGACCCGTCGTGAAGGCAAGTACATTTTTTACGGTCTCGCCAGTCACGAAGTGATCCAGGTGATGAAAACCCTGTCCGGACTCTACTGCGGAGCCGTGCTCAAAAGCTGGGCGCAATAGACCCGGCTATCCTTGCGTGCAGCCATAAGGAACAAACAATGAACGATCAACACTGGGGCCCATCCATCAGTGCGGACATCGTGGTCATCGGCGGCGGCACTGCCGGCATCGGTTTTGTCGCAAGCCTGCTCAAGCGCGATCCCGGCCTGAACATCACGGTGATCGAGCCGAGTACCCAGCATTACTACCAGCCGGCCTGGACGCTGGTCGGCGGCGGCGCCTATGACGCCAAAGACACCGCCCGACCGATGAACAAGGTGATGCCGCGCCAGGCCACCTGGATTCAGGCGGCGGTGACCGGCATCGATCCTGATCAGCGCCGCCTCACCCTCAACGATCAACGCACTGTCACCTATCAGAACCTGATCGTCTGCCCCGGCCTGCGCCTGGCGTGGGAGAAGATCGAAGGCCTGCAGGAAAGCCTCGGCCAGCACGGCGTCACGTCCAACTACAGCTATCAGCATGCGCAATACACCTGGGATCAGGTGCAGAAACTGCGCGGCGGCAAAGCCCTGTTCACACAGCCGCCGATCCCGATCAAATGCGCCGGCGCGCCGCAAAAGGCGCTGTACCTGTCCTGCGATCACTGGCTCAAGCGCAATGTGCTGGGCAAGGTCGACGTCGAGTTCAATCTTGCCGGCGCCGCGCTGTTCGGCGTCCCGACCTTCGTGCCGCCGCTGATGAAGTACATCGAAAAATACAACGCGCGGCTGGCGTTCAATTCCAATCTGGTAAAAGTCGACGGCCCAGCGAAAACCGCCTGGTTCGAGGTCAAGGACGCGGACGGCAACGTCACCCGTCAGGCGAAAACATTCGATCTGCTGCACGTCGTCCCGCCGCAGGTTTCGCCGGATTTCGTCGCCCAGAGCCCGTTGGCCGACGCTGCCGGATGGTGCGAGGTCAACCCGCACACACTGCAACACCCGCGCTATCCCGAAGTGTTTGCCCTGGGCGATATCTGCGGCACCACCAATGCGAAAACTGCGGCGGCAGTGCGCAAGCAGGTCGTGGTGGTGGCGCAAAACCTGTTGGCCCTGCGCAAGGCACTGGCGCTGCCGCTGAAGTACGACGGCTACGGCTCCTGCCCGCTGACGGTGGAGAAGGGCAAGGTGATCCTCGCCGAGTTTGGCTACGCCGGAAAACTGCTGCCGACCTTTCCCCTCGACCCGACCGTACCGCGCCGTTCCGCGTGGTGGCTGAAGGCGACGCTGCTGCCATGGTTCTACTGGAACGGCATGCTCAAGGGGCGCGAATGGCTGACGAGTCTGTCCAGGGTCGACTGAGAACACTCTATGTTGCTGGCAAGTCTGTTTGGTGTGGTGATGGGGTTGATCCTCGGTCTGACCGGAGCCGGTGGCGGAATTCTCGCCGTGCCGGCGCTGGTGCTGGGTCTTGGCTGGACGATGACGCAAGCAGCGCCGGTGGCGTTGTTCGCGGTGGGCAGCGCGGCGGCGGTCGGCGCGATTGATGGGTTGCGTCATGGTCTGGTGCGTTATCGCGCGGCGCTGCTGATTGCGGCGCTTGGCGCGGTGTTTTCGCCGGTGGGCATCTACTTCGCCCATCAGTTGCCGGAAAAGGTTCTGATGATCCTGTTCAGCCTGCTGATGGTGATGGTGGCGTGGCGCATGCTGCGCCGCGAACGCCAGCAGGAGGGGCCGAGCGACCATGGTCACGCCAGTTGGGGCCAGAAAAACTGCATGCTCAATGAGCAGACCGGCCGTTTCGACTGGACCGCCAAATGCACCGCAACCCTTGCGGTACTGGGTGCGGTCACTGGTGTGGTGTCCGGGTTGCTGGGGGTTGGCGGCGGGTTTCTGATCGTGCCGGCGTTCAAGCAACTGACGGATGTGCAGATGCGCGGTATCGTCGCCACTTCACTGATGGTCATCAGCCTGATTTCTGCCATCGGCGTGGTCGGCGCGTTTCATGCCGGTGTGCGGATCGATCATCTGGGCGCATCGTTTATCGTCGCCAGCATCGTCGGCATGATTGTCGGCCGCAAACTCTGCGCGCGGGTGCCGGCAAGGACGTTGCAGGTGGGGTTCGCCAGCGTGTGTCTGGTGGTCGCCGCTTACATGTTGCTGCGTGCGTGAGACAAAACCTGTGGCGAGGGAACGAACGCCCTCGCCACAGCAATCGCGTTACAACACCAGGTGCGGTAACCACAGCGACAGCGCCGGAACGTAGGTCACCAGCATCAGCACCAGGAACAGCACGGCGTAGAACGGCAGCAGCGCCTTCACCGTGCTTTCGATACTGACCTTGCCCACCGCCGAACCCACGAACAGCACCGCTCCCACGGGCGGTGTTATCAGGCCGATACCGAGGTTGACCAGCATGATCATGCCGAACTGCACCGGGTCGACGCCGATACCGAGAATCACCGGCATCAGGATCGGTGTGAGGATCAGAATCAGCGGTGCCATGTCCATCACGGTGCCGAGCAACAGCAGCATGACGTTGATGCACATCAGGATCACGTAGCGGTTATCGGACAGGGTCAGGAACAGCGTGGTGATCTTCGCCGGGATCTGCATCAGGGTCATGATGTAGCCGAAACTGGCGGCGAAACCGATCAGAATCATCACGATGGAAATGGTGCGTACCGTGCGGTGCATCAGTTTCGGCAGTTCACTCCATTTGTAGTCGCGGTAGATGAACATGGTGACGAAAAACGACCACAGCACGGCAATGGCCGCCGACTCGGTGGCCGTGAAGATCCCCGACAGAATCCCGCCGAGAATGATCACCATCGCCATCAGGCCCCACAACGCTTCGCCGCAAATTTTCAGGGCTTCGCGCAGCGGGATCACTTCGCCTTTGGGGTATTCGCGTTTGCGCGCAAAAATCAGGCACAACACCATCAGGCACGCGCTCATCAGCAGGCCCGGCACCACGCCGGCCATGAACAGCGAAGCAATGGAAACGGTGCCGCCGGCGGCCAGCGAGTAGAGCACCGAGTTGTGACTGGGCGGGGTCAGCAGAGCCTGTACCGAACCGCTGACGGTGACCGCTGTAGAGAATTCCCGAGGGTAGCCTTTGCGCTCCATTTCCGGGATCAGCACCGAACCCACCGATGCGGTGTCGGCCACCGACGAGCCGGAAATCGCGCCGAAAAAGGTCGAGGCCATGATGTTGACCAGCGACAGGCCACCACGCACGAAACCCACCAGGACCCCGGCAAACGCCACCAGCCGCCGCGACATGCCGCCCTCGGCCATGATCGCTCCGGCGAGCACGAAGAACGGAATCGCCAGCAGCGAGAATTTGTTCACCCCGCCCGCCACCTGAATCATCAAGGCCTGGAACGGAATGTCGATCCACCAAGCGCCGATCAGCGCCGACAACCCGAGCGCGTAGGCAACCGGCATGCCGATCAGGATCAGTGCGATAAAACTGCCCAGCAGAATCAATGCGTCCATCAGGCAGCCCCTTCGTTTTCTTCAACCAGGTCGAATCGCAGCACGCGGCGGTTGCTTTGATCGCCGAGCAACAGTTTTTCCAGTACGAAAATCAGCGTCAGCGCACCGCCAATCGGGATCGGCATGTAGGTGATGCCGACCCGCAACGTCGGCAGGGCGCTCATGAACTGGTTCCAGGTCGACAGGCACAACTTCGTGCCCCAGATCGTCATGAACAGGCAGATGGTGCCCATGAGCACTTGTGAAACGATGCTCATGGTTCGGCGCATATTCGGTTGCAGGCGGTCGGTGACCATCGCCACCGCCATGTGTGCGCCGGCGCGGTAGCTGGCGGCCGCGCCGATGAACGTGAAGACCATCATCAGCAGGATGGCGGCAGGCTCCGGCCAGCTCGAGCCGGTGCCGAGCACGTAACGGGCGAACACGCCCCAGGGGATGATCAGAGCAATGGTCAGCACCGACAGACCGGCGACCCAGATGCAGGCCATGTAGATCCGGTCATTGATGCGCAGCAGCAAATTCTTCATCGGGTTCCACCGTAACCGGGCACGCGCGGACATCAGGCGACGTCAGCGCTGCCGGGCCTTTTGCAGAGGGCTGGGAGGGTTACTGAACGGCTTCGATGCGCTTGATCAGGTCGGCGTAGGGCGCGCCGTATTTCTCGCGGATCGAGGCGGTGGCCTCGTAGAAGGGTTTCTTGTCGACGGTGATGAACTCGACGCCGGCCGCCTTGAGCTTTTCCTCACTGCTGACGGATTTGGCGTCCCACAGCGTGCGCTCCTGAGCCTGCGCAGCCTTGGCGGCTTTCTTCACCAGCGTCTGCTGATCGGGGGTGAGTTTGTCCCAGGTGATTTTTGACATCACGATGGGCTCGGGCAGGATCAGGTGCCCGGTCAGGCTGTAAAACTTGGCGTTCTGGTAGTGGTTGTGTTCGAGCAGGGTGGGTGGATTGTTTTCCGCGCCATCGATGACGCCGGTCTGCAGGGCACTGAAGATTTCGCCGGTGTCCATGGCGATCCCGTTGCCGCCCATGGCATTGATGGTTTCGATGAACATCGGATTGCCCTGCACGCGGATTTTCATGCCCTTGAGGTCTGCCAGGCTGCGCACCGGTTTCTTGGTGTAGATGTTGCGCGTGCCGCCGTCCATCCACGCCAGGGCGACGAGGTTGAATTCCGATTGAGTGATCTTGTCGAGGATCTCGTCACCGATTTCACCGTCGATGATCTTGCGCATGTGCGCCTGGTCACGGAACACGAACGGCATATTGAACACGTTTACGTCCGGTACCACCGGGCCGACGATGCCGAGGCTGACGCGGGCCATCTGGATGGCACCGACCTGGGCCTGTTCGACCACTTCCTTTTCCGAGCCGAGCACGCCGCCAGGGAACATCTTGAAGGTCAGCTTGCCGTCACTTTCGGCGACCAGGGTCTTGCCCAATTGTTCTTCGGCGACCACGGTCGGATAACCGGCGGGGTGGATGTCGGCGAATTTGATTTCCAGTGCCTGGGCCGCGCTGCCGAAGGTGAGCGCGAGGGGGAGGGCGGCGGCGAGCAACGTGCGTTTGAAGTCCATGAGGGGTTCTCCAGTCTTGTTGTTTTTGTGTTCAAGGCACAGCGATGCAGCGGGGGCGGTTACAGCAGGTCATCGAAGATTGGCTCCGGCAAGCCTTTGACGCCGGGGTTGAGGGCGAACACCCCGCCGGCCAGGGAGTGTGGATCCTGGTCGTCGCCGGGGCGGATCGAGGTCACGAACAAGGTATCCATCCGGCTTCCGCCAAAGGCGCACATGGTGGGTTTTTTCACCGGCACCTGCAGCGAGCGGTCGAGGCGACCTTCGGGGTGAACCGGTGGATCAGGCCGACGTCGTTGGCGCAGATCCAGTAACAACCCTCGGCATCCACCGCCGCGCCGTCAGGGCGGCCGTAATAATGATGCATGTCCACGAACACCCGTCGATTGGAGGGGGTGCCTGTCTCGGTGTCGTAATCGAAAGCCCAGATCAGTTGCACGCTCGGGTGCGAATCCGACAGGTACAGGGTTTTGCCATCCGGGCTGAAGCCCAGGCCGTTGGGCACGATGAAGCCATTAAGCTGCGCCTTGATCGAGCCCGTCTGCCCGGCAGCGTAGCGATAGAGCCGGCCCTCGGGCAGATTCAGGCCCATGTTCAGCACCATGCTGCCGGCCCAGAACCGGCCCTGCCGGTCGCAGCGGCCGTCGTTCAGGCGCATGTCCTGGCGGCTGTGCTCGACCGGAGCGAGCAGGTCGCTGTCGAGGCTGCCATCGCCGTGCGGCTGCAAGTGGAAGAACCCGCTCTCCATGCCGGCCACCCAGCCGCCCCTGCTGTGTCGCGCGATGCAGGCGAGCATTTCGGGAGCCTTCCAGGCGTGGACGTGGCCCGTGTCGGCGCTCCAGCGTTGCAGTCCACCGTTGGGGATATCGACCCAGTAGAGCGCATTTTCCTGCGGCACCCACACCGGGCTTTCACCCACTGCGTTGCGGGCGTCGACGATCATTTCGGCTTGCATACTCATTCCCTTGGTTTTATTGGAGACGTCAATCGCGCCGGTCAGTCGCCAAACGGGCCGGCCGCAACGAAGGCTCCGCCCTGATAGATCCGCGCCGGGTCATCGTTGGCGGGCATCGGCTGCGCCTCGACTTTTTCGCGAAACACTTCAGACGTGTCTTTGGCCGCGAAACCGAGGTGGCTGGCGAAGCGGTTGTCCCACCACACCTCCTTGTTGTCGGACATGCCATAGACCACGGTGTGGCCGACGTCGGGGGTGTACAGCGAACGTTCGAGCAATTGGGTGAGGTCATCGAAGCTCAGCCAGGTGTGCATCATTCGGCGGTTCTGCGGTTCGGGAAACGACGAGCCGATGCGGATGCTGACGGTTTCGATGCCATAGCGATCGAAGTAGAAACTGGCCATGTCTTCGCCGTAGGACTTGGACAGACCGTAATAGCCGTCGGGACGGCGAGCAGAGCTGGCGTCGAGGCGCTCATCCTGTTTGTAAAAGCCGATGACATGGTTGGAGCTGGCGAAGATCACCCGTTTGACGCCGTGGCGGCGTGCCGCTTCATAGAGGTGGAACACGCCACAGATATTGGCACCGAGGATTTCTTCGAAGGGGCGCTCCACTGAAACGCCACCGAAATGCAGGATCGCATCCACGCCTTCGACCAGTTGATGCACGGCGGTTTTGTCGGCGAGGTCGCAGAGCACGATTTCTTCCCGGTCATCGATGGCCGGGGCGAGGGCGGCGATGTCCGACAGGCGCAGCACGTTGGCATACGGGCGCAGGCGTTCACGCAAGACTTTGCCCAGGCCACCGGCGGCGCCGGTCAGCAGCAGGCGATTGAACGGAGTTGGGGCGGTGGAGGTGGGCGTCATGGCAATCCCTTACGCGTTGTTATTAGGGTTGTTGTAGGTTGTCGTATGACTGCGCTGAAGTATCGGTAGGGTTTCCGGAACTTGTCAACGCGACTTTCGGTGTAAGTGACAGAAGGCGGATGCACTCTCCGTTCACGCCATGCCGCTGTTTACAACAACGAAATCGGGTAACTGATGAAGATCCGGTTCTCATCGAATTCATTGGTGCTGAAGTCCCGGCGAATCGTCGCGTTGCGCCATTTGACGTTGAGATTCTTCAGCGGACCGCTCTGAACGGTGTAGGCCAGTTCCGACTCGCGACCCCATTCCTTGCCATCGGTGATGGTGCCGGTGTGCACGTTGTCACCGCTGATGTAGCGGTTCATCAACGTCAGCCCGGGGACGCCGAGAACAACGAAGTTGTAGTCGTGGCGAATCTGCCAGGAGCGCTCCTTCGCGTTGTCGTAACTGGCGTTGTAGCTGTCGTTGGCCAGAGTGCCGCCACTGGTGCCGTTGACGCGCATCCAGGCATCGTCGCCACTGAGCTTTTGCAGGCCTATGTAGAACGTGTTGCCGCCGTACCTGGCCGAGAGCAGGGCGAACGCGGTTTTGTTGTCGAGATCGCCGGCCTGAGCGCTGCCGTCTTCCTTGCCGGTGAAAAAGCCGAGGTTGGCGCCCAGTGTCCAGTCGCCCAGGGGCTGGCTGTGGCTGAGGTTGAAATACTGCTGCTGGTAGATGTCGCTGAGTTCGGCGTACCACACACCGACAAGCGTGCGTTTGTCGTTGAAGGTGTATTCGCCGCCGCCGAAGTTGAAGCGGTCGGAGGTAAATGCGCCTCGGCCGTTCATCGACATGTCTTCCGTGCTTGCATCGTTGCGCGGACTGTTGCCGCGGAACTGGCCGCCGTAAAGGGTCAAGCCATTGATTTCGGTAGACGTGACCTGGCCACCGCGAAAGGTCTGCGGCAGGGAGCGGCCATCGTCCGAGCGCAGGATGGGCAGCACCGGCATCCATTCACCGACCTTCAATTCGGTCTTCGACACTTTGGCCTTGAGCGCCACGCCCAGGCGCCCGAAATTGTCCGCCGGGCGGCCATCATCGTGGATCGGCAATAACTGCGTACCTCCGGTACCTTTGCCGCCATCGAGTTTCTGCGAGTACAGCCCCAGTACATCCAGGCCAAAGCCGACAGTGCCCTGCGTGAAGCCGGATTTGGCGTCGAGAATAAAGTTCTGTGTCCACTCTTCAGCCTTGCCTTGCGGATAGTCCGGGTTGACGAAATTGCGATTGAAGTAGGCGTTACGCAGGTTCAGCGTGGCTTTGCTGTCTTCGATGAAGCCCTCGGCATCGGCGCTCATCGGCAAGATGAGGGCCAGACTGCTGCAGCCGATCAAACTCAGGGTGGAACGCGGGCGGGGGACAGAAAAACGGGACGTGCGGACGTAATTGCGGACGAGTGTGCTCACTGTGACGCTCCCTGTTTCGTTTGTTGTTTTTATTATTTGTTATACGTCGTCGTACAACATGGTTGCGGATATTTGCGAGGTTTTCCGGAAATGTCAACAGGGCGTTGTACGATGACTTTGCGTGAGCGGGCAGCCCTCCAAACGCTGTGAGGAGGGCTGCTTTCGACCGTTTTTACTGGTTGTAGAGCGCTTCAGTGTTATCGATCAGTGGGTTTTTTTCGGTCAGTACGATTTGCGCGATCTGATCCTTGCGCATGAAACTCACCTTCGGATGCGATTGGGCGTACCGGATAAAACGCTCCATGGCCTCGACCATCGCCGGCGTGCCGCCAATCCGGTCGTGCAGACTCACCGACATCATCCGCCGCTTGCTCGCGCCTTCGGCGTAGAGGCGATCGAATTCCAGCACCAGTTGCTGGTAGAACTGCTCGGCGGAGAAGTGCCGACCTTCGACCAGCACGATGTCGTTGTTGCGCAGGGTGTACGGCACCACGGCGAATTTGCGCCCGCGTACCATCGTCACGAACGGCTCGTCACGGCTGACATCGTCGATGTGATAGGTGAAGTTCAGGTCCTGCAATACCTTCAGCGTATTGGGGCTGCGCCGTAGCCAGTTGGCGTTGTAGCCGACCGAGCGCTGGCCGGTGATTTTTTCCACCGCCGCGACACCGTCGCCGATGAATTGTTTTTCCTGGGCGTAATTCATGTTGTACGAATCGGCCCAGCGCATGCCGTGGGCCGCCAGCTCATGACCGCGCTCGGCGATCGCCTTGGCCAGTTCCGGGTGCTTGAGCGCCGCTTCGCCGACCACGTGGGAAGTGACTTTGATACCGGTGCGATCCCACAGATCGAGCATGCGCCACAGGCCTTCCTTGTAGCCGTAATCGAACCAGGTCTGCGCCGGCAGATCCGGGTAGCCTTTTGGCAGCGGTGTGCCGGAGAACGGACTTTCAGCGCCTTCGGGCTGGCCGCCGGTTTCGAATTGCATCGACACCGAAATCACCAGTTGCGAGCCATCCGGCCATGGGCGTTCCTGAGCGAAGGCGAGGGCGGGCAGTAACAGCGCGGCGGCCAGCAGGTTTTTCAGCAGACGGGGGAGCGTTGCGAGCGGGGAGTGGTCATATCGGGCACCTTGCAGGTTGAGAAGTGCTGCAAGGTTGGCATCCGCTACGCTTGGGAAAAATCGGCTGCGGGCGAGATGTCTTTTAAACAGAATTTACGAATCCACCCAAAATCCCTTTGTGGCAGCGAGCTCCCACAGTGGATAGGTGTTTGGCCAGGATTTGCGGCACACTTAAGCGACTACCAGACAAGGCCTTTCAATGGATCAATACGCCCCGCGCAACTGGCAGCCGCACGAGAAGCCCAGTCTGCCCGGTTCCCCTTCGACGCCGCTGCACTCCAACCCCAAGCGCCTGGCCTATGCGCTGGTCGGGTTGCTGGTGGCATTGACCGGCGGGTTGGGCAATTCGCTGGTGGTCGCCAACCTGCCTTATCTGCAAGGCGCGCTCGGGGCGACCACGGCGGAGATGGCCTGGCTGCCGGCGGCGTATGTGATGACCAACGTATCGATGAACCTGCTGCTGGTGAAGTTTCGCCAGCAGTTCGGTTTGCGGGCGTTCACCGAGGTGTTTCTGGTGCTGTACGCGCTGGTGACCTTCGGCCATCTGTTCGTCAATGACCTGAATTCGGCGGTCGCTGTGCGTGCGGCCCACGGCATGGTCGGTGCGGCGCTCAGTTCGCTGGGCCTGTATTACATGGTGCAGGCGTTCCCGGCCAAATGGCGGATGAAGGCGCTGGTGCTGGGGCTTGGCACTTCGCAACTGGCTTTGCCGCTGGCACGACTGTTTTCCGAGGATCTGTTGCAGATCGCCGAATGGCGTGGTCTGTACCTGTTCGAATTGGGCATGGCGCTGCTGTCGCTGGGTTGTGTGTTGATGCTCAAGCTGCCGCCGGGTGACCGGTTCAAGACCTTCGAGCCTCTCGATTTCCTCACCTTCGCGATCCTTGCCAGTGGCGTGGCGCTGCTGTGTGCCGTGTTGTCCCTGGGCAGGATCGACTGGTGGCTGGAAGCCGACTGGATCGGCATCGCCCTGGCCGCTTCAATTGTCCTGATTCTCGCGGGGCTGGCGATCGAACATAACCGCAGCAACCCGATGTTGATGACCCGCTGGCTCGGCAGTGGGGTGATGATCCGCCTGGCGCTGGCGGTGATCCTGATTCGCATGGTTATCTCGGAGCAGTCCACCGGCGCCGTGGGCTTCATGCAAAACCTGAACATGAGCAGCCAGCAGCTTCATAGCCTGTACGTGGTGATGCTGATCGGCAGCGTCGCCGGGCTGCTGACCAGTGCGCTGACCATCGACCCGAAACACCTGCTGATGCCGCTGATCGTCTCGCTGGCGTTGATGGCCACCGGCTCGATCATGGACAGCTCATCGAACAACCTGACCCGCCCCGGCAACCTGTATTTCAGCCAGTTCCTGCTGGCGTTCGGCAGTACGTTCTTCCTCGGCCCGACCATGGTGCTGGGTACGCGCAACGTGCTGACCAATCCGCGCAACCTCGTGAGTTTTTCGGTGTTGTTCGGGATCTGCAACAACCTCGGTGGCCTGATCGGCGCAGCGTTACTGGGGACGTTCCAGGTCGTGCGCGAGAAATTTCATTCCAGCCACATCGTCGAGCAACTGGTGATGTCCGACCCGCGCGTCGCCGCCCGGGTTCAGAGCGGCGGTTCGGCGGTCGGCTCCGTGATTGCCGACCCAAGCCTGCGCAACCTGCAAGGCATTCGCAGCCTGGCCAACGCGGCCACCCGCGAAGCCAACGTGCTGGCCTATAACGATGTGTTCATGCTGATCGCGGTGATCGCGATCCTGACCATGATCTGGATTTCCATCCGTGCGCTGTGGCTGATCAGCACCACCAGAACCGTCGCCCCGACACCTTCCGTACCTTCCAGCGGTGCCACTTCTTCATGACCGAACCGACTACCACGACCACCAATGCCATCGCTGCCACCCCTGAAGGCGTGGCGCCACCGTCATCACCGAACACCGAGCCGCGCTCGTTGCGGGTGCGGATCATCTCGTCGCTGGGCTTCGCCGCGATTGCCATCGTCGGTGTGTTGATCGTGCTGTATGCCTGGCAGTTGCCGCCGTTCAGCAGCGCGGTCGAGACCACCGAAAACGCCCTGGTGCGCGGGCAGGTGACGATCATCGGGCCGCAGCTCAGTGGTTACGTGTTCGAGGTGCCGGTGCAGGACTTCCAGTTTGTGAAGGCGGGCGATTTGCTGGTGCGCCTCGATGACCGGATCTATCAGCAGCGTCTGGATCAGTCGCTGGCGCAGCTGGCGGTGCAAAAGGCCTCGCTGGCCAACGTGGTGCAGCAGCGCAACAGCGCCGAAGCCACGATCAAGCTGCGGCAGGCGGTGGTGGCCGATAGCGAGGCGCAGCTGCGTAAAAGCGAGGCGGATCTGCGGCGCAACAAGGCGTTGGTCAATGACGGCTCCGTGTCCAGGCGCGAGATGGACGTGGCGCTGGCCGCCAACGCGCAGAGCATTGCGGCGCTGGCGCAGGCCAAGGCCAATCTGGAAATCGCCCGGCAGGATCTGCAAACGGTGATCGTCAATCGCGGCTCTCTGGAAGCGGCGGTGGCCAGTGCCGAAGCGGCGGTGCAACTGGCGCGGATCGACTTGTCCAACACGCGGATCATCGCTCCGCGTGACGGTCAGCTCGGGCAGATTGGCGTGCGCCTGGGCGCTTACGTCAACTCCGGGGCGCAGTTGATGGCGCTGGTGCCGGACCAGAAGTGGGTGATCGCCAACATGAAAGAGACCCAGATGGACAACGTGCGGGTCGGGCAACCGGTGAGCTTCACCGTCGATGCGCTGAACCACCGCAAATTCACCGGCCACGTTCAGCACATCTCGCCCGGCACCGGTTCGGAGTTCGCGTTATTGCAGGCCGACAACGCTACCGGCAACTTCGTGAAGATCGCCCAGCGGGTGCCGGTGCGAGTGACCATCGATCCGGACCAACAGGAAATCGAGCGTTTGCGGCCGGGAATGTCGGTGGTGGTCAGCATCGATACGGCGAAGGGTGATACTCAGAAACACTGACGTCAGGCAGCGATCATCGGGGGCAGGGTGCCAAGCACCGAAACCGCCGCCACGGCGCCGATCCCCAGCAGCCATTCGAGCATGACACTGCGCTTGAGGGTGTCGATCCGCTGTTCGCAGTCACGGATGCGCAAGCGATTGAACAGCGCCAGCCCCAGCATCCCGAGCACCAGCAAGGCTTTGATCAGCAGGATCAGGGCAAATCCCGAGAACAGCGGCGTCGGCCACCACTGGCCGGTGAGGACGCGCACGTTGATCAAACCGGTGATCAGCAGACCGGCAACCAACACGTAGCCGACCCCGCTGAAGCGCTGCAAGACGTAGCGCACCGTTTCGCCGGGCTGGCGCAGGATCATCACCAGCATCAACAGCCCGCCGAGCCAGGCACCGACGCAGGTCAGATGGATCACTTGATTGAGGATCAACATCTGGCCGCTGAAACCGTCGAGCATCGCCCCGTGTCCGACCGGTGCCAGCGTAATCAGCAGCAGCGCACTCAGGCCCAGCGGCAACGGCCGGTTCGAACGCCACGGCGTAAACAGCACCGCCAGCAGCAAGGCATTGACCAACAGATGCCAGCGCCAGACCTGGCCGAAAAATGTATGACCGAGGACCAGCTCGACAGTGGCCGGATCAAACGCCGCAGCCGCCGAACCGGCCATGCTGGCGGTAATCAGCAACGCCCAGACAACGCCGCTAACCAGCGCGATCGCCACCAGCCAACGAGCCAGCCGCGCCAGATGCCGGTCCAGTGCCGGCGCTTCACCCTTGAGCAGCAGCGGCCTGAACAGCCAAGCCCCGAACAGCATCAACACCACGATGAAATGCAGGAACCGGCACAGCACCAGCGCTTCACTCATGAATTACTGGCCAACCTTGAACTGATAGGCGCCTTCGCTCTTGTGCGTGTCGACCGACACCGCGTGCCATTCGACCTTGTATTCGCCCGCGGTCAGCGGTGCTTCGGGGGTGACGATCAGGGTTTTCTTGTCGCCTTCGGTGGTCAGCGGTTTGACCGCCACCGGCTTGCCGTCGTGGGTCACGGTGACTTTGGTGAAGCTGGCTTCGACGCCTTCGGAAAACACCAGACGCAGATCCGCCGGTGCCGCGACGGTGCTGTCGGCGGCCGGGGTCTGGCTTTTCAGATGGGCGTGGGCGAAGGCCTGGGAAGTGACAACCAGCGAAGCCAGCAGCGCGCCAGCGGTGAACAGGTTTTTCATCGACATGGAAAGATTCCCTTCAGTGAAATGGCGGGCTGAGTATAGGACGTGGATCACAGGGCTTTCAGGCGCATGTGAATGACCGGAAACGGCCGGCCTTCGCCGTCGAGTGCCGAGCGGCCGATGTCTTCGAATCCGTAGTGCTGGTAGAAGCCGTGGGCCTGCGGGTTCTGTTCGTTGACATCGACCTTCAGCAGCGGGCGGCGGACATGGTCGAGCAAGCGCCGGCCGATCCCCTGACCACGCTGAGCCGGGTCGATGAACAGCATCTGCACGGTGTCGTCGTCGGTGGCGATGAAGCCTGCCGGGGAGTGGTCGGGGTTCTCGAAAACCTGCACGTCCAGGGCTGGCAGGTAGGTGTCACGCACCAGCGGGAACAGCCGGTGGATGTCGTCTTCCGGGAGGAAATCGTGGGTGGCGCGGACCGAGCGCTCCCATAGCGCGGCGAGTTGCGGATCATCCGCAGCGATGCGCTTTCGAATGGTCATGGACAGGATCCTTCAGTGTCTGACGGGAAGAAGGAGGGCGATCCTAAACCAGAAAAAAGCCCAAGTGTGTGAAGAATCGTTCTCGGCTGTCGCCCCTTGCCCAGAGCGGATGCTAGTCTTCAACAACGTTGTCTTCAGGGAGCCCTCATGGGCAATCACAAGATCGAAATCCGCCGCACCAACGTCGACAAGATTCTGCTGGCGGCGGAAAAAGTCTTCGCCGAAAAAGGTTTCGGTGGCACCGCCATGGCGGACATCGCTGCTGAAGTACAGCTGCCGCGATCCAACCTGCATTACTACTTTTCAACCAAGAGCGAGTTGTACAGCGCCGTGCTGTTCGACCTGCTGGAAGTGTGGAAGCAGGACGCGCTGTGCTTCGAGATGTTCGACGATCCGCGCGTGGTGCTCAGCAGCTACATCCGCGCCAAGATGAACCACTCGCGCAGCCGGCCCTACGGCTCGAAAGTCTGGGCCAACGAAATCATTCACGGCGCGCCGACCCTGGGCGAGGCGCTGGATGTAAGCCTGTATGACTGGGCAAAGATGAAAGAGGCGAAGATCCGGCAGTGGGTCGAGGACAAGCGGATTCTACCGGTGGAACCGTCGAGCCTGCTGTACATGATCTGGGCGTCGACCCAGCACTATGCCGACTTTGATCATCAGGTGAATATCCTGAATGAGCATCAGCCGTTGTCGGACATGCAGTTCGAGCGGGCGGTACAGACGGTGACCAGCGTGATTTTGCGGGGGATTGGATTGGAGCCGTAACTGATCGTTCCCACGCTCTGCGTGGGAATGCCTCAAGGGACGCTCCGCGTTCCAGTGGGACGCAGAGCGTCCCGGGCTGCATTCCCACGCGGAGCGTGGGAACGATCTTCCAGCGTGGGAACGATCATTCAAGGGCTGACGTGATACGGGTTCCTCGGATCATGATTCCAGTCCAGAAACGGTTTGCCCGTCTCCATCGGCACCATCTCGATGCAGTTCGCCACCGGGCAGGTGATCTGGCACAGATTGCACCCCACACACTCATCATCGATGACTTCATATTTATGCGTGCCATCGGCCTGTTTCAGGCTGCTGATCGCCTGATGTGACGTGTCTTCGCAGGCAATGTGGCAACGCCCGCAACCGATGCACGCCTCCTGGTCGATCTTCGCGATGACCTGATAGTTGATGTCCAGGTACTTCCAATCAGTCGTGTTGCCCACCGCACGCCCGGAGAACTCGGCGATGCTGGCGTAACCCTGACTGTCCATCCACCGCGACAAGCCATCCTTCATTTCATCGACAATCCGGAAACCATGCAGCATCGCCGCCGTGCACACCTGCACCGCGCCGCTGCCCAAGGCGATGAACTCCGCTGCATCACGCCAGCTGCCAATGCCGCCGATGCCGCAGATCGGCAAGCCCTGGGTCTGAGGATCACGGGCGATTTCCGCGACCATATTCAGCGCGATCGGTTTGACCGCCGAGCCGCAATAACCGCCGTGGGTGCTTTTGCTGCCGACGGTGGGCAGGGCGACCATGTGTTCCAGATCGACGCTGGTAATCGAGTTGATGGTGTTGATCAACGACACCGCATCGGCGCCGCCCCGGTGCGCAGCGCGGGCGGCGACGCGGATGTCGGTGATGTTCGGTGTGAGTTTGACGATCACCGGCAGCGAGCAATAGGTCTTGCACCAGCGCGTGACTTGCTCGACGTACTCCGGCACCTGACCGACCGCCGCGCCCATCCCGCGTTCGGGCATGCCGTGGGGGCAACCGAAGTTCAGCTCGATGCCGTCGGCGCCGGTGGCCTCCACCAGTGGCAGGATGTGTTTCCACGACTCTTCGACGCAGGGCACCATCAGCGACACGATCAGCGCGCGATCCGGCCAGTCCTTTTTCACCTGAGTGATTTCCCGCAGGTTGATCTCCAGCGAGCGGTCGGTGATCAGTTCGATGTTGTTGATGCCCAGCACTTCGCGGTTGTTGCCGTAATGCGCCGAGTAGCGCGAGGACACGTTGACCGCCGCCGGGTCTTCACCCAGGGTTTTCCAGACCACGCCGCCCCAGCCCGCCTCGAAGGCGCGCACCACGTTGTAGGCCTTGTCGGTCGGCGGTGCGGAGGCCAGCCAGAACGGGTTGGGGGCTTTGATTCCGGCGAAGACAATCGAAAGATCGGCCATTTACGCAGCCTCCACGTTGAGCATCAGTTGAGCGTTGATCGCCTCGGCGGCGCGCTTGCCGTGTTGCACCGCTTGCACGGTCAGGTCCTGATCGAGGCTGGTGCAGTCGCCGCCGGCGTACACGCCGGGAATGCTGGTGCGCAGGTTTTCATCGACCTGGATGCGTTCGCCCTGACGCTTGAGTTCGCGGGCCAGCGGGTCGGCGAGGGCGCTGCCGTCGAAGGCCTGACCGATGGCTTTGAAGATGGCATCGGCGGCCAGTTCGAAAGTCTCGCCGGTGGTTTGCAGGCGACCTTCCACCAGATGCGTGCGGGCGAAGCGCATGCCGCGCACCTTGCCTTGAGCATCGAGCAGCACTTCGTCCGGTTGCGCCCAGGTCAGCAACCGCACCTGATTGGCCTTGGCGATGTCCTGCTCATGGCCGGTGGCGCCCATGTCCGCCGCGCCACGGCGATAGACCAGATTGACGTCGCGCGCACCGAGACGGGCCATTTGCACGGCCATGTCGATGGCGGTGTTGCCGGCGCCGAGGACAATGCAATGTTCGGCCAGCGGCAGTTGCGACAGGTCATCGGCCTGACGCAGCTCGCGGATGTAGTCGGTGGCGGCGAGCAGGCCGGGGGCGTCTTCGTGGGCCAGGCCGAGTTGTTTGCTCGCATTGAGGCCGAGACCGAGGAACACCGCGTCGAATTGCTGATGCAGTTCGCTCAAGGTCAGGTTTTCACCGAGTTTCTGGCTATGGCGGATTTCGATGCCGCCGATTTGCAGGAGGAAATCCAGCTCCTTCTGCGCGTAGTCGTCGACCAGTTTGTACTTGGCGATCCCGTATTCGTTGAGGCCGCCGGCCTTCTCCCTGGCTTCGAAAATCACCACGTCATGCCCGTGCATGGCGCTGCGATGCGCGCAGGACAAACCCGCCGGGCCGGCACCGACCACCGCGATGCGTTTGCCGGTGGTAGCGGCGCGCTGGAACGGGTGCTCGGTGAAGTGCGCGTTGTCCACGGCATAGCGTTGCAGCAGGCCGATCAGCACCGGCGCGCATTCGTGGGCGTTGTTGCGCACGCAGGCTTGCTGGCAGAGGATTTCGGTCGGGCAGACCCGGGCGCAACTGCCGCCGAGGATGTTTGCCGAGAGGATTTTCTGCGCCGCACCCTGCACGTTGTCCTGATGGATATTGCGGATGAACGACGGGATGTCGATCTCGCTCGGGCATGCATTCACGCACGGTGCGTCGTAGCAATACAGGCAGCGCGAGGCTTCCAGATGCGCCTGACGGTCGTTGAGCGGCGGCGCCAGATCGCTGAAATGGCCGGCGAGGGCGGCCGCACTTTCGTGCGGATGCGGGAGATGGTTCAGGGTCTCGATCACGGTTTTTGCCTCACGGTTATTTGAGGTTTTCTGCCTCTGTCGGGCAGTGGTTTTTTGTGTTGTGTTTGATCGTTCCCACGCTCCGCGTGGGAATGCAGCCCGTGACGCTCCGCGTCACTGGACGCAGAGCGTCCCTTGAGGCATTCCCACGCAGAGCGTGGGAACGATCATCGGCAATCAGGGAATCAGCGCTTGACGGCCACAGGCCTATGCAACTCAGCCCGCTTGCTCAGCAAATCAAACACCGCCGGATACGCCGGCCGCTCGATATACCGGCCCGCCCCGCGCTCGGCGCGCAGGTCGCCATCGGCCCAGACCACTTTCCCCTGGCTGACGGTATGGCTCGGCACGCCTGTTACGGTCTTGCCTTCGAAGATGTTGAAGTCCACCTGCTGATGGTGGGTCTTGGCGGAGATGGTGCGGGTGCCTTGCGGATCCCACAGCACCAGGTCGGCATCGGCGCCGACGCGGATCGCGCCTTTGCGCGGGTAGAGGTTGAAGATCTTGGCGGTGTGGGTGGAGGTGAGGGCGACGAAGTCCTGCATCGACAACCGCCCGGTGTTCACCCCTTCATCCCACAACACCGCCATGCGGTCTTCGATGCCGGCGGTACCGTTGGGGATCTTGCTGAAATCGTCGCGGCCGGCGGCTTTCTGCTCGGCGCAGAAACAGCAATGGTCGGTGGCGGTGGTGTGCAGATTGCCGCTCTGCAGCCCATGCCACAGTGCCTCTTGATGCCCGCGCGGACGGAACGGCGGGCTCATCACGTAACCGGCGGCGGTCTGCCAGTCCGGGTGCTGGTAGACGCTGTCGTCCAGCAGCAGGTGCCCGGCCAGCACCTCACCGTAGACCGGTTGACCCTTGCTGCGGGCATAGGTGATTTCGTCGAGGGCTTCTTTGGTCGAGACGTGCACCAGGTACAGCGGCGTGCCGATGGTTTCAGCAATTCGGATCGCGCGGCTCGCGGCTTCGCCTTCAACCTGCGACGGACGTGACAGTGGGTGCGCTTCCGGCCCGGTGATGCCCTGGGCCATCAACTTGCGTTGCAGGTGATAGACCAGCTCGCCGTTTTCCGCATGCACGGTCGGCACCGCGCCGAGTTCCAGACAACGCTCGAAGCTCGCCACCAGCGTGTCGTCGGCGGCCATGATCGCGTTCTTGTAAGCCATGAAATGCTTGAAGCTGTTGATCCCGTGATGGCTGACCAGCTCGGCCATTTCCTCGCGGACCTGCTCGCTCCACCAAGTGATCGCGACGTGGAAGCCGTAGTCGGACGCGGACTTTTCCGCCCAGCCGCGCCACTGGTGAAACGCTTCGAGCAGCGACTGCTGCGGATTGGGAATCACGAAATCGATGATTGAGGTGGTGCCACCGGCCAGTCCTGCGGCAGTGCCGCTGTAGAAGTCTTCGCTGGCCACGGTGCCCATGAACGGGAGTTGCATGTGGGTGTGCGGATCGATGCCGCCGGGCATCAGGAATTGACCGCTGCCATCGAGCACTTCGGCGCCGGCGGGAATATCCAGGTTTTCACCAATGGCTTTGATCACGCCGTCAGCGCAATAGACATCGGCGCGGTAACTTTCATCATGGGTAACAACGGTGGCGCCACGGATCAACAGAGACATTCCGAGTTCCTCGCAGGCATGACCGACTTGTGCCGGTTCTAGTGTTTTATTGTTTGCAGCGCCAAATGCGTAATCTTGTCAGCGCTGTCAGGAATAGACGCTAGTCGCAGTTCTGCAATTGATCAAGATTATTTTTTATAAGCTTATGTATGTTTTAACTTGCTGAAAAATAACGATAAAAATGAAAAATCACCAAAATGGTGAGGCGCTTCACCATTTTGACGCACTTGACAGGTTGGAAATATGAGCAAGATTTCCTATGTGAAATCAGCCGCTTGAAGTTGAGCTGCGGGTGATGCGTTCTGAAGAAAAATATTGCAGTGCACCAGATTGAGTCCTGACAGTTCGGACAACTTGCCTGGCATTTGGCCTGAGTGTTCAGTCAAGTTTTCGCGGCCTCACCCGGTGAATAATTAAAACTGTTAAACATCAGTAAGTTGCAGGAAATAGAAAGCACGGCCCTGGCGCCAGGCGGTTCCCCCGGCACGTTTATTGATGCCGCCGCTGACACCATGGCCGGTGCATGAAAGTTGTCAGTTCCTCCGGCCATCGTCCGGCTCGCACCCGCGTGTGCAGCCGCCTGATGAGCAAAAAATAATCAGAAGAACAGTGGAGCGGCCATGCAACAGAACAGATCGCAAGTGACCGAGCGCGACGGCTTGTTCGAACTCGAAGCCGGCAGCGACGTCCTCGACAGTCCCCGTTACAACCACGACATGGCACCGACCAGGGTGCGCGAGCGAACCTGGAACAAATGGCACATCACCGCGCTGTGGGTCGGCATGTCGATCTGCGTGCCGACCTACACTTTGGGCGGCGTGCTCACCGCCTATTTCGGTTTGACCGTCGGCGAGGCGCTGCTGGCGATTCTGTTCGCCAACATCATCGTTCTCATCCCGCTGACGCTGAATGCGTTTCCCGGCACCAAATACGGCATTCCGTTTCCGGTGCTGCTGCGCTCGTCGTTCGGGATCCTCGGTTCCAACGTGCCGTGCCTGATCCGCGCGCTGGTGGCCTGCGGCTGGTTCGGCATCCAGACCATGTTCGGCGGGCTGGCGATTCATCTGTTTCTCGGCTCGGTGTTCGAGGGCTGGAAATCCCTCGGCGGGACCGGGGAGGTGATCGGTTTCATGATCTTCTGGACGCTGAACCTGTGGGTGGTGATCCGTGGCGCTGAGTCGATCAAGTGGCTGGAAACCCTGTCGGCGCCGCTGCTGGTGGCAGTCGGTATCGGGTTGCTGGTGTGGGCCATGCCGAATGTGTCGATGACTGAACTGCTGGCAATTCCGCCGAAGCGTCCCGAAGGCGCGAGCGTGGTCAGTTACTTCGCTGCGGGACTGACGGCGATGGTCGGTTTCTGGGCCACATTGTCGTTGAATATTCCCGATTTCAGCCGCTATGCCCGCAGCCAGAAGGATCAGATCCTCGGGCAGATTTTCGGCCTGCCGCTGACCATGTTCCTGTTCGCCGCGCTGGGCGTGGTGATGACTGCGGCATCGGTGAAACTGGTGGGCGTCAGCGTTTCCGATCCGGTGACTCTGATCGGCCATATCCAGAGCCCGGTGTGGGTCGCGGTAGCCATGGCGCTGATCATCATCGCCACGCTGTCGACCAACACCGCCGCCAATATCGTTTCGCCGACCAACGACTTCCAGAACATTGCGCCCAAGGTGATCAACCGCACAAAAGCGGTGATCCTCACCGGGTTCGTCGGCTTGGCCTTGATGGGGCATGAACTGTTGAAAAAGCTCGGCTGGATCGTCTCCGATGTCAGCCTGGAAACCGTGTATTCGAACTGGCTGCTGGGCTATTCCAGCCTGCTCGGGCCGATTGCCGGGATCATGGTGGTCGACTATTTCCTGATCAAGAAACAGCAACTGGACCTGGCCGGCCTGTATCGCGACGACGTGTACCCGGCGTGGAACTGGTCCGGGTTCATCGCGTTCGGCGTGCCGGTGGCGCTGACCCTGCTGTCGCTGGGCAGCAGCGCATTCAGCTGGTTCTACAGCTACGGCTGGTTCACCGGCTCGGCGCTGGGCGGGTTGATCTATTACGGGTTGTGCGCGATGCGTACGACGCCTTCGGTAGTGAAATCACCGGTATAGCAGATGATCGTTCCCACGCTCTGCGTGGGAATGCAGCCCGGGACGCTCTGCGTCCCCAAAGCGGACGCAGAGCGTCCATGGATGAATTCCCACGCAAACGGTTCGACGCCTGGACGTGGGAACTATCGATAAGAAAACTGCCTGAGGAGATCCCCATGAACGCAGCCGTAGACGTTCTGCAATCGACCCATCAGCACATCAACCGCGATCGCCTGTGGGCGTCGCTCATGGAGCTGGCGAAGCTCGGCGCCACGGTCAAGGGCGGGGTCTGTCGCCTGGCCCTGACCGACCTCGACCGTCAGGCCCGCGACCTGTTCGTGCAGTGGTGCAAGGACGCCGGTTGCAGCGTCACGATCGATGAAGTCGGCAACATCTTCGCCCGTCGGCCCGGTCGCAATCCGAACCTGCCGCCGGTGATGACCGGCAGTCACATCGACACCCAGCCCACCGGCGGCAAGTTCGACGGTTGCTTCGGCGTGCTGGCGGGGGTCGAAGTGTTGCGCACCCTCAACGACCTTGGCGTGGAAACCGAGGCGCCGCTGGAAGTGGTGGTCTGGACCAACGAAGAAGGCTCGCGTTTCGCCCCGTGCATGATGGGCTCCGGGGTGTTCGCGGAAAAATTCACCCTCGAAGAAACCCTGGCCAAAGTCGATGCCGACGGCGTTACGGTCGGCGAAGCGCTGAACGCCATTGGCTACGCCGGGTCACGCAAGGTCAGCGGACACAAGGTCGGTGCCTATTTCGAGGCGCACATCGAGCAAGGTCCGATCCTTGAGGATGAACAAAAAACCATCGGCGTAGTGCTCGGCGCACTGGGGCAGAAGTGGTTCGACCTGAAACTGCGCGGCGTCGAAGCCCACGCCGGTCCGACCCCGATGCACCTGCGCAAGGATGCTCTGGTCGGCGCCTCGGTCATCGTCGGCGCGGTCAATCGCGCGGCCCTCGGCCATCAACCCCACGCCTGCGGAACGGTCGGTTGCCTGCAAGCCTATCCCGGCTCACGCAACGTGATTCCCGGCGAAGTGCGCATGACCCTCGACTTCCGGCATCTTGAACCGGCGCGCCTCGACTCGATGATCGCCGAGGTCAAGCAAGTCATCGAAACCACCTGCGAAGAACACGGCCTGACCTATGAACTGACCCCGACCGCCGACTTCCCGCCGCTGTATTTCGAAAAAGGTTGCGTCGAAGCCGTGCGCGGCGCAGCCAAGGGGCTGGGCCTGTCGCACATGGACATCGTCAGCGGCGCCGGCCACGACGCGATTTTCCTCGCCGAACTCGGTCCGGCCGGGATGATCTTCGTGCCGTGCGAAGGCGGCATCAGCCACAACGAAATCGAAAACGCCGCGCCGGATGATCTGGCAGCCGGTTGTGCGGTGTTGTTGCGGGCGATGCTGGCGGCTTCGGCGGCGGTGGCAAAAGGACAACGGGCGGCGTAAACACAGTGCGCTGGATGAATCGGCACAACATTCAATAGCCAGGCAAGGTTTTACCTGTGGGAGCGATTTTGCTCCCACAGATTCGGTACACGATTACCCGGGCCTTTGGTTGTTGTTTGCCGAACCTCTGCGACGGTTACTGCCATTCGGATTGCCAACGTCCAGCAATCGTCTTTCCACCAGCACATTCTCAAGCGCCTGACGTTCGGCCGGCGCCATCTCGTGTTCGCGCTTTTTCAGCTCCAGCAGGATGGGGCTGGACCAGGTGCGATAGGTCTGTTCGATGAGGCGGTTGGATGTCATCAGTCTCTCCTTGATCAAGAGCCCGGTGTCGCTGGCAGGGGCTCAATCCGATGAGGTACTGACTTTAGTCGACAAAATCGCAGGGCGCTAATGCCGCCGGTGGGAGCTGACGAGGCGAATCGTCGCACCGCCGCTCCCATCGGTCATGCATCAATCGTCGGCCTTCATCATCGCCTGCACACCCTCCCAGGCCTCGGCCCGCATCCGTTCGATATCCAGCCCCGGAATCACGCCGTTATCGACCACGATCCGCCCACCCACCAGGCTGTATTTCACAGCGATTGGCTCACCCGCGACGACTGGTGCGACGGCGCTGTCGTGGAAACCGTAGAAGCGCGGATGGTCGAGGCTGTAGATCACGAGATCAGCCGCTTGACCAACCTCCAGCGAACCGACCGCGCCGAGGCCGAGCACTTGTGCGCCGCCGGCCGTACCCCAGTGGATCACGTCTTCGGCGGTGGTGGCCGAGGCGCCTTGCTCGGCGCGGTGGATCAGCCATGCGGTGTTGGCTTCGCCGACCATGCTTCCGGATTCGTTGGAGGCGACGCCATCGACTCCGAGGGAGATCGGCACGCCGGCCTCGTACATTTGCGGAATCGGCGCAACGCCGCTGCCCAGCCGTGCGTTGCTCACCGGGCAGTGGGAGACACTGGTGCCGGTCTGGGCAAGCATGCGGATTTCCCCCGGTTGCAGGTGTACAGCGTGGGCGAACCAGACGTCCGGGCCGAGCCATTCGTGTTCGGCGACGAATTCCACCGGCAGGCAGTTGTACTTGTCGCGGCAGAAATTCACGTAGTTCTGGGTTTCCGACAGGTGCGTGTGCAGACGCAGTCCCATGCCTCGCGCGGTATGCGCCAGTTCGCGCAGCAGGGTTGGCGGCAGCGAGAAGGTCGGCGTGGTTGGCGCCACGACCACCCGGCGCAGAGCATCCGGGGTGTCCTGGTGGTAGCGTGATTTCAGCCGTTCGATATCACCGACCATTTGCTCCAGGGATTCCGGTTGCAGCGCGGTTTTCGAGAAACCCGGATGCGCGCTGGCGGACTGCAGTGCGCCGCCACGGCAGAGCACGAAACGCAGGCCGAACTCTTCGGCGAGGTCGAACAGCAAGTCGCCGGTCTCGGTGCTGCCGTGGGCGTGGTAGAGGTAGTGGTGATCGGCGCAGGTGGTGACGCCGGACAGCAGCAGTTCGACCATCCCCAGCCGCGCGGCGATCCGCGCCAGTTGCGGGGTAAAACGGTTCAGACGCGGGTAGGGCACGCTCGCCAGCCAGCCTTGCAGGTCCTGATTCAAGCCTTCGGGCACGGCTTTGAGCAGGTTCTGGAACAGGTGATGGTGGGTGTTGATCCAGCCCGGATAGACCACTGAGTTGCGCGCGTCGATCACCCGTTCACCGGGTTGCGGCTCAAGGTTGGCAGCCATTTGCGCGATGCGGCCGTTGACCACGCGGATGTCCACTGCGCCGGCCCGGGCACGGGGGCCGCGCAGGCCGCTCATCACCGCGACCGGTTGCTTGATCAGGATGTTTTGAAGTTGAGTCATGGGCAGCTCCAGTCAGAGGATATGCGAGGCGGATTTGCCGGGTGTGGTTTCTGGCACGCTGACGCCGTTGAGCGCCGCGTTGAGCAGCACCGACACCAGGCAGGCGATGACCACGCTGCTGTGCAGGAACGGCTGTGACCACTCGGGCAGTTGTTTGAACAGGGTCGGGGCGAGCACTGGCACCAGAGCGGCGGCGATGGTGAAACCGACGATCAGCACGTTGTAGCGATTGCGCTCGTAGTCGACTTTGGCCAGGGTCTGGATGCCGGCCGCCGCGACCACGCCGAACATGGCGATGCCGGCACCGCCCAGCGCAGCGGTCGGCATCGAGGCGATAATCGCCCCGGCTTTCGGCACCAGTGCAATCGAGCACATCAGCAAACCGCTGATCGCCACCACCCAGCGGCTGCGTACACCGGTCAGGATCACCAGCCCGACGTTTTCCATGAAGGCGATGAACGGGAACGCGGCGAACATCCCGGCGATGGTGCTGGCCAGGCCATTGGCGCGCAGGCCGTTGATTACTTGTCTGTCGTCTACCGGTTTGTCGACGATGTCGCCGATGGCTACAAACAGCCCCATGGACTCGACCATCTGCACGATCATCACGACGACCATGGTGGCGATGGGTATCAGGCTGAAGGTCGGCAGGCCGAAATAGAACGGGTAGGGCACGGTCAGCCACGGTGCGTCTTCGACGCTGTGAAAGTTGCCCATGCCCAGACCGTAAGCCAGACCGGCGCCCACCAACATCCCCACCAGCACCGCCATGTTGCGCAGCAACGGGCTGCCATAACGGTTGACCAGCAGGATGGTCAGCAGCACCACCACGGCCACGGCGAGAAACGCCGGCGCGCCGAAATTGCTCGCGTTGCGCCCGCCGCCGACCCATTCATAGGCAATCGGGAACAGTTGCAAGCCGATCACCGTGACGATGCATCCAGTCACCACCGGCGGAAAGAAGCGTCGCAAGCGACCCACGAACGGCGCCATCAGCAGGGTGAAAATCCCCGCACCGATCACCGCCCCGCAGACCCCGGCAAATCCCACCTCCGGGTTGCTGCCGATGGCGATTACCGGGCCGACGCTGCTGAACGCCACGCCTTGCAGGATCGGCAGGCGCACGCCGAACTTCCAGAAACCGACGGTCTGCAACAGCGTGGCGATGCCCGAGCAGAACAGCGTGGTGCTGATCAGTATCACCGTGTCGGCGTGGGACATCTTCAGGGCACTGGCGACAATCAACGGCACGGCGATGGCGCCAATGTACGAGACGGCCATGTGCTGCAGGCCGAGGGTGAGCATCTGTCGCACCGGCAAGACGCGGTCGACAGGGTGGACGGTGGAGGAGGAACTGGCTGACGACATGGGGAATCACCTCTAGCTGTTGTTATTCGGTACAGAGGGGTATTCGTCTGATGCGGCTTGGCTCGAGAACACTGTGGAACCTTGTGGGAGTGAGCTTGCTTGCGAAAGCGGCAGGTCAGTCAACTGAGGGGTTGAGTGTGCCGACCTCTTCGCGAGCAAGCTCGCTCCCACAAGGTTTTGTGTTATTCCCATGGCGTGCATCAGTCATTCGTTCTGTGTGCCCGGAACCGCCATCCACCGGCTCCGATGCCGGGCTTCAGCCGGCCAGGCAGGCGGCAAAGCCCTGGTTCAGCGCCACCCGATCCAGGTCGCGGCCGATGAACACGATCTTGCTTGAGCGCGGCTCGCTGCCCCACGCGGTCGAGGCGCGGAACTCCACCAGGCTGTGCACGCCTTGCAGCACGTAGCGCTGGTCTTCGTTGGCCACCGCCAGCACGCCTTTCATGCGGTACAGGTTGTCGGCCTGGGCGTTGCGCAACTCACTGATCCAGCGGTGGAACGCCATCAGGTTGACGGCGCCGTCCACGGCGATGCCCACCGAGGACACGCTCGGATCGTGTTCGTGGTCGGGCTCTTCAGCGTGGTGGTCGTGGTGATCGTGATCGTGCTGATCCGCGCCGATTTCCATCAGCTTCTGCGTGCATTCGAAGGCGCCGATACCGAGGATTTTCGACAGGTCGATCTGCGCGTGGGTCGAGGTCACCAGATCCGCCGTGGCGTTCAAGCCACGGATCTTGCCGCGCAGGGTTTCCACCTCTTGAGGACTGACCAGATCGACCTTGTTGATGACGATACGATCGGCGCAGACGATCTGATCCACCGCCTGATTGTCGACGCCGTCCAGTTGCAGGTCTTCCAGGTGTTGGGCGATGTGCTTGGCATCGACCATGGTTACAATGGCGTCGAGTTCGACTTCCTCGGCAATCGGGTCGTTGATGAAAAAGCTCTGGGCCACCGGGTACGGGTCGGCCAGGCCGCTGGTCTCGATCAGGATATGGTCGAGCCGTACCGGGCGCGCCACCAGTTCGCGGACGATGCGCACCAGGTCTTCGCGGACTTCGGCGGTGCAGCAGACACAGCCGTTGACCATTTCGTAGATCTCTTCGGTCTCGGAGCTGAGCACCAGATCGCCGTCGATGCCGACCTCGCCGAACTCATTTTCGATCACCGCGATCTTGCGGCCATGGTTCTCCTTGAGGATGTAATTGAGCAGGGTGGTTTTGCCGGCACCGAGGAACCCGGTGAGGATGGTGACCGGGATTTTGGTGTTCGGGGTCGGGGCGTTGAAGGGGGTGTTCATGTGAGGCTCCTTGGTGATTACCGGTGCACGATGAATTGAGTGATGACGCTTTACTGTGGGAGCTAGCTTGCTAGCGATAGCGGTGTGTCATTTAGCGGTGATGGCGACTGATCGACCGCCATCGCGAGCAAGCTCGCTCCCACAGGGTTCTGTGGGTTCTCGCCATCGGCGGGCGACGCCGGCATCGAGGCCGAACAGGTCGAGGACGCGGCCGAGGCTGTGATCGACCATTTGCGCAAGGCTGTCGGGGCGGGCGTAGAAGGCCGGCACCGGCGGGGCGATGATGCCGCCCATTTCGGTGACGGCAGTCATGTTGCGCAGGTGCGCGAGGGTCAGCGGTGTTTCGCGGGCCATCAGTACCAGAGTGCGGCGTTCCTTTAGGGTGACGTCGGCGGCGCGGCCGATCAGACCCGATGACGTGCCGGTGGCGATCTCCGCCAGCGTCCTCATCGAACACGGCGCAACCACCATGCCCAGGCAGCGGAACGAACCGCTGGCGATCCCGGCGGCGACGTCATCGGCGCGGTGGTAATGGCTGGCGAGGGCGATGACGTCCGCCAGTTTGTAGTCGGTTTCGTGGGCCATGGTCAGCAGCGCGGCGCGGCTGATGATCAGGTGGCTTTCGATGTTCAGCTCGGCCAGCAGCTCCAGCAGGCGTACGCCATAAATGAAGCCGGACGCGCCGCTGATACCGACCACCATCCGCTGACGGTTCACGATGGCAGACCGTCGAGCAGTTGCCGCGCGCGTTCGAGCACGTCCTGATCGAGCTGCGCCTTGATCCCGTCAAACCCCGAGCCGCGCGTGGCATCCAGGCCCATGCGCGAGGTGGTGCCATTGACCGAGGATGACGGGTCCAGCGGGCTGCCGGGCAAACCGTCAATCGTGAAGATGTCGAGGTGCGGCTGGAAGTGCGTGGCCAGTGCCCACAGCACCTGGCTGTCGTCGGTGAGGTCGATATCGCTGTCCACCGCGATCACGGTTTTCAGATACGGATCCCAGCCGAGCAGGGCCAGCATGATCTGCCGGGCCTCGCCGTCGCGGCTCTGGTCCAGCGCTACGTAGCAATGAAAATGCGTGCCGGAGTTCGGGTAATGCACGGCGGTGACGGCGGGAAAGCGTGCCTTGAGCTTCTCGCTCATTTCCGCTTCACGGGGCAGCCGCGCCAGCGTCAGGTGCTCGGCGTAACGTCCGCCCATCACGTCCACCAGCCACGCGTCCCTGCGCCGCAACAGGGTGTCGACGCGCAGCACGTTGTTGGTCGAGCGATCCGAGGAATAACCGCTGAATTCGCCGAACGGACCTTCTTCGGCATAGGCCGTCGGGTCTATCGCGCCTTCGAGCACGAACTCGGCGTAAGCCGGCACGCCGATGCCGTAGCGCGGGGTCTTGACCAGTTCCAGCGGCGCACCGAAAAGCCCGCCGGCCACCGCGCGTTCATCGCTGCCATAGGGCAGGCGGGCAGCGGCGGCGAGCATGAACAGCGGGTGCGCGCCGACCACCATGGCCACGCGCAATTCTTCGCCACGTTCGCGGGCGGTCTGCAACATCCGCCACAGATGTCCGCGTGAATGCAGGCTGGTGGCCAATGCCTGACGGGCGTGGCGCATCGAGCGGTGATAGCTCATGTTGGCGATGCCGGTGAGCGGGTCCTCGGCGATGATAATGGCGTTGGTGATGTACGGGCCGCGATCACTGTCGAAATGCTTGAGCATCGGCAGCAGTGCGAGGTCCAGCGCTTCACCTTCGAACACCTCGTCGAGTACCGGGCCGGTTTCGACGTAGCGCGGCGCGATCGGCTGGTTGGCGCGGGTCTGGAAGGTTTCGTGTAACTGCGCGGCGCCGACGCCGAACAGTCGGGCGATACGCCGGCGGGAGGCGAACAGATTGGTTGCCACCGGCACACCGAGGTTGCCGACGTTTTCGCAGATCAGCAGTGGATCGCGACCCTGGGCGGCAAGGGCATCTACCAGGGCGGTGACGTCCTGATCGGCGCAAAGAGGGTGGGTGATGGTCAGCACATCGTCCGGGTACTGGCGGCGATAGGCGTCGATGAATACGTGAAAGTCCTGAGAGTCGCCGAGCGTCGAACGGGTCATGGTTTCACCTCGTAAAAAGCAGGCGCGCAGGGGTGAGGCCGGCGTTCGATCGACAAACCGTTGGCCTGCCGGTCGAGCGAACGCCGGGTCATCTTCGCGCCTGTAAAGTCGCTGTGTACGGGTTTAGAGGTAGGTCGTGGTCAGACGAATGTCCGCCTCGGCCAGGTCTTTGGGCGGCGGGGTCGGTTCGATTCCGCACAACCTTGCGATGTTGTTGCCCAGGTAATCCTCAAGGTGATCCTCGTCGATCCCCAGGCCTTGCGGCGCCGGCGAGCACAACACTTCCAGCTCGCGCAGCCACATGCCCGGCTCGTTCGGCGGCGAGTCGGTGCCGAACACGATCTTGTTGCGCGGCAGTTCCTTGGCGAACTCGACGATCCGCGACTGGAAGCACCAGCCGGACTCGCAGTACACGTTCGGCGTGTCCATCGCCATCCAGAACGCCTCGAACGAGTAGTTGCCACCGGTCTGGATGCCGAAGTGACCGATGATGAAATTGACCATCGGGAACTCGCGGATGATCGGGTAGAACATCGTTGGAATGGTGTACGGGCCGTCGCCGGTGTGAATCAGCACCACGATGTTGTACTTGGCGCAGACTTTCATCGCCGGGCGCAGCCAGTCGAGTGCGCGATCCGGGCGATAGCCGTGCATGTTGGCGTGCAGCTTGAGCATCTTGAAGCCGTATTCCTTGATGTGGAATTCCAGCTCCGCCGCACCGTTTTCCGGTCCCCAGCGCGGGTTGAAGTTGAAGTTGCCGATGAAGCGGTCGGGGTACTTCACGCACAGCTCGGCGACGTACGACATGTAGTCACGCACACCCTCGCGGCCACGGCGGTTGCCGTCGCGATAACCGGTGTTGCCCGGTGGCGGCTGGATGAAACCCATGTCGATCCGGCGCGGCTTGCCGTTGATCATGTACGGGCCGTCCATGAGCTTGAGCATGCGCTCGCCGGTGAACGGTTCGCCGGTGTGGCGCCAGGCCTCGTCGACCAGGTTGGTGGGGTGCAGATGGGTGTCGATGATCATCGGTTCAGCTCCTGGCCAGTTGGGTGGTGACGGGGCGCTTGAGTTGCGCCTCTGCTTCGGAAACGGAACGCGGCGGCGGGGACGGCTCAAGGCCGATCATCCGTGCGGTGTTGTTGCCCAGGTAGTCTTCGAGGGTGTCCTCGTCGAGGTTCAGGCCCTGCGGCGGCTCGTGGCAGAGCACTTCGAGCAGGCGCAGCCACATGCCCGGTTCGTTCGGCGGGGTGTCGGTGCCGAACAGGATCTTGTGGGGCGGCAGGACTTTGGCGAACTCGACAATCCGCGATTGCAGGCACCAGCCGGATTCGCAATAGACGTTGGGCAACTCCATCGCCCACTGCATCGGTTCAAACACATAGACGCCGCCGGTCTGTACGCCGAAGTGGGCCATGATGAAATCGACGTTGGGGAATTCCTTGATCATCGGCACCCATTCCGACGGGATGCTGTAAGGCCCGTCGCCGGTGTGCAGCTTGACCGGAATGCCAAGCTCGGCGCATTTCTCGAAGGCCGGGCGCACCCAGTCCAGCGCACGGTCAGGACGGTAGGCGTGCATGTTGGCCTGCATCTGCACCATCTTGAAACCGTGCTCTTTCACGTAGCGCTCGATCGCCTCGACGCCGTTCTCTACGCCGCAGCGCGGGTTGTACACGAAGCAGCCGATGAAACGGTCCGGGTAGGTCTGGACCATTTTCAGGGTGTAGGCCATGTAGGCGTCGATGGATTCGCGGCCCGACAGTTCGCCGTCGGTCCAGGTGTAAATGGTGTTGCCCTGCGGCGGCTGGATGAAGGCTTTGTCGATGCGGCGAGGTTTGCCGTTGACCATGTACGGGCCATCCATCATCTCCAGCAGACGCTCGCCGGTGAACGGGTCACCGTCATGCCTCCAGGCGAGGTCCACGAGATCCGTGGGATAGCAGCTGATATCGATGATCATTGAAGTCGATCTCCTGATAGCGGGGAAGGGAGCCTTGCGGCTCACAGCATCCACGTCCCGGGCAATCGGCCGTTTCTATGCGCGGCAATCGCGCATTCCCTCGCCTGTTCGCATCCGGCCCGGGTGGGTGGTTGCTTGAGGCGAGTATTGGAAGGCGGGGGAGGGTTCGTACAATATTAATTGGGTGGGGTGGTGATACTTGTTCGATATGGTTTTGGTTTTTTGTGGTGATAGTGATGGCCTCATCGCGAGCAAGCTCGCTCCCACAATTTGACCGCATTCACCCCGTTGGAATGCCGCCACCCGTGGGAGCGAGCTTGCTCGCGAAGGCGTCAGAATTGTGTATGCAAAGCCAGCTGTTTGATCGCATCAACCACCGGCGCCACCCGCTCGGCCTGCCCATGGGGCCACACCGCATACAGGTTGTAATGCGCCGCAATCTGCGCCTCGTTCAGCGCCACCAGCCTTCCGTTGCGCAAGGCATCGGCGGCCAGCAACCCACGCACCAGCCCGGCGCCGACACCGGCCTCGGCAGCCGCGATCAGATTCGCCGCATTATCAAAAATCACCCGCGCCGGCGGTTCGGTCGGCGTCATCCCGGCCGCATCCAGCCACGGAATCCAAGACCGCCGCGTATACCCCAACAACGGCAACTCAAGAATCTGCGCCGGGCTCAGCGGCACCTGCAAACCATGTCGCTCAAGCAACACCGGTGACGCCACCGCCAACACCCGATCCCCGCAGATCTGGGTCATCTCGCAATCCTCCCAGTCGCCATAGCCATAGCGCAGCGACAGGTCCACCCGTTCGAACGTGCTGCGATCACTGCGCGGCATTGACAGGATCGTCACTTCGAAATCCGGCAAACCGTCGAGCAACTGCGGCAGGCGCGGATTGAGCCAGCTCTGCGCCAGTTCGCTGTCGACGTCGAGGGTCAGTCGCTGGGCCACGCTGCGGTTCTTGACCGAAGACAACGCCCGATCAATCTGCGCCAGCCCATCCGACAGCACGCTGGCAAACAGCTGCCCGGCGTCGGTCAGGTTGCTGCCGCCGCCTTCGCGCACGAACAGCGGCTGGCCGATGAACTCTTCCAGGGCGCGGATCTGCTGGCTGATCGCGCTGTGGGTCAGGTCGAGCTTGCGCGCGGCGCTGGAAAAACTGCCGCTGCGCGCCGCGTGAATGAACGCGCTCATGGACTGCACCGACGGGTATCGCTTGTACATGTTGTTAGTCCTGCTTACACCGGTTGGCAGAAATCGTCGCTGGCCGCGCGTTGCCAGGGTTTCCAATAATCGATCACCAGGCCCGCACAAAGACGGGCCGCTCTTCTGGAGCCTGACAATGATTGCATTCACGGTTAACGGCGAACGACGCGAGCTGGATGAAGCGTCCCCCTCCATGCCCTTGTTATGGGTATTGCGTGATCAGTTGAAACTCACCGGCACCAAGTTCGGCTGCGGCATGGGCCTGTGCGGTGCCTGCACCGTGCACCTGAACGGCGTCGCGGTGCGTTCCTGCCAGTTGCCGCTGGCCGCCGTCGCGGGCCACAGCATCACTACCATCGAGGGCCTGTCGCCCAGCGAAAACCATCCGCTGCAACTGGCCTGGGTCGCCGAAGATGTGCCGCAATGCGGCTACTGTCAATCCGGGCAGATCATGTCCGCCGCCGCGTTGCTCAACACTGGGGCAGCGATTAACGACGACTCGATCCGCAACGCCATGTCCGGGAATATCTGCCGCTGCGGCACTTACGGGCGGATCAACAAAGCGATCAAACGTGCGGCGAATGCGCCGAAGGAGGCGTGATGAGCCTCATCCACGGCAACGTTGATGAACCCTCGCGCCGGGTATTTCTCAAGCAGGCGGTGACGGTGGCTTCCGGTATGGCGGTTGCGTTGTATTTGCCTTCCGGTGCGGCGGTGACTGAAGTGAAAACCTCGGCCACCGAATTCGAACCCAACGCCTGGGTGCGGGTGCTGCCCGACGGCACGGTGAAGCTGGTGGTGCACAAGCACGATTCCGGCACCGGGACCCAGACCGCGCTGGCCGCGTGTGTCGCCGAAGAACTGGACGTGAACCCGATGACGGTGCAGGTCATCACCCCGGAAGATCCGTTTTTTGAAACCTACATTCATCCGGTCTGGAAAGTTTTCTCAACCGGTGGCAGCACCAGTGTGTCGCTGGAATACGATCGTCTGCGCATGGCCGGTGCCACGGCGCGGGCGCTGCTGATCAGTGCGGCGGCGCAGCAATGGAAGGTCAGCCCTGACAGCTGCTCCACCGAAGAGGGCCGGGTCGTGCATGTGTCGAGCAAACGCAGCCTCGGCTACGGCGAACTGGCCGGCGCGGCAGCGCATCTGCCGGCGCCGGCCAACGTCACGCTGAAGGATCCGGCGCAGTTCAAGTACATCGGCAAATTGCGCCACAAACGCGATGCGGCGGCCAAGGTTTGCGGGCGCTTCAGGTACAGCATCGATGTGCAGTTGCCGGGAATGCTGGTGGCGGTAATTCAGCGTGCGCCGGTGGTGGGCGCGAAGGTTGTCGCAGTGGATTCGGCGGCCACGTTGCAAGTGCCGGGCGTGCGCAAGGTGATCGCGATTCCGGGCCGCCCGGACGTGCTCGGCGGCAACCTCGAAGGCGTCGCGGTGCTGGCCGAAACCTTCTGGGCCGCGCAGCAGGGACGCAAGTTGCTGGAGATCAAATGGAGCGAATCCCCGCTGGCCGGTTTCGACAGCGCCGAGCTGGTCAAGGCGCAGATCGCAGCCATCAGTGATCCCGTGACGCAAACCGTCAAAGCCATGGCCCAGGGCGATGTCGCCGGGCAATGGTCGGGCGCGGCGAAGCTGCTCGAAGCCGATTACACGATGCCCTACAAGGTGCAAAACCCGCTGGAGCCGATCTGCATCACCGCGCAGGTCAAGGACAAGGCGATCACCTTTTGGGGCGGCGTGCAGGTGCCGTCGTCGGCACTGGAAGCGGCGCAGACCGTGTGCGGCATCGGCAAGGACAAGGTCACCATTCATGAGCTGGTGTCCGGCGGCAGCTTCGGTGCGCGGGAAGCCAAATACTGGCTGTTCGAAGTCGCGTATCTGGCGCAGCAGACCGGCGTGCCGGTGAAACTGCTCAACAGCCGCGAAGACGAAATGCACGCGCTGTTCAATCACCCGGCCACGCTTCATCGGGCGAAAGGCGCACTGGATGCCCAAGGCAAACTCGCGGCGCTGCAACTGCATGCGGTGTCGCCAGCCTCGCCGGAACAGTGGGAACCGGGCTATTTCGAGCGCCCGGATCACATGGATTACAGCACCACCGAGGCCATCACCGCGTGGGACTTCGCCTACCGTCCGCCGCACCTGGATCTGAACTGGGTCAAGCACGAAAGCAACGTCCCCAGTGGCTGGTATCGCTCGGTGAGCTTCATTCCCAATGTGTTCGCCGTGGAAAGCTTCATGGATGAACTGGCCCATGCCGCCGGAGAGGATCCGCTGGCGTTCAGACTGGCCAACATGCAGGACAGGCCGCGGCATGTCGCGGTGTTGAAACAGGCTGCCGAACGCGCCGGTTGGGGCCAGAAACTGCCGCCGGATACGGCGTTGGGTATCGCCACCAATCAGGGCTACACCAGTTTCATCGCGGTCGTGGCGCGGGTTAGGAAAGATGACGACAAGGCCCGGGTCGAGAAGCTGACCTGTGTGGTCGATTGCGGTCTGGCGGTGTCGCCCGGCGGGGTCGAGGAGCAGATTTACGGCGGATTGATGTGGGGCCTCGGTCATGCGTTGTTCGATCGCCTCGACATCCAGCAGGGCAGGGTGGTGCAGAGCAACTTCCATGACTATCGCGTCACACGCATGTCCGACATGCCACCGGTGGACATCCTTGTGCTCGATGGTCAGCCGGATAAACCGGGCGGCGTGGGAGAACTGGGCAGCCCGTCGGTGGCCCCGGCGATTGCCAATGCGCTGTTCAGCCTGACCGGGGTGCGTCAGCGTTCCACGCCACTGAACCTGGGGTAAGCCGCCATGGACCTGCGTTTGCTGCGGTACTTCATGGCCCTGGCCGATGAGCTGCACTTCGGCCGCGCCGCCGAACGCCTGCACATCTGCCAGCCGCCGTTGAGCCAGCAGATCCGCTTGCTGGAGGAAGAACTCGGCACACCGTTGTTCGAGCGCAGCCATCACCGGGTCGAGCTGACAGCGGCGGGGCAGATGCTCAAGGAGCAGGCGCCGCTGGTGTTCGAACAACTCGAACGGGCGCTGGACCTGACTCGCCAGACCGGGCGCGGGCAACTGGGCGAGCTGGAAATCGGCATGATCAGTTCGGTGATGGTCGGCGTGCTGCCCAAGGCGCTGCACCTGTTTCGCGAGCGCTACCCGCAGGTGACCTGGCGCCTGCATGAGATGACCCCGGCGGCCCAGGTCAAGGCGCTGAAGGAGAAACGCATCGACGCCTGCGTGTTCCGCGTCGGTTATGACGACCCGCAGTTGCGTAATGAATTGCTGATCCATGAGCCGATCCATGTGGTGATGCCGGCGGATCATCCGCTGGCCCGGCGTGAAGTGCTGGCGCCCGCCGACCTTGCGCAGGAACCGTTCGTGGCGCTGGAATTGAAGCAGTCGCGGTTCGCCAATTTTCTCTATCAGTGCTGCATTCAGGCCGGGTTCACCCCGCAGATCCGCCAGCAGGTGATCGAGGTGCAGACCTTGCTCAGTCTGGTCCGTGCCGGGTTTGGCGTGGCACTGTTGCCAGCCTCCATCGAGCAACTGGCCCCGGCCGGGCTGGTGTTTCGACGCCTGACGCCGGCGCTGCCGCAAGTGCCGTTGTATGCAACGTATCGGGCCGACGATGCCTCGCCGGTGCTCAAGCTGTTTCTCGATACGCTGCGCGAGCTGGTCGATCACAACTCTCGGTAATCAGGGGCAAAATTGCCCGGCACGATCACAACGGCCAGCGGTCGTAATCTTCACATGCGTTCACTTGTGGAGAGCCAATGAGCCGGGACGTCCTGACCACCGAAACCAATCGCCGTCAGTTGCAGCAGATCATCGCCGGTCTGTCCGACGGAGTGATTCTGCTGGAACTCGATCAGACCATTCTCTGGGCCAACGAAGCCGCGCTGGCGATGCATGGCGTCAGTCGCATCGGCGAGTTGGGCAACAATGCCGGGGAATATGCCGAGCGCTTCAACCTGCGTTATCGCAACAACCACACGCTGACACCGGAGCAGTACCCGATCAGCCGAGTGGCCGCCGGCGAAACCTTCAGCGACGTGCTGGTCGAAGTCACCCCGAACAGTGACGAGGAACGCACCTGGGTGCACAGCGTGCGCAGCATGGTGCTGACCGATCGAGACGGCGACATCGAATCGCTGGTGCTGATCATGAGCGACGTCACCGATTGGGCCAACGCCGAACAGCGTTTCGAAAAAACCTTCAATGCCAACCCGGCGCCCGCGGTGATCTGCCGTCTCAGTGACCTGCGTTATATCAAGGTCAATCCGGGGTTCCTGGAGATGACCGGTTACACCCGCGATCAGGTGATCGGCGCTTCCACTTATGAGCTGGACATTCTCGAACAGGCCGAGCGCAAGGATCTGGCGATCCAGCGACTGCGTGATGTCGCGACCATTCCGCAGATGCAGGCTGAGTTGCGTCTGCCGGATGGCGGCAGCAAGCAGGTGATCGTCGCCGGCCAGCCGCTGGTGCTCAACGACGAAGACTGCATGCTGTTTTCGTTCGTCGACATGGAGCTGCGACACAAGGCCGAGGTCGCCCTGCGTCAGAGTGAGGAGCGGTTCGCCAAGGCCTTTCGCCTGACCCCGGTGCCGATTTTGATTTGCAGCGCCGACGAACAGCGGTTGATCGATGTCAATCAAGCCTTCCTCGATACCCTGGCTTACGACAGCGACGAAGTGCTGGGCAACACCATCGCGCAACTGAACTTCATCGATGAACCGGCGGAACGCTCGCGCTTGCTGGCGGCGCTGGAGAAGACCGGCCGGGTCGATCGCGTCGACATGCGGATCCGCAGGAAAGACGCCGAGCTGCTGGAGTGTGCAGTGTCCGCTGACACCGTCAACATTCAGGACACGGTGTGCTATCTGCTGGTGCTGATGGACATTACCGAGCGCAAGCGTACCGAGCTTGAACTGGTGGCGGCGATTGAAGAGGTGATGAAGGATGCGTCGTGGTTCAGCCGTACGCTGATCGAAAAACTGGCCAATGTGAAGAAGGTCAATTCGCCGCAACTTCCAAGTGTGTCGTTTACCGACCTGACGGCTCGCGAGCGAGACGTGCTGGGGCTGATCTGTGAAGGGCTGGCGGACAAGGAGATTGCGGCCCGGTTGAAGCTGGCGCCGAACACCGTGCGCAATCATGTGGCGACGGTGTATTCCAAACTCGACGTGCACAGTCGCAGTGAGGCGATTGTCTGGGCTCGCGAGCGCGGACTGTTCTCGGGCGGCGGCAAGGGGCAACGATAAGGTGCAAATGCACTAGTCAATGAGGTGCAAATTAGGGTGTCTGGTGAGGCGGGCTGTTCTTAGTCTGGCGACATGCGATGCGTTTTCGTGATCGTGTCCCTTTCGTCGTAACTCAAGGATCAGCCCCATGAATGTATTGCTTGTCATTGAACCGGGCGTAGCGCGCCGTCTTCCGGAGCACGCGCGGTGATGTATCTGGCACAGTTGCGGGCTCAGCTTGAGCGCAGTTTTTCGCCGTTGGCCTGCGAGTGCGTGGTGGATGGGGATCATTCACTGACGGTGAAGCTGTATCACCGGGTTTCCGGGGAGGTTGATCTGGTCATCAGCGGATTGAGCCTCGATGCCTTGCGCACGCCGGAAGCGGTGGAGGCCTTGATTGATGAATTGCGGTATGAACTTGAGAGTAATTCCTTGCGCTCTCCGGGGTGAGCGTGGCGGCCTCCGGGCCGACCAGGTTCATGGTTTTTTGGGTGAATATCCGTTAATGCCGGCCCAGCCAACAGGAACCAAAAGGTCTGTGCCCTGACGTTCGGCACCTCGCTTTGGCTCTGCGTCCCAATCTGACGGTCACCTGTGGGTACCGGTTTGTCAGCGGGGGCGGCCGATCGGTCGACTCATTGAATTGATAGCTACTCATCCCGAAAATCGACAGTAAATATCACCTGTTATCCCCATTTCACTGGCACTCACCCCCCACTGGTCTATAAGGAATGAGTGGTTCGGTTTCCATAACCGGGTATTTGCACGCTCGGCGACGGGAGTTTGTCTTCCATTCATCGCGGGTCATCCTATGAAAAATCCTGGGAAACGCGTGTGTTTTTCGCTGTTGTCGGCTTTCGGTCTGGTGCTGCTGAGCGGCTGCGCCAGTCCTCCACCCCCTCCGCCGGCAGCGCCGCCTCCACCACCGGAGCGCACTTGTCAGGTCATGGAAAATACCGAGGTCGCCGGTGATGCGTATGCCGACGGGCAAGTGACCCGACACATCACCAAGACCCGTTGCGTCACTCAATAGCCCTGGCGCCATCGAAGGCGCGGGTCGAGCGGATTGTGCTGGTGGCCGATCTGGTCGGCACCGCCGTGTTTGCCGTTGAAGGCGCCATTGCGGCGATGCACGCTCGACTCGATCTGCTCGGGGTGATGGTGATTGCGTTCATCGTTGCACTGGGCGGCGGGGTGACCCGTGACCTGCTGATCGGCGCTACGCCGCCCAAGGCTGTGGCTGACTGGCGTTATCCCGCGCTGGCGTTTGCCATGGGCGGGGTGGCGTTTGTTTTTCATGAGCGGGTGCTGGGCTGGTCCGGTTCGACCTTGATCGTGCTGGATGCGGCGGGGTTGGCGCTGTTTGCAGTGGCCGGGGCACAGAAGGCGTTGAATTTCGGGATTTCGCCGTTTGTGGTCATGTTGATGGGCACGATTACTGGTGTCGGTGGCGGGGTGCTGCGTGACATCGTGCTGGCGCGGGTGCCGCTGGTGTTGCAGGCGGATTTGTATGCCAGTTCGGCGTTTGTCGGTGCGGCGGTGTTGATCGTCGGGCGCAGGCTGGGCGTTTCGCCTGTGGCGGCCGCATTGCTGGCAGGCGCGGCGTGTTTGTTGCTGCGGTTGTTGTCGGTGCATTTCGGCTGGCAGTTGCCGAAGGTTCTGGAAGCATGAAAAAGGCAGCCCTTGGGCTGCCTTTTCGCTTGCGTCAGCGGCGGATCAGGACAGGAAACCACCGTCCACATTCAGCGACACGCCGGTGGTGTAGCTCGACGCATCGCTCGCCAGGTAAAGCACGGCGCCGGCCATTTCGCTTGGGTCAGCTACGCGCTTGAGCGGGATCTGCGTCAGCGCTTGCTTCAGGATCGCGTCGTTCTTCACCAGGGCCGAGGCGAATTTGGTGTCGGTCAGGCCCGGCAGCAGGGCGTTGCAGCGGATGCCGAATTGCGCGCATTCCTTGGCGAAGACTTTGGTCATGTTGATCACCGCGGCCTTGGTCACCGAGTAGATGCCCTGGAAGATCCCCGGCGAAATGCCGTTGATCGAGGCCACGTTGATGATGCTGCCGCCGCCGTTTTCGCGCATCAGCTTGCCGGCTTCCACCGACATGAAGAAGTAACCACGGATGTTCACGTCGACGGTTTTCTGGAAGGCGCCGAGGTCGGTATCCAGCACGTTGCAGAATTGCGGGTTGGTCGCGGCGTTGTTGACCAGGATGTCCAGACGGCCGAACTGTTCCTTGATCCCGGCGAAGACCTGGCTGATCTGTTCCATTTCGCCGATATGGCAGGCGACCGCTGTGGCTTTGCCGCCAGCGGCGATGATGGCGTCGGCCACGTGTTGGCAGCCTTCGAGTTTACGGCTCGAAACGATGACGTGGGCGCCTTGCTGGGCCAGCAGTTTGGCGATGGCTTCACCGATGCCGCGGCTGGCGCCGGAGACGAAAGCGATTTTGCCGTCGAGGTCGAACAACTGAGTCTTGGACATGGGATTCCCTTGTAGTAAGCCTTGTTATAACGCCGTCATCAGAGGCTGGATTTGGCAATGACCTGCAGGCTCATCTGCTCCAGCAGTTTGTTCATGTGAATGAACTGCGCGAAGCGTTTGTCCTGGGTCTGGCCATGGAAGAAGCGGTAGTAGATCTGCTGCACGATGCCGGCCAGGCGGAACAGGCCGTAGGTGTAGTAGAAGTCGAAATTGTCGATCTGGATGCCCGAGCGTTCGGCGTAGTAGTCGACGAATTCGCGGCGGGTGAGCATGCCAGGTGCGTGGCTTGGCTGGCGGCGCATCAGTTGCACCGGCGCCGGGTCGTCGGCCTGGATCCAGTAGGCGAGGGTGTTGCCCAGGTCCATCAGCGGATCGCCGAGGGTGGTCAGCTCCCAGTCGAGCACGCCGATGATCTGCATCGGGTTGGTCGGGTCGAGGATGACGTTGTCGAAGCGGTAGTCGTTGTGCACGATGCTGGAGGTCGGGTGGTCGGCCGGCATCTTGTCGTTGAGCCAGGCTTTGACCTGTTCCCAGTGCGGTGCGTCCGGGGTCAGGGCTTTTTCGTAGCGTTCGCTCCAGCCCTTGATCTGGCGGGCGACATAGCCTTCAGGCTTACCGAGGTCGCCGAGGCCGCAGGCGTTGTAATCGACCCGGTGCAGCTCGACGAAACGGTCGATGAAGCTCTTGCACAGGGCTTCGGTTTTCGCCGAGTCCAGGCCCAGTTCCGGCGGCAGGTCGGAGCGCAGGATGATCCCCTTCACCCGTTCCATCACGTAGAACTCGGCGCCGATCACCGAATCGTCGGTGCAGTGCACGTAGGCTTTCGGGCAATACGGGAAACCGTCGCGCAACTGGTTGAGAATGCGGAATTCGCGGCCCATGTCGTGGGCGGACTTGGCCTTGTGGCCGAACGGTGGACGGCGCAGGACGAACTCCTGGTCCGGGTATTCAAGCAGGTAGGTCAGGTTCGACGCGCCGCCGGGAAACTGGCTGATCCGGGGCGTGCCGGTCAGGCCCGGAATGTGCGCCTTGAGGTACGGATCGATCAGGCTGGCATCGAGTTCTTCGCCAGAGCGGATACGGGTGGACTGGTCAGTAAGCGCCATGCTTATCCCTTCTGCTTATTTTGGAGGCCAGACATCATTGGCTAATCTAATGGCGCGCTTGGGTCGTCACAAGCGCGGCTCGGTCTTATAGGTTAGCGTGTTGGACGGTAATCAACTTTGGGAATGGACGTGGCGTGCCGCAGCCCGACGCCGGCACGTCCGGGATGATTTCGGCAGACGCCGAAGCCCGGCGTCTGTGGACTCTGCCCGGCGTGCTTTAGTGCACGCGCTGGTTGTTCAGCTTTGGCGGCAACTGGAGCGGTGTCAGCACCGGTTGGCCGGAGAAGAACGCCACCAGATTCTTGCCCACCAGCTCAACGGTGCCCTGGGTGGCTTCCGGTGACAGCCCGGCGACGTGCGGGGTCAGAAGTACATTGCTCAGGCTCTTCAGCGCATCGGGCACTTGCGGCTCGTGATCGAACACATCCAGCGCTGCGCCGGCGATTCGACGCTGTTCCAGCGCGCTGATCAGGTCGGCGGTGGCGATCACGCTGGCGCGGGCAATGTTGACGATAAAGCCGTTGGGCCCCAAGGCATCGAGCACCGGACGGGTCACCAGATGCTGGCTGCCGATGCCGCCAGGCGTGGCGACCACCAGAAAGTCCGAGGCCCGGGCCAGTTCGGTCGGGGTCGAGCAGAACGCGTAAGGCACGTCGCTGCGCACCTGACGGTTGTGGTAGCTGATCTCCATGTCAAAGCCCAGACCGGCGCGCTTGGCAATCGCCATCCCCACCGCGCCCAGGCCGAGAATTCCCAGGCGCTTGCCGGCCAGCGACGGGCGCATGATTTTCGGCCACTCGCCCCGACGTACTGCCGCATCGCAGCGCGGAATGTCCCGCACCAGCGCCAACAGCATGGCCATGGCGTGGTCGGCCACCGATGACGCGTTGACGCCGGCGCCGTTGGTCACGGTCAGCCCACGGTCACTGGCGGCTTGCAGATCAACCTGCTCGTAACCGGCGCCGATCACGCAGATGATTTTCAGCGCGGGCAATGCGGCGATTTCTTCCGCGTACAAACCCAGCGGGCCACGGGTCAGCACCGCGTCGATCCGTGCCCCGTGAGTGGCGATGGCTTGCGCGCGTTCGGCAGGAGTCGGCGCGAGAATCAGGTGAAATCCCTGACGTTCGAGAATCGGCAAATAGTCATTGATGGTTTCAACCAGTACCAGAACGGTGGCGGGCATTGCTCGGCTCCTGTGATCGTCGGTCTTCGGGCGCAAAAGTCGATTCAGAGTGCTGATTCCAGAGCGGTTTGGCAACGGCTGGCGCGGCCCCGCATCAGGCAGTGTAGGAGCTGATACAGGGATCGCGCGGGTGCTTCGTCAGGTGATGTCGGCGCTGGTGGTCACAGGATCAGGTCACGTACTGGGCGATGCCGTTGCCGAACGACCAGTTCTCTTTTTCACTTCCACCAGGTTGATGAACACGTCCTCCTGACGCACGGCCAGTTGCTGATTCAGATTGCGCGCGATGGTCTGGAACAACCGTTGCTTCATCTCCACGGTGCGGCCTTCGCTGATGGTCAACTGGATGAACACGATGCCGTCGCTGCGCTGGATCCCCAGGTATTGCGGGTCATAGACGAAATGCTGGTCGTCGTGCTCGGCCAGCACCTGGAAATTGTCGTGTTCCGGCACATTGATCTCGCTGCGCAGGGCGGCGTAGATCACTTCGCCAATGCGTTTGGCGAACGTCGGATCCGGGTTTTTCTTGATGTCGACGCGAACGAGGGGCATGGGAAGGCTCCACAGGCGAGGGGACTGGACGGGGATGTCAGTCAATTCGCCATTGGGTATAGCCGAAAAATGCCAGTCGGTGAGGTTGTTTAAAAACGTTAGGAAATGGACGCGCCGTCCTGCGGGATTTACGGATGTTGCCTACGGTGTCCTGTGGAATCGTCCGCTATACAGTGGGATTGGAAACGCGAAAACATACAGGGGCAACGCGGGATGCTCTCAGGATGGAGCGGCAGCCTGTGCGGGAATTGCCATCAGCCAAGGAAGGCCAATGCTTCAGAACGATCGTGAAAGTCTGGAACTCGACAGGCTAATGAATGAATCACGCAAGCTGAGGGCTGAAAGGCAAAAGCTTTTGGCGGAAGTAAAGAAACTCAACAGGGAGACTAATCTGTACCCGCTCGCGGTATTGGGAGCGGTGGTAACCGCAATCACCGCAGTAGCAGGTGTCTATTTCAAGTTTTGAGCATGCGTGCGTCACACAGTCAGCGCCATGAACCCAAAGAGGACATCTACATGAGCACGTTCGACCGTAAAGCGATAATGGAAGAAGCAGATCGAGAGCACGAGGAGTGGGTCGAAAAAATGCGAATCCAGGATAAAAACGATATGTACCCAGTCTGGGGCATGCTGGGTTTCGGCATTTTTTGCATGTCCCTCGGCTTCATGTTGGGCCGATCGATTTGATCGGGTTTTGCCCTGTCACATCCGGCACCGAAACATGCCATAAAACGACATGTGGCGTATCCGTTGCCGACATGTTTTTTCCCAAAAGCGACAAGTCTTCGATCTGCTCCGCACAACCATTCCTCAGCTAAGTCTTTGCTTCTGCTCATTTATCGCGGAGAATCTCGCCCCTGTTTCGGCCGGGGCATGTCTGTCGGTTTTTTCCGACGCGTCCCGACCGAGTGGCAAGTGACCGGAATGCGGAGATCCGACCGGATGAATGATCAGGCCAATAGCGTCGAACAACGCTTTGAAGCGGCAGCACCAGCTGAACTGTCGAGCTGGAATCGCCATGACACTACCTGGATGTTGGGACTGTTTGGGACGGCCATCGGCGCCGGTACCCTGTTTTTGCCGATCAACGCAGGTCTGGGTGGTTTCTGGCCGCTGGTGATCCTCGCGCTGCTGGCCTTCCCGATGACGTTCTACGCACACCGCGGTCTGACCCGCTTCGTGCTTTCCGGTCGCGAAGGTGCCGACATCACGGACGTGGTGGAACAGCATTTCGGCATCAAGGCCGGTGCACTGATCACTCTGCTGTACTTCTTCGCGATCTTCCCGATCCTGCTGATCTACAGCGTCGGCCTGACCAACACGGTCGCCAGTTTCCTTGAACACCAATTGCACATCACGCCGCCGCCACGCGCGGTGTTGTCGTTCGTGCTGATCCTCGGCCTGCTGGCCGTGGTGCGCTGCGGCGAGCAAGTGATCGTCAAGGCCATGAGCCTGATGGTGTATCCGTTCATCGTCGCGCTGCTGTTCCTGGCGGTGTACCTGATTCCGCACTGGAACGGCGGCATCCTGACCACCGCCTCGCAAGTGCCGGCACCGTCGGCGCTGCTGCATACGCTGTGGCTGGCGATTCCGGTGATGGTGTTCTCGTTCAACCACTCGCCGATCATCTCGGCGTTTGCGGTGGATCAGAAGCGTCGTTACGGCGTTCACGCCGACGAGCGCAGCTCGCAGATCCTGTCTCGCGCCCACCTGTTGATGGTGTTGATGGTGCTGTTCTTCGTGTTCAGCTGCGTACTGACCCTGTCGCCGGAACAACTGGCGCAAGCCAAGGCGCAGAACCTGTCGATCCTGTCTTACCTGGCCAACCACTTCAGCAACCCGACCATCGCGTTCGCCGCGCCGCTGATTGCGTTCGTGGCGATCTCCAAGTCGTTCCTCGGCCACTACATCGGAGCCAGCGAAGGCCTGAAGGGCTTGATCGTCAAAAGCGGCAAGCGTCCAGGCGCCAAGGCTCTGGATCGCATCGTGGCGGCGTTCATGCTGGTGGTGTGCTGGATCGTGGCGACCCTGAATCCGAGCATCCTCGGCATGATTGAAACCATCGGTGGCCCGGTCATCGCGGCGATCCTGTTCCTGATGCCGATGTACGCGATCCGTAAAGTGCCGGCGATGGCCCGTTATCGTGGGCAGATGTCGAACGTGTTTGTCACCGCAGTGGGTCTGGTGGCGATTTCGGCGTTGATCTATTCGCTGACTGCTTGAGGTTCAGCAGCAAGGTGGAATTTGACCTTGTGAAACAGAAAGGCCGACCTGCATCGCAGGTCGGCCTTTTTTGTGCCTGTATGGTTTGTAATTGATCGTTCCCACGTCGAACCGTCTGCGTGGGAATGCCTCTTGTGACGCTCTGCGTCACGGTTCAGGACGCAGAGCGTCCTTGGCTGCATTCCCACGCGGAGCGAGGGAACGATCAGCGCCAGCCGTTCAGCAGGCATAAAAAAACGCCGCTCATCTCGCGATGGGCGGCGTTTTTCATTGCGTTGCAGCGTCAGGCTTGAACGACAGGGATCTTGGCGTTCGCAGCAGCTTCACGGAACTCGGCAATCTGGTCGAAGGACAGGTAGCGGTAAACGTCGGCCGCCATGCTGTCGATCTTGCCAGCGTATTCCATGTACTCCTCGACGGTCGGCAGGCGACCCAGGATCGAAGCAACGGACGCCAGCTCAGCCGAAGCCAGGTAGACGTTCGCGCCGTCGCCCAGACGGTTCGGGAAGTTACGGGTCGACGTCGACACCACGGTGCTGTTCGGCTCAACGCGTGCCTGGTTACCCATGCACAGCGAGCAGCCTGGCATTTCCATGCGGGCGCCGGCCTTGCCGTAGATGCCGTAGTAGCCTTCTTCGGTCAGCTGGTGAGCGTCCATCTTGGTCGGCGGCGACAGCCACAGACGGGTTGGCAGCTGACCCTTGACCTGATCCAGCAGCTTGCCGGCAGCGCGGAAGTGACCGATGTTGGTCATGCACGAACCGATGAACACTTCGTCGATCTTCTCGCCAGCAACGCTGGACAGCAGACGGGCGTCGTCCGGGTCGTTCGGCGCGCACAGTACAGGCTCGTTGATGTCGGCCAGATCGATTTCGATGACTTCGGCGTATTCGGCGTCGGCATCGGCTTCCATCAGTTGCGGGTTGGCGATCCAGGCTTCCATCGCTTGAGCACGACGTTCCAGGGTACGCGCATCGCCGTAGCCTTCGCCGATCATCCAGCGCAGCAGGGTGACGTTGGACTGCAGGTACTCGGTGATCGACTCTTTCGACAGCTTGATGGTGCAACCGGCAGCCGAACGTTCGGCCGAGGCGTCGGACAGTTCGAACGCCTGCTCCAGGGTCAGACCTTCCAGGCCTTCGATTTCCAGGATGCGGCCGGAGAAGGCGTTTTTCTTGCCTTTCTTCTCGACGGTCAGCAGACCGTTCTGGATGGCGAAGTAAGGAATGGCATGAACCAGGTCACGCAGGGTGATGCCAGGTTTCATTTTGCCTTTGAAACGCACCAGGATCGATTCCGGCATGTCCAGCGGCATGACGCCGGTGGCGGCGGCGAACGCGACCAGACCGGAACCGGCCGGGAACGAGATGCCCATCGGGAAACGGGTGTGCGAGTCACCACCGGTACCTACGGTGTCCGGCAGCAGCATGCGGTTCAGCCACGAGTGGATGATGCCGTCGCCCGGACGCAGGGAAACACCGCCGCGGGTCATGATGAAGTCAGGCAGGGTGTGGTGGGTGGTCACGTCGATCGGCTTTGGATAAGCCGCGGTGTGGCAGAAGGACTGCATCACCAGATCAGCGGAGAAGCCCAGGCACGCCAGGTCTTTCAGTTCGTCACGGGTCATCGGACCTGTGGTGTCCTGAGAACCTACGGTGGTCATCTTCGGTTCGCAGTAGGTGCCAGGACGGATGCCTTTGCCTTCTGCCAGACCGCAGGCCTTGCCGACCATTTTCTGCGCCAGGGTGTAACCCTTGGTGCTTTCGGCCGGTGCTTCAGGTTTCTTGAACAGGTCGAACGCTGGCAGACCCAGCTCGGCGCGAGCCTTCTCGGTCAGGCCACGACCGATGATCAGCGGGATACGGCCGCCGGCGCGGACTTCGTCCAGCAGGACCGGGGTCTTCATTTCGAAGGTGGTGATGACTTCGTCGGTACCGTGCTTGCAGACTTTGCCAGCGTGCGGGTACAGGTCGATCACGTCGCCCATGTTCATGTTCGACACGTCGAACTCGATTGGCAGTGCGCCGGCATCTTCCATGGTGTTGTAGAAGATCGGAGCGATTTTGCTGCCGAAGCAGAAACCGCCAGCGCGCTTGTTCGGCACGTAAGGGATGTCGTCGCCGAAGAACCACAGAACCGAGTTGGTCGCCGATTTACGCGAGGAACCGGTACCGACCACGTCACCGACGTAGGCGATAGGGAAGCCCTGGCCGCGCATTTCTTCGATCTGCTTCATCGGGCCGGTCTTGCCTTGCTCGTCCGGAACGATGCCGTCACGGGCCATTTTCAGCATGGCCAGAGCGTGCAGCGGGATGTCTGGACGCGACCAGGCGTCAGGAGCAGGGGACAGGTCGTCGGTGTTGGTTTCGCCGGTCACCTTGAAGACGCGCAGGCTGATCTTGTCGGCCAGCACAGGGCGCTTCTTGAACCACTCGCCGTCAGCCCAGGATTGCAGCACGGCCTTGGCGTGAACGTTGCCGTTCTTGGCTTTTTCAGCCACGTCGTGGAAGGCATCGAACATCAGCAGGGTGTGCTTGAGTTCTTGGGCGGCCACTGGCGCCAGTTCGGCGTTGTCCAGCAGTTCAACCAGAGTCACGATGTTGTAGCCGCCCTGCATGGTGCCGAGCAGTTCTACAGCGCGCTTTTTGTCCAGCAGAGGGGAGGAGACTTCGCCCTTGGCCAGTGCGGAGAGGAAACCGGCCTTGACGTAGGCGGCTTCGTCCACTCCTGGTGGTACGCGATTGGTGATCAGGTCAACGAGGAAAGCTTCTTCGCCAGCCGGAGGATTCTTCAGCAGCTCGACCAGGCCTGCAGTTTGTTCGGCGTTAAGCGGCTGGGGAACGATACCCAGGGCTGCACGCTCTTCGATATGTTTGCGGTAGGCTTCAAGCACAGTTATTACCCTCATCAGTGGTCCCAAATGGGTGTCCGGGACGCTCATCCCGAAATTGCCGTACTCATGCTCCTCACGACGTTGTGGGTCGTTCGGCCAGAATTACCGGCAATTCCTTACAGAAGCTGCTTTCAAAGTTTTACGCCTGCAGAACGGGGAGCTGATGAGGGTTGGCGTACGGCTTTTCCCCGCTGGAAAAACCTTACGCCAACACCGCTCTGAAGGAACGACTGTGCTCGTGACGCTTTGAAAACAGCTTCTAACGGACATTGGCGCCTAAAAAGGCTGGCTGATTCTACGGCAAAAAAAATTTAAAGGTAAGTCGCGCTCTATTGGACTTTGGTGGCGTTGTGCGCCATCGGGCCAAACCCCGATCCAGCGCTTGCCCCTGACGTTTGAGGGGTGATGAATGGCGGACAAAGGGCTAACATGCCGACCTGTTCCGCGTTTCAAGTGTTTTGCCCATTTATGCCCAATCAGACCATCAAGACCCCCTGCGTCGGCCTCTGCTCTACCGTTTACGGTGATCTGGTGTGCCGTGGCTGCAAGCGTTTCCACCACGAAGTGATCCACTGGAACGGTTACAACGAGGAAGAAAAGCGCGCGGTCTGGCTGCGTCTCGAGCAATTGCTGTCACAAGTGATGGCCAGCAAGGTCGAGGTCTTCGATCCGGCGCGCCTGCGCCATCAGCTGGAACAGCGCAAGATCCGCTTCGTGCCGCATCAGTCGGAATATTGCTGGGCTTATCAACTGATCGCCCGGGGCGCGCGGGTGATCATTAATCTGGAAGCCTACGGGATGGTATTGCTGCCGGAGTTTCGCGACTGGAACCTGCCGGAACTGCGCGATGCCATTGATCGGGAATTTTTCCTGCTGTCGGAAGCGCACTATCAGCGCTACATCGCGCCCGGTTTCCTCAAGGACGCCCTCGGCGACTGAAGTTCAAAAGCTTCGCGAGCAAGCTGCTCCCACATTGGATTAATGTCGTTCACAAAACCACTGCGGGAGCGACGGTGCGACGATTCGACTTGCTCGCGAAGGGGCCGGTTCAGGCACCGAAGGCCTTAATGCTTGACCGCCAACTCGACCAAATGGTCTTCAACCTCCTGCGGCTTGAGCACCAGTACATCACTCTCCAGCTGATCCAGCACCTGTTCGGCCGTGTTGCCGATCAACGCCCCGGATACCCCGCTGCGCGCCACGGTGCCAATCACGGTCACCGCCGCCTGCAGCTTGTGCGCCATGAACGGAATCAGCACATCCGCCGGTCCTTCCTCGACGTGCAGGTGAGCGTCATCAATGTCGAATTCAGCCTGAAACGCCCGGCATTGCTCGCGATAGCGCGCCTCGATGCTTTCCTTGAGCTGGAAGGTCGGGTCGGCCGCCGACAGCATCGGTGACGGATGGGCGGTAATCACGTGCAGATGCCCTTTGGCCAGACTGGCGATGTCATAACCGTGGTCGATGATGGTGGTGTGCAGGTGGCGGTGTTCGCCATCGGCATTGCCTACATCGACAGCGGCCAGAATCACTCGGTCTTTCCAGGAGGCGGAGGTTTTCACCAGCAGCACCGGAGTCGGGCAGTGGCGCAGGAGTTTCCAGTCTGCCGGGGTCAGCAGGGCCTTTTTCAGCGGACTGTCGGGGAAGTGCTGTTTGATCACCAGCCCGCAGCCTTCGGCCTGCTGTACGTCGATGATGGTTTCGTGCAGGCTCTCGTTCCACGCCTGCTCGGTGGTGACGCTGTAGCCATCCGCCAACAGCGCGGCCTTGAGCACGCTGAGCATGCCGGCGTGATCGTGCTTCTTGTCGCAGACCAGCAGGTGCAGATGGGCCTGGGTCACCCCGGCGATCAGCTTGGCGCGCTTGAGCGCCAGGCTTTCCGCGTGTTCGGGTTCGATGACCACCAGAATGCTGCGAATGGCTTGCATGAGTGAGTCTCCAGCAATGAAAAGGCACGGCGTTGCACAACTATAGTTGCTGCGCATCCGTCTGCGACTTGATGCATATCAACGCAGGCCGCTGGTGGTCTGCGGGCAGGCCGGTATAATCGGCGCCCTTCGCTCGAACACCTTTTGACCGTGAGCCCCATGATCCTTCCCGAAATCCACGAATTCCTTGGTTGCCGCACGCCTGACGCCTGGGTCCAGGCCGCGCTGGCCGATCAGGAAACCCTGCTGATCGACCACAAGAACTGCGAGTTCAAGGCCGCCAGCACCGCGTTGAGCCTGATCGCCAAGTACCATTCCCATGTCGATCTGATCAACATGATGTCGCGTCTGGCCCGGGAAGAGCTGGTGCACCACGAGCAGGTGATGCGCATCATGAAGCGGCGCAAGATCGAACTGCGTCAGCTGCATGCCGGCCGTTATGCTTCCAGCCTGCGCAAAGTGGTGCGCAGCCACGAACCGGTCAAACTGGTCGACACCCTGGTGGTCGGCGCCTTCATCGAAGCGCGCAGTTGCGAGCGTTTCGAAGCGCTGGTGCCGCATCTGGACGAAGAACTCGGCAAGTTCTACTTCGGCCTGCTGAAAAGCGAGGCCCGGCATTTCCAGGGTTACCTGAAACTGGCCTACCAGTACGGCGACGCCGGGGACATCGCTCAAGTGATCGAAAAAGTCCGCGCCGCCGAGCAGGATCTGATCGAGTCCCCGGACGAAGAATTCCGTTTCCACAGCGGCGTACCCGTCGCGGCATGAATTGTTAAAAACTCTTAAGAGTATGAAACATCAACGAAAACCGGCCCCAGAGGCCGGTTTTTGCTGCCTGGCGTAAACGACTCGCCATTGAATGCCCGCATAATGTCGCCCACTTCACAAAGCGGTTGGCGGCGGTCGTTATGGATAACCTGGGTTTTGGCAGAGTCCTGCTGGTGGAAGACGATGAGCGGCTGGCCGCACTGATCGCCCACTTTCTCGAACAACACGGCTTTGATGTGCGCACGGTGCATCGCGGCGATCTGGCCGTGGCCGCGTTTCTTGAATTCAGGCCCAAAGTCGTGGTGCTCGACCTGATGCTGCCGGGGCAGAGTGGACTGCACGTGTGCCGGGAAATCCGCAGCGTGTCGGACACGCCGATCGTCATCCTGACCGCCAAGGAAGATGACGTCGACCATATTCTGGGCCTGGAGTCTGGCGCCGATGACTATGTGATCAAACCGATCAAACCGCCTGTTCTGCTCGCACGCCTGCGGGCCCTGCAACGCCGGCAAGTACCGGAAAGCGGTGTGGTCAGCTCGCTGGAGTTCGGCAACCTGATCATCGACCGCAGTTGCCGTGAAGTGCGTCTGGCGGGCGAGCCGATCGAACTGACCACCATGGAATTCGAACTGCTGTGGCTGCTGGCCAGTGCCGCCGGCAACATCCTGTCACGCGATGACATTCTCAACCGCATGCGCGGCATCGCCTTCGATGGCCTCAATCGCAGCGTCGACGTGTACATCAGCAAGTTGCGCAACAAACTCAAGGACAACCCGCGTGAGCCGGTGTGCATCAAGACCGTGTGGGGCAAGGGTTATCTGTTCAATCCGTTCGCGTGGGAGTTGTAGATGCTGCGGTTATTTCTCGGGCTGTTTCTGGTGATGACCGTCGGGCTGGTGGCGGCGCTGCAAACCGTCGAGCACACCTTCAACGCATTGCTCGACAACCAGATGCAGGCCTACAACCGCGAGGCGGTACGCGGTCAGGCATGGTCGCTGGTCGAACACATGCGCGACCAGCAGGGTGTTGCGCGCGAGGCGCAACTGGAGGCATTGCGGCCACACTATGGGCTGACGTTGAGTCTGGTCGAGGCTGACCAGTTGAACCTCAACGATCAGGAAAAAGCCGAGCTGGCCAAGGATCTGTTGGTGATTCGCGACGATTACACCCAGTTCATCAGCAACATCGACGGTGGTTCACAGCTGCTCAGCATCAAATTGCCGCCCGAGCCGAGCCTGATGCCGTTCTACATTGCCGGGGCCTACATGATGCTGGCGGTGCTGCTCGGTATCGTTTTGTACTTCTGGGTGCGTCCGCACTGGCGCGATCTGGAAAAACTGCGACTGGCCGCCGAGCGCTTCGGCGACAACGACCTCTCGGTACGGATCCAGCTGTCCAAACGCTCGAACATCCGCGACCTGGCCGGCCACTTCAACCTGATGGCGGCGCGTATCGAAGGCTTGATAGCCAATCAGCGCGAACTGACCAACGCGGTCTCCCACGAACTGCGCACGCCGATTGCCCGGTTGTCGTTCGAACTCGATCAGCTCAAGCAGCAACCGGACGCCAGCCAGAACCGCGAACTGATCGCCGACATGTACGCCGACCTTGGCGAGCTGGAGGAAATGGTCTCCGAACTGCTGACCTACGCCAGCCTCGAACGCGGAGCGACGGTAATCACCCGCGAGAATATTCAAGCGGCCAACTGGCTCGACAGCGTGGTCGGCAGTGTGGCGCTGGAAGCCGAGGCGGCCGGGGTTCAGCTGTTGATCGTTGATTGCCGGGTTGATGAAGTGCGGATCGAACCGCGCTTCATGGCGCGGGCGGTGATCAATCTGCTGCGCAACGCCATTCGTTATGCCGAGCAGCGGGTCGAGGTGTCGCTGGTGCGCGTCGGCGATCAATACGAAGTGCAGGTCAATGACGACGGACCGGGCGTGCCGCTGGCAGGTCGGGAGAAAATCTTCGAACCGTTCTCGCGCCTGGACGCCAGTCGCGACCGCCGCACGGGCGGCTTCGGCCTTGGTCTGGCGCTGGTGCGGCGAGTGTCGCAATCCCATGGCGGGCAGGTCGAGGTCGGCGATTCACCGTGGGGTGGCGCGTCGTTCCGCATGACCTGGGCGCATCTGGATTAACCAAAGGCCCTTTGAACACCCTCAATCCCACAGGATCGGAGTTCCGTCAGCTGAGTACGTAGTCGACGGGCTTCAGCGCTGGCGGCAAAGGCTCGACGCCGAGTTCCGCCAGAATATCGCGCTCGATGCTGCGCACCAGTGCATCGGTCGGCAAATCGTTTTCATCCCGGCCGAACGGGTCTTCCAGCTCATCGGCAATCGCATCCAGGCCGAAGAAGGTGTAGCTGACAATCGCCGTAAACAGCGGCGTCAGCCAGCCCAGTGGTTCGGCCATGGCGAACGGTAGCAGGATGCAGAACAGGTAAATCGTGCGGTGCAGCAGCAAGGTGTAGGGGAAGGGCAGCGGCGTGTTCTTGATCCGCTCGCACACCGCCTGCGCCTGGGTCAGGCTGGTCAGGTGATTGGCCAGCAGCATGTAGCGCCATTCGCTGAGATCGCCTGTTTGATGCAAATCGGAACATTGCTGGCCGACGGTTTGCAGGATGCGTCCGCTGTAGTCCGGCACCTGCGCATCGTGTTGCGGCGTGATCCATTCGGCACTGGCGGCAGCTTCGTTTTCCCGGCGCAGCCGAGCATTCAAGGCGTGGGCAAAACCGCAGAGGTTGAGCAACAGCAAGCGGCGTTGCGCCGACTCGCGGATCACATGGGTTTCGCGAATCACCGAGCGCACATGCACGATCACTTCGCCCCAGGCCTTGCGCGCTTCGTACCAGCGGTCGTAACAGGCGTTGTTGCGAAAGTTCATGAAGATCGACAGCGACAGACCGAGCAAGGTAAATGGCGTGGCGTTGACCTTGGTGAAGTTGCTCGGGTGGAGCATTTCCACCAGCACGATGCCCGACGCCAGCAGCGTGACCATCAGGGTGCGCAGGGCGATGCGCTTGGCGATCGAGCCTTTGAGGGTGAAGAGAATGGCGAATTGATTGACCTTGGGTCGGATGATCATGCGGCTCTCTGCCTTGAAAACGTGGCGGATCAGCCGCCGGTCATGTTCATGAAACGCACCACTTGCACGTCGTCGTTCACTTCAAAGTTGTGCCGGTAAGGTTTGAGCTTCATCGCTTCGATGATGGCTTTCTCCAGCCGTTGCGGTTGACCCGGATGAGCCCGCAGCACCGCTTTCAGATCCACCGAATGCTCGTTCCCCAGACACAGTAGCAAACGCCCCTCGACGGTCAGCCGCACCCGGTTGCAAGTGCCGCAGAAGTTGTGGCTGTGGGGCGAGATGAACCCCAGCCGGATGTGCGGCGCTTCGGCCAGCCGCCAGTAGCGCGACGGGCCCTGGGTCGACTCGGCGGAGTCGATCAGGGTGTAACGCTCGGCGATCTTTTCACGCACCTGGCTGCTGGAAAAGAACGACTCGGCACGGCTGTGTTCGCTGATGATGCCCAGCGGCATTTCCTCGATGAAGGAAATGTCCAGATCCCGCTCGATGGCGAACTGCACCAGGTCGTTGATCTCGTGATCGTTACGGCCCTGCATCACCACGCAGTTGAGTTTAGTGCGGGTAAAACCGGCGGCGCGCGCGGCGTCGATGCCGTCGATCACCTGGGCCAGGTCGCCGGTTCGGGTCATCTGCTTGAAGCGTTCGGCATCGAGGCTGTCGAGGCTGACGTTGAGGCGTTTGACCCCGGCGTCGAACAGCGGACTGGCGAGTTTGCCGAGCTGCGAACCGTTGGTGGTCAGGCACAGTTCGCGCAGGCCGGGCAGGGCGGCGATCTGCTTGCACAAACCGACGACGCCGGGACGAATCAGCGGCTCGCCCCCGGTCAGGCGAATCTTGCGGGTGCCCAACGTGACAAAGCTCTGCGCCAGTTGATAGATCTCCTCCAGCGTCAGCACCCGTTGGCGCGGCAGAAATTGCATGTCTTCAGCCATGCAGTACACGCAGCGAAAGTCGCAGCGGTCGGTGACGGACATGCGCAGGTAGTCGACGCGGCGGTTGTAACCATCGATCAAGACGCGCTCTGACATGACAGCCTCGCTTGGGTGAAATCCGCTATTGAAGGAATTGGGTCGGTGCAGGTTATGAGCAACTTGAGACAACGTCCAATCACTCTTAATGACCGGCCGATTGATACTGTCGATGATGAAATAATTCTTCCGGTTTTATCGCTCTCTGTTTTTACAAGTGACTGTATTTAAAGGGTTTAAAGCCGTGATAGATGCT